>NZ_CP158374.1:2874512-3593141 GCF_040267705.1 Agromyces sp. G08B096
TCGGAGCCGGCCGTCCGTCAGCTCGTGAGCCGAGCCCGCAAGCACCTCGCCGGCGAGCGACGGCGCGAGGTCGGGCCCGGCGAACAGCAGCGCTTGCTCACCGCGTTCCTCGCCGCGGCCAAGACCGGCGACCTCGTGCAGCTCGAGCGCCTCTTCGCGGAGGACGTGGTGTCGTACTCCGACGGCGGCGGCAAGGTGCGGGCGTCGAAGTTCCCCGTGTTCGGCCGGCTCACCGTCGCGAGGTTCATCCACGCGTTCCACACGCACTTCTGGCAGGGCGTCGCCGAGACGTTCACCGAGGTCAACGGGCAGCCGTCCGTCCTGCTGTCGAAGGACGGCACGACTTTCGCCGTGATCTCCCTCGTCGCCTCGGAACGAGGCATCGACCAAGTGCTCTGGATGATGAACCCCGACAAGCTCACCGTGATCTCCCGTGCCGCATGACGATCCCGCCGCCGCACTCATCGCCGCCGTCCGGCATCGCGACGAGGTGGCGCTCGCCCGGCTGCTGACCCCGCAGGTGCACCTCGTCGTCGACGCCGGCGACGCCACCGGCGTCGACGTCTACGGCCGGGCCGGAGTCATCCCGGCCCTCATGGCCCGGCTGCACCCGGAGCCCACGACGAGGCTGCTGCGCGTGCACGTGAACGGGGCCCCCGGCGTGGCGGCGCGCCGTGCGAACGGCGAGATCGCCGCGGTCCTCGCGCTCGGCGAGTCGTCGGGCGAGGGCCGGCCGGTCGCGCAGCTCTGGCTCACCACGGCTCCGCGGAAGCTCGCGGCCTGGAACCGCCGGCGCCCCGAGCCCGACTGAGGAGCCTGACCGACGCGCTGCGAGACTGGTGCCATGCTCGACGCCCTCCAGCTTCCGGTCGCCCTCGACGCTCGCTCCGGACCCGTCCTCCTCCGCCGCGCCACCCGCGACGACCTCGACCAGCTCATGGCGCTGCTCGCCGACGACCCGGTGAGCGCCGCCCGCGGCGACGTCGCCGCGCCGGGCGACCTGCCCGCCTACCTCGCCGCACTCGAGGAGATCCTCGCCGACCAGGGCAACGACCTGCTCGTGGCCGACGACGCCGACGGCCGCCTCGTCGGCACCCTCCAGCTCACCCGCATCCCCGGCATGGCGCGACGCGGGAGCACCCGGCTGCTGGTCGAGGCCGTGCGGGTCCGCAGCGACGCCCGTTCGGCCGGCATCGGCGGCGCGATGATGCGCTGGGTCGTCGACGTCGCCGCCCCGGCCCTCGGCTCCGGGCTCGTCCAGCTCACCTCGGACGCCGCGCGCACCGATGCGCACCGGTTCTACGAGCGGCTCGGGTTCGCGGCATCCCATGTCGGATTCAAACGACGGATTCCGGCGGCCCCGTCACAGACCGGCTGAGCATCCGGTCGGAGCTTCATGACGGCAGCGGAACCGCCGCGGCCCGGACGGAAGGCACCAGTCATGAAGATCGTCGTCATCGGAGGCACCGGCCTCATCGGCTCCAAGGTCGTCTCGCTCCTCACCGAGCACGGGCACGAGGCCGTGGCCGCCTCGCCGAACTCGGGCGTGAACACGCTGACCGGCGAGGGCGTCGCCGAGGCGCTCCGCGGTGCCGACGTCGTCGTCGACGTCTCCAACTCGCCGTCGTTCGCCGACGCCGACGTGCTGGAGTTCTTCACGACCTCGACGTCGAACCTCATCGCCGCCGAGCGCGAGGCCGGGGTGCGGCTGCACGTCGCCCTCTCGGTCGTCGGCGCCGACCGGCTGCCCGACAGCGGCTACCTGCGCGCGAAGGTCGAGCAGGAGCGGCTCATCGCCGACTCGGGGCTGCCGTACACCATCGTTCGGGCCACGCAGTTCTTCGAGTTCGCGCTGCGGATCGCCGACGAGGCGACGGTCGACGGCGTCGCCCGTCTCTCGACCGGGCTGATGCAGCCGGTCGCCGCCGCCGACGTGTCGACCGCCGTCGCCCGTGCCGCCGGGTCGGGCGAGCCGGTGAACGGCATCGTCGAGATCGGCGGCCCCGAGCGGCTGCCCATGGCGGAGTTCATCGGCCGCGCACTGACAGCTCACGGTGACTCCCGCACCGTGATCGCCGACCCCGAGGCGCCGTACTTCGGCACGAAGCTCACGGGCGACGAGCTCACGCCCGGGCCCGACGCGCAGCAGGCGGCCACGACGTACGACGAGTGGCTCGCCGCGCAGCCGGCGACGGCCAGGTAGCCCGCCATGCGCATCGCGGTCATCGGCGGCACCGGCCTCATCGGCACCCGCCTCGTCGCTCGCCTGCAGAGCGAGGGCCACGACGTCGTCGCCGCGTCCAGGGCGACCGGCGTCGACTCGTACACCGGCGAGGGCCTCGACGAGGCCCTCGCCGGCGCCGACGCGCTGGTCGACGTCTCGAACTCCGGCTACCTCGACGAGCGGGGCGCGAACGAGTTCTTCTACGCCTCCACGCTCAACCTCCTCACGTACGGCGCGGCGGCCGGGGTGCGGCACCACGTCGCACTGTCGGTCGTGGGCACGGACCGGCTCGCCCGCAGCGAGGGCGGCTACTTCGCCGCGAAGGCCGCCCAGGAGAAGCTGATCCGCGAGTCGGGCCGGCCGTACACGATCGTGCACGCCACCCAGTTCTTCGAGTTCATCCAGGCCATCGCCGACTCCGCGTCGGTGCGATACGTGGTGCGGCTCTCGAACGCGTTCTTCCAGCCGATGGCGGCCGACGACGTGGCGGCCGCGGTCGCGGGTACTGCTGTCGCCCCGCCCGCGAACGACGTCGTCGAGTTCGCCGGGCCGGAGCGCTTCCGCCTCGCCGAGCTCGTGCAGCGCGGCCTCCGGATCCGCCAGGATCCCCGAGAGGTCGTCGCCGATCCGCTCGCCGAGTACTTCGGCGCGCGGCTCGAGGAGGACGAGCTGCTCCCCGGCCCCGCCGCCGCGCTCGCGCCGACCCGGTTCGCCGACTGGCTCGCGGCAGGTGCGGGATCCGCCGACTCCGGCCGTGCGCTCGGACAGCGGGCCGTGTCGTGATCCCGAGCGCTTCGTCCGCCCGCCTGGGCCCTCTGCGTCGGGTCGAGGCGGGCCCCCTCGACGTCGCCTACGTCGAGGCGGGGCCGTCCGACGGGCCGGCGGTGCTGCTGCTGCACGGGTTCCCGTACGACATCCACAGCTATGTCGACGTCGTGCCGCGGCTCGCACAAGCGGGCCACCGCGTGATCGTGCCGCACCTGCGGGGGCACGGCGCGACCCGGTTCCTCGACCCGGATACGCCGAGGTCGGGTCAGCAGGCGGCGCTCGGGCGCGACGCCGTCGACCTCATGGACGCGCTCGGCCTCGACCGGGCCGTGCTCGCCGGCTACGACTGGGGCGGCCGCGCGGCCTGCGTCGCCGCCGCGCTCTGGCCCGACCGGGTCGAGGGCGTGGTCAGCGTCAACGGCTACCTCATCCAGGACATCCGGGCGTCGGCTGAGCCGCTCCGCCCCGAACTGGAGGCGGGCTTCTGGTATTTCTTCTACTTCCTCACCGAGCGCGGTCGCGCCGGCCTCGCCGCCGACCCGCGCGGCATCGCCGAGGTGATCTGGCGCCGCAACTCGCCTGAGTGGCGCTTCGACGCGGGCGAGCTCGATCGAGCCGCCGAGGCGTTCCGGAACCCCGACTACGTCGACGTCGTGATTCACTCGTACCGGCACCGGCTGGGCCGGGCCGAGGGCGCTCCCGAGTACCGAGACCTCGAGGCTGCGCTCGCGGAGCTGCCGCCGGTGCCCGTGCCGGCCGTCACGCTCGACGGGCTCGCCGACGGCAACTTCCCGGCGACGGATGCCGCCGCGAGCGCGACGCACTTCACCGGACCGCGGGTGCACCGGCACGTGCCGCACGCCGGGCATCACCTTCCTCGTGAAGCGCCTGCGGCGTTCGCCGACGCGGTGCTGGAGGTGGGTGCGCTCGCGCGGGCCGATCGCCGCTAGCGCCCGTCGTCTCGACGACGCCGGAGCACGGTGACGAGTCCCCATCCGAGCAGCAGCAGTCCGGCACCGCCGGCGACCGCCGACCCGATGATCAGCCCGGCCTGCCAGAGCCCGTCGGCCGTCTCCTGCCCCTCGACCGGGGTGTTCCGGGGCGTGAACGTGTACACGGCGATGCCGACGATGCCCACGAGAGTCAGGATGCCGCCGAGCACGAAGTAGAGCGTGCTGCGCGCGGGGGAGGTCCGGATCTCCCCGCCCGCAGGCTCGTCGCGAGCTGCGCGCCCGCTGTCTCGTGTTCCCATGGGCCCGACGGTAGGCCGACCGGCCGGGCGCCGCGAGGGGGTTGACGCTCCCGAACGGGGCGCGTGACCACCCGGACGCCGACGCCGTGCCTCGGGCGACGCCCCGCCGGCGTCCGGATAGGCTCGCCCTGTGCCCGCCGCCATCGCCCTCACCGTCGTCCTCGCGCTCGTCGCCGTCTTCCAGCTCGCGCTCGTGTTCGGGGCTCCGTTGGGCCGGTTCGCCTGGGGCGGCGCGCACCGCGTCCTGCCCGCGCGGCTCCGGGTCGGCAGCGCGGTGTCTATCGTGATCTACGCGGTGATCGCGCTGCTCGCCCTCGACCGCGTCGGGGCCGTCGACGTGGTGCCCGACGTGGTGTCGGTCGTCGGCATGTGGGTGGTGTTCGGGTACTTCGTGCTCGGCATCGCGCTGAACGCGATCTCGCGGAGCAAGCCCGAGCGCGCGGTGATGACGCCCGTCACGGCCGTGCTCGCGGTGCTGAGCCTGTTCGTCGCATTGAGCTGACAGCCCGGCCGTCACGCGGGCCGACCCTCGGGCGTCGAGCCCCGGTGGTCACGCCGGCCAGGCGTGCGGGAGGATCCGGCCGAGCACGATCTCGGCGACGGGGTCGTCGGTCGACATCACGGCCCCGGTCGTGACGGCGGTGCCGTCGTCCTCGAGCTCGATGACGCGCCCGTGGTCGGGGCCGTCGTCGCTGACGACGTCGAACACGCCGTGCCGCCACTGCGCGCTGGGCACCTCGCCCGCGACGACCGCGGCCGCGAGCGGGTCGTGCAGGGCGCACCGCCGATCGCCGAACACCGGCGTGTAGAAGTCGAGATAGGTGTCGAGCATGCCGGCGAGGAGGGCCGGAACGGCGGCGCCTGCGGCACCCGCCGCCCGCAGCCGCTCGCGGTGCCCCTCGTCGAAGGTGTGCGACATGGTGACGTCCAGCGGCACGAGGGTCACGGGCCAGTCGGCGGTGAGCGCCTCCGCCGCCGCGAGCGGGTCGTTTCGGAAGTTCGCCTCGGCGACGAGCGACACGTTGCCCGGGGCATCCACCGCACCGCCCATCACCGTGACCGAGTGGACCCGGGCGACCAGCCCGGGGTCCTCCCGCAGCGCGAGCGCCAGGTTCGTCAGCGGACCCACCGCGAGCACGCGCAGCTCGCCCTCGTGCTCCAGGCTGAGCCGACGCAGCAGGTCGGCCGCGGTGACGCCGGCTTCCGGCTCACGGGTCGCGGCAGGCAGCTCGGATGCCACGCGCCCGAGTCCGTCGTCGCCGTGGACGGCAACCGCCCCGCGGTCGAACGACCGAGCGAGGAAGTCGTGCGCGCCGACGGCGACGGGCACATCCTCGACGCCGGCCGCGGCGAGCAGGCCGAGGGTGTTGTCCGCGGCACGTTCCGCCGACGTGTTGCCGGAGACCGTGCCGATGCCGACCAGCCGCACGCTTGGGTGGGCCAGCAGGTAGGCGAGCGCGATGGCGTCGTCGATGCCGGTGTCGCAGTCGAAGTAGACGGGAACGGGGGTCGTGGTCATCCGGGCGGTCACCCCACCTCGCGCATGAACGCGCTCAGTTCGTCGGCGACGAGCTGCGGCTCCTCGAACGCCATGAAGTGGCCGCCGCGGCCCGGCGCGCTGAACCGGCGCAGGTCGCTGACGGCGCGTTCGGCGATCGAACGCGGGAACAGGTCGAGCGGCGGCTCGCTGCTCTCCGTCACGGCGACGGGCACGGTGATCGCCGGGCGCTTCCCGTTCATCGGCCAGTCGAGGTACTGCCGGAACGACGTGCCGATCGACCCGGTCGCCCAGTAGAGCGTCAGCAGCGTGCAGAGGTCGTCGCGGCTGAACCGCGACTCGAGGTCGCCGCCGCAGTCGCTCCAGTCGCGCAGCTTGTCGATGATCCAGGCGGCCAGACCCGCGGGCGAGTCGACGAGCGCGGCCGCGATCGTGTCGGGCCGCGTGCCCATGATGGCGCTGTACCCGCTGTCGCCCTCCTCGCGCGCCTCGTCGGCATCGAGGAACGCCTGCTCCTCGGCTGTGATCGGTGACGCGTCGAAGTCCGCCGGGAACGGCCCGTGGATCATGTGCAGGCCGGCGACCGATTCGGGATGCATCGCCGCGAGCCAGCTGGATGCCACGCCGCCGATGTCGCCGCCGAACAGGAAGTAGCGCTCGTAGCCGAGCGACTCCGTCATGGTCCGGTGGAAGGCGCCGGCGATCGCCGCGCGGGTGAGCGGCCCGTCGACCAGCTCGGAGAACAGGAAGCCCGGCAGCGACGGGATGACGACGTCGACGTCGAGCAGGTCGGCGAGCGGCAGCATCTCGAGGAAGCTGCTCGGCCAGCCGTGCGCGAGCAGCACCGGCGGTCGCGAGGCGTCGCGACGCAGGTGGACGAAGTGCTGGCCGTGATCGACGAACTGCGGGTAGCCGCCCAGCCGGGCCTCGGCGGCCCTCCAGTCGAATTCGTCGGCCCAGTACGCGACGAACGAGCGCAGGTACTCGGGATCGACACCGGCCGTCCATCCGGCCGCGCTCGGGGTCGTGAAGCGGGAACGTCGCAGCCGCTCGCCGAGGTCGTCGAGCACGTCGTCGGGGATCGCGATGCTGAACGGGCGCATGCACCGACCCTAGCGTCGGCGCACTCAGCCCTCGTCGCGCCGGGGACGCCGAGCCGCGCGGGCCCGCGCGGCCTCGTGGGCCTCCGCCAGGAGGCCGCTCAGGAGGTCGGCCGTCCGCGTCGCCGGGTTCACCACGGCCACCCAGCCCTGCGCGGCGTACACGGGGTGCGGCAGCACCTCGTCGACGGCCGAGGCATCCGTGTTCGCGGCGGCCGAGCCCTCCGCCGCGAACGCCCGGGGCGGCGCGCCGATGAGGGCCTCGAACTTCGCCCGGCCGACGTGGACGTTCACCCGCCAGCGACCGGGCTCGTTCAGCCCCGAGGCCGTGTCGCCCGGGTAGTCCTTCGTGACGATGGTGGCGTACGGCTGCTCGCGCTCCGGCATCCGCCCGTCCGGGGCGTAGTAGAAGAACGCGTCGCCCCACGCGAGCTCGGGGAACGGGCCGCCCGGCTCGGGCACCACGACCAGGGCCCCGTCTCGTCCGCGAACCTCTTCGATGATCTGCTCCATCTCCATGGTTCGAGTGTGACCTTGAAGTGCTTATGTAGGGTTGCCCCATGGATGCGGAGGAGCCGGAGGCTGGCCGCGAGGCGGTGCCGGAGGCGGCCGAGCCCGTCGACCGGCCACTCCGCCCGGTCGACGCGGCCCGCGCCGCGGGATACTCCGTGCAGCAGGTGCGCGACCTAGAACGGCTCGGCGTCATCCCGCCGGCTCAGCGGGGCACGAACGGCTACCGTCGGTACACCGTCGTCCACGTCGCCGCACTCCGGGCGTACCGGGGCCTCGCGGCCGCGGCCGGCCCGGTCGAGGCGCGTGCGCTGCTCGCGTCTCTGTCGTCGGCCGGCGTCGCGGACGCGGCGGCGGAGCTCGACGCGGTCCACGCCCGGCTCGCGCGCGAACGCACGGAGGCGCTTCGGGCGAAGGCCGCGCTGCGCGAGATCGGCGCCGAGGCGGAGGCATCCCGACCCTCGAGCGAGACGCGCGAGGACGCGATGACGATCACCGAGCTCGCCGACGCGCTCGGCGTGCGCTCCTCCACGCTGCGATTCTGGGAGCGCGAGGGCCTCGTCCATCCCGAGCGCGTGACGACGCTGCGGGCCCGCCGGTATCCGGCTTGGGCGATCGCCGAGGCGCGCATCGTCGCCGCGCTCAGATCCGCCGGCTCCGGCATCCCCGCCATCCGCGAGGTCCTCGCCACGCTCGGCGATGCCGGCGGCCTCGCGCACGCCGAGCGCGTGCTCGACCGGCGGCTCGCGAGCATCGCGGCCCGGAGCGTCGCCCTCCTCCGGGCGGGCGCCGACCTCGCGACCGTCATCGACCGCAGGGGCGTGTGACGCCGGTCAGCCCGCGTCGGTGTGCTTCGCGAGGAAGTCCAGGGTCTGCTCGAGGGCCACGTGCGCCTCGTCGAAGTCGAGGTGGAACTGGTACTCGTGCGGCAGCGCCGGCTCGTGATCGGCGGCCCAGAACAGCTCGGTCGTGTCGACGCCGGCGTCCTGCAGCGCTCCGCTCATGGGGATGGACTGGATCCAGGTGAGCGCGTCGCCGTTTCCGCCGGTGATGAAGGTCGGCGGGAACTCCTCGGTGACGAAGTCGATGGTCGACATCGTCGAACCGGCGTAGTCCGACGACCAGTTCTTGGTGCCGGTGTAGGCCCAGAGCGCGACCTGGAACCCCCACGCGCCGATGCCGTTCAGCTCGGCCATCGCGCGCAGGTCGTACACCCCGCAGTTCAGGATGACGCCCACGAGCTGGTCCGCGTCGAGCGCGGGCTCGACGCCCAGGATGCCGGCGTACTTCGGGTTCGTGGTGAGCACGGCGAGCTGGCTCGCGAGCTGGGCGCCCGCCGAGTCGCCCGCGAGCACGATCTGGTCGGGGTCGACGCCGAGCTCGTCGGCGTGCTCGACGAGATAGGCGAGCGAGTCGTTCAGCTGCTTCGTCGCGGTCGGATAGGTGGCCTCGGGCGCGATCGTGTAGTCGAGCCCGATCGCGGTGTAGCCATGGCCGGCGAGGATCTGGAGGTAGGGCGCGACGTTCTCCTTCGAGCCCGAGATCCACGCGCCGCCGTGCACCCACACGACCGTGGGGTTCGGCCCCTCCGAGTCGCTCGGCGTGAACACGTCGAGCCCAGTGCCGGGCCCGCCGGCCTCCCCCTTCGCCACGTCGAGCCGGGAGTCCACGCCCGTCTCGGGCACGTACGGCTGCATCTCGGCGACCGTCTCGGCACCGCCCTTGGTGAAGACCGCCCGGATCAGCAGCGCGGACGGCCACGCCGTGCTCGTGAGCACCGTGGTGACCGCCACCGCGACGAACGCGACGATGAGCGTCGCGAGGGTCCAGCGGCGCGCGCGAGCGCTCAGGATCGGACGACGGTCGAGGACGGGATCGGTCGGCCCGCCGACCCCCGTGCGGCGATGAGGAGACACGGCTCTCATCGTGGCAGCGGCCTCGCGCGGGCCGAGGCAGACGCGCCGCCCCAGGTCAGCCCGCGGCCGCCTCCACCGCGCGGGTTTCGATGTGTATCGAAAGAGTGACGGTCGGGATGCCTCGGCGCGAACCTGGTGCCACCGGCGGCACCCGGCCGCCCGACCGAGACGAGGCATCCTGATGGCCAGCGCGACCTTCACCACCGAGCTCCTCATGGAACCGACCATGACCCCGCCCGTGGTGCCCGAGATCATCCCCGCCGAGGCGCTGCGGATCGGCACGAGCACGACGCGCCGGTTCGTGGGGCGCGACCACGGCGCCGGGATCTCGTACTTCTTCGTCGACAACGAGCCCGGCCAGGGGCCGGATCTCCACTGGCATCCCTACTCCGAGACGTGGGTCGTCATCGAGGGCACGGCCCGGATCACGATCGGCGACCAGCTGCTCACCGCCGGTGCGGGCGACACGGCGACGGTGCAGGCGGGCGTGTGGCACGGGTTCAAGAACGCCGGGACCGGGCGGCTGCGGGTGCTGTGCATCCACGCGTCCGACGTGATCATCCAGACCTGGGCCGAGTGACCCTCTACGCGGCGGGCGGCACAGGCGGCGCCGGCGGCGCGTCGGCGTCGTCGCCCGACCGGCGTGACTCGAGCTCGCGCCGCCGCTCCCACTCCTCGATCTCGCGATCGAGGTCGGCCAGCTGCTCCTCGGTCGAGCGGGTGTCGACCGGGTAGGTGCGTACGTGCGCCGCAGGCGCGGGAGCATCCGTCGCCGGTCGGCGCTGGGGACGCGGGAGCCGCACGCCGCCGCCCTCCCAGTCGCGGCCGATCGTGAACCAGAGGATCGAGCCGATGAGCGGCAGCAGCACCACGAGCAGGATCCAGGCGAACTTCGGCAGATGCTTCACCTGCCAGTCGCCACGCGTGATGATGTCGATGAGCGCGACGACGACGACCACGATGAGCAGCAGCGAGAGCACCGGCATGGCGGTCAGCCTAGCGGCGGGGGTGCCGGTGACGGCGGTCGATGGCAGGCTGTGGACATGACGATCGTGGTGCGGCCGGCGGCCGTGTTCGAAGATGTCGCGGCGGTCCTCGGGCCGAAGCGGCCCGACGCGAACGTGTGCTGGTGCCTGAGCTACCGGCTGCGCTCGTCGAAGGAGAACGTGGCGCTGCGGGGCCCCGCGCGCGGCGAGCGGGTCCGCGAGCTCTGCGCCGAGGATCCCGCGCCCGGCGTCCTCGCCTACGACGGCGACGAGGTCGTCGGCTGGGCCGGGGTGCATCCTCGGGCCGACACGAGCTTCGCCACCAACCGGAAGATCCCGCACGTCGACGATCTCGACGTCTGGACGGTGTGGTGCATCCGCGTGCGGCCGGGACACCGCGGCCAGGGCATCTCGCACCGGCTGCTCGCCGGGGCGGTCGAGTTCGCGCGCGATCACGGCGCTCCGGCGATCGAGGGCTACCCGGTCGACAATCGGGGCGCGAAGGTCGACCTCACGATGGCGTACGTGGGCACGCGCGGCCTGTTCGAGGCGGCGGGCTTCGAGCACGCCGCCGACACGACGTCGGTGGTCGGCGGATTCCCCCGCGTGCTCATGCGCCGCTCGCTGAGCTGAGTCGGGCTGCGCCCGCCCTCCTGCGTGGCGCCGTGTTGCGTCCGCTTACCCCGCGCGACGAGCGACGGGCGGCAGGCCCCGCACGCCGCCTAGCGTCGCTGTCATGGCCGATCCCGTCTCCATCGTCGCCGTGTCCGGCAGTCTCCACGCGCCGTCGAAGACCACTGCGCTCGCGCACGAGCTGCTCGAGCGCTTCGCGGACGCGCTGCGCGCGGAGGGCGCCGAGGTCGACACCGACCTGATCGAGCTCAGCCGCGTGGGCCGCGATTTCGCGGGCGCGCTGACCCGAGCAGACCTCGGGCCGGCTGCCGAGGCCACGCTCGGCCGCATCGAATCGGCGTCGCTCCTCGTCGTCGCGGGCCCGGTGTACCGGGCGAGCTTCACCGGGCTGTTCAAGCACGTGTTCGATTTCGTCGGGCAGTACTCGCTCGTCGACACACCCGTGCAGCTGGCGGCCACTGGTGGCAGCGACCGGCACGCGCTCATCATCGAGCACCAGTTCCGCCCGCTGTTCTCCTTCTTCCAGGCCATCACGCTGCCCATCGGGGTCTACGCGAGCGACGCCGACTTCGCCGACGCCCGGATCAGCTCCCCGGCCCTCCGCGACCGCATCGGGCAGGCGGTGCAGCGCGGGGTGCCGATCGTCCGCGGCACCTTCTCGGAGCCGGTGTCGGAGTACGTCTCGACCTGGTGAGCCCGCGCTCGCCGATGTCGGGGGCCGGGAGTAGCTTGGCCGGGAATCTCCTTCCGACGAGAGGAACCTCGGTGTCCGCTGCGCCCGCCCACGCCGTCGATCCCGCCGAACTCGAACGTCTGCGCACCGAGGTGCGCGGCCGGGTGCTGCTGCCCGGCGACGCCGGGTACGACGAGGCGAGACTGCCGTGGAACCGCAGCGTCGACCAGCGGCCGGCCGCGGTCGTCGAACCGGCGGATGTCGCCGACGTCCAGACGGTGCTCCGCATCGCGCGCGCCGCGGGCGCTGGCGTCACGACCCAGCCCAACGGGCACGGCGCCGACGGCGCCCTCGAGGGGGTCGTCGTGATCCGCCCGGTCGCCTTCGACGAGCTCGTGGTCGACGAGCAGGCGCGCCTCGTCCGCATCGGCGCGGGCGTCAACTGGGGCCGGGTGCTGGCGGCCCTCGACGGCACGGGGCTCATCGCGCTCGCAGGCTCGAACCCCGAAGTGAACGCCGTCGCGCTGGCCATCGGCGGCGGCCACTCCATGTTCAGCCGCAAGTACGGGCTCACCGCACGCTCCATCATCGCCGTCGAGCTCGTCGACGCCGCCGGCGAGGTGCGCCACGTGACCGATGCCGACGACCCCGAGCTCATCTGGGCGCTCCGCGGAGGCGGTGGGCTCTTCGGGGTCGTCACAGCGATCGAGCTCGCGCTCTACCCCGGCGACCGCCTCTTCGGCGGCGGGCTGCTCTTCCCGATCGCGCACGCCGAGGCGGTGCTCGAAGCGGCGATCGAGCTCTCCCGCGACGAGCCAGAGCTGGGCCTCGACCTCGGGCTCATGCGCTTCCCCGACGCCCCGATGGTGCCGCCGCCGCTCCGCGGGCAGACGGTCGCCACGGTCAGTCTGGTGCACATCGGCGATGAGGCATCCGGGCGGCGGTTCGCCGAGCGGCTGCTCGCGGTCGCCGAGCCGATCGCCGACACGCTCGCCCCGTTCACCATCGGCGGCCTCGCGGCGGTGGCCGCGGAGCCGGTCGACCCGATGCCGGTGGCCGACTTCGGCTCGGCGCTCGACCTCACGGCCGAGGGTTTCCCGCGGGCGTTCGTCGAGGCGTTCCTCGCGGGTGCGGAGGCGGGCCTCGGCCGGGCGAGTGTGCGGGCGATGGGCGGCGCGATCGTCGAGGAGCTCGGCGCCGGGCAGTCGGCGGTGGGTGCGATCGGCGCCGCCGGTCTGCTGAGCTCCGGAGTCGTGCTGTTCGATCCGGCGATCGACGTCGAGGCGTCGCTCCGACCGCTCCGCGAACTCGCGGCGGCCTTCCCGGCCGAGGGGACGGTGCCGACCTTCCTCGGCGGCGGTTCCACCCTCGCCGACGCCTACGGGCCCGAGGTGCTCGAGCGTCTGGCCGCGGTGAAGCGCCGTGTCGACCCCGAGGGCGTCATCCGCAGCAACCGTCCGCTCGGCTGACGCCCGCCCTCGACCGCGGCGGAGCGGCGCCGACGGGCAGCGGCGCGGGCAGCGGCGCGGGCAGCGGCGCCGACGGGTGCAGCCGAGCGGAACCGGTCGGGCCCTGCCGGACATCCCACTGCATGGACGCGACGCGACTCGACCCCGCCAGCCCCGATCTGCCGCCGACCCAGCCGATCGACATCACCGCCTACCTGCCCGACCCGTACGACGAGCCCACCGACTGAGCCGGCTGAGCTGACCAAGCTGACCACGACGAAGCGCGGGGCGGGTGACCGAGTCACCCGCCCCGCGCCGTCGCTCGCGATCGGCGACGCTTCGGTCAGCCGCGCACGGTCAGCGTCACGGGCTTCGACGCCGTCTCGCCGTTCGCATTCGCGAACACCGCCACGAGCGTGTGCTCCCCGGGCGCCACGCCGGTGAGCTTCACGGTCGCCCGCTGCGCCGACGGCGTGGACGCCGTGAGCTCGCCCGAACCGACGAGCTGCCCGTCGAGCTCGAATCGGTAGCTCGTGGCGTTGGTGCCCCACCACAGGTTCGCCGTCGCGGTGAACGACCCGTCGCGGTCCCAGTCGTCGTGGCTCACCACCGGAGCGCCGGGTGCCGCCGCCGTGACCTTCACCGTCGTCGACGTGGTGGCGGTGACCCCCTTCGAGTTGATGAGCTCACCCGTGTACACGTAGGTGCCGTTCGGCTTGTCGGTAAAGCTCACCCCGGTGGTCTGCGACATCCCGGCGGTCGGCCCGAGCTGCTTCGTCGCGACGAGCGCGCCGTTCTCGTACAGCTTGAACGTGCTGCCGGGAGTGCCCCACCACAGGTTCATCATCACGTCGTAGGTGCCGTCGTGGAGACCGTACTCCCAGCCGCTCGTATTCGAGAGGGTGCCGACGCCGGGTGCGGCGGTCGCGCCGTCGTCCACGACGACGGGCTGGAGCCGGAGGGCGTTCTGCTCGACGTAGTGGTAGACGTTCAGGTACCCCTCGGCCCCGATGGGGTTCGCCGCATCGGCGTCGAGCCCGCTCCACACCGTCTTCCCGTCGACGCGCAGCACCAGCCGCGTGCCGCCGTCGACCACCGCGGTGCCGAACTCGAGCACATGCTCGGTGCCGGCGGTGATCGCCGTGTTCGGGATGACGTCGAGCATCGTCTGCTTGGGCTTCCAGCTCTGGAACTCGATCTGGTCCTCCTTGATCACGACGAGGTAGCCCCGGTTGCCGTTCACCCACGCGGCGTCGTTCGGACGGTCCGAGCGCACGGCGAACCCGTACCAGCCGCCGTCGAACGCGTCGACCGTCGCCCGGAACTTCAGCAGTCCGTCGCCGAACTTCTCCGCGTCGTAGCCATAGACGCCCTCGCCCGAGATGCGCAGCGTGCCCTCGTCGAAGTCGACGGCGTCGACGGCGGGCCAGTGCGCGGCGTCCGACAGCTGGTCGCCGAGTTCCACCACCGGATGCTCCGCCTCGGCGACCTCGATGGTCGAGGCATCCGAGATCGAGTCATCGGCCTGCGAGGTCGCGGTGACCGTCGCGGTGCCCGCGGCGAGCGCGGTCACCTTGCCGGACTCGTCGACGCTCGCCACCTCGGGCGCGCTGGATGTCCACGAGACGCGCGGGTTCGTGGCATCCGACGGCGTCACGGCCACCTCGAGCTGCCGACGCTCGCCGGGCTCGAGGGTCGCGTCGGCGGGCGACACGTCGATACCGGTCACGGGCGTGGCCACGATCGAGAACTTCACGTCGTCGAAGTCGAGCGTCGCGAACTTCTCGACGTAGAAGCCGACCTTGCCCTTCGCCGTGGCGGAGGGGCTCGGCCCGTCGATGACGAGCTCGCCGTCGACGAACACCCGGATGGAACTGCCCTGCACGATCATGCGCACGTCGTACGTCGTCGCGGGTGCGAACCGCTCGCCGACCGGCAGCGTGACCTCCTTCAGCACCTGCCACTGCGGACCGTAGATCGTCCACTTCGAACCCGTCGCCGAGTCGCGGTAGCGGACGAACCCGCCGGGCGTCGCGCCCGTGCGGTCGTACATGAGCATGATGGCGCCCTCCGGCACCTCGGCCGGCGTCGTGACCTGGTACTCGAGGACGTACTCGCCGAACTCGCGCGGCAGCTGCGAGTTCGCGCCGTTCTTGATGCGGTAGACGTGGTCGCCCTCCGCCGTCTCGACGACGCTCCGGTTCGGGTCGACCGGCCAGCCGTTCGATCCCGACTCGAAGTCGGTGAAGTGCATCACCCCGTCGCCGTCGGCGACGATGACGAGGGCCTGGTCGGAGATCGACGGGTCCGCGGTCGAGGTGACCGTGATGGTGGTCTCGCCGGGCGCGAGCGCCGTGATGAGGCCGGCACCGTCGATCGTGGCGACATCGGGCGCGCTCGACGTGTACGTCACGCCGCGGTCGGTGGCGTTCCACGGCACCGCCTCCGCCGCGAACGACGCGGTCTTGCCGAGGTCGACCGTGAACTGGTCGGCCGGCAGATGCAACGCGTCGAGCGCGATCGTGTCGGGGCTCATCGGCGCGCCGATCTTGCCCTGCGTGCCGATCTGGTCGAACGGGATCGCGGCGAAGCCGGGGATGCGGTCGAAGACCGCGGCACCCTCGGCCAGACGGAAGTCGCCCGCCTGCCAGTCCACGAAGCCCGGGTCCTCGTTCGCGACCCAGTTGTCGGCGTAGTTCATGAGGTTCTTCACGTCGCGGGCGCCGTGCTCGTTGACCTGCGGGCCACGGGCCATGGTCGGGTTCCACGTGACGTTCTTCTCGAACACGTTGTTCGCCGGGAAGTAGTGGTTCTCGTCGAAGAACCTCAGCAGCTCGGGGTACTTCTCCGCGTAGGGCGTGCCGACGAAGCCGTTGTTCTCCTCGAACAGCTCGATCCAGCCCGGCATGTACGACGTGTCGACGGTGTTGCCCGGCTGGTCGCCCATCCACATCTCGTAGTTGTCGTACGGCACGTGCGTGTCGACGAACACGTTGTTGCGCGCGGTGATGTAATCGCCCGACCCGCTCTTGATCGCGTCGTTGCCCATCCGGTAGAAGACGTTCTCCTCGATCGTCAGGCCCATCGTGAGGTTGTCGGGGTAGATGCCCTCGACGCCCAGCCGCCCGACGCCCGTGTCGTGGAAGTAGTTCTGCCTGATCACGGTGCCCCGCTGCTGCGGGGTGGAGCCGGCGTTCATGTAGATCGCGCCGAGGTCTTGGAACGTCTTGCAGATGTCGTAGATCTCGTTGCGCTCGATGAGGTGGTCGTTGCCGTGCACGATGATGCCGGGGTGCGGCGCGTCGTGGATCTCGTTCCCGCGGCCGATGTTGCCGACGCCGTCGAACATCACACCCGGGTTGTACGCCTTGTGGTAGTACGCGAAGTCGTGGATGTGCGAGTTCTCGACGCGGTTGCGTCCGGGCTCGAGCGTGGTCTTGTCGCCGCCCTGCAGTACGACCGGCACGCCGCCGATGTGCTCGAGGTGACTCGAGACCACCGCGTGGTCGCGGCCGCCGCGGTTCACCGGGATGCCGTCGTACGTGTAGCGGCCCGGCGAGTTGATGAGGACGCCGCCGTCGGCGAAGTTGCGGATGTCGCTGTGCGAGACGGTGACGTGGCTGCCGCCGAGGATGACGGCCGCGTTCGCGCGCCCGTACTCCATGACGAGCTCGTCGAAGGTCAGGTGGGATGCCCCGTCGGTGCGGAGCATCGGCTCGCTGAGCATCGTGACGGTCGCCTCGGCGGCGCCGCTCGCGAACGCCTGGTTCGGCACGAAGTAGAGCTTCCCGGCCTCGCGGTCGATGTAGTACTCGGCGGGGGCGTCGAGCTCTTCGAGCAGGTTCTCGGCGAAGTGGAAGTCCTCGAACCAGGTCTTCATGATGCCCGACATCTCGCCGTACCGGAGCGTGATGGTCTTCGCCTCGGGGTCGATGGACTCGATCTTGTTGTACGACCATTCCCAGCTGTAGCCGAAGATGCCGTCGAGCCAGACGTCGTCGGCCTCGGTCCAGTACTGCGGACGGTCGTAGGCGTAGCTGAACGTGCCGCCGCGGTTCTGCAGGTCTGGCGATTTGCGGTCGGGCCCGGGGTCGATGATCTCGTCCATCTGCACGGTGCCGGCGTTCGGCCACCTGGCGAGCGTCATCCCCTCGCCGCCGATGTACAGCTCCATCGGAGGCACGGTGCTGACGTCGTTGGCCTTCCAGTAGCCGTGCCGGCTGAGCTGGCCGTAGTCGGTGATGCCGGCGGCGGCGAGGTCGAAGCCGAGCACCTTGCCGCGCGCCGACTCGTCGACGATGCGGCCCAGGACGGCCTCGTCGGTGACGGGTTCGAAGCCGTCGCGGTCGAGGTCGAGCCCGCCCGAGAGGCGCGCGGTCTCGCCGGGGTACGAGCGGTAGGTGATCGGGGCCTCGGCCGTGCCGGAGTCCTGTTCGCCGAGCTCGAACGTGTGGGTGCGCAGATAGGTGCCCTCGCGGAGGTAGACCGTGACGCCGCCCGCGGGCAGGCCGTCGTCGGCCTTCAGCTCGCGGATGGCGTCGCGTGCCGCCTCGAGGGTCTGGAGCGGGGCATCCTCGGTGCCCGCGTTGGTGTCGTCACCGGTGGGCGCGACGTAGAGGGCGGCGCCCGCATCGGCCGCCTCCTCCTCGGCGGCCTGGGCGACGGCCGGCGCTCCGAGCGCCAGCATGGACGTGAGCACGAGTGCTGAGAGTGTTCGCTTCATTGCGAGCCGTTCCGGCCTTTCAGGAGTGACCGCGCGAGGCGGTGCTCGATCATCGTCGATCCGGCCGGATGCCACGCGCTCGGCGGTGCAGCGACCGGGAGTGGTTGGAACGATCGCGACGTTACACTAATCGATAATCGCTCACAAGCAATCGATAAAGCCCCCGCAATCGCTGGCACGGTCCCCCAGCTCGCAGTCGTAGGCTCGATGCACCGCATTCATTCCTGAGGAGCCCGCCTGCCATGAGCGATGCCACCGCACTCGACGTCTTCGATCGCCGCGAGTCCGAGGTGCGCGGCTACGTCCGCGCCTTCCCGACCGTCTTCGACCGGGCCACCGGCTCGACCCTGATCGACGCCGACGGCCGCGAGTACCTCGACTTCTTCGCGGGCGCGGGCGTGCTGAACTACGGCCACAACAACCCCATCTTCACCCGCGCCCTCGTCGACTACCTCGAGCGCGACGGCATCATCCACGGGCTCGACATGGCGACCTCGGCCAAGCGCGGCTTCATCGAGGCGTTCGAGCGGCTCGTCCTCGAGCCTCGCGGGCTCGACCATAAGCTCCAGTTCACCGGCCCCACCGGCGCGAACGCCGTCGAGGCGGCCCTGAAGGTCGCCCGCCAGGCGACCGGGCGCACCACCGTGGTCGCGTTCACGAACGCCTTCCACGGCCTGAGCCTCGGTGCGCTCGCAGCGACTGGCAACAGCCACTACCGCGGCGCCGCGGGCGTGTCGCTCGGCGACGTGGCTCGTCTGCCCTACGACGGCTACCTCGGCCCCGACGTCGACACGCTCGACCTGTTCGAGAAGATGCTCGACGACGCCGGCAGCGGCCTCGACCGGCCCGCGGCCGTCATCGTCGAGGCCGTGCAGGGCGAGGGCGGCATCAACGTCGCGAGCCCCGAGTGGCTGCAGCGCCTGCGTCGCCTCACCGAGGAGCGGGGCATCCTGCTGATCCTCGACGAGATCCAGGCGGGCGTCGGCCGCACGGGGACGTTCTTCGCGTTCGAGGCGGCGGGCATCGTGCCCGACCTCGTCACCGTCTCGAAGTCGATCTCGGGCTCGGGCCTGCCGATGTCGCTCGTGCTGCTGCGCCCAGAGGTCGACGTGTGGGAGCCCGGCGCGCACACCGGCACGTTCCGCGGCAACAACCTCGCGTTCGTCTCGGCGCGGGCCGCCCTCGAGACCTACTGGCAGGACACGGCGTTCACCGACGGCGTGCAGGCGAAGTCCGCGGTGCTCCGGGCCGAGCTCGAGGCCATCGCCGCCGAGCACCCCGAGCTCGGCTTCGTCGTGCGCGGCCGCGGCCTCATGATGGGGCTCGCCTGCGACGCCGATCGCGGGCTCGCCGGTCGCATCTCGAAGGCCGCCTTCGCGCGCGGCCTCGTCATCGAGACGTCGGGCGCCTTCGACGAGGTGCTGAAGTTCCTGCCCGCCCTCACCATCACCGAAGACGAGCTGCGTCGCGGCCTCGCCATCGTCCGCGAGTCGCTCCAGGCGGCGCTCACCGCCTGACCGGCGCTCCGCCGGGCCTGGCCCTCAGTCGCGGCCGGCGAGGCGGCGGAGCAGGCCGGCGAGCGCGGCCTGCTCCTCGGGGCTCAGACTCCGCAGCTCCTCGGCCTCCCGCGCGGCGAGGCTGCGCATGGCGTCGTCGACCCGGCTGGCCCCCTCATCGGTGATGCGCACGAGCACGCTGCGCCCGTCGCGCGGATTCGGCCGGCGCTCGACGAGCCCGCGCTTGGCGAGGTTGTCGAGCCGGTTCGTCATCGCGGCGCTGCCGATCATCGTGGCCGTCATCAGCTGGGCAGGGCTCAGCTCGTGCGGCGGCTCCTCGCGACGGAGAGCGGCGAGCACGTCGAACTCCCACGACGCGAGGCCGGCACCGCCGAACGCGGCCGACCGCAGCTTCGCCAGCCGGTTCGCCGCCCGGCGGAGCCGCGACATCACATCGAGCGGCGTGAGGTCGACGTCGGGCAGTCGGCGCGACCAGGCGTCGATCAGCAGATCGACCTCGTCGTCGCGGCGGTCGTGGGCGACCATCATCGCGCCCCGGTCGTCAGGAACTCGACGGCCGCCTGCCGGAACACCCGCGAACCGGGCGCGTTGAAGTGGTGGCGGCCCGGCAGTTCGAGGAACGTGCCGTTCGGCGTGACATCCGCCAGCGCTTTCGATCGCTCGAGGATGGCGTCCTCGCTGCCGGTGGCGAAGAGCACGGGCTGCTGCGGCGGGTGCGCCGGGTCGGGGTCGGCGTCGCCGAGCCGCATGCCCTCGGCGAGCGCGACGAGGGCGAGCAGATCGTTGCCGGCGACCCGTTCGGCGAGCGTGACGTAGTTCTGCGTGACCCGGTCTTCGACGGGTGTGCCGTGCTCGGCGTAGGCGCGCACCTGGTCGATCTGCAGGCGGGCGAGCGGGCGGCCGTCCGGGATGCCTCCGAGCACGGCCCGCTCGACCCGCGTCGGCGCCTGCACGGCCACCTGCCAGCCGACCCGCGCGCCGAGCGAGTAGCCGGCGTACACGACGGTGTCGAGCAGGTACGTGTCGAGGACGATCACGAGGTCCTGCACGAGGGCGTCCATCGTGTATTCGCCCCACTCGCGCGGCTTGTCGCTCGCGCCGTGTCCGAGCTGGTCGACGCCGAGCACTCGGAACCCGGCGCGGAGCAGGTCGCGGACCCAGCCGGTGTTCACCCAGTTGTCGCGCGTGCTCGAGGCGAAGCCGTGCACGCAGAGCACCGTCGGCGCATCGTCGGCGCCCCACGAGTAGGTCGCGATGCGCCGGCCCTCGGCCGACATCACGTACTGCGGCGACGGCATCTCGGTGAGCGCTGGGAGCGAGGCATCCATTCGGCCATTCTGCCGCGCGCGGGTCGACGCTCGCGCGAGGCCGGGGGTCAGCCCTGGAAGTCCTCGGGGTCGACGTCTTCGAGGAAGCGCTTGAACTCGGCGAGCTTCGCCTCGTCGAGCGCGGCCCCCTCGGCGACCTCGGCGTCGCTCGGCTCGTGCGGCTCGTGCGGTTCGAGGAGCTCGGCGGCGATGCCGGCCTCCTCGAGCACGTCGTCGTCGACGAGGATGGGGGCCCCGGCGCGCACCGCGAGCGCGACCGCGTCGGAGGGTCGCGCGTCGATCATCTGGCGTCCGGTCGGGGTGCGGAGCGTGAGCTCGGCGTAGAACGTGCCCTCGTCGATTCGGGTCACCTCGGCCTGCTCGAGCGTCGCGCCGACGGCACCGAACAGCGTGGTGATGAGGTCGTGCGACAACGGCCGCGGTGCCTGCTCGCCCTGGATGGCGATGAGGATCGAGGTCGCCTCCTGCGCGCCGATCCAGATCGGGAGGATCCGCCCCTCGCCCTCCTCCTCGAGGATCGGCTTCAGCAGCACGACGTGCTGCCGGGCGGCGTCGAGCGCGACGCCGAGCACGCGGACCTGCACCATGGGGACTCCCGTCGGCCGAGCGGGTATGCAGCCATCGTACGTCCGCAGCGCGCGAGACGGCCGGCGAGGCGCCGGGCGGGCGATGTCGGGGCATCCGGGCGCGACGTCCGCGGCGGGGGCTAGCGTGAAGGCATGGCTGCGCGGATGTCCCCTGACCAGCGCCTCGTGCTCTCGATCGCGGTGCTCGCCTCCTTCGTCTCGTTCCTCGACAGCACCGTCGTCACGGTGGCGCTGCCGGCGATCATGGACGAGCTCGGCGGCGGGCTCGCGACCCAGCAGTGGGTCGTCGACGCGTACCTCATCACGCTCGGCTCGCTCATCCTCGTGGCCGGCTCGGTGAGCGACGTCTACGGGCGCCTGCTGGTGCTGCGCATCGGCCTCATCGGCTTCGGCATCGCGTCGATCGCGATCGCGGCGGCGCCGACGTCGGAGTTCCTCATCGTGGCCCGCGGGGTGCAGGGCATCGCCGGCGCCCTGCTGGTGCCGAGTTCGCTCGCCCTCATCACCTCGAACTTCCGCGACGAGGCGCAGGCGCGGGCGATCGGCATCTGGACGGCGCTCACGACGGCGGCGATGATCGCGGGCCCCGTCGTCGGCGGATTGTTCGTCGACCTGGCCTCATGGCGGTTCGCGTTCCTCATCAACGTGCTGCCGATCGCGGTCACGCTGTGGCTGTCGGCGCGGCTCGTGAAGGTCGGGCACCGTGATCTCCGCGAGCCGGGCGGCCGCATCGACTGGCTGGGCGCCGCGCTCTGCACGGTCGGCCTCGGCGGCGCGGTGTTCGCGCTCATCGAGCAGCCGAACCTCGGCTGGTCGTCCCCGCTCATCTGGGTGCCGCTCACGGTCGGGCTGCTCTCGTTCGCGGGGTTCCTCGTGCGTCAGCGCTTCGCCGCGCAGCCGATGATGCCGCTGTCGCTGTTCCGGGTGCGCAACTTCTGGAGCGGCAACATCGCGACGCTGTTCATCTACGGCGCGCTGTCGCTGAACGGGTTCGTGCTCGGGGTCTACCTGCAGCAGGGGGCGGGTCTCCCCGCGACGCTCGCGGGGCTCGCGACCCTGCCGACGACCGTCATCATGATCCTGCTGAGCTCGAAGGTCGGCTCGTGGTCGGGCAAGCTCGGGCCGCGCCTGTTCATGACGGCGGGGCCGTTGATCATGGCCGCCGGGGCGTTGCTGCTGCTCACCGTCTCGAGCGATTTCTCGTACTGGTGGCAGGTGCTGCCGAGCGTGCTCGTGTTCGGCTTCGGCCTGACGCTCACGGTCACCCCGCTCACGTCGGCGATCCTCGGCTCGATCGAGCCCGAGCGGTCGGGCATCGCGTCAGCCGTGAACAACGCGGTCTCCCGCGTCGCGGGCCTGCTGGTCATCGCCATGCTCGCGGCGATCGTCGGCGGGCAGCTCGACCTCGACGGCTTCCACCGGGCGGCCGTCGTCACCGCGGCGCTCATGGCCGCGGGCGGCATCGTGTCGTGGATCTGGATCCGGAAGCCGGAAGAGCAGCCCGGCAGCGCGGCCGCGCTCGAGGCCGAGAGCGGCGAGGCTCCGGCGCGGGCGGACTGAGCCGGCCGGCCCGAGCACCGGCTGTGCGCCGGCCGACGGCACGCCGGCCGACGCCGCGACGCCCGCACACCCGGCTACGAGCCGGCGCGCCCGATGCTCAGCCAGCCGCCCTCGCCCGGTCCAACTCCGGCCGCCCCGCCGCGCTTCAGCGCCTCGACCTGCCGGTCGATCTCCGCCTGCGCCGAGACCGCCGCGAGCTGGCGCTCGATGTCGGCGTCGGGGGTCGCGGTGAGGTCGGTGAGCGCGCCGCTCGCGAGCAGTTCGTCCGTCGCGGCGGCACGGGCCTGCATCTGCGCGACCCGGTCGCGCGCCCGGTCGAGGCTCGAACCGACGTCCTGGATCGAGGAGCTGAGACCCGAGACCGCCTCGTTCGCGCGCACCTGCGCCTCGGACGCGGTGTAGGTGGCCTTGATCGTCTCCTTCTCGATGCGGAACGCCGCGACCTGGTCGGTGAGCCGCCGTTCCCGTTCCTGCAGCTGCGCGGTCTGCTGCTCGAGCGCGGTGTACTGCTGCTGCAGCTTCCCGACCTGGCCCTCGAGCATCGCGCGTCGTTCGAGGGCGGCGCGGGCGAGGTCCTCACGGCCCTGCGCGAGCGCTTCCGCGGCCTGGGCGCCGAGCCGCTGGTACCGGCCGCCCATCTCCTCACCCTGGAGTTCGATTCGCTTCCTGGCCGTCGCGACCTCGGCGACGGCCTGACGCACCTGCTGGAGGAGCTTCACCTGCTGGTCGTAGCTGTCGTCGAGGGTCTCGCGCGGATCCTCGATGCGGTCGAGCGCCTTGCGCGTCTTGCTGCGGAAGATGGTCCGCACGCGTGCGGCGTTGCTGTCGGCGTTGCTCATGGTCGGTTCCCCTCATCTCGAACGGTGGATGCGGCCCGCTGCCGCCCGGTCTCACCGACGCGACCGTCGCGCCGGTTCAGTTCCTGAAGCTCCTGGATGCCCGCGCGGAGTGCCGCGACCTCGCGCTCGACGTCGGATCCGAGCGCGGTGAGCGCGTCGTCGGTCGTGCCGGTGAGGCCCGCCGACACCGCAGCGCGCACGCGTCGCACGAGCTGCTCGACCTGCTCCACACGTCCTCGTGCGGCGGGCAGCTCGTCGGCGAGCACACGCGCGTCGGTCTCGCTCTCCATGAGGCGCAGCTGCAGGTCGAGCACGGATGCCTCGTCGCCGACACGGCGGAACAGCCTGGGCAGCTCACCTCGAGGCCCGGGGCTTCCGGCCGCGACCTCCACAGCGGCCCGGCCGCTCCGGACGGCGTCGTCGAGCCGGACGCGGAGCGCGAGCACCGTGCGCTGCGGGCCTCGGGCGACGCGGGCTCGGGCGCGGAGCGCCGCTCCCCCGACGGCGCGGCTCCGGCGGATCCGTCGCACGACGGAGCGCAGGACGAGCACGAACGCCACGGTCACGCCGAGCGAGAGGAGCACGATCACCCCGAGCACGGTCAGCACGAACTCGATGCCGGTCACGCACACCACCCCCTGCCCCGTCGATGGCTCGACGGCGAGCTTCCCACGAAACGCGATATAACGCGTCTGCTGAGGATACCCCGGATTCGCCGGAGGTGGTCGGGTCGGAGGAGATTCGCAGGTGGGACGCAGGCTCAGCGTCTCGGCGTCCACCCGTACGGCAGGGGGCCGTCGATCGCGGCGCGTTCGGCATCGATCGCCGCGGACCATCCCTGTGCAGCATCCGCGCCATCGAAGCCGCCACGCGCGACCCGGAACCCGACGTCCTCGTGATGCATCCGCGGTGCGCCACCGCGACGCGTCGAGGCGCGCACGCTCCACGCGTCGTCGGCGAACCCGCCTCCGCGGAAGACGCGATACCCGTCGTACCGCGCGGGATCGAGCAGGTCCCAGCACCACTCCCACACGTTGCCGAGCGTGTCGAAGAGCCCGTTGAGATTCGGATGCTTCCCGCCCACGTCCTGCGGCGTGGTCACACCGTCGGCCGCCGTCCACGCGACCTCGGCGAGCGGACCGTAGTGCGGACCGGTCGATCCCGCGCGACACGCGAACTCCCACTCCGCTTCGGTCGGGAGCCGGTACCCGCCGGCGTCGACGTGCCACGTGACCTCTTCGCCGTCGAACGTGTACGCGGGGTCCAGTCCCTCCCACTCCGATGCGGCGTTGCAGAAGCGGATGGCGCGCAGCCAGCTCACCTCGGTCGCCGGGCGGCGAGGGTGCGCCGCGGTCTCACCGAGCAGACCGCCGAGCTGCTCCTCGGTGACGGGGTACACGCCGATCTCGAACGGTTCGAGGTCCACACTCCAGCGCACCTGCCGGCGCGCGTCGTGCAGCGCGACGGTGCCGCCCTCGATGCGGGCGAGTTCGAGGTCGGTCATCGGGGCAGTCTCGCACGGCCGGAGCATCCGCTCGCTCGGCTACCGCCGTTCGCCGGACGCGCTCGACGCCACCCGCGCGCTGAACTCGTCGATCATGTCGCGCATGCGTGCGGCGGCCGCGTCGGGATCCTCCGCCTCCCACACGGCTGCGACGCGCTGCTCGAACTCGTGGACCTCGGCGCGAAGCGCCTCCTCGCTGCGGCGCCGGGCGTCGCGCGTCGCGGTGCGGACCACGCTCACCGCCGTGTCGATGATCCGCCGCTCGAGCAGCACGACCACGCCGACGAGCAGGAGCGTGGTGCCGATGCCGCCCAGCACCCCGCCCAGGTAGCCGAGCCGGTCGGCTGGCGCGGTGAACGTCCAGCCGATGGAGATCGCGGCGAGCCCGAGCGCGATGCACGCGGCGAACCAGCCCCACCGGATGCGGACCGGCGCGGGCGGGGACGCGGACGTCGCCGGCGGCATCGGAGTGCCGGTCGGCGCGGGCGCGACGGCGGGCTCGCGCTGCGGGTCGGAGATCACCCGACCAGCTTCGTCGCGACGGGTCCGAACCGTCAACGGCGCCGACGCCCGCCTCCCCCGTGACACGCCCCGCCCTCGTCGAGCCCACGCCGCTCGGAGAGTATGGTCTGCTGCCAAGGGGAAGGGGGCACCTCATGAACGATCCGTCCTGGACGCAGGTCGTCAAGGCCGTCGAGCCGGAACAGCCCGAGCTGAAGCGGGCGCTCGGCCCGGGACTGCTGCTGCTGTTCATCGTGGGAGACATCCTCGGCACCGGCATCTATGCGCTGACCGGTCAGGTTGCGGCGGAGGTCGGCGGGGCCGCATGGGTGCCGTTCCTGCTCGCGTTCGCGGTGGCGACGGTGACGGCGTTCTCCTATCTGGAGCTCGTCACCAAGTATCCCCAGGCGGCCGGCGCCGCCCTGTACACGCACAAGGCGTTCGGCGTGCATTTCTTCACCTTCCTCGTGTGCTTCATCGTGATGACCTCCGGCATCACGTCCGCGTCGACGGCGTCGCGCGCGTTCGCGGCGAACCTGGCGGTCGCGTTCCCGGTTCCGGATGACACGCTGACGACGATGCTCATCGCGCTGGCATTCATCGCGCTCATCATGCTGGTGAACCTCCGCGGCGTGACCGAGAGCATCTGGCTGAACGTGGTCCTCACCCTCGTCGAGCTGTCGGGGCTGCTCATCGTCATCTTCATCGGCATGTGGGCGATCGCGGGCGGCAACGCCGACTGGTCGCGGGTCGTGGCGTTCGAGACCCCCGAGGACAAGGGCATCCTGCTCGCCGTCAGCACCGCCACCTCGCTCGCGTTCTTCGCGATGGTCGGCTTCGAGGACTCCGTCAACATGGCGGAGGAGACGAAGGACCCCAGTCGGATCTTCCCGAAGATCCTGCTCAGCGGGCTCGCCATCACGGCGGTGGTGTACGTCCTGGTGTCGATCACGGTCGTCGCGCTGGTGCCGATCGGCGACCTGGTCGGCAGCGAGACGCCCCTCGTGACCGCGGTCCAGGCCGCTGCCCCCGGCTTCCCGATCGCCGATCTGGTGCCGTTCATCTCGATGTTCGCGGTCGCGAACACGGCACTCATCAACATGATGATGGCGAGCCGGCTGCTCTACGGCATGAGCCGGCAGCAGGTGCTGCCGCCGTTCCTCGCGAAGGTCGCCCCGAGGCGGCGCACGCCGTGGGCCGCGATCCTCTTCACGAGCGTTCTCGCCGCCGGCCTGATCGTGTACGTGTCGCTCGACGCGGAAGGGTCGATCGTGGCGCTGCTCGGCGGCACGACGTCGCTGCTGCTGCTCACCGTGTTCGCGGTCGTGAACGTGGCCGTGCTCGTGCTGCGTCGGCAGCCCGTCGATCACCGTCACTTCCGGACGCCGGTGGTGCTCCCCGTGATCGGGGCGATCACCTGCCTCTTCCTGGTGTTCCCGTGGACGTCAGGACGGCCATCCGGGCAGTACGGCATCGCACTCGGGCTGCTCGGCGTCGGCGTCGTGCTCTGGATGATCGAACGGATCTACACGGCGATGGCGCGACGGCGGGAAGCCGGCCAGCGGTCAGGGTGATCCTCAGGGTGATTTCTCCAGCGCGCTCGGCGCGCGTGTGATGGACTCCCGGTGCTGGAGTATCCAGTCCCCCGAGGTTCGCGACCGGTCACGGCCCACGAACCGGTGGGGTGCGTCGCCCCCTGAGCCGCGCTCCGGCGCCGAGCGAGTCGATCGCTCGGCGCCGGCGGCCGGTGGCGGCGCCGGGTGGCAGCCCGACCGTGGTGCGGGAGTGTTCGGGGCTCCGGCACCGCCCCGGTGGGTGCCGGGAGGGGCCGGCACCCACCATCACCGCGCCGCGGCCGACGGCCGCGCCGAAGGCCGACGGCCTACGGCCGCGCCGAGATCGACAGCTCGAGGGCGGCGAACGACACCGCGCCGGACGGCGTCGTCCACGCCCGCGTCTGCCGCTCGCGCAGCAGCGTGGTCTCGAACTGCGGACCGGTCTCGAGGCTGGTGCCGCTGCCGGCTCCGTCCGCCGATCGGGCGACGGCGCGGGCGAGGTCGCGGAGCGAGTACTCGCCGCCGGCTCCCGACATGGAGTCCCACACGTCGGCGACCGGCGCCACGGTCGCGCCGTCCGCGGCCAGCGGCACGGAGCCCGGCGCCTCGGACGCCCGTCCGGAGCGGAGGTTCAGCGAGTCCCCGGCGGTCGCGTACGTCCAGCGCACGCCGTCCACGCCGTCCACGCCGTCGGCTCCGCCGCGCGCTGCACGGAGGTCGAGGAGCGACACGCCCTGCTCGCCCACGACCCGTCCCTGCATGCTGCGCCGGTCGAGCACGAGCGCCGTGGTCTCGTCGACGCCGAGGACCCGGTCGTGGCCGGTCGCGAGGGCCAGCGCGACGGCTCGGCCCTGCCGGCCCCATGTCGTGAAGTGGCTGTCGAGCAGCGTCCCGTCGACGAACCCGAAGCCGCCCGACGGCAGGTAGCCGAGCGCGGATGCGTCGTCGAGGTAACCCGCGGTGGCGCCGTCGCGCCAGGCTTCGTACGACTCTCCTCCCGTGACCATGTCGGCCCCCTGCAGAATTGTGAGGCCGGCGCTGACGCCGGCGACGACACCGCGTGCGGCGACGTCGCGGATGGCGGCGAGCGCGGCCGTGTCGGTGCAGGAGGTGAAGGCCTCGAGTTCGGCGGGCGCGCAGTCCTGGAGGGTGCGGACGTAGCGCATCTGGTCGCCGCCGCCGAAGAACACGGCGGTGCCGGCCCGGATCTCCGCCGCGACGTCGGCGTCGTCGGCGCGGCCGGGCGTGTAGGGGTCGCTCTCGTAGTCGACGGCGGTGTCGACGGGGACGGCGTAGGTCTCCGCGCCGAAGCGCTCGAACAGCGCCGAGTAGTAGAGCCCGTTGGCGGCGGCGTTGTTCAGCGAGTCGTCCGCGGCCTCCTCCGCGGTCTCGGCGGGAGCTGCCGCGGCGGTGACGATGGCGATGCGCGCTCGCGCCGGGCCCTCGCCGTCGGGGTCGGCCGCATCGACGATCGCACGGAGGATGTCCGCGTTCTCGGAGAGGTTGCCGCCGATGAGGACGGCGGTCGGCCGGATCGGGGCTGAGTGGCCGGCGGCGGACGCGGGGGCGGCGGTGACACCGGTCAGCAGGAGGCCGGCTGCGACGGCGACGGCGACGAACGCAGCGGGGACGGGAGGTCGGGACACGAGGTCTCCTTCACGAAATGAATGTTTCAAATCTGGTGAAAACACCCAGACTCTAACCGGTGTTACAGCCGAGGGGAAGAGGAGCCACGGGCGCATGCCGGCACGCCGAACGCCCGAGCCGAACGACCCGCCCCGGCGCGGCTCGGCTCTGCTCAGTTCGGCTCGGCTCGGCTCAGTTCAGTAGAGACCGAGCTGCGACGCCGAGCGCTCGATGCGGCGCATCCGCTCGGTCGCGCGGTCGCCGAGGCGCTCGAGGCATCCCGCGATCACGGCCTCGACGAGCGCGAGCGCCGGGGTCATGGCATCGAACGGCGACGCCGAGGTCGTCTCCGACTGCACCACGACGTCCGCCTCCGACGCGATCGGCGACAGCCACGCATCGGTGAACAGCACCACCGGCACGCGCTGCGCGCGCACGTGCTCGACGAGCGACCGCGTCGACTCCTCGTAGCGGCGGTAGTCGAAGACGACGAGCGCGTCTGCTCGGCCGAGGCCGGCGACCACCGCGGCCCGCGTGCTCGGGTCGTCGGGCAGCATCGCCACCCGCGGTCGCAGCTGCAGCAGATGCTGGGCGAGGAACCTCGCGAGCAGTCCGCTGTAGCGTCCGCCGGCCAGCCACACCGACCCCTTGGCGTCCGCGAGCAGTTCGACGCAGGCGTCGAAGTCGTGCGGGGCGAGGCGCCGGAACGTGGCATCCACCGTCTGCACCGTGGTCGCCGCCGCCCGCTCGAGCACGCCGCCCTCGGGGCTCTGCTGCTGCTCCCCCGCGGCCTCCCGCGCACGGTCGTAGATCGACAGCGGCGAGGCCGACCGCTGGTCGAGGTCGTCGCGCAGGGCCTGCTGGAACTCGGGGAAGCCGCTGTACCCGAGCCGGTTGGCGAACCGCACGACCGTCGGGCCGCTGACGCCCGCCCGTGCCGCGAGCTTCGCCACGGTCTCGAAGCCGGCCGACGGGTAGGAGGCGAGGAGGACCCGCCCGACCTTGCGCTCGGCGGGGGTGCAGTCGCCGAGGCCGCGGCGGATCGCCTCCGCCACCGATGCCGGCTGCGCGCTCGCTGCGGTCATCCCACTCCCCTCGTGTCCTTCACGGTAGCGGCAATCGCCCGGCTCATCGGCAGCACTCGGCGATCACGCCGGCGAGCAGCGCCACCCGCTCCGGGACGCTCGCCAGGTCGAGCCACTCGTCCACGCCGTGATCGCCGCCGCCCACCGGGCCGAGGCCGTCGAGCGTCGGCACCCCGGTCGCGGCGACGAAGTTGGCGTCGGATGCCCCGCCCGTGCGGGCGATCTCGAACGCCAGCCCGAGCTCCTTCCCCACACGGCGGGCCACCGCGGCGAGCGCGTCGGTCGCCGCGGGCTCCAGCGGCGGGCACACGTCGAGCCGCTCGATCGAGACGGCCGCACCTGTGACGACGGGTCGCGCCGCCCGGTCGTCGAACGCGTCGAACGCCGCGAGCAGGTCGTCCGTGCGTTCGGCGCGGACCTCGACCTGGAGCTCCGCGCCGTCGGGGACGATGTTCGGCCGCGATCCCGACCGCACCCGGCCCACGTTCACGGTCAGTCCGGGGCGTGTCGCGCTCAGCCCCTGGAACTCGAGGACCAGATGCGCGGCCTCGACGGCCGCGTTGACCCCGCGCTCGGGCTCGACGCCGGAGTGCGCCGCGCGGCCGCGCACCGTCACCCGCAGGTCCGCCACCCCCTTCCTGGCGCCGACGAGATCACCGTTCTCGCGCGCGCATTCGAGGCAGAGCGCGACATCCGACTCGCTCGCGAGCGCGGCGAGGATGTCCCGGCTCGCGGGCGACCCGACCTCCTCGTCGGGGGTGAAGGCGAGCACGAGCTCGCCGTAGCCGTCCCACCCGGTCTCGGCGAGCACCCTCGCCGCGGTCAGGCCGGCGACGAGACCGCCCTTGTCGTCGCACACGCCGGGACCGTACGCCCGGTCGCCGGACACCCGGTACGGGCGCTCGGCGGCGACGCCGTCGGCGAAGACCGTGTCGAGGTGCGCGAACAGCAGCACCCTCGCCGACCCGGTTCCGCGTCTGCGGCCGACGACGACGTCGGCGAACCGCGCCCCGGCCGTCTCGGGCGTCGGGATCCGCTCGACCAGGAAGCCGTCGGCGGTCAGCCGGTCGGCCGCCCACGCGGCCATCCGGCCGACGCCGTCGGGGCTCCAGGAGCCGGAATCGATGGACACCGCCGCCTCGAGGTCTCGCCGGAACGCCGCGTCGAGGCGTCTCGCCGCCGCCAGCAGGTCGGCGCCGGCCGGGCGGGCGGGCGTGACGGCACCGCCCGGCATCGGACCCGCCATCTCAGAGCACCTTCGACAGGAACGACTGCGTGCGCGCCTCGCGCGGGTTGCCGAGCACCTCGGCCGGCGTGCCCTGTTCGACGACCACGCCGCCGTCCATGAAGACGGCGGTGTCGCCGACCTCGCGCGCGAAGCCGATCTCGTGCGTGACCACGACCATCGTCATCCCGGATGCCGCGAGCCCGCGCATCACGTCGAGCACGTCGCCGACCAGCTCGGGGTCGAGCGCCGAGGTCGGCTCGTCGAAGAGCATCACCTCCGGGTCCATGGCGAGGGCCCGCGCGATCGCGATGCGCTGCTGCTGGCCTCCCGACAGGGCACTCGGGTAGGCGCCGGCCTTCTCAGCCAGCCCGACCCGTTCGAGCAGCTCGAGGGCTCGCTCGCGCGCCGCGGCCTTCGACTGACCGAGCACCTGCGTGGGCGCCTCGATCACGTTCTCGAGGGCCGTCATGTGCGGGAAGAGGTTGAAGCGCTGGAACACCATGCCGACGCGCCGTCGCTGCCGTGCGACCTCCGCCTCGCGGAGCTCGTGCAGCCGGCCGCTGCGTTCGGCGTAGCCCACCGTCTGCCCGGCGACGCGGATCACCCCGGCGTCGATCTTCTCGAGATGGTTGATGCACCGGAGGAACGTCGACTTGCCGGAGCCGCTCGGCCCGAGAAGGCATGCCACCTGGCCGCGCTGCACCGAAAGGCTGATGCCCTTCAAGACCTCGAGCGAGCCGAAGCGCTTGTGCACGTCGGCGGCCTCGATCATCGGGACGGCGGCCGGCGCCGAGGCGGCACCGACGGTGTGGAGCGTGCCGGTCATGCGGTGGCGCCCTTCCAGGTGTCGAACACGCGCGACACGAGCGACTGACGCCCGCCCGTCACGCCGCGGCCGTAGCGCCGCTCGAGCCAGTTCTGCGGCACGGTGAGGATGCTCGTGAGCGCGAGGTACCAGATGGCCGCGACGACGAGCAGCGGGATGATCTTGAAGTTCTGCGCGTACGCGGCCTGCAGGTTGGACATGAGGTCCTGCCCGGCGACGACCGACACGAGCGCGGTCGTCTTCAGCATGGTGATGACCTCGTTGCCCATCGGCGGGATGATCACCCGCATCGCCTGCGGCAGCACGATCCGGCGCAGGGTCTTGCCCGGCGACATGCCCAGGGAGTGCGCCGCCTCGGTCTGCCCGTGGTCGACCGAGAGCAGGCCGCCGCGGACGATCTCCGACGCGTAGGCCATCTCGTTCAGTCCGAGCGCGAGCAGCGCCGCGACGGTCGCCGGGATGAGGTCGGCCGTGTCGACCGACCAGAACTCGATGCTCGTGAACGGTACGCCGATCACCAGCTTCGGGATGAACGCCCCGATGAAGCCCCAGAAGATCAGCTGCAGCAGCACCGGCGTGCCGCGGAACACCCACACGAACAGGCCGCTGACGACCCGCAGCACGGGGTTCTTCGACAGCCGCATGACGGCGACGATCACCCCGCCGACGAGCCCGAACGCCATCGCGGCGACCGTCAGGTAGAGGGTGACGCCCACGCCTCGGAGGGTGAGGGGCGCGAAGAGGTACTCGCCGACGGTCGGCCAGTCGATGTTGGGGTTCTGGGCGAAGCCGACGATGAAGAGGGCGGTGACGAGCCCGACGAGGACGGCCGCCACCCACCGGCCGGGATGCCGCAGTGGGACGGCTTGGATGGGGCCGGCGCCGGCGGCGCCCGCGGATCGCTCCGCGGGCGCCCCGGCCACCGGCTGCTGCGTTGCAGTCATGAGGGTCTTCCGGTCGTGGTCGATGCGGTGACGCGAGGCGGCCGCTACTGGTCCTTCGCGCCGTTGATGGTCGCCCGGTCGATGCCGATGCCCTCGACGCCGAACTCGGCGAGGATCTGCTCGTACGTCCCGTCGTCCATGAGCGACTGGAGCGCGAGCTGGATCGCGGTCGCGAGCTCCTCGTCGGCCTTCGGCACGCCGATGCCGTTGAGCGTCGCGTTGTACCCGGTGGGCGCCTCGGGGTCTTCGACGACCTCGAACACCTCGGCGTCGCCGGTGGTCTTCGCGACGTACCCGGCGCTCGGCTTGGTGAGCACGGATGCGGCGACCTTCCCGGCGGTGATCGCGAGCTGGGCGTCGGAGTCGGCGGGGAACTCGGAGAGCTCGATGGGGCCGGCGCCGGCCGCCTCGCAGTCGGCCTGCCAGACCTCGTTGACGAGGTCGACCTGGCTGGTCGCGGCCTGCGCGGCGACCTTCTTGCCGCACAGGTCGAGGTAGCTCTCGATGCCGTCGGGGTTGCCGGCCGGGACGAGGATGCCGGTGCCCGATGCGGAGTAGTCGACGAAGGTCAGCACGTCCATGCGCTCGACGCTCGAGGTCATGGCGGAGATCGCGACGTCGTAGTTGCCCGCCTGCAGGGCCGGGATGATTCCGTCGAAGCCCTGCTGCGCGAACTCGAACTCGACGCCGAGCTTCGCGCCGATGGCGCGGCCGAGCTCGACGTCGACGCCGGTGAGCTCGTCGGAGCCCTCGCTCACGGCCATCTCGAAGGGGGCGTACGGGGCGTCGGTGGCGACCTTCACCACGCCGGCCTCCGTCACGTCGGAGGGCAGCGCCGCGCGCGCGGCCCCGTCGACCTCGATCGAGATGCCGAGCACCTCGGCGGGGCCGGCCTGCGCACCGGCGTCGGCGGACTGGGCGGGGGCGGAGCAGCCGGCGGTGAGCAGGGCGGCGGCCACGATGGCGGCCGCGGCGGCCGAGCGGGCGGCGAGCGGAGAAGCGAGTTCCATGGGAGACCTTTCGGGTGCGCTCGACGGTGAGCGGATGGGACTCCAATTATGAAACATCTGTTTCATCGTGTCTACATTCTCATTCGATGTAATACCTGTTTCGTTGTGGAACCCGTCGCTGCGGGCTCGCCCGGCGGTCAGGCGACGGGCGCGGCCGCTCGCATCGTCGCCCCGGACCGAGCGGCGAACACGGCCGCACGCTCCGTGATCGTACGTCGCATCACCTGCACCGCCGCGGCCGGCGCGACATCGGCGGGGCGGGCGAGGCTGATGGCGCGCTCGAGCCTCGGCTCGGCGAGTCGCACCGACCGCAGCCCGGGACGGTCGATGAGCACCATCGCGGGCACGATCGCCACGCCGAGGCCCCGCTCGACGAACCGCAGCACGGCGTCCATCTCGGCGCCTTCGAGCGCGACGTCGGGCACGAGGCCTGCGCTCCGGAACGCGGCATCCGTGGCGTTCCGCAGGTCGTAGGTGGAGCTGAACAGGATCTGCGGCAGCCGGGCGACCTCGGCGAGCGCGATCGCATCGCCGGACGTGACGGGCGGCTCCGCGGCCGAGGAGATCACGACGAGCTCCTCGACGAGCAACGGCGTGACGGTGAACCGCTCGGCCGGCGAGGCATCCGTCGTCGTGATGAGGGCGAGGTCGAGTTCGCCGGCGGCGAGCTCGTCGAGCAGGCGCCGCGACCCCTGCTCCGAGAGGTGCAGGTGGATGCCGGGATGCTCCGCGTGGAACGCCCTCAGCACCTCGGCCACGAGGCTGATGCAGAGCGTGGGCGTCGCGCCGAGGCGCACGCGGCCGCGCTCCAGCCCGGCGAGCTCGGCGAGCTCTCGCCGCACCGATTCGGCGTCGGCGAGCATGCGGCGGGCGAGCGGGAGGAGGGATTCGCCGGCCGCGGTGAGGGTGCTGCCGCCGCGGGCGCGGTGGAACAGCTGGGCGCCGAGGTCGCGTTCGAGCACCGCGATCTGGCGGCTGAGGGAGGGCTGCGCGAGGTGGAGCTCGTCGGCCGCCTGGGTGAAGTTGCCGAGTCGGGCGATCTCGACGAAGCCGCGGAGCTGGTCGAGGTTCATGTCCATAGCCTATGCGCATCGTGCAGAGCCGAAAGATGCATTGGACGGATGGATGCCGCCGACCTACCGTCGAGAACATGAGCAATCCTGAACGCCAGATTTCCACGACCGTGCTCGTCATCGGCACCGGCGGCTCCGGCCTGCGGGCCGCCATCGAGCTCGCCGAGGCGGGCGTCGACGTGATGGCACTCGGCAAGCGGTCGAAGTCCGACGCGCACACCGCCCTCGCCGCCGGCGGCATCAACGCCGCGCTCGCGACCATGGACCCCGACGACAGCTGGCAGCAGCACGCCGCCGACACGCTGAAGGAGAGCTACCTGCTCGCCGACCCCCGCACCGTCGAGCTCGTGACGAAGCACGCGGCCCGGGGCATCCACGATCTCGAGCGCTACGGCATGCCGTTCGCCCGCGAGGACGACGGCCGCATCTCCCAGCGCTTCTTCGGCGCCCACACGTACCGGCGCACCGCGTTCGCGGGCGACTACACGGGCCTCGAGATCCAGCGCACCCTCGTGAACCGGGCAGCACAGTTGGACATCCCGATCCTCGACACCGTCTACGTCACGCGCATCCTCGTGAACGACGACGGCGCCGTCTTCGGCGCGTACGGGTTCGACCTCGACGACGGCACCCGCTACCTCATCCACGCCGACGCCGTCATCCTCGCCGCCGGCGGCCACAACCGCATCTGGCGGCGCACCTCGTCGCGGCGCGACGAGAACACGGGCGACTCGTGGCGCCTCGCCGTCGAGGCCGGCGGCCGCGTGCGCGACCCCGAGCTCGTGCAGTTCCACCCGTCGGGCATCATCGAGCCCGAGAACGCAGCCGGCACCCTCATCAGCGAGGCGGCGCGCGGTGAGGGCGGCATCCTCACGAACGCCCTCGGCGAGCGCTTCATGGCGAAGTACGACCCCGAGCGCATGGAGCTCTCGACGCGCGACCGTGTCGCCCTCGCCGCCTACACCGAGATCAAGGAGGGACGCGGAACCCCTAACGGCGGCGTCTGGCTGGATGTCTCGCACCTGCCCCGCGAGACGATCATGACCCGTCTTCCCCGCGTGTACCAGACCATGCTCGAGCTGCAGATGCTCGACATCACGAAGCAGCCGATCGAGATCGCGCCGACGGCGCACTACTCGATGGGCGGCGTCTGGGTGCGGCCAGACGACCACGGCACCGACGTGCCCGGGCTGTACGCCATCGGCGAGGCATCCAGCGGACTGCACGGCGCCAACCGGCTGGGCGGCAACTCGCTCATCGAGCTGCTCGTCTTCGGCCGCATCGTCGGCCAGGCCGCGGCCGAGTACTCGCGCGGACTCGCGGCGCAGCAGCGCTCGGCCGCCGCGGTACGGGCGGCACGGGCCGAGATCGACGGACTCCTCGCCGCCGACGGCAGCGAGAACGTGCGCGCGCTCCAGCGTGCGATCCGCGACACGATGACCGAGCACGCCGGCGTGGTTCGCGACGAGCAGGGCCTCACGGCCGGCCTCGCCGAGCTCGACGCGATCGAGGCCCGCATGGCCGACATCGGGGTGCATCCCGACCTCGCCGGCTACCAGGACCTCGCGCATGCCTTCGACCTGAAGTCCGCGGCGCTCGCCGCGCGCGCGACGCTCGAGGCCGCGCTGGAGCGGCGGGAGACGAGAGGATGCCACAACCGCAGCGACTTCCCCGAGCTCGACGAATCGTTGCAGGTGAACCTCGTCTGGTCGCCGTCGACCGGGGTGACCCGCGAGGAGATCCCGCCGATCCCGGCGGAGATCGCGGCGCTCATGCGCGACGTGTCGACGGTGGGCAAGCTCGTCGAGTAGCGCAGGAGACGCCAGGGCGGGCCGGTTCTCGGACCGGCCCGCCCTGGCGCGCACGCACCCGCGGACTCAGGCGACGGCGGTCCCCTCCAGCTCGACGAGTTGGCCCGGAACGGCGAGCCGGGTGACGCCCAGCATCGTCGTGGCGGGCGCGACGCCGGCCGCACCGAGACGCGCGGCCAGGAGACCGTAGTGCGGGAAGAGCGCGTCGACGTCGGTGGTGGCGACATTGAGGCGCACCAGGTTCGCGAGGGTCATCCCGGCGCGCTCGAGCACCGCCTCCAGGTTGTCGATGCTGAGCGAGAGCTGCGCCGCGACGTCGCCCGCGTGCTGCGGCCGCCCGTCGGAGTCCATCGCCGTCTGCCCGGAGACGTACAGCGTGCGGGTCGCGCCGGAGACCAGCACTCCCTGATCGAATCCCAGTTCGGCCGACCACGTCGCGGGGTTCACGGCCGTTCGTTCGAGTGTCATTCCAGCTCCATTCATGTCTTCGGAAGGACGTCGGACTCCAGCCTCTCGATAAATCACGACACCGTCTGTCAGGTATCGGGCAGAGTGGGCAGATGCGCGCAGATCGTCTCGTCTCGCTGGTCCTGCTCCTCCGTCAGCGCGGCCGACTCCCCGCGTCGACGATCGCCCGGGAGCTCGAGGTCTCGACCCGCACCGTGCTGCGCGATATCGAGGCGCTGTCGGCGGCCGGTGTGCCCGTCTACGCGGAGCGCGGGCGACACGGCGGATTCGAGCTGCTGCCAGGCTTCCGCACCGAGCTCACCGGCCTGAACCACGATGAGGCGCTCGCGCTGCTGACCGCCGGGTCCGCCCGGAACGACCGGCTCTTCGGACTCGGCACGGCGCTCGCTTCGGCCATGCGCAAGGTCGTCGACGCGCTTCCCGAACGGCACCGGCTCGACGTCGACGGCATGTCCCGTCGCATCCTGGTCGATCCCGAGACGGACCTGCTCGTGCGCCGGGGCGCCGGCGACGACGTGCCCGACGCGGTGATGCTCGCCGTTCGACGGGCCGTGCTCGGCGGCCGCAAGCTGCGCATGCGATACGCCGCGGCCGAGCGCGAGCCCGCGTGGCGCACCGTCGACCCGATCGGGCTGGTGACGGTCCGGCAGATCGGGTACCTGCTCGCCACGGTCGCGGGGGCCGACCGCACCTACCGGCTCTCCCGGATCCTGGAGGCGGAGGCGCTCGACGAGCCCGCCGAGCGCCCCGATCAGGTCGATCTCGAACGGCTGTGGACGGAGCGGAGCACGCGGTTCCGCACGGGCGGCGATCAGGTCGTCGTGCGAGCGAGGATCTCACCCGAGCGTCGCGAAGAGGTCGTCGGCACGGCGCTCGCGGTGCTGGCCGAAGCGCTCGACGCCGATGGGAGGCTGCTCCTGGATGCGAGCTTCCAGGATCTGCGGCACGCGGAGTGGGCCCTGTGGCAGCTCGGGACGGATGGCGAGGTCCTTGCTCCGCGTGAGCTCCGCACCGCCATCCGCGACCGGGCGTCAGCCCTTGCCGCCAGGTACTCGTGACCGCGCGGCGAGGGTCGCGGGCCCTCCTAGGATGTCGGGGTGGCTCTCTTCGATCACCTCGGCATCACCGTCGATGACCTGCCCCGTTCGATCGCCCAGTTCGATCCCGTGATGCAGGCGCTCGGCTGCACCCGTCAGGACGCCGACGGCAGCGTCGCCTGGTCCCTGGGCGAGGAGGAGCTGATCCTCTTCCCGGCGCGTGAGGCGGGCAGCGGTCCGCACCGGCACGGACGGGTGGGGTGGCAGCACCTCGCGTTCGCGGTCGACTCCCGAGAGAAGGTCGACGAGCTGCACGCGATCGCGATGCAGGCCGGGTGGACGGCCGTTCGCGAGCCGAAGGTCTTCCCGCGGTTCAACGACCGCTACTACGCCTCCTTCGTCGAGGACGACAACGGCATCCGCCTGGAGTTCATGCACAACCCGCCGCGGGAGTCGGCCGAGGGCTGAGCGGCCGCCGCCGCAGCAGCCGTGACGACACCCATGCTGACCGATGCCGCCCGGGAGTTCCTCGCGGAGTACCACCTCGCCACCCTCTCCACGCTCGACCGGAACGGGCGGATCCACTCGGTGCCGGTCGGCATGACCTACCTCGACGGCGTCGTGCGCGTCATCGGCAGCGGCGGCTCCCAGAAGTTCCTGAACGCCGAGCGCAGCGGCCGCGCCACCGTGACGAGCGTCGACGGCCGCCGCTGGATCAGTTTCGAAGGACCGGTTCGAGTGACGGATGACCCCGATGACGTCGCCCTCGGCGTCGCGCTCTACGCCGCTCGCTACCGCCAGCCGCGGCCGAACCCGCGACGCGTCGTGCTCGAGCTCACGGTCGAACGGGTGCTGGGGTCCGCTGGGATGCGCTCGAGCGAACGCTGACGATCCGGGCCACGCAGTGACCGATCATCTCGCCGTCGGAACGGGAGAGTCCGTCAGGCCGCCGCGGCCCGCAGCATCGAGTACACGGTCGGACCGCTCTGGACGAAGGTGGTCGCGGTGGTCTCGAAGCCGAGGCGCTGGTAGAGGCGGACGTTCCGCTCGTCGGAGGTCTCCAGAGCAACCGGCGCGCCGTGCTCGCCGGCGGTCTCGAGGCCGGCTAGCGTGACGGCGCTGCCGAGACCGGCGCCTTGGTGCGCCGGGTCGACCCCGACCGTTTCGAGCGTCCAGGCCTCGGTCGGCGGCGCGGGCAGCCGGAGCGCTCCGAGCACTGCGAGTCGCGACCCATGCAATGCGGCGATCTCCCGTTCGGCCGGTTCGTCCGGGGCGGGGGCGCCGGGCGGAAGGAATGCGGCGACAGCGCGGAGCCTCGCCTCGACGAGTACGATGCCGTGCTTCAGCGCATGGCCGAGGTAGAGACGCTGGAGGGCCTTCAGGCGGTGCGAGTAGTCGTCGGCGGGGATGCTCCAGCGGGTCCAGGAGTATCGATCGAAGGCCGCGGCCAGCACGTCGGCCGCGGCATCCAGGTCTTCTGGCCCGGCGGGGCGCACGAGGTGGGTCACGTGGCGTTGCTCCAGAGGTGCGAGATGAGACGCCGCCGGTTCGGCAGCCTTCCAGGCTACCGGCCCGTCGCTTAGGCTGCCCCGATGAGCGACGTGCTGGACGAGGGCCCCTTCTACCACGGCACCAAGGCCGATCTGCAGGTCGGCGACCTCCTCACCCCCGGCTTCCGGTCGAACTACCGCCCGGAGGTCGTGATGAACCACATCTACTTCACCGCGCTGCCCGACGGCGCGGGCCTCGCGGCCGAACTCGCGGCGGGGGACGGCGAACCGCGCGTCTACCTCGTCGAGCCGACCGGGCCGTTCGAGAACGACCCGAACGTGACCGACAAGAAGTTCCCCGGCAACCCCACCAGGTCCTACCGCAGCGGCGCACCGCTCCGCATCCTCGGCGAGGTCGCCGACTGGACGCGGCTGACCCCCGAGGCCCTGGCTTCCTGGCGGGAGCGGCTCGCCGCCCTCCAAGCCGACGAACGCGGCGAGATCATCAACTGACGCGGGCCGCTCCAGGCATGCCCGCCTGGGGCGCCACCCGCCGTCGCCGAGTCAGTTCGTCCCCCACCCGAAGCGGTGGGTCCGGATGCCGTAGTACGTGAACGTCTCCGCCCGACTCACGCCCGGGATCGTCCGCAGCTTGCGGTTGACGAGCTCGAACAGCGCGTCGCGGTCGGCCGCGATGACCTCGACGAGCAGGTCGTAGCGCCCGGCCACGAGCACGACGTAGATGACATCGTCGATCTCGTTGATCGCGGCCGCCACCTCCTCGGGGTCGCGGTCGGAGACGATGCCGATCATGGCCATGCTCTGGTACCCGAGCCGCAGCGGGTCGGTCACGCCGACGATCTGGATCACGCCGCGGTCTTCGAGCCGCTTGACCCGCTTGCGGGCGCCGCCCGCGGTGAGCCCGACGAGGGCCCCGAGCTCGGCGTAGCCGAGCCGGCCGTCCTCCTGCAGCGCGGTGATCAGCGCTCGGTCGAGGTCGTCGAGGTCGTCCCGGTGATCCATGGGGGCAGCCTATCGGTGCCGCGTCATCCGATGGAACTAGAAGCGGCATCCGGGTGCTCGTTCATCACTGATACAGTCGGCGCGGTGTGTTCTGCGCACCGCGGGAGGAGAATCGCATCATGGATGACGCCCCGACGACGGGCACCTGGCTGCTCGCACGTCCCGACATCGACCTCGCCGCGGTGCGCGAGCTCGCGACCACCGCGTACGGGCTCACCGGCGAGCTCCGCGAGCTCGGCAGCCAGCAGGACCGCAACTTCCTCGTCTCGACCGGCGACGGCGGAGCGCTGCTCAAGGTGAATCATCCGAGCCTGCCAGCGGAGGCCGTCGCCCTGCAGGCCGCGGTCTCCGACCGGCTGCGCGAGCGCGGCCTCCTCACGCCGGAGCTGCTGCGCACCGTCGACGGCCGGCGCAGCATCCCCGTGGAGGTCGACGGCGGCAGCACCGCCCACGCCTGCGCGTTCGAGCTCGTACGCGGCGAGACGCTCGCCGAGCTCGAGGAGCTGTCGGGTGCGCTCGCCGCCGAGCTCGGCGCCATCGCCGGCCGCACGGTCGAAGCACTGCGCGATCTCCGGCACCCCGCCGCCGGGCGGCGAACCCAGTGGAACCCGATGTCCGCCCTCGACGTGGTGGATGGCCTCGCCGACTGGCTGCCGGAGGACCGGCGCCTGGCGTGCACGACGGCCGCACGCGACGCCGCGGCCCGCATCGGCGCCCTGCCCGAGCTGCCTCGCCAGATCATCCACGGCGACCTCACGAGCGACAACCTCATGCGCGACGCCGACGGCGCCCACTGGATCATCGACCTCGGCGATGCCGCCGAATCCTGGCGGGTCGCCGAGCTCGCGGTGCTGGTGGCCGACCTCGTCGGACGCACCGGCGACCTCGCGATCGTCGGCCGGGCCGTGCGCGGCTTCGCCGCCGAGGTCGACCTGGGCGATGACGAGCTCGAGGCGATCTGGCCACTCGTCGTGCTGCGCGGTGCCGTCCTCGCAGTGAGCGGCTGGAGCCAACTCGGCATCGACCCGGAAAACGCCTACGCCCGCGAGCGGATCGAACACGAGTGGGAGGTCTTCCGGCGCGCCACCGCGTACGACCACGAGACCGTCACCGCGCAGCTGCGACTCGCCGCCGGCCGCCCGCACGCGCGGGGCCTCCGCTACGCGCCACTGGTCGCGGGGCTCGCCGATGCGCGCGTGATCGACCTCGGCATCCGCAGCGACCTGCTCGACGACGGACGCTGGACCGAGGCATCCATCGAACCCACGCTCGCCCGCGAGGCGCTCGCGGGTGCCCCGGTCGCCGCCATGCGATTCGGCGAGAGCCGCCTCACCCGCGTCTCCCGGGAGGTCGCCCGCCCTGCTCCGACGAAGGCGAGGTTCGTCGAGCTGTGGACCCGGCCTGGTCAGGCGGTCTGCGCCCCGTTCACCGGCGCGCTCCGGGCGGGCGACGGCTACGTCGAGCTCGCCGACCGCGGGGTCGTCCTGCGCATCGACGGGGTCGACGCGGTCACCGAGGCCGGTGACGCGGAGGCCGGCGAGCAGATGGCCCGGGTCGGCGAGGCGGCCTCCGGGCTCGGCCGCCTGCGCATCACCCGGCGCATCCTCGGGGCGGCCTCTGCGGCGGGACCGTTCGGTGGTCCGGGCGAGGAGTACGAGACGGAGGGCGCGGCCGACCCCTCCCCCATCATCGGCATCGCCGCGGCCGAGGACCCGATCCTCCGCCTCCGCGCCGAGCGCCGCCGTCGCGACCGGGTCATGGGCGCCGCGGCCGAGCGGTACTACGAGGAGCCGCCGCAGATCGAACGGGGCTGGAACACCCTGCTCATCGACACCGAGGGCCGCGCCTACCTCGACCTGGTGAACAACGTCTCGGCCATCGGACACTCGCACCCCCGCTTCGCCGACCGGGTCTCGCGGCAGCTGCACCTGCTGAACACCAACTCGCGCTTCCTCTACGAGGCGTACGCCGACTTCGCCGAGAAGCTGCTCGAGCATTCACCGGATGCCTCGCTCGACACGGTGATCCCGGTCAACAGCGGCTCGGAGGCCATCGACCTCGCGCTGCGCCTCGCGCAGGTCGCCACCGGCCGCCGCGACGTCATCGCCGTGCGCGAGGGCTACCACGGCTGGACGATGGCGGCCGACGCCGTGAGCACCTCGGCGTTCGACAACCCCGAGGCCCTCGGGTCCCGGCCGGACTGGGTTCACCTCGTCGACGCACCGAACGCGTACCGCGGTCCGCACCGCGGCCCCGACGCCGGCCGGGCCTACGCCGCCCAGGTCGCCGATCTCTCCCGGCGGCTCGCCGACGAGGGGCGGCCTCCTGCCGCGTTCATCTGCGAACCGGTGCTCGGCAACGCCGGCGGGGTCATCCCGCCCGACGGGTACCTCGAAGCGGCGTACGCGGCCGTACGCGCCCACGGCGGGCTCGCGATCGCCGACGAGGTGCAGGTCGGCTACGGCCGGCTCGGCCGGGCGTTCTTCGGCTCCGAGATGCTGGGCGCAGTTCCCGACATCATCGCCGTGGCGAAAGCCGCGGGCAACGCCTTCCCGCTCGGCGCGGTGCTCACCCGGCGCGAGATCGTCGACGCCCTGCGCCGCGAGGGCATGTTCTTCTCCTCGGCAGCCGGCGCCCCGGCCGGGGCCGTCGCCGGCGCCGCGGTGCTCGACGTGATCCGCGAGGAGCGACTGCAGGAGCATGCGCTGCGCGTCGGCGGGCACCTGCTCGAACGGCTCGCGCAGCTCGGCGAGCGGCATCCGCTCCTCGGCACCGTGCACGGCACCGGCCTCTACCTCGGCGTCGAGCTGGTGCGCGACCGCGAGACGCGCGAGCCCGCCACGGAGGAGACCGCCTGGATCTGCGGCCGCCTGCTCGACCACGGCATCATCATGCAGCCGACCTCGGAACGGCAGAACGTGCTCAAGGTCAAACCGCCGATGACGCTCTCGATCGCCGAGGCGGACGCGTTCGTCGACGCCCTCGACGCCGTGCTCGGCGAGGCGGAGCGGCGCTGAGGCCGAGCGGCGCTGAGGCGGAGCGGCGCTGACCGGGCTCGGCGCCGCACGCGGGCGGAGCCGGATGCCCGGAGCATCCGACCCCGCCCGCCGCACGCTCAGGTCTGCCGTTTGGAGGTGACGGCGCGCTGCAGCAGCACGAACACGAGCAGGATGCCGCCCGTGATGATCGTCGTCATCTCGGGCGGGATGCCGCCGTCGCGTGTGATCAGCACGTTCATCAGCCCCAGCACCAGGGCTCCGACCACCGAGCCGAGGACGTAGCCGTAGCCGCCGGTCAGGAGCGTGCCGCCGATGACGGTCGCGGCGATCGCGTCGAGCTCCCAGCCGATGCCGGTGATGTTCTGCGCGATCCCGAGGCGCGAGGTGTAGACGACCGCCGCGATGCCCGACAGCGTGCCGCTGATGACGTAGACCAGCACCTTGGTGCGCGGCACCGTGAGCCCCATCAGTGCGGCCGAGTTCTCGGATCCGCCGATCGCGTACACCGTGCGGCCGGTGCGGGTCCGGTGCAGCACGAAGAACGCGACGAGCACCACGACGACCGCGATGATCACTCCGGGGGTGACGACGACGTCGTTCACCTTCTCACCGTCGATGACCTTGAACTGCTCGCCGAGCCAGAGGATCGGCGAATCGTCGGCGAGGCGCTCGGGCTGCGTGCTGAGCAGCGCCGCGAGCCCGCGACCGAGGAACATCATCGCGAGCGTCGCGATGAACGGCTGCACGTTGAAGTACTGGATGAGGATGCCGCTGACCAGCCCGAACCCCGTGCCGATGAGCACCATCATCGCGATCACGACCCACGGGTTCCAGCCGGCGTTGGAGAGCATGACGCCCGCCACGCTCGAGAGGGCGATGACCGAGCCGACCGACAGGTCGATGCCGCCCGTGAGGATCACGAACGTCATCGCCACGGCGAGGATGATGAGGTGCGCGTTGTTGATCAGCAGGTTCGACAGGGTGTTGTACTGCACGATGCGCCCGTAGGCCACTTCGCCGTAGATCACCATGCCGATGAAGATGATGATCGCGGCCACCGTCGGAAGCACCGACGGGTTCGACGAGACCACGCGCTTCACGCGGTCGATGAGCGTCGGCGACGCGGATGCCTCGGAAGGTCCGTCGACGCGCGGGGTCTGCACGGCGGTCATGCCGTCACCTCCTGCTTCTCCTGCTTCGACGGGACCGACGGCTGCTCAGGTTGCGGCCGCGGCGGCTTGCGGCGTTGGACGAACCAGCTGCGCACGCGCTGCGACTGCAGGAGGCACAGCACCACGATGACGATCGCCTTGAAGGCGGGCGTGGCCGACGACGAGATGCCGAGGAACACGATCGTCTTGTCGAGGGTCGCGATGAGCAGGCCGCCGACCACGGCGCCGCCGATCGAGAACTTGCCGCCCGCGAGCGACGTGCCGCCGATGACGACGGCGAGGATCGCGTCGAGCTCCAGCTGATAGCCGGTCCGCGACACGTCCACGGTCATCACCGTGCCGACCGACATGATGCCCGCGATGCCCGCGAGCACCGCGCTCAGGATGTAGACCGTCAGCAGCAGCCCGCTGGGCTTGATGCCCGCCATGCGGCTCGCCTTCGGGTTGATGCCGATCGCCTCGATCATGAGGCCGAGCGCGCTTCGGCGCACCACCAGGCCCACGACGATGACGATGGCGATCGCGAGGAGGAACACCACGGGCAGGCCGAGCACGAAGCCGTTGGCAACCCAGCGGAACGGCTCGTTCGATGCCGACGTGTTCTGCCCCTCGGTGATCACCTTCGCGATGCCGCGGCCGGCGAGCATCATGATCAGCGTGCTGATGAAGGGCTGGAGCCCGACGTAGGCGACGAGCACGCCGTTGACGGCGCCGAGGATCGCGCTCACGAGGAGCGCCAGCCCCATGGCGCCGAGCGCGACGACGACCGAGTCCGCCTGCCCGGCCTGCTTCAGGAACACCATCGAGACGGCGCCCGACACGGCCATCACGGAACCGACCGAGAGGTCGATGCCGCCGGTCGCGATCACGAGCGACATCCCGACCGCGATCATGAGGATCGGGGCCGACGCCCTGAGGATGTCGATCAGGTTGCCCACGAGGTGACCGTTGCCGGAGTTGATCGACACGGCGAGGTAGTTCGGGTCCTTGAGGACGTTGAGGGCGAGCAGCGCGACGATCGCGACCAGCCCCCAGAAGAACGGCTTGCGGACGAGGTCGCGCAGCCAGGTCGTGCGAGCAGCGGTACTCATGCTTCCTCCTCCGTCGCAGCGGCCGCGGGGACGGCCGCGTGCGGAGCCTCGGCGGGGTGGGGGCCCGCGTCAGCATCGATGATGCCACTCTCGACGGCCGCCTCGACGCCGTGCGCAGCGATGACGTCGACGACCTGCTGGGCGGTGACGTCTGGACCGTTCACGATCTCGCCGATCTTCTGGTGGTCTTTCAGGACGATGATCCGCTCGCTGAGCCGCACCACCTCCTCGAGTTCCGAGGAGATGAAGACGACCGAGACGCCGTCCTCGGCGAGCGCGGCGACCGCCTCCTGGATCTCGGCCTTGGCGCCGACGTCGATGCCGCGGGTCGGTTCGTCGAGGATGAGCAGTTCGGGGTTCGTGGCGAGCCAGCGGCCGAGGAGCACCTTCTGCTGGTTGCCGCCGGAGAGGTTCTTGATCGGGCGGTTCGGGTCTGCGGGGCGCACGTTCAGGGCGGCGATGTACTTCGCCACGAGCGCGTCCTGCTCCTTGCGCGGGATGGGCCGGGCCCATCCCCGCTCCGCCTGCACGGCGAGGATGAGGTTCTCACGCACGGTGAGGTCGCCGACGATGCCTTCGTCGCGGCGGTTCTCGGTCGAGAACGCGATGCGCTTGCCGAGGCCGTCGGCGGGGCTCTTGAGGTCGACGCGCGTGCCGTGCAGGGTCACCTCTCCTTCGTCGGCGCGGTCGGCGCCGTAGAGCAGGCGGGCGAGCTCGGTCCGGCCGGAGCCCAGCAGGCCCGCGAATCCGATCACCTCGCCGGGATGGATGTCGAGGTCGGTGGGCCCGATCGAGCCGCGTCGGCCGATCCCCCGCGCTTCGAGCAGGGGCGCCTCGCCGTCGTAGTCGCGCTCGTCGACCCGACGGTTGCCGCCGAGCGACGCGAGCGCGTTCAGGTCTTTGCCGATCATCTTCGAGATAAGCGCGTGCCGGTCGAGCTCGCGGGTGAGGTACTCGCCCTCGTACCTGCCGTTGCGGAGGATCGTCAGGCGGTCGCTGATCGCGTAGACCTGGTCGAGGAAGTGCGAGACGAACAGGATCGCGACGCCCTGGTCGCGCAGCGACCGGATGACTCGGAACAGTCCGTCGACCTCGGCCGCGTCGAGGCTCGAGGTCGGCTCGTCGAGGATGAGGACCTTGGCCTTGACGGCCATGGCCCGGCTGATCGCCACGAGCTGCTGCATCGCGATCGAGAGGGTCGACAGGGGCCGGTGGGTGTCGAGGTGGTCGAGGCCGAGCCGGGCGAGCGCCTCAGTCGCTGCCGCGTGGGTGGCCCGCCAGTTGACCCCGAAGGGCCCCCGCACCTCGTGGCCGAGCATCACGTTCTCGCCGATGGAGAGGTTCGTGACGAGGTTGACCTCCTGGTACACGGTCGAGATGCCGGCGCCCTGCGCGTCGCCGGTCCCGTGGAACTGCCGCTCACGGCCGGCGACGACGATCGAGCCGCCGTCGATCTTGTAGACGCCGGTGAGAGCTTTGATCAGCGTCGACTTGCCCGCGCCGTTCTCTCCCATCAGCGCATGGACCTCGCCCTGGAAGAGCCGGAAATCGACTCCGTCCAGCGCCTTGACGCCCGGGAATTCGATGGAGATGTCGTGCATCTCCACGATGGGCAGTGCTTCGCTCATGACAATCGCATTCTGTGCTCCGACCGCGACGCCGCGATCGGCCGTTCGAGATGACGGTGCGGGGCCGCTGCGGCAGCCGGCCCCGCACCGCGGTGCTGTTCGCCGCTTGGCTGCGGCGAGGCGCGCGTCAGTACTTGCGGTCGGCGAGCACGGCCTGCGCAGCCTCGGGCGAGTCGAACGCCTCGCTCGGCACGATGATGTACGAGTCGACCGACTCGCCGTCGAGCGTCTTCTCCACCACCTCGAGGGCGGTCTCGCCGAACAGCGGGTTGTACTCGTGCACGAAGCTGAGCTTGCCGTCGGCGAGCGCCTCCATGGCGGACTTGGTGCCGTCGATGGTGGCGATCTTGACGTCGACGCCCGGGGTGAGTCCGGCCTCTTCGACCGCCTGCGCCGCGCCGAGGCCCATCTCGTCGTTCTGGGCGAAGATGAGCTGCACGTTGTTGTTGTTCGCCTTGAGCAGCGTCTCGGTGACGCTCTTGCCCTCCTCGGCCGACCAGTTCGCGGTCTGCGCGGCGACCTCGACGAGCTTCGAGCCGTCGACGGCCGAGTCCCAGCCCTCGTTGCGCTCGTTGACCACGCCGACGCCGGCGGGGCCTTCGAGGGTGATGTAGTTGCCGCCATCGGGGAACTGTTCGACGGCCCAGGCGCCGACCGCGGCGGCGACCTCGACGTTGTCGGGCGCGATGCGGGTGACGTAGAGGCTGTCGTCGTCGGGCTCGATGCCGCGGTCGAGCAGGATGACGGGGATCTCCGCCTCCTGCGCACGCTCCAGCGAGTCCTCCCAGCCGGATGCCTCGGTGGCGGACAGCAGGATGACGTCGACGCCCTCGTCGACGAATGACGTGAACGCGTCGATCTGCGACTTCTGGTCGAGGTTGGTCGCGGGGGCGTACTTCAGGTCGAAGCCGGCGTCCTTGGTGAACGTGTCCTGGATGTTGGTCTCGTTCGCCTCGCGCCAGGCCCCCTCGGGGCCGACCGCGACGAAGCCGACGGTGATGAGGTCGCCGTCGCCGGACGAGCCTTCGCCGCCCCCTCCGCTGGAGCACGCGGCAAGACCGATGCTCAGCGCGCCGACGGCCGCCAGGCCGAGGAACTTCGCGTATCGCCTCTGAACTGACATGAGATCTCCTCCTTGAGATCCGGCGCCGTGCGCCGGGCTGCGTACGTCCGCGAAGCGGACATCCGGGTGATTGCAGGACGCCAGATGCGTGCCGCTGGCTGCCGATGTTACCGGGAACAAAATCTGCCGCACAAGGACCGATGTTCCCGGGAACATAACGATCCGGCAACCGTCCGGACAGCCCGATCCGAGGGCTCTAGGCGTCGTCCTCGTCGTCGGCAGCGATCATCTCGATGATGGTGTCGACGCTGAGCCCCGGACCGTTGCTGACCTCGCCGATCTTCCGCCGGTCCTTCAGAATCACGATCCGATCGCTGAGCCGCACCACCTCGTCGAGCTCCGACGAGATGAACACCACCGCCATCCCCTCGCGCGCCAGCTCCGCCACGCGCGCCTGGATCTCGACCTTCGCCGAGATGTCGACCCCGCGGGTCGGCTCGTCGAGCACGAGCACGTGCGGCCTCGTCGCGAGCCACCGCGCGAGCAGCACTTTCTGCTGGTTGCCGCCGGAGAGCTGCCGCGCGGGGGCATCCGGACCCGGCGCGACGATGAGGAGCGACTCCATGAACCGCTCGACCAGCGCGTCGCGCTCGGCGCGCGAGATCGGCCGCGCCCACCCCCGCATCCCTTGCAGCGCGAGGATGATGTTGTCGCGGACGCTCAGCTCCTCGATGATGCCGCCGTCCCGCCGGTCCTCGCTGGCGTACGCGACCCGCCGCCGCAGCGCGGCCGCCGGGTTGGGCAGCGCGGCCTCGCGGCCGTCCACCCGGATCGTTCCGGAGTCGCGACGGGCCACACCCGAGAGCAGCTGCCCCAGCTCGCTCCGGCCCGACCCGCGCAATCCGCCGAAGCCCACCACCTCGCCCCGGTGCAGTTCGAGGTCGGTCGCCTCGAACTCGCCTCGCCGTCCCACGCCGGTCGCCTGGTACACCGGCTCACCCGTCGGATCCACGCGATGCGCCCGGCGCTCCGACCCGATGCGCCGCAGCTCGGTCAGGTCTTTGCCGATCATCTTCGAGATGAGCACCGCCCGGTCGAGCTCCCGGGTGCGGTACTCGCCCTGACCGACCGCGTCGCGGAGCACGGTGATGCGGTCGCTGATCGCATAGACCTGCTCGAGGAAGTGGGAGACGAAGAGGATCGCGACGCCGTGATCGCGAAGTCTGCGGAGGGCGCGGAAGAGGGTCGCCACCTCGTCGGCGTCGAGGCTCGACGTCGGCTCGTCGAGGACGAGCACCTTCGGATGCGTCACCATCGCCCTCGCGATCGCGACGAGCTGCTGGATGGCCGGGGGCAGCGTGGAGACGGCGCGCTTCGGATCGAGGTCGCCGAGGCCGAGCTCGTCGAGCACCTCGACCGCGCGACTCCGGGTCCGCCGCCACGAGATGCCCGACCAGCCGCGCTCCTCGTGGCCGATCATCACGTTCTCCGCGATCGAGAGGTTGCCGCACAGGTCCACGTCCTGGAACGCGGCAGCGATGCCGGCCGCCTCGGCCGCCGCGGGCCCGGCGAGCACGACCGGCTCGCCGTCGACGCGCAGTTCGCCGCCGGCGATGCGGTACGCCCCCGTGAGGGCCTTCACGAGCGACGACTTCCCGGCGCCGTTCCCGCCCATCAGGGCATGGATCTCGCCCGGGAACAGGCGGAAGTCGATCCCGCGCAGCACGGTCGTCTCGTCGATCATGACGGTGACGCCCGTCATCTCGACGATGGGCGACGCCGAGGCATCCGTCGTGCTCATGACGACCTCGGGGCAGCGGTCGAGGAGCGGGTGATCAGCTGGCTCGGGATCTTCGAACGCTGCGGGATCTCGCGACCCTCGAGCGCGGCGCGGAGCACCTCCATCGCCTTCATGCCGAGCGCGTGGAAGTCCTGCCGGACGGTCGTGAGGGGCGGGATGAAGTGACGCGAGAGCGGGAGGTCGTCGAATCCCACGATGCTGACGTCTTCCGGCACCCGGATGCCGCGGTCGTGGAAACCGTGGACCACGCCGAACGCCATCTCGTCATTGGCGACGAACATCGCGGTGTACTCGGGAACGCCCTTCAGGCCGATCGCGTAGTCGTAGCCGAAGTCCGCGGTCCAGTCGCCGACGACGATCGGGCGCGCCTTCAGCCCCCACTGCTCAACGCGCGTGTGGAACGCGCGCTCGCGGCCGCGCGCGTCGAGCCAGTCGAGCGGGCCCGCGAGATGCAGGATGTCGCGATGCCCGAGCGAGACGAGATGGTCGACGGCGAGCGTGGTGCCGAGCTGCTGGTCGACACTCACCGTGAGGAAGTTCGGATCCTTGGCGGCCTTCACGACGAGGACGGGCACGTCGATCGAGATGCGGCGCAGCGCCGAGACGGAGGAGGAGCGCGGGGCGACGATGCACAGCGCGTCGACGCCCTCGGCGATGAGGTGGCTGACCGCACCCTCTGGCGTGAGATTCGCGTCGTCCTGCATGGCGACGGATGCCACGGAGTAGCCGCTCGACCGCGCGGCGAGCTCGAGGCCGCGCAGCGTGCTGGTCGGCCCGAACTCGACCGAGCTGTCGACGATCACGCCGATGCGCTGCGTGCGCTGGGTCGCCAGCGCCCGCGCCGCGCTGTTCGGCTTGAAGTCGAGCTCCTCGATGACGTCGAGGACGCGCTGACGGGTTGCGGGTCGGATGTTCGGGTGTCCGTTCAGCACCCGGGAGACGGTCATGTGGGACACCCCGGCGAGCGCGGCGACCTCGCGGATGCCGAGCTTCTCGGGGCGCTCGCCCGTCTCCAGGTCACTCACGGCACCAGCCTATGGCGTCAGCAAGATGGCGGACCTGCGCCGGTCGGGCACGGATTCGCGGCGGGCGGCACGGTGCCCGAACCGCGTGTTCGCCGGCGCGAGCCGGCGCGGCCTCAGTGGACGAGCATCCGATCCAGGAGCCGGTCGATGAGACCCGGCGCTCGCGCGACGAGGCGGGCATCAGCGAGCATCGCCTGGGCGAGACCGGATGCCGCCGCGACGATGAGCCGTGCGTCGGCCTCCGCCGTGGAGGGATCCGCACCGGCCAGGACGACCTGCTGACACACGAGATCCTGAAGATAGCCGGACGCGTCCGCGGCGTCATCAGAAGGTGTCTCCGCGGCCGTGCTCGTGATCTCGGCGAAGAAGAACGCGTCGAGGACCATGGTGTCTTCTCGGCGGGCGACGTCGATCGGCAGGAGCTCGAGCAGGATCGCCCGGATGACCTCGGCAGGGCGCGAGTCGCCGGCGAGCTCGGACACTGCGCGCTGCATCCGCTGAGCGGCGTCGGCGGCGACCGCTGCCCGGGTGGCTCGAAGCACGTCCTCCTTCGACCCGAAGTAGTACTGCACGAGGCGGACCGAGAGCCCGGCTTCGGTCGCGATGGATCGGAAGGTCGCAGCGCGCAGGCCATCGCGCGCGACGACCTGCCGCGCCGCGTCGGTGATCTGCCGCCTGCGCTGATCGTGGTCGGCTGGCTTGGGCACCGCTTCATGATACGCTCATACCATCGTTTTGGTACACGTGTATCATAGGGAGTGAGCATGGCACGCCCGAGGGTTGGAAGATTCGTCAGCGCGACCGCGCGCGATGCCTACGCCGCGGCGTACGAGTCGGTCCGGAGCCTCTGGCCTCTTCCGGCGCATTCGCTCGACGTCCCCACGTCCTTCGGCACGACGCGCGTCACCCGCTCGGGCACCGGCGCTGGGACACCACTGGTGCTGTTCCACGGGCTGAACGGAGCCGGGCCCTCGTGGCACGCCGCGGTCCGAGAGCTCGCCGACGCTCGCGAGGTCTTCGCGGTGGACATCCTCGGGACGGCCGGACGGTCCGTTCAGACCCGAGCGTTCGAAGCCGACGCCGACGTCGGCAGATGGTTCGACGAGGTACTGGCGGGATCGGGCCTCGGCCGCGTCCATCTGCTCGGCGAATCGAACGGGGCATGGGTCGCCTCGGTCGTCGCCATGCACACGCGCTCGACGCCGACGTCCCTGACCCTCATCGAACCCAACGGGTTCATTGCGCGGCCCCGTCTCCGGACGCTGCTGAGGTTCGCCGCCCTGTCGGCCCGGCCCACCGAATCGGGCCTGCGGCGCCTGTCGGACTGGCTCACTCCGGGCGTCTCGCCGACGCCTGAAGAGCAGGAGCTCGCTCGCGCTGCCATGGGCTTCCGGCCGGGCCTCGGTTGGGCGCGGCTTCTGACGGATGACGAGCTCGGGAGGATCGGCTCGCCCACCCTCGCAATTTTCGGGGCGGAGTCGGTGCTGAGCCGACCGGCCGAAGCCGCCGCCCGGCTGCGCGAGACGGTGTCCGACATCGACATCGTGCTTGTTCCGAATGGCGGCCACGCCGTTCACGGCCAATTCCCCGGCCGCGTGCGGCCGGCAGTCCTCGACTTCCTGGCGGCGCACGACCCCGCCGACAGCCGCCTCTGACGTCCAGCCGTTCACCCGCCGATGCGCATGAGGATCGCGGCGGGGATCGAGAGCACCAGCTCTCTCACGCCGACCCAGAATGCGCGGCGGCGGGCCTGTCGCCGCTGCCGTATCGCCAGCCGCAACTCACGTATGCGGTCGGCATATTCCGATTCGTCCTCGGCCGTCAAGCGCGCTGCTCGCATGCCGAGACCTCCCGTCCGGGGCGGATCTTGGTCGCCCTCAGCAGCTCAACGAACGAGTTGCGACGTTTTCGACATGCCGGCCGCCGGGCAACACAATCCGGCGACCCGGGGTCAGCCCTCGAGGTCGGAGAACTGCCGGTTGCTCGCCATGAACGCGGAGACGACCGGACACTCAGCGGTCACCTTGAGACCGCGCGACCGGAAGTCGTCGAGGACATCGGCGATGAACGCTCCGGCGATTCCACGGCCGCGGAACTCCGGATCGACCGTCGTCGCGACGACGATCACTCGCCCCGCTTCTTGGCGGAACCGGATGCTCGCGATCTCACGGTCACCGAGCGTCGCGGAGTAGACCGGTCGACCGTCCAGGCGATGCACCGCGATCTCCTGCTCGGTTTCCGCCGACGGTGTGTCGACGTCGCGCAACGCTCCTGCGGTCACCTCGTCGATCAGGTCGGCGGTTCCCTCGTCGAGGAAGCCGGCCCCGTCGGGATACCCCGCGCCGTCCGGGTACTCCAGCCGGAATCCGTCAGCTGCCGTGCTCATATCCGCTCCATTCCTGAGGGTCCGGCGGCGGGTGGGACCAGTCGCGGTCTGCTTGGCGCAACCCTGAAGGCCGCCTGAAACCCGGTGCTCCCGCTCTTACCTCGCGACTCGGCCGAACCCCTTCTCGAAGAGAATGACCGTGGCGCGCGGCGGTTTGTGACAGTCCAGCTCACAGCGAACCGGCGTGGATCCCAGAGGATCCACGCCGGTTCACTCACGCATGACGACTCAGAAGTCCCAGTCCTCGTCCTCCGTGTTGACGGCCTTGCCGATGACATACGACGAGCCCGACCCCGAGAAGAAGTCGTGGTTCTCGTCGGCGTTCGGGGAGAGCGCGGAGAGGATCGCCGGGTTCACGTCCGTGACGGACTTCGGGAACATCGGCTCGTAGCCGAGGTTCATGAGGGCCTTGTTGGCGTTGTAGTGCAGGAACTTCTTCACGTCCTCGGTCAGGCCGACGCCGTCGTAGAGGTCCTGCGTGTACTGCACCTCGTTGTCGTAGAGCTCGTACAGCAGCGAGAAGGTGTAGTCCTTGATGTCGTCGCGCTCGGCCTGGCTCACGAGCTCGAGTCCGCGCTGGAACTTGTAGCCGATGTAGTAGCCGTGCACGGCCTCGTCGCGGATGATGAGGCGGATGAGGTCGGCCGTGTTGGTGAGCTTCGCCCGCGACGACCAGTACATCGGCAGGTAGAAGCCGGAGTAGAACAGGAAGCTCTCGAGGAGGGTCGAGGCGACCTTCCGCTTCAGGGGCGAGTCGCCACGGTAGTACTCCATGACGATCGAGGCCTTCTTCTGCAGGTTCTCGTTCTCGACCGACCAGCGGAACGCGTCGTCGATCTCCTTCGTCGAGCAGAGCGTGGAGAAGATCGACGAGTAGCTCTTGGCGTGCACCGACTCCATGAACGCGATGTTGGTGTACACCGCTTCCTCGTGCGGGGTCAGCGCGTCGGGGATGAGCGCGACCGCGCCGACCGTGCCCTGGATGGTGTCGAGCAGGGTGAGCCCCGTGAACACCCGCATGGTGAGCACCTGCTCCTCGGGCGTCAGCGTGTTCCACGACTGCACGTCGTTCGACAGCGGCACCTTCTCGGGCAGCCAGAAGTTGCCGACGAGCCGGTTCCAGACCTCGAGGTCCTTGTCGTCCTGGATCCGGTTCCAGTTGATCGCGTTGACGTGGTCGATGAGCTTGATCTTGCCGCCGTGCGCGGGGTCGTTCTTGGCCGAGTTCACCGGGTCGGTGAGAGTCATCCGTCTAGTCCTTCAGTCCTGGCGTGGCATCCGAGAAATTGAGCAAAGCTCACAGCATGCAGCTGACGCACTCCTCGAGGTTGGTCCCCTCGAGCGCGAGCTGCCGCAGCCGGATGTAGTAGATGGTCTTGATGCCCTTCTTCCACGCGTAGATCTGCGCCTTGTTGATGTCGCGCGTGGTGGCCGTGTCCTTGAAGAACAGCGTGAGCGAGAGGCCCTGGTCGACGTGCTGCGTCGCCGCGGCGTAGGTGTCGATGACCTTCTCGTAGCCGATCTCGTAGGCGTCCTGGTAGTACTCCAGGTTGTCGTTCGTCATGAACGCGGCCGGGTAGTAGACGCGGCCGAGCTTGCCTTCCTTGCGGATCTCGATCTTCGACGCGATCGGGTGGATCGACGCCGTCGAGTTGTTGATGTACGAGATCGAGCCGGTCGGCGGCACCGCCTGCAGGTTCTGGTTGTAGATGCCGTGCTCGCGAACGGATGCCTCGAGCTCGCGCCAGTCCTCCTGCGTGGGGATGTGCACGCCCGAGGCGTCGAACAGCTCCTGCACGCGCGCAGTCGCCGGCGTCCACTCCTGGTCGGTGTACTTGCGGAAGAACTCGCCCGAGGCGTACTTCGAGTCCTCGAAGCCCTCGAACGTCTCGCCGCGCTCGATCGCGATCTTGTTCGACGCGCGCAGCGCGTGGAACAGCACCGTGTAGAAGTAGATGTTCGTGAAGTCGATGCCTTCTTCCGAACCGTAGAAGATCCGCTCGCGGGCGAGGTAGCCGTGCAGGTTCATCTGGCCGAGGCCGATGGCGTGCGACTTGTCGTTGCCGTCCTCGATGGAGCGCACCGACGAGATGTGCGACTGGTTCGACACGGAGGTGAGGCCGCGGATCGCCGTCTCGACGGTCTTGCCGAAGTCGGGCCCGTCCATCGTCAGCGCGATGTTCAGCGAACCGAGGTTGCAGCTGATGTCCTTGCCGATCTGGTCGTACGAGAGGTCCTCGTTGTACGTCGTCGGGGTGTTGACCTGCAGGATCTCCGAGCACAGGTTCGACATGTTGATGCGGCCCTTGATGGGGTTCGCCTTGTTCACCGTGTCTTCGAAGACGATGTACGGGTAGCCCGACTCGAACTGGATCTCGGCGAGGGTCTGGAAGAACTCGCGCGCGTTGATCTTCGTCTTCTTGATGCGGGCGTCGTCGACCATCTCGCGGTAGTGCTCGGTGATCGGCACGTCGCCGAACGGCTTGCCGTAGACGCGCTCGACGTCGTACGGCGAGAAGAGGTACATGTCCTCGTTGTTCTTCGCGAGCTCGAACGTGATGTCGGGCACGACGACGCCGAGGGAGAGCGTCTTGATGCGGATCTTCTCGTCGGCGTTCTCGCGCTTGGTGTCGAGGAACCGCATGATGTCGGGGTGGTGCGCCGAGAGGTACACCGCGCCGGCGCCCTGGCGCGCGCCGAGCTGGTTGGCGTAGCTGAAGGAGTCCTCCAGCAGCTTCATCACGGGGATGATGCCCGAGGACTGGTTCTCGATCTGCTTGATCGGCGCACCCGACTCGCGGATGTTCGACAGCAGCAGCGCGACGCCGCCGCCGCGCTTGGAGAGCTGGAGCGCGGAGTTGATGCCGCGGGCGATCGACTCCATGTTGTCTTCGATGCGGAGCAGGAAGCAGGAGACGAGCTCGCCGCGCTGCGCCTTGCCCGTGTTGAGGAAGGTCGGGGTGGCGGGCTGGAACCGGCCGCCGATGATCTCCTCGACGAGGTCGATCGCGAGCTGCTCGTCGCCCTGCGCGAGGCCGAGGGCGGTCATCACGACGCGGTCTTCGAAGCGCTCGAGGTAGCGCTTGCCGTCGAAGGTCTTCAGCGTGTAGCTCGTGTAGTACTTGAACGCGCCGAGGAAGGTCTCGAAGCGGAACTTCTTCGAGTACGCCAGGTCGTTGAGCTTGGTGATGAACTCGAACGAGTACTGGTCGAGCACGTCCTTCTCGTAGTACTCCTTCTCTACGAGGTAGTCGAGGCGCTCCTTGAGGGAGTGGAAGAAGACCGTGTTCTGGTTGACGTGCTGCAGGAAGTACTCCCGCGCCGCTTCCCGGTCTTTCTCGAACTGGATCTTGCCGTCGGGGCCGTAGAGGTTCAGCATCGCGTTCAGAGCGTGGTAGTCCATCGCCTGGCGCGGCGCCTCCATGAGCGCTACGCCGTCAGTTGCGGTTGCGTGTGCCAAAATGCGTCCAATCCCTCGTCGACGGCGCGGACGTCGTCGGGTGTTCCGAATACTTCGAAGCGGTACAGGTGGGGCACGCCCGTCTTCGCGGCGATGATGTCGCCGGCGAGGCCGTAGGCGGTGCCGAAGTTGGTGTTGCCGGCGCTGATCACGCCGCGGATGAGTGCGCGGTTCTCGGGGTCGTTCAGGAACCGGATGACCTGCTTCGGGACGGCGCCCTTGCCGTCGCCGCCACCGTAGGTGGGCACGACGAGCACGAAGGGCTCGTCCGCGTGCAGCGGTTCGTCACGCGCATGCAACGGGATGCGGGCCGCGGGGCGGCCGAGCTTCTCGATGAAGCGCTGCGTGTTCCCCGAGACGCTCGAGAAGTAGACCAGGTTCGTCATGGCATCCTCTGCGTCATCCCGTGGTCTCGATGCGGCCGGCGGCTTCCGCCCGCCCGCGCCGAGACCCGGGAAGCGGGGACCTACGCCAGGCGGGAGGCCAGTTCGGCGATCTTGTCGGGACGGAAGCCGGACCAGTGGTCTTCGTCGGTGATGACCACCGGCGCCTGCTGGTACCCGAGCTCTTTGACGTGCGCGAGGGCGCTCTCGTCGACAGACAGGTCGAGCACCTCGTACTCGATTCCCTTGCTGTCGAGGGCGCGATACGTCGCGTTGCACTGAACGCAGGAAGGCTTCGTGTAGACCGTGACCGTCATGTGGTTCCCCTCGTCGTTTCGTGGCTCCTGGAGGAGCCGATTCCCCCGGTGGTGCTGGTGGTGCGTGGTGTTCTTCAATACTACATCTTGTGTTCGCCCAAGAGAACGACCCCAAGATGCAGTAGTTACATTCATGTAGTTTTCCACCGGATCATCCACAATCCATCCCCAGCCGGATGCCCCGGTGACCGGCGGATTCTCAAGGGCGAGCCGCTGGTTATCCACACCTGGAACGAATCGCAGATTCTCGGATGTGGATGGAATCCCCGGCGTGTCGCGGCGTGTCGCCGACCCCGACACCTGGGGCGATGACCCGCCCCGGACCCCTACATATGGTGTTGTGAGACTCATCGTGCCACCACCCGCCGACATCGCCGGATGCCTCGTCCGCGTGTCGCGGCCGGCATCCGGCACCGCGTCGTCGACGTGTCCCGCACGCCCCTGGATCGGCACGGAACCCCCTCGCGCGCGGCATCCGATCGGCATACCCTGACGGTGCACGCGAGGGGGCGAGATGACCGAATACGTGACCAGTGCCGACGGCACGCGCATCGCATTCGACCGCGAGGGAGCGGGCCCGCCGGTGATCCTCGTCGACGGGGCGTTCCAGTTCCGCGCCTTCGACCCGGCCACCGCCGAGCTGCAGCGGCTGCTCGCCGAACGCGGCTTCGAGGTCGTGCGCTACGACCGCCGCGGCCGCGGCGAGAGCCCGGCCGATCCGCCGATCACCCTGGCTCAGACGCTCGACGACCTGCGCGCCCTCGTCGACGAGCTCACCGAGGGCACCGACGACGCCGTCGCGCTCGTCGGCAACTCCTCCGGCGGGTCGATCGCCCTCGCCGCCGCCGCTGCCGGGCTCCCGGTCTCGAAGCTCGTCGTCTTCGAGGTGCCGCTCGACGAGGAACTCGGCACCGACGGCGCCGACTCGCTCGCCGGCCTGCGCGAGCACCTCGCCGCGGGCGATGCCGACGCGACCATCCGCTACTTCATGCACGGCATGCCGCCCGAGTGGGTCGAGGGCGCGAGGCGGAGCGACGCATGGCCGGTGATGACCGGGCTCGCGGCGAGCCTCGAACCCGACACCGAGTCGCTGGCGTGGACGCAGTCCGCGGCCCGCTCAGCGCTCTGGGCCGGCATCGCCGCACCGACGCTCGTCCTCGTGGGCACCGAGACGCTCGACGTCATGCGTCCGGCCGCCGAGTCGCTCGTGGCGAACCTGCCGCACGCCGAACTCCGCGAGATCGAGGCATCGGATCACCGGTGGGAGCCGCGCTCGATGGCGCTCACCATCGCGGAGTTCCTCGTCGGCTGAGCAGCGGCGGCGGGCGCCCGAGATCCGGCGAGCGCGATCCAGAGCAGCACCACCGCGGCGAGCGCGGGCAGCGGCGCGAAGCCGATGACGAGCGCCACGCCGACCCCGACGATGCCGGCGGGCACCGCCAGCCAGACCGGCACGCGGACCCGCGTGCGGGGTGCCGCGACGCTTCGGCCCGTGCCGCCTCGCTCGAACCGGGCGAACACCCGCACGAGCAGGGCGGTCGCGACCGCAGCGCCCACGAGCCACAGCGGGCGGCTCATCCACCACTCGGGCGTGAGCGGCACGGGCAGCGCGACTCCGGCGACCTCGTGCAGCACCAGCAGCCCGGCCGCCAGACCGACGAACGCGGGCAGGTGCCAGAGGTAGAGGGTCATCCCCCACTCGCCGAACCGGCCGACGAGCGCAGCCGGCGCCGGCCGCACCGCCCAGCTCCGCAGCCGGTCGCGCACCAGCGAGAACAGCGCGAGCTGCGCCACGCCGAGCAGCACGAGCGCGACGGTCGGCGGGTTGAGGTTCTGGAACAGGTCGGGCGTATAGGGGCCCGCGAGCGTGATCACGAGGAGCACAGCCACGGCGACGGCGGCGACGAGGAGGCGCGTGCGACGAGGCATCCGATCGACCCGGCCCTCGGCGAGGAGAAAGCCGAGCTGCTGCACCAGCAGCCACACGAAGAGCAGGTTCGCGAAACCGATGCCCTCGACGCCCGTCGCGAAGCGGAGCACGTCGACCGCCAGCACGGCCGCGAGGAGCGCGCCGAAGGTGACGAGCGGATACCGCTCGTGCAGGCGCGCCATCGCGGGCACGAGCGCGGTACAGGCGAGGTAGACCGCGAGGAACCACAGCGGCTGACCGATGCGGAAGCCCGCCGTGGCGACCACCTCCGCCGGCACGCCCGCGAGCACCAGGCCGGCGAGCGCGGTGGCCACGACGACGACCAGCGCGATGGCCGGCCGCACGAGCCGGGCGAGTCGCCCGCGCACGAACTCGGCCGGCGTGCCGCCCCGTTCCCGCAGCCGGTGCCACGCCGTCCAGCCGGCGTACCCGCCGATGACGAAGAAGAGGGGCATGACCTGCACGATCCAGGTGGCGGGTGCGAACCCCGCCCAGCCCTCCATGGCGTTCTCGAGGACGGGCCCGTCGGGTCCGACGCTCACACCGACCATCATCGCGTGCAGCACGAACACGACGACGAGGCATGCGGCACGCGCGGCGTCGATGCCGGCGTCGCGTCCGGAGCGGCCGGCAGCCGCCACCCTCTCCGGCTCGGAAGGGTCCGCCGGGGCGGCCCGGCCTGCGATCAGCGTCACGGGAGGCTCCTCACCCGGGCGGCGTCTCCGCCCTGCCCGGGCAGGTTAGGAACGCGGTACCGAGCCGGGCATCACCCGCCGGAGCCGTTCGCGCCCCCTACCCCGGTACGGGCGGCTCCCGGTCGGGGCGGCTCAGGTGCCGGGGCGGACCAGACCCGTGTCGTAGGCGAAGACGACCGCGTGGACCCGGTCTCGAAGCCCGAGCTTCTGGAGGATCTTGCTCACGTGCGTCTTCACCGTCTGCTCGGCGATGAACAGCTCGGCCGCGATCTCCTGGTTCGAGCGGCCGCGGGCGACGAGCTCGAGCACCTCGCGCTCGCGGGCGGTGAGGGAGGCCAGGAGATGCTCGTCGACGGCCGGCGCGGGAGCCTGCTGCGCCACCTCCTCGATGAGCCGGCGTGTGACGCTCGGCGCGAGCAGCGCCTCCCCCGCTGCGATGACCCGCACCGCGCGCGCGACCTCGTCGGGCAGCGCGTCTTTCAGGAGGAATCCGCTCGCCCCCGCCCGGAGCGCCGCATGCACGTACTCGTCGATGTCGAAGGTGGTGAGCATCAGCACCCTCGGCACGTAGTCGCTCGAGCGCGGCGGGGTCTGCAATGCGGAGGTCGCGTCGATGCCGTTCATCCCGGGCATCCGCACGTCCATCACGACGACGTCGGGCCGGAGCTCGTGGGCGAGCCGCACCGCCTCGGCGCCGTCGGCGGCCTGCCCGACGACGCTGATGCCGTCCTGCGCGTCGAGCACAGCCGCGAACCCGGCGCGCACCATCGCCTGGTCGTCGGCGATGAGCACGGTGATCGTCACGGAGCCTCCCGTCGTGCGGTGGTCGATGCCGCGGCTCGCGCGCCCCCGGGGAGCACCGCGCGCACCCGGAACCCGCCGCCGACGACGGGACGCGCCTCGAGCGCGCCGCCCGCGAGGCGGGCGCGCTCGCGCATGCCGACGAGTCCGTGACCCGGCCGGCTCACACCGCCGCCGACCCCGTCGACGTCGGGGGCCGATCCAGCGGCACCCACTTCGGCGTCCGTCGGCTCGACGCCATCGGATGCCCCGGACCGGGCGACCGACGCATCGTTGACCACCTCGACCACGACGCGTCCGTGCTCCTCGACCACGGTGACCGTCGTCGTGGCGCCGGGCGCATGGCGCAGCACGTTGCTGAGGGCCTCCTGCACGATGCGGTACGCGGCCTGCCCGACGACCGTGCCGCCGGGGAGGTCGCGCTCGATGAACGCCGTCACCGGCAGGCCGGCGTGCCGGACGCTCGCGACGAGCGCGTCGAGGTCGTCGATGCCGGGCTGCGGCGCGGTCGCGGCATCCGCATCGGGATCGCGCAGCACAGCCAGCAACTCCCGCATCTCGGCCATCGCATCGCGGGCCCCCTGCGCGATCTCGGCGAACTCCCCGGCGACCGCCGGGTCGAGCCCCGGCAGCCGGTACGGCGCACTCGTGGCCTGCACCTGGATCACCGACATGCGGTGCGCGACGACGTCGTGCAGGTCGCGGGCGATGCGCGTGCGCTCCTCCGCGATGAGCCGCCGCTCGTGCTCGACGGCGCCGGCCCGGCGCTCCTCGTCGATCGCGACGGCGAAGCGGCGCTGGCTGACGGCGATGGCGCGGCCGACGCCGAGGGCCATCGCGGTGATCGCCGCGCTCGTGACCAGGTTCGCCACGACGCCCTCTGGCGTGGTGCCGCGGTCGGGCAGGAACGCGAGGCCGAGCGGCACGGCGATCATGCCCGCCCAGAGTGCGAGCGAGACGAGGGCGTGGCTGCGCCAGGCGAGGAAGCCGACGAGCAGCGTCAGGAGGATGATCTGCGGCACGCTCACGGGCCACGGCGTGCTGGCCGGCGCCGCGCCGAACAGGCCGAAGAGCGCCTGCCCGACGAGGAACGCGGCCACCGCGATCCACGGCCAGCGCAGGGCGAGCGGCAGGCTTCCGGCCTGCAGCAGCGCGATCGCGAAGGCGATGGCGACGTGCACGCCGTAGATGGTCGCGTCGAGCGGCACCGAGACCGCGAAGAGCGGCACCGCGGCGCTGATGACGATGAACCCGAGGATGATCGTCGACGGCCACGCGTCGCTGTCGATGAGCCTGCGTCGCGGGGCGGCCGAATCCGGCTCTCCATCGACGGCCGCTCCGGGGGCCGTCGGGCGCGGCGGCTCGGGCGGCAGCGGCGGCTCGGGGGCCGGGCGCGACCGCGGCGGCTCGGGCGAGTGCGGTGGTTCGGGCGCGGTGGTGGCGATCATGTCCCCAGCCTGTTCGTCACCACCCGGCGGCGCATCCCTCCGGTGAGCCATTCCGTCCCCCTACCGTCGTACCGGGCTCCCCCCGCTCGGCGCGCCGGCGGACGGGGCATCCGTCAGTTCTTCGCGGCCTTCGCGGCCGCCTTCGCCGCCTGCTTGGTCGCGCGCACCTTGGCGAGCGACTCGGGGCTCACGATGTCGGCGACCGAGCGGAACGAGCCCTCTTCGCCGTAGGCGCCGGCCGCCTCGCGCCAGCCGGGCGCCTCGAGGCCGCACTGCTTGCCGAGGAGCGCGAGGAAGATCTTCGCCTTCTGCTCGCCGAAGCCGGGCAGCGCCTTCAGCCGCTTCAGCACCTCGGCGCCCGTCGGCTCGCCCCTGGTCCAGATGGCGGATGCCTCGCCGCCCCAGTCGTCTCGCACGGCCGCGGCGAGCGCCTGCACGCGTCCCGCCATCGATCCGGGGTAGCGGTGCACGGCCGGCGGCTGGCGGAACAGCTCGACGAGCCGGTCGGGGTCGGTCGAGGCGATGGTCGCCGGGTCGACCGTGCCGAGGCGGTCGCGGATCTTCTGCGGGCCCGCGAACGCGGTCTCCATGGCGACCTGCTGGTCGAGCAGCATGCCGACGAGGAGCGCGAACGGGTCGGAGCCGAGCAGCTCGTCGGCGGCCGGGTCATCCGTGATGTGCAGTGCCATGCGCCCATCCTCCCACCGGCGATTCCGTCGCCAAAGCGGACGGAAACCGGCCGGATGCTTCGCGACACTGGCCGTACGCGGTCGGATGGACCCACCGCACCTCGTCGAAGGGATCGCACTCATGGACTGGAAGATCGAACTCATCTTCGTGCCCGTCACCGACGTCGACCGCGCGAAGGCGTTCTATGTCGACAAGCTCGGCTTCAACGCCGACTACGACCAGCGGGTCACCGAGAGCCTGCGATTCGTGCAGCTGACCCCGCCAGGCTCCGCCTGCTCGATCGCGATCGGCGAGGGCCTCGGCAGCACGATCGAGCCGGGGTCGCTCGATGTCATCCAGGTGGTGATCCCCGACGCAGATGCCGCGCTCGCCGAACTCCGGGCCAAGGGCGTCGAGGCCGACGGCGTCGACGAGCAGGCCTGGGGCCGCTTCGTCACGCTGAAGGACCCCGACGGCAACCGCTGGACGCTCCAGCAGCTGCCGCCGCGGGACTGAGCGCCGCCCGCTCAGCCGTGCGGCGGCGCGGTGCTCGCGCGCACCACGAGCTCGGGCACCAGCGCCGGCCGCACCGCGTCGGCCGGGGCGCCGTCGAGCGCGGCCAGCACCGCCGCCATGATGTCGCGGCCGAGGCGGTCGAAGTCCTGCCGCATGGTCGTGAGCGGCGGCGCGAAGAACGCCGCCTCGGGGATGTCGTCGAAGCCGATGACGCTCAGCCGCTCGGGCACCGCCACGCCGGCCTCGCGGCACGCCGCGAGGAGCCCGAGCGACATCTGGTCGTTGCCGACGAACACGGCGGTCGCCTGCTCATCGGCGAGCAGCGCCCGCCCCGCGGCGTAGCCGGAGCCGGGCAGCCAGTCGCCGGGCAGCGCCTGCGAGGCCGGCAGGCCGTGGCGGCGGAGCACGTCGGCCCAGCCGCGGCGCCGCTCGGCGGCATCCATCGAATCGGCCGGCCCCGTGACGTGCCGGATCTCGCGGTGCCCGAGCGCGATGAGGTGCTCGGTCGCCGCCACCGCGCCCGCGTACTGGTCCATCGACACCCGGTGCAGGCCCGGCTCCTCCTCGGAGGCCACCGCCACGATCGGCAGCCCGGCGTCGATGCCTCGGAAGATCTCCACGGCCTCGCGTTCGCCCGAGATGACGACGATCGCCTCGACGCGCTGCAGCACGAGCCGGTGCACCGCCTGCGTCAACGGTTCGGCATCGACCGCTCGCATGCTGACCTGGCTGACCGTGTATCCGCCGGCGCGGGCGGCCTCGTTGAAGCCGAGGGCCGCGCTCGACGGGCCGTAGTCGGGCCGGCCCGCCTGGATGAGCCCGATCTGCCCCGACCGACGGTTCGCCATGGCCCGCGCCGTCGGGGAGGGCGCGTAGTTCAGTTCCGCGATCGCCTGCTCCACCCGCTGCCGGGTCGCCTCGGCGACCCCGCTCCGCCGGTTCAGCACGCGCGAGACGGTCATGTGCGAGACCCCGGCGCGGCGGGCGACGTCGAACATGGTCGGCACCGACGACGAGACGGATGCCCCGGCCGCGGCATCCGCCCGGCTCGTGGCATCCGTCTCGGTCATCAGACCATCCTCGCGTACCCGGCCGCGCTCAGAGGCCCTGCGCGAGGCGGTAGTACGCCTGGTTCCAGCGCACCTCGCGCTGGAACCCGCGGATCGTGGTGTCCTCGTCGATCACGAGCAGCTCGACGCCCGCCATCTCGGCGAAGTCGCGGAACACGTCGACGCCGACTGCGGTCGTCATGACCGTGTGGTGGGCGGCGCCGGCCGTGAGCCACGCGGTGGTCGAGGTCTGGAAGTCGGGCGCCGGCTTCCAGATCGCGCGGCCAACGGGCAGCTTCGGCAGCGGCTCGCGCGGCGCGACGTTCTCGACCACGTTCGCCGTGAGGCGGAACCGGTCGCGCATGTCGGAGAGTGCGACGACGACCGCGGGGCCGGGGCCGGCGGTGAAGACCAGGCGCACCGGGTCCTCCTTGCCGCCGATGCCGAGCGGGTGGATCTCGAGCGACGGCTTCTTCGTGGTGATCGAGGGCGCGACCTCGAGCATGTGCGCACCGAGGATGAGTTCGTCGCCCGGCGTGAGGTCGTACGTGTAGTCCTCCATGAGGGTCGCCCCGCCGGGCAGGCCGGCGCCCATCACGTTCGCGATGCGCACGAGCACCGCGGTCTTCCAGTCGCCCTCCGCGCCGAAGCCGTAGCCCTCGGCCTGCAGGCGCTGCACCGCGAGGCCCGGCAGCTGGCGCAGCGCGCCCAGGTCTTCGAAGCTCGTCGTGAACGCGCCGAAGCCGCCCTCCTCGAGGAACGAGCGGAGGCCGAGCTCGATCGCGGCGCCGTAGCGCAGCGAGTCGTGTCGCGCGCCGCCCCGGCGGAGCTCGGGCGCGACGTCGTACTCGTCCTCGTAGACCGCGACCAGCTCGTCGATCTCGGCGTCCGACGCCGCGTGCACCGCGTCGGCCAGCTCGTTCACGCCCCACGTGTTCACCTGCACGCCGAACCGCAGCTCGGCCTCGGTCTTGTCGCCCTCGGTCACCGCGACGAAACGCATGTTGTCGCCGAAGCGCGCGAGCTTCAGGTCGCGGGATGCCGCGAGCCCCGCCGCCGCCCGCTGCCACGTGCCGAACTCGCGCTGCACGCGCGGGTCGCTCGCGTGGCCGACGATCGTCTTCCGCGGCACGCCGAGCCGCGACTGGATGTAGCCGAACTCCCGGTCGCCGTGGGCGGCCTGGTTCAGGTTCATGAAGTCGAAGTCGATCTCGCCCCAGGGCAGCTCGACGTTCGCCTGCGTGTGCAGGTGCGCAAGCGGCTTCTGCAGCGCATCGAGACCCGCGATCCACATCTTCGCCGGGCTGAACGTGTGCATCCAGGCGACGACGCCGATGACGTTCGGCGCGGCGTTCGCCTCGAGCATGACGCGCTTGATCGCGGCGGAGTCGGTGAGCACCGGCAGCCAGACGACCTTCACGGGCACGTCGCCGGCGGCGTCGAGGGTCTCGGCGACGGTGCGCGACTGGTCGGCGACCTGGCGCAGGGTCTCCTCGCCGTAGAGGTGCTGGCTGCCGGTGAGGAACCAGACCTCGTAGCCGTCGAGCGAGGTGGTGAGCGGGGTGCGGGGCATGGGATCTCCTGGTGCGAGTCGTGGGTGGTCGGTGGGGACGGGTCAGTCGCGGCGGCTCGGGCTGGGCTCGGGTCGCCGTTCAGAGTGCCGTGACCGCGGCGGCCTCGGCCGCGAGGCCGGCCCGGTAGCGGTCGAGGTAGGCGGCGAAGCCGGCGACATCCTCGGCCGCGGGTTCGACGGTCTCGAAGCCCGCCTCGGCGAAGACGCGCCGGTCGAGGTAGTCGCCGAGCGGCAGATCGGCCTCGGCGAGGTAGGACGCGAGCACCGCGATGCCCCACGCCCCACCCTCGGACGCGGTCTCTCCCACGGCGACGGGCGCGTCGAGCGCCCCGGCGAGGAAGCGCTGGGCGACGCCCGCGGTGCGGAAGATGCCGCCGTGGGCGAACATCCGGTCGAGCTCGACGCCTTCGCCCCCGAGCACGCGCATGCCGAGCGCGAGCGTGCCGTACACCCCGTAGAGCTGGGCGCGCATGAAGTTGCCGAGGGTCAAGCGGCTGTCGGGCGTGCGGACGACCATGGGCCGACCCTCGTCGAGGCCCGCGATGGGCTCGCCCGCCAGCGTGTTGTACGCGAGCAGCCCGCCGGCGTCGGGCTCGCCTGCGAGCGCCTCGCGGAACAGCACCTCGAACACCGCGTCGGAGCCCGCCGGCTGCCCGGCGGCCTCGGCGAACCGGCCGAACAGGCCAGCCCACGCGGCGAGCTCGCTCGCGCCGTTGTTGCAGTGCACCATCGCCACCGGGTCCCCGGCGGGCGTCGTGACCAGGTCGAGTTCGTGGTGCGCGTGCGCGAGCGGGCGCTCGAGCACGACCATCGCGAAGATGCTGGTGCCCGCGCTGACGTTGCCGGTCCTCGGCGCGACCGAGTTGGTCGCCACCATGCCGGTGCCGGCGTCGCCCTCCGGCGGGCAGAACGGGATGCCGGGGCGCAGCGCCCCCGTCGGGTCGAGCAGCGCCGCGCCCTCGGCCGTCAGCTCGCCGGCCGCCCGGCCCGCGGGCAGCACCTCGGGCAGGAGATCGCGAAGCCGGAGCGGCAGCGCGGTGCCCGCGACCAGCTCGTCGTACGAGTCGAGCAGGGCCGCGTCGTAGTCGGTCGCGGCCGAGTCGATCGGGAACATGCCGGATGCGTCGCCGACGCCGAGCACCTTCCGGCCGGTGAGCCGCCAGTGCACGTAGCCCGCGAGGGTCGTGAGGAACGCGATCTGCGGCACGTGCGGCTCCTCGTCGAGCACCGCCTGGTGCAGGTGCGCGATCGACCAGCGGAGCGGGATGTTGAGCCCGAAGCGCGCGCTGAGCTCCGCCGCGGCCGGGCCGGTCGACGTGTTCCGCCACGTGCGGAACGGCACGAGCAGCTCGCCCTGAGCGTCGAAGGCGAGATAGCCGTGCATCATGGCGGAGACACCCACGGCCCCGAACGTCTCGGGCACCGCTCCGTATCGGCGCTGGACGTCGGCGACGAGGTCGGCGTACGCCGCCTGCAGCCCCGACCAGACCGCCTCGAGCGAATAGGTCCAGCGCCGGTCGACGAACGCGTTCTCCCACTCGTGGCTGCCGACCGCGAGCACCTCGGTCGGCCGGTCGGCGTTGACCAGGCAGGCCTTGATGCGGGTCGAGCCGAGCTCGATGCCGAGTGATGTGCGGCCGGCGAGGATGGCCTCCGTCGTGGCATCCGTCGGGGTCTCGGTGGGTTCGCTCATCGTGGCGCCTCTCCGCTCTGGCCGGCCGGGCCGGCCCGTCGTGCGTCTCCGGCCTGGCCGTAGACGTTCTGGTACCGGTCGTACAACCGATCGATCGAGTCCTGCGGAATCGGGATCAACGGCCCCGCCTCACGCGCCAGATGCACCGTCCGCGCGACATCCTCGACCATCACCGCAGCCTTGACCGCATCCTTCGCACTCGCCCCGATCGTGAACGGCCCGTGATTTTGCATCAACACCGCCCGCGACCGATGCCCCCGCAACGTCTCCACGATCCCCCGACCGATCGAATCATCACCGATGATCGCGAACGGCCCCACCGGAATCGGACCCCCGAACTCATCCGCCATCGCCGTGATCACACACGGGATCTCCTCACCCCGCGCCGCCCACGCCGTCGCATACGTCGAATGCGTATGCACCACACCCCCCACCTCGGGCATGTTCCGATACACATACGCATGCGCCGCCGTATCACTCGACGGCGACCGCTCAGCCCCAGGCGTGCCCTCGACCACGTTCCCGTCCAGATCGCACAAGATCATGTTCTCCGGCGCCAACTCGTCATACGACACCCCAGACGGCTTGATCACGAACAACTCCGCACCAGGCACCCGACCCGACACGTTCCCACCCGTCCACACCACCAGGCCATACCGCGTCAACTCCCCATGCAGGGCCGCAACGTCCGCGCGCACCTGCGCGATCGCCGCCTCGATCTCGGATGTGGACTCCATTGGCTCTCCTCGGATGGCCGAGTGCCCGCCGCCTCCACAGCAGCGGGCACTCGTTCGCGCGAACATGTCGATGTTAGCGCTAACGAAGCTGCGAGCCAACCCGCGCCCGACACCGCCGGCACGCACGACGACAGGCCCCCGCCTTGCGGCGAGGGCCCGTCGGGACCGTGGGACCTTCGGTCGGGTCAGCGACCGCCGGAGCGGCGCTTGTTGTACACGTCGAAGGCGACCGCGAGCAGCAGCACCAGACCCTTCACGGCCTGCTGCCACTCGATGCCGATGCCCATGATCGACATGCCGTTGTTCAGCACGCCGATGATCAGACCACCGATGATCGCGCCGCCGATCGTGCCGACGCCGCCCTGCACCGCCGCGCCGCCGATGAAGGCGGCCGAGATGGCCTCGAGCTCGAACCCGTCGCCGGCCTTCGGACCCGCGAGGTTCAGACGCGCGGTGAAGATGAGGCCCGCGAGCGCGGCGAGCACGCCCATGTTGACGAACAGCCAGAAGTCGACCCGGCGGGTCTTGATGCCCGACAGCTCGGCCGCGTGGCGGTTGCCGCCGATGGCGTAGATGTGGCGGCCGAACACGGTGCGGTTCATCACCACGCCGTAGACGAGCACGAGCACGGCGAGCACGATGAGCGTGATCGGGATGCCCTTGTACGAGGCGAGCGCGTACGCGAAGAAGGCGATCGCGGCCGAGACGAGGACGAGCTTCGTGATGAACCACGTCATCGGCTCGACGTCCTGGCCGTACTTCTGGCGGCCGCGGCGGGTGCGCACCTGCTGCACGACGAGCGCGATGATCGCGAGCGCGCCGACGCCGAGGGTCAGCGGGTCGAGCTCGAACTCGCCGAACACGTTCGAGAGGAAGCCGTTGCCGAGCGCACGGTACTCGGTCGGGAACGAGCCGATGTTCGCGTTGCCGAGCACGACGAGCGCGAGACCGCGGAAGATGAGCATGCCCGCGAGCGTCACGATGAACGCCGGAATGCCGACGTATGCGATCCAGAAGCCCTGCCAGACGCCGACGAGCGCGCCGATGGCGAGCGAGAGGATGATCGCGAGCCACCACGGCAGGCCCCACTGCACCGCGAACACGCCGGAGCAGGCGCCGACGAACGCCGCCACCGAGCCCACCGACAGGTCGATGTGGCCGGCGATGATGACCATCACCATGCCGATCGCGAGCACGAGGATGTACCCGTTCTGCACGATCAGGTTCGAGATGTTCTGCGGCCGAAGCAGGATGCCGTCGGTGAGGATCGAGAACAGCACGACCACCGCGATGAGCGCGATGAAGATGCCGTTCTTGCCGAGGTCGCCGAGCACGTGGCTGAGCCACGCGGTGAACTTGTTGTCGACCGGGTTGATGTTCGCACCGGCGGCGGTCGACTCGCCGGTCGGCCCCGTGGGCGTCTGGGTCGGGGTGGGATTCGTCATCGGATGTCTCCTGGGATGCGGGTCCGCGTACGCGGGGTCAGCGGGGCTTTTCCATGGTCATGAGCTTGAGCATCGCCTCGGGCGTGGCCTCCTCGATCGGAAGCTCCCCCGTGATGCGGCCCTCGGAGAGGGCGTACACGCGGTCGCAGATGCCGAGCAGCTCGGGCAGCTCGGAGGAGATGACGATGATGCCCTTCCCCTCGGCCGCGAGGCGGTTGATGATCGTGTAGATCTCGTACTTCGCGCCGACGTCGATGCCGCGCGTCGGCTCGTCGAGGATGAGCACGTCGGGGTCGGAGTAGATCCACTTCGACAGCACGACCTTCTGCTGGTTGCCGCCCGAGAGCTTGCCCGTCTTCACCAGCACGTTCGGCGCCTTGATGTTCATCGAGCGCTTGAACTCGGTGGCGACCTTGTACTCCTCGTTGTCGTGGACGAGGCCGCCCTTCTCGAGCTTCTTCAGCGACGCCATCGAGATGTTCCGCTTGATGTCCTCGATGAGGTTGAGCCCGTAGGTCTTGCGATCCTCGGTGGCGTACGCGAGGCCGTTCTCGATCGCCTCGGACACGGTGCGGGTTTTGATCTCCTGACCGCGGAGGAACACCTTGCCCGAGATCTTCGACCCGTAGGAGTGGCCGAAGAGGCTCATCGCGAACTCGGTGCGCCCGGCGCCCATGAGGCCGGCGATGCCGACGATCTCGCCAGCGCGCACGTGCAGGTTGACGTTGTCGACGACGACGCGCGAGGTGTCCTGCGGGTGGTGCGCGGTCCAGTCCTCGACGCGCAGCAGCTCCTCGCCGAGGTGGGGCGTGTGGTCGGGGTAGCGGTGCTCGAGGTCGCGGCCCACCATGTCCTTGATGATGCGGTCTTCCGTGACCTCGGACTTCGCGATCGTCTCGATCGTCTTGCCGTCGCGGATGACGGTGACCGAGTCGGCGACCTTCTTGATCTCGTTCAGCTTGTGGCTGATGATGATCGACGTGATGCCCTGCCCCTTCAGGTGCAGGATCAGGTCGAGCAGGTGGTCGGAGTCCTCGTCGTTGAGGGCGGCCGTGGGCTCGTCGAGGATGAGGAGCTTGACCTCCTTCGACAGGGCCTTGGCGATCTCGACGAGCTGCTGCTTGCCGACGCCGATGTCCATGATCTTGGTGGTCGGGTTCTCGCGGAGCCCGACCCGGGCGAGCAGCTTGGATGCCTCGAAGTTGGTCTTGTTCCAGTCGATGAGGCCGCCGCGACCGGTCTGCTCGTTGTTCAGGAAGATGTTCTCGGCGATCGAGAGGTAGGGGCTGAGCGCGAGCTCCTGGTGGATGATCACGATGCCCTTGGCCTCGGAGTCGCCGAGGTCCTTGAACTCCACGACCTCGTTCTCGAAGACGATGTCGCCGTCGTAGGTGCCGTGGGGGTAGACGCCCGACAGCACCTTCATGAGGGTGGACTTGCCCGCGCCGTTCTCGCCGCAGATGGCGTGCACTTCGCCGCGCTGCACCTCAAGGTGGACGTTCGAGAGCGCCTTCACACCGGGGAAGGTCTTCGTGATGCCGCGCATCTCGAGAATGTTGGTGGTCATCCTTGCTCCTGCTCCGTTGCCGAGTGACGAGACCTGCCGGTGGGGGAAGCGTAGTCCCCCCACCGGCCGGTCTGCGCAGACGGACTAGCCGTCGATCTCTTCCTGGGTCCAGTAGCCGCTGTCGACCAGGACCTCGGTGATGTTGTCCTTGACCACGATCACCGGGTCGAGGAGGTACGACGGCACGACCTTCACGCCGTTGTCGTACGTCTCGGTGTCGTTGACCTCGGGCTCCTCGCCGTTCAGCAGGGCGGTCGCCATGTCGACGGCCACCGAGGCGAGCTCACGCGTGTCCTTGAAGATGGTCGCGTACTGCTCGCCGCTGTTGATCGCCTTGACCGAGTCGAGCTCGGCGTCCTGGCCGGAGATGATCGGCCAGCCGTCGCCGACGGTGTAGCCGGCGTCGGTCAGGGCGGAGATGATGCCGCGCGAGATGCCGTCGTAGGGCGAGAGCACCGCGTTCACCTTCGAGCCGTCGGAGTAGTCCGCGGTGAGGATGTCCTCCATGCGGCTCTGGGCGGTCTCGCCGTCCCAGCGGAGCGTGGCGACCTGCTCGATGTCGGTCTGGCCCGACTTCACGACGAGGGTGCCCTCGTCGATGTACGGCTGGAGCACGCTCATGGCGCCGTCGAAGAAGAAGAAGGCGTTGTTGTCGTCCAGCGAACCGGCGAACAGCTCGATGTTGAACGGGCCGGCGGGCGCGCCGTCGGTCGGGTTGCCCTCGAGGTCGGTGAGGCCGAGGCCGTTCAGCACCGACCACGCCTGCTGCTCGCCGACCTTGAAGTTGTCGAAGGTGGCGTAGTAGTCGACGTTCTCCGAGTCGCGGATGAGGCGGTCGTAGGCGATGACGGGGATGTCGGCGTCGGCCGCGGTCTGCAGCACCTCCGACAGCGTGGTGCCGTCGATCGAGGCGATGATCAGCGCCTCGGCGCCCTTGGTGATCATGTTCTCGATCTGCGAGACCTGGGTGGGGATGTCGTCCTCGGCGTACTGCAGGTCGACCTTGAAGCCCTGCTCCTCGAGCTGCTCCTTGACGGCGTCGCCGTCCTGGATCCAGCGCTCCGAGCTCTTGGTGGGCATCGCGACGCCGATGAGGCCGCCGTCGCCGCCGCCCTCGCCGCCGCCGTTGCCGCCGCCCGAGCACGCGGCGAGCGCGAGCATCGAACCGGCCGCGATCGTCGCGAGGAGCACCTTCTTCGCGTTCTTCACGGTGTGTCCTTTCACTGTGTCAAATGGACGTCGTTGTCTTGGTGACAGTCGGATCCGGCCACGTCCATGCAAGCCGTCTCCCTCGCGCCAACCGTGCGGTGGCAGCAAGTCTCATGTGGGGGCCGCGCCGGTGGCTCCGGCGGTGGCCCGTCGTGCGTCTCCGGCCTGGCCGTAGACGTTCTGGTACCGGTCGTACAACCGATCGATCGAGTCCTGCGGAATCGGGATCAACGGCCCCGCCTCACGCGCCAGATGCACCGTCCGCGCGACATCCTCGACCATCACCGCAGCCTTGACCGCATCCTTCGCACTCGCCCCGATCGTGAACGGCCCGTGATTCTGCATCAACACCGCCCGCGACCGATGCCCCCGCAACGTCTCCACGATCCCCCGACCGATCGAATCATCACCGATGATCGCGAACGGCCCCACCGGAATCGGACCCCCGAACTCATCCGCCATCGCCGTGATCACACACGGGATCTCCTCACCCCGCGCCGCCCACGCCGTCGCATACGTCGAATGCGTATGCACCACACCCCCCACCTCGGGCATGTTCCGATACACATACGCATGCGCCGCCGTATCACTCGACGGCGACCGCTCAGCCCCAGGCGTGCCCTCGACCACGTTCCCGTCCAGATCGCACAAGATCATGTTCTCCGGCGCCAACTCGTCATACGACACACCAGACGGCTTGATCACGAACAACTCCGCACCAGGCACCCGACCCGACACGTTCCCACCCGTCCACACCACCAGGCCATACCGCGTCAACTCCCCATGCAGCCGGGCGACCTCGGCGCGGACACGCGCGATGGCGACCTCGATCTGCGGCCCGAACGTGCTCATCGCGGGCCCTCCACGGTCGTGCGGGCGAGGCGGTCGCCGGGGCGATGCTCGTGCGCGACGGGGGCGGCGGACACGTGGACTCCTTCGTCAGGGGCGGTGCGATGGGGCGTCGGCCGGTGAGCGGTCGGGATGCCTCGTGCCCGGGCTGTTCGCTCGGGCGGCTCCGATGTGACCGTTCACATGGCGTTGCCCATGTTAGCCACAAGCGCGTTCGGGATGTCAACTCGGTGCGATCACGGATCGGTAACGCGAGCGGAACGCGAGCGGAACGTGGCCGGAACGTGGGCGGACTCGGGGCGTGCGCCGGCAGGTGAGCGGCGGCGAGCTAGAACGCGGGCGCGCCGGTGGATCCGCGCACGATGAGCTCCGGCACGATCGTGATCGGTGCCGGGGGCTCGGCCCCGGCATCCCCGCCACCGCCGGCGGTGCCGGCGCTCTCACCCGTCGCGCCCAGCAGCAGCGAGACGCAGCGGCGCCCGAGCTCGGCGAAGTCCTGTCGCACGGTCGTGAGCGGCGGCCAGAAGTGCGCCGCCTCCGGGATGTCGTCGAAGCCGACGATCGACACGTCCCGCGGGATCTCGAGCCCGGCGTCGCGGATCGCGTGCATGAGCCCGAGCGCCATCTGGTCGTTCGAGGCGAAGATCGCGGTGAAGTCGCGTACCGTCAGCAGCTCGCGGCCCGCGTGGTAGCCGAAGTCGGCCGTCCAGTCGCCGAGGATCGGCGCGGTCGTCGGCACGTCCTGCGCGCTCATCTCCTCGAGGAATCCGCGCATGCGCGCCTCAGCCTCGATCCAGTCCTGCGGGCCGGTGAGGTGGTAGATGTTGCGGTGGCCGAGCTCGATGAGGTGCCGGGTCGCGAGCCGGGCGCCGGCGATCTGGTCGACCGAGAGCGCGTGATCGGGGTCCCGGCCGGTGGACTGCAGCGTCACGTACGGCACATCGATCGAGAGCTGGGCGAGCGTGTCGAACACCCGCACCTGCGGCGCGATGACGACGAGCCCTTCGATGCCCTGGGCCGCGAGATGGGCGGCGCCGTCGGCGATGGACGCCTCGTCGGTGGCCTCGATGTTCGCCGTGCTCACCCAGTAGCCCGCCTCGCGCGCGGCCGATTCGATGGCGGCGATGCTCGAGGCCGGCCCGTACTGGGTGCTGGTGAGCGAGGACGACAGGATGCCGATCGTCCGTGAGCGGCTCGTGACGAGCGCGCGGGCCGCCCGGTTCGGCTTGTACTGCAGCTCGGCCATGACGTCGAGCACGCGCTGCTTGGTCTCGGGCCGGATGCTCGGGTGGTGGTTCAGCACGCGCGAGACGGTCTGGTGCGAGACGCCGGCGAGGCGCGCGACATCCCGGATGCTGGGGGCCCGGCCCCGCTGCGGCTCTGCTGTCACGGCGACCTCGTTCGGGAAGCGGCATGTGCACGGTCACACGCGCCAGGCACCAGTATGCCCCAGTCCCTGGGCGGCATGTGACGGTCACACATGTGACGGTCACATGACCGGGATGCCCCACGCCCGTCCCCCCGAGTCACCGGCAGGCGCCCTCCGGAGGGACAATGGGCCGGTGTCCGACTACATGAGGAACCTGCCGCTCAGCTGGAAGGAGCGCCGCGACGAGTCCGACGTGCATTCCGACTGGCGCGCCGAGCTCGCCGGCGTCCTCGCCCAGGCCGAGGCGATCACCGCCGCCGCAGCGCCCGCCTCGGATGCGGCCGAAGCCCTCGCCGCCGGGCTGCACGCGCTCGGCGCAGAGGCGGCCGCCCGCCGCAAGGTGCCCGTGCGCCTGCTCACCCGAGCGGTGCTCGATCTGCTCGCGCTCGCGCGGGAGGCATCCGTCGACGTCGCGCTCGCGCCGCGTACGGGCGGCGCCGTCGCGCTCTACCTCGCGGCGAAGGCGCCGACCGAGATCAAGGCCGTCACCCGCGGCCACACCTTGCGGGCCACCGACGCCGACTGGGAGTTCGGCACCGGGCCCGTGCTCGAGGCGCCCGCCGTCGAGTTCATCGAGTTCCTGGCGGGCCGCAGTCTTACGCCGCCTCGACCGCCGGCCGCACCCGAGGGGCCAGCAGCACCGCCGCGAGGGCGATGACCACGGTCACGGCGAACTCCGTCGTGTAGCCGCCCGCGGCGAGGACGCTGGCCACGAGCGCGGTGATCGCGATCGACGTCGAGGCGCCGAGCGACTCCCCGATCGTGAGCGCGGCCGAGTTGAACCCCTGCGCCTGCTGCGGCGAGAGCTCCAGCACGGCCACCGAGAACCGCGGGTACATGAATCCCATGCCGGCTCCGGCGAGGGTCCACGCGGCGAACGCGAGCGCGGGATGCCAGTGCAGCACCGCCACCGCGAGCACCACCGCGAGCGCGACCACGAGCGCCGCGCTGCCGATGCGCACCGCCGCGGTGTTGGAGACCCGGTCGATGAGCCGGCCCTGCAGCCATGAGGCGAACGCCCAGCTGATGCCCGCACCCGTGAGCACGGCGCCCGCGAGGCTCGGCGACATCCCGTACTCCTCGCGGAACATGGCCGGCAGATACACCTCGGTGGCGAAGAACGCCGCCGCGACGACGGCGCGCACGAGCACCGTGGCCGGCATGCCGCGACGGCCGACGAGGGTGCCTGCGGGCAGCAGCGGGCGCACCGCGACGACGATGAGCGCGATCGCCCCGATCGCGACGACCGCGCGCCACGGGTCGGGGAACTCCTTCGCGAGCCCCAGCGCGAGCGCTGCGACCGCCGCGAGCGCCGACCACGCGAGCCGGCTCCCGCTCCACGGCACCGACGGGTCGCCGGCGAGGCGATCACGCGCTCGGACGAGCGGCGGCACGACCATCGCGGCGACCGGCAGCACGAGCACGATGACGCCGAGGAACACCCAGTGCCAGCTCGTCGCCTCCGCGATGAGCCCCGCGAGCGCGGGCCCCACGATCGAGGGGATCACCCACGCCGCGGCGAAGCCGGCGAACACCTTGGCCCGCAGCCGCTCGGGGTAGACCCGGGCGACGATGACATAGAGCGGCACGGTGACGGCGGCCCCGCCGAGGCCGTGCACGAAGCGACCGACGACGAGCATCTCCATCGTGACCGCGGTGCCGGCGATGAGGACGCCGACGAGCCACACGCCGGCGGAGGCGACGAGCGGCGCGAAGGGTCCGCTGCGGTCGGCCCAGTTGCCGGCGATGACCATGCCGACGACGCCGGAGGCCAGCGGCATCGCGAAGGCGACGGCGAACAGCGACCAGCCGTCGAGGTCGTCGGCCACGAGCGGCATCACCGTCGTCACGGCGAGCGATTCGAACGCCGCCAGGAAGATGAGGGCGAACATGCCCAGGCTGAGCCAGCGATGCGGCGAGGAGAACACCCCCGCAGCGACCTCGGTGCGCGACTGGACGGGCGGGCTGGAGGGAGCTTCGGTCACCCGCTCGACCCTAGGACTTCAAGGACGCTCGAAGTCAAGCCGCCTCACATCTCCTCGTGCGTCTCGGGGTCGCCGCCCCAGAGGCGGCCTCGTTCGAGTGCGGAGATCGCCTCGACCTCCTCGGGCTGCAGGCCGAAGCCGAAGACGTCGAGGTTCGCCTTGCGCCGCTCGGGGTCGGCGGACTTCGGGATCGGGATCGCCTCGAGCTCGACGTGCCAGCGGAGCACGATCTGGGCGGGCGTCACACCGTACCGCGCCGCGAGCTCGGTGATGACCGGCTCGCCGAGCAGCTCGCTGCGCTTGGCCAGCGGGCTCCAGCTCTCGGTGCGGATGCCGTGCTCGTCATGGAAGGCGCGCAACGCCGCCTGCGGGAAGTACGGGTGCAGCTCGACCTGGTTCACCACCGGCATGAGCCCCGTCTCGCGCTCGAGCCGTTCGAGCATCCCCTCGGTGAAGTTCGAGACGCCGATCGAGCGCACGAGGCCCTTCTCGCGGAGCGTGATCATGGCGCGCCAGGTCTCGACATACTTGTCGACGCTGGGATTCGGCCAGTGGATGAGGTAGAGGTCGACCCACTCGAGCCCCAGCCGCCTGCGCGACTCCTCGAAGCTCGCGAGCGCCTCGTCGTAGCCGTGCTGACGCCCGGGCAGCTTCGTGGTGATCACGAGATCGCTGCGGTCGACCGGGGTGCGGGCGATCGCCTCGCCCACGACGTCCTCGTTGCCGTAGTTGTAGGCGGTGTCGAGGAGCCGGTAGCCGTCGTCGATCGCCGAGAGGATCGCCTCGACCCCCGGCTGCTCGTTCAGGCCGTAGGTGCCGAGGCCGAGGGCGGGGATCCGGTTTCCGTCACGAAGCGCATACTCGGGAACGGTCATTGCTCCATCCTCACGCACACGGGCGGCGGATGCCACCGCGCCCGCCGGCCGCCCACAGGGTTATCGCCGGGTCGGGGCCCGTCCCGAGGCCCCGACCCGGCGCGCCGGCGCGCGGGTCAGCCCGCGGCGGCCGGCACCTCGGCGAACGCCCGGACCGGGAACGTGCCGAAGTCTTCGACGCGCGGCGGCACCGCGGTGAACCGGGCGCCGCGCGGTGGCAGCCGGTCGAGCGCCGTCAGGTGCTCGACCACGTGGACGCCCGCCTCGAGCAGGATCGAGTGCGCCGGCCGCTGCCCGCCCGACTCCACGTCGTCGATGTTCAGGGAGTCGATGCCGACGAGGACCGCACCCGCGGCCACGAGGTGCCTGGCGCCGGCCTCCGTCAAGAACGGCGCCCCGTCGGCATAAGCCGGGGTGCCGAACCGGCTGCTCCACCCCGTGTGCAGCAGCACCGCGGCGCCCGCGAGGTCGCGGTCGTAGAAGACCTCGGCCGGGATGCCCCGCCCCGTGGCATCCGTCAGATGGAACACCTCGGCCGGGAGCCCGACGAGGGTCTCGAGGCGGAGCGAGGCGAGGTCGCCGCCGTCGGCGTACCGGTGGTAGGGGCTGTCGAGGTAGGTGCCGGTGTTGCCGATCATCGTGATGACGTCCATCGCGAACTCGGTGCCCGGGGCGTACTTCTCGCGCGAGGCCTCGCGCGTGAGGTGCGGGGTGATCGTGGGCGCGGGCAGGCCGGGATACGTCACGAGGCCCGCGCGGATGGGGTGGCTGAGGTCGACGAACTCGATGCGGCGGGCGGCCTCCCCCTCGCCCGACCGGGCGTCGGCCGAGACGCCGCGAGAGCCCTTGTGCGCCTCCTCGACGATCTCGAGGTTCGTGAGCGTCACGGTGCCGACCATGGCGAGGCCGAGATGGCGCACCAGCAGCTCGCCGATCTCGCGCTCCGAGAGCCCGTGCCCGGGCAGGTCGAGGCGGAATCCCTCGGTCTGCAGGCCGCCGCCGTTCACGAAGGCGATGTCGGCGTCGAAGACGGCGCGGTAGTCGGTCACTGCGAGGCTCCAGTCGAGACGGCGGACGCGCGGCGCGCCCTGAGCTTGCGGACGACGGTGACGACCACCGCCGCGAAGGCGAGGAGGGCGGGCACCAGCAGGTTGCCGCCGGCGAGCACGAGCAGCCCGAGCGTGAACACCGTCGCCACGACCGCGAGCCACCATCCCACCGACCAGCGCCGCAGCAGGAGCGTGGCCGCCAGCATCCCGGCCGCGTAGATCGCGACCATGTTCGAGGTGTGGATGAGGATGAACGGGGTGAGGTCGAAGCCGTTCAGGAATCCGAAGAGGAAGTAGACGGCCATGAGCGCGCCCGTGAGCGCGAGCGCCCGCCGCGGCACCTCGCCGTCGGCCGCACCCTTCGCGAAGAAGCGCGGCAGGTCGCCGTCGCGTCCGAGCGCGGCACCGAGCTTGCCGAAGGCGGGCAGATAGGCGTTCAGCACGCCCGTGGTGACGATGGCCGCGACGATCGCGACGACGACCGGGCCGACGCCCGGCGCCGTCTCTCGCACGAGGTCGAGCAGCGGCACCTGGCCCTCGCCGGCCCGCTCGCCGAGGACCCCCACGGTCACGATCTGCAGCGCCAGGTAGCCGACCCCCACCACGACGACCGCGATCGCGGTCGCGATCGGGATGGTGCGGCGCGGATTGCGGAACTCGCCGGCGATATGGGTGCCGACCTCCCACCCGGCGAACGCCCAGACGAACAGGCTGATCGCCGTGCCGACGCCCGCCCACCCGTTCGGCAGGAAGGGCTGGAAATTGGAGGCCTCGACCGACGGCACGGTGACCGCCACGACCCCGATGACGACGGCCAGGAGCAGGCCGGTGAGCACGAACTGGATCCAGCCGGCCACGCGCACACCGAACCAGTTGGCGACGCACGGCAGGACGAAGATGATCAGGCCGATGAAGGGCGCGACCGCGCGGTCGACGCCGAGGATCGCCGTGACGTACTCACCGCCGAGGATCGCGACCACGGGCGCGCCCACGCACACCCCGAAGAAGAACCAGTAGCCGGTCATGCGCGCCGCCGTGCCGCCGAGCGCCCGCCGCACGTAGCTCGCGACGCCGCCCGCGTCGGGGTATCGGGCGGCGAGCGCCGCGAACGTGCCGGCCAGCGGGATCGAGAGCACCAGCACGGCCGCCACGGCCACGATCGACGCCGGCCCGGCCGCTGCGGCGGCGAGACCCGGAAGGGCGAGGATGCCCGTGCCGAGCACGCTCGCGATGTAGAGCGCCGTGCCCTGGCCGAGGCCGAGCGTGCCGTGGTGGCCGGAGGGGGCAGATGCCGCGCCGGGCGCTGAGGCGCTCGGTCCGGGATCGTGGAGCTGCGTGGTCACCCGCTCAGTCTGGAGCATCCCGCCGATGCGTGTCGCTGGCAGGCGCGACACCGTTCGTCAACAACCTGCCAACGCGCGCGGCGGCGCTCGTCACCGCAGGTCGCGACGAAGCGGCACGGCCACCGCGGCCACGGCCGCCGCGGCCGCGTACGCGAGCAGCAGCAGCGCTCCCCCAGCCGCCGAGAGGTGCTGCGGGGCGAGCAGCATCGGCACTTCAGCGGCGACGGCCTCGCCGAGGAAGGTCGAGGCGAGGAGCGCGGCAGTGGCCCCGCCCGGAAGCACGGCGTACACGGCATTGACGCCCGGCACCAGCATGAGCAGCGGCTCGAGGAAGTAGAACACGCCGAGGACGATGCCGATGGCGACGAGCTGATGGCGGGCCAGCGCCCCGATCGCCACGCCGATCGCGGTGTACACGGCGGCGGCGAGCGCGAGGCGCACGAGGAGCGCACCGAGCTCGGCGGGCGTGACGCCGAGGGGCACGCCGCGGACGGCCGCCGCGCCGGCGAGCGCCAGCCCGGCCGACGCGGCCGTCACCGCCCCGTACGCGAGACCCACGAGCGAGTACACGCCGAGCTTGGCCACGAGCACCCGCGCTCGGCGCGGTGCGACGAGGAACGTGGTGCCGATGGTGCGGTGCCGGTACTCGCTCGTGACCGCGACCGTGCCGATGAGGGCAGGGAGGAAGAGCAGCATGGCGTTGATCCCGAGCACGAGGGCGACGCCGTCGGCCGTGTCGATGCCGGGCATCGGCGGGGTCGCGTGCTCGGGGCCGACGAGCGCGAGGAGCCCGGTGATGGATGCCCCGGCCGCCACCGCGACGACCGCGGTCCAGACGGGCAGCCGGGTGGCGGCGAGACGCACGAGCTCGCCGTGCAGCAGGCGGCTCATGCGCTCGCCTCCGTCGCCGTGAGCGCGAAGAACACGGTCTCGAGATCGCCGCCGAGCTCGAGCAGCTCGGTGCGCGTGCCGTGCCAGCGGATGCTCCCGCGATCGATGAGCACGACGTCGTCGACGAGCTGCTGCAGCTCGGTGAGCACGTGGCTCGAGATGAGGACGGTGCCGCCGTCGTCGGCGAACCCGCGCAGGAACGAGCGCATCCAGACAATGCCGGCGGGGTCGAGACCGTTCGACGGCTCGTCGAGGACGAGGACGTCGGGGTCGCCGAGGAGGGCCGTCGCGAGGGCGAGGCGCTGCCGCATGCCGGTGGAGTACCCGCGGATGCGACGGTCGGCGAAGTCGGCGAGTGCGGTGAGCGCGATCACCTCGGCGACTCGCTCGCGCGGGTGTCCGCCGAGGGTGGCGTAGGTGCGGAGATGCCCGCGCGCGGTCATGGCCGGGTTCGCGGAGGCCAGGTCGACCACCGCGCCGACGGTGCCGGAGGGGTCGGGAAGGTCGCGGTAGCGCGTGCCGCCGAAGCGGGCGTCGCCGCCGTCGGATGCCACGAGCCCGAGCAGCATCCGCAGGGTCGTGGACTTGCCGGCGCCGTTCGCGCCGACGAAGCCCGTGATGCGGCCGGCCGGCGCGGTGAACGAGACGCCGGCGACTGCTTCGACCTCGCCGAACCGCTTGGCGAGCCGATCGACGGCCACTCCGACGGGCCGCCTCGCGGCCGGCATGGTGGGTGCGCTCATGGGATGCTCCTCTTCCGCCGGTAGGATCGAACCGACGTTGAGAATGTTATCACGATGAGAATGGTGGCCAGGATGCCTCCCACGCCGAACCTCGCCGACCTCGTCATGCACCCCGTGCGCCTGCGGATCATCCAGCAGCTCGGCGGACGCGACCGCACGACGGCCGAGCTGCGCGCCGCGCTGCCCGACGTCTCCCAGGCCACGCTCTACCGGCACGTCGCGGCCCTCGTCGACGCCGGGGTCATCGCCGTCGCCGACGAGCGACGCGTCCGCGGCGCGGTGGAGCGCACGCTGACGCTCGGCTCACGCATGGCCCACGTCGACGCGCCGGAGCTGCGCGGCATGGAGGCCGAGGATCTCCGCCGGTCCTTCCTCACCTTCCTCGCCCACCTCGGCGAGGACTTCGACCGCTTCGCAGCCGCCGACGATGCCGACTCGCTCCGCGACTCGCTCGGCTTCGGGCAGGTGCCGCTCTACGCCACGCAGGCCGACCTGGCGGACATCCAGAGCGGGCTCGGCGCGCTGCTCCAGCCGTATCTCACGCCGGGTCGCGCCGACGCCCGACGGGTGCTGTTCTCCACCGTCCTGCTGCCGGATGCGGACGCCGAGTCCGGCGCGCCGCGGCCCGCGGCGCCCGGGATCGGCTGACCGCGCCGGCCCGCGCCCGCTACAGCGCGCCCGCTACAGACGCGCCCGTTACAGCCGCGCGAGCGCCTGGTCGATATCGGCCAGCAGGTCCGCGGCATCCTCGATGCCCACCGAGAGCCGCACGATCGACTCGGGCACCTCGGCCTCCGTGCCGCGCACCGACGCATGCGTCATCGACCACGGGTGATTCACCAGCGACTCGACGCCGCCGAGCGACTCCGCGAGCTGGAACAGCTCCGTCGACTCCGCGAACCGGCGGGCGGCCTCCCCGCCGCCGGCGAGCTCGATCGACAGCATGCCGCCGAAGCCCGACATCTGGCGGGCGGCGAGCTCGTGCCCCGGGTGCGACTCGAGCCCGGGATAGAACACCCGGGCGATGCCGTCGTGCGCGGCGAGCCGCTCGGCGATCGCGAGCGCATTCTGGCTGTGCCGCTGCATCCGCACCCCGAGCGTCTTGATGCCGCGCGACGTGAGGAACGCATCGAACGGGCCCGACACGGCGCCCGCCGCGAACTGCGTGAACGCCACGCGCTCCGCGAGCTCCTCCTGCCCGGCCGCGAACACGAGCGCGCCGCCGACCACGTCGGAGTGACCGCCCAGGTACTTCGTCGTGGAATGCGCGACGACGTCGGCGCCGAGCGCGAGCGGCTGCTGCAGCGCCGGGCTCGCGAACGTGTTGTCGACCACGGTGAGCACCCCGGCCTCCTGGCCGAGCTCGGCGAGCGCGGCGATGTCGGAGATCTTCATCAGCGGGTTCGACGGCGTCTCGACCCACAGCACCTTCGTCTCGCCGAGCTCGATGGCGGCGCGTACCGCATCCAGGTCGCTCGTGTCGACCGTCGAGTGCCGGACGCCCCACTCGCCGAAGACCCGCCGGATGAGCCGGTGCGTGCCGCCGTAGACGTCGTCGCCGATCACGACGTGGTCGCCGGGCCTGAGCACCGTGCGCAGCAGCGCGTCCTCCGCCGCGAGGCCCGATGCGAACGACAGCCCGCGGACGCCGCCCTCGAGCGCCGCGAGCTGCGTCTCGAGCGCCGTGCGCGTCGGGTTGCCGCCGCGGGAGTACTCGTAGCCGCCGCGGAGGCCGCCGATGCCGTCCTGCACGTAGGTGGAGGTCTGGTAGATGGGCGGGATCACCGCGCCGGTGGTGGGGTCGAACTGCTGGCCGGCGTGGATGGCGCGGGTGTCGAAGCGTGCGTCGTCGTGCATGAGCGGTGCCTTAGTGGGAGAGGTAGGTGAGCAGGTCGGTGCGCGTGATGACGCCGAGCGCCTTGCCGCCGTCGGTCACGAGGAGCGCCGGCGCATCGGTGAACGCCGCCCTCGCCGTCGCGACGGGCTCCGTCACGCCGACGAGCGGCAGGGATGCCCCGATCACCGCCTCGACCGTGTCGGTCAGCTTCACGTCGCCGGTGAAGACCCGATCGAGCAGGTCGGCCTCGTGCAGCGCGCCGAGCACCTCGCCGAGCACCACGGGCGGCTCGGCCGAGAGCACCACGAGCTGGGAGACGCCGGCCTGCCCCATCCGGTCGATCGCCTCCCGGACCGTGTCGCCCGGGTGGACGTAGACGAGCGGCGCCGTGCGATCGGCCTTCGCCTCGAGCAGGTCGGCGATGGTGTGCCCCTCGGGCGCGTTGCCGAAGCCGTACGCGCGCATCCACTTGTCGTTGAAGATCTTGCCGAGGTACCCGCGGCCGCCGTCGGGCAGCAGCACCACGAACACGTCGTCGGCGGTGACCTCGGGGCGGGACGCCGCCTCGAGCGCGGCGACGACGGCCATGCCGCTCGAGCCGCCGACGAGGATGCCCTCCTCGCGCGCGAGCCGGCGCGTCATGCGGAACGCGTCGGCGTCGCTCACGGCGATGATCTCGTGCGGCACCTCGGGGTCGTACGCGCTCGGCCAGAAGTCCTCGCCGACGCCCTCGATGAAGTACGGCCGGCCGGTTCCGCCCGAGTAGACGGAGCCTTCGGGGTCGGCGCCGATGATGCGCACCCGGTCGTCGCTGACCTCGCGCAGGTAGCGCCCGGTGCCCGTGATGGTGCCGCCCGTGCCGACGCCGGCGACGAAGTGGGTCACCTCGCCCTCGGTGTCGCGCCAGATCTCGGGACCGGTCGTCTCGTAATGCGAGCGGGGGCCGTTGGGGTTGGCGTACTGGTTGGGCTTGAACGCGCCGGGGATCTCACGGGCCAGCCGGTCGGAGACGCCGTAGTACGACTCGGGGCTGTCGGGGGCGACCGCGGTGGGCGTCACCACGACCTCCGCACCGTAGGCGGTGAGCACGTTGCGCTTGTCCTCGCCGACCTTGTCGGGGCAGACGAAGATGCACCGGTACCCGCGCTGCTGCGCGACGAGCGCGAGCCCCACGCCGGTGTTGCCCGAGGTGGGCTCGACGATGGTGCCGCCGGGCTTCAGCTTGCCCTCCGCCTCGGCGGCGTCGATGATCCTGGCCGCGATGCGGTCCTTCGACGAGCCGCCCGGGTTCAGGTACTCGAGCTTGACGAGCACGGTCGCCTTCGTCACCCCGTCGGTGACCCGGTTCAGCTTGACGAGCGGGGTGTCGCCCACGAGGTCGACGATGGTCTCTGCGTACTTCATAGCCGTGTGTTCACGTCCCTGGTTGTGCCTCTGGTGGAGTGCGTCGGACCGCGAGCGAGTGCTGCGCGCGACGCGTCGGAAGGGGTCGCCTGATCAGCGACGACAACACAGCAGCAACGGAGCGCTCACGGCACCCACCTTATCGGGCGGACCCCGCGGCCGGGGAAGGGCGCCTCGCCGACCCCTTGGGCGGGAACAGCGTCTCGGACTCCTCGAGGGACATCCCGTTCGTCTCCGGCACCTTCCAGAACACGAACACGAACGACAGCGCCGCGAACGCCGCGTACAGGCCGTACGTGAACAGCAGCGAGACGTCGCTCAGCAGCGGGAAGGTGACGGTGACGATGAAGTTCGCGATCCACTGCGCCGCCGCTGCCAGCCCGAGCGCGCGGCCGCGGATGCGGTTCGGGAAGATCTCGCCGAGCAGCACCCAGACGAGGGGGCCCCACGAGAAGCCGAAGAAGACGACGAACAGGTTCGCCGCGACGAGCGCGACCGGCCCCCACGCCCCCGGCAGGCTCACCGCGCCGTCGACCTCGACCGAGTTCGCGAACGCGACGGCCATCGTCGCGAGGCTCACGGTCATGCCCGCCGAGCCGATGAGCAGCAGCGGACGACGGCCGACGCGGTCGACGAGCGCGATCGCGATGAAGGTGACGACGATGTTCGTCACCGAGGTGATGACGCTGATCGTGAGCGAGTCCGACTCGTCGAACCCGACCGCCTTCCACAGCGTCGTCGAGTAGTAGAAGATCACGTTGATGCCGACGAACTGCTGGAACACCGACAGCAGGATGCCGATCCAGACGATGCCCTTGAGGCCGAGCACCGGCCCGCGGAGCGCGCCCTTGGACTTCGCGGCCTCGGCGTCGGCCTCCATCGAGGTGCGGATCTCGCGCACGGCGCGGTCGACCTCGGTCGGCTGGATCTGACCGAGCACCCGGCGGGCATCGTCCTCCTTGCCGACCTTCATGAGGTACCGCGGCGACTCGGGCAGCAGCAGCGCGATGACGCCGTAGACGACGGCCGGGACGGCGCCGGCGAGGAACATCCAGCGCCATGCCTCCAGGCCGAACCAGAACGGCTCGGATGCCCCGCCCGCGACGTTCGCGAAGATCGCGTCGGAGAGCAGGGCGGCGAAGATGCCGAAGACGATGGCGAGCTGCTGCAGCGACGCCAGCCGCCCGCGCGCGCGGCGGGGCGAGATCTCGGCGATGTACGCGGGCGCCACCACCGAGGCGATGCCGATGCCGAGTCCGCCGACGAGCCGCCAGACGATGAGGTCCCAGACCGCGAACGCGTAGCCCGAGCCGATCGCCGAGACCAGGAAGAGCACGGCACCGATGACCATGACGGGGATGCGCCCGAACCGGTCGGCGAGCCGGCCCGCGAGCTCGGCGCCCGCCGCGCAGCCGAGCAGGGCGCTCGCCACCGCGAGGCCCGTGAGCCCGGCGGAGAGGTCGAACTGCTGCTCGATGGCATCGACCGCGCCGTTCACGACCGACGAGTCGAAGCCGAACAGGAAGCCGCCGACCGCGCCCGCGACGGCGAGCCAGATCACCCGCGCGTTCAGTCCGCTCCCGCGGCCCGCGAGATCGACCGGCTCTGCTGCGGCATCCTGCTGCGCGTCCTCATGCGATACGGCCATCCCATCCCCCTTCGACCTGGCGAGCCTACCGTCATGCCGAGGGGGTGCGGCCGATCGCCCGGGGTCAGCGCCGCCTGCGCGCACCGGAGACTACATGCCCGATACTCACGTCCGCCCGCGCTCGCCCGTGCGGACGGCCACGGGTCGTCGTGCCCATCTGATCGCGACTCCGGCGACCACGAGCAGCCCGGCGGCGATCAGCATGCCTGCCGGTGCGGTTCCGGTCGCTGGCAATGTCGACACACCGCCGGGCGACGGGCTCGCCGACGGCGTCGGCGGTTCCGTCTGGATGACATCGCACGCGACCGTGTTCGTCAGCTCCACCTCGGTCACCGGCCCGGCGATCGCCGCGGTGAACGGCAGGTCGGCATCGATTCGCTCACCGTCGAGGGCGGTGACCCTGGAGGCGACCAGCGAACACCCGTCCAACTCCAGCGCCGTCGTCTCGTCGACCGTGACGGTCTCGCCGCGACCGTAGCCGTCCCGGCCGACGCCGAACGGCTGCGGCGACGGCGACGCGCCGTCTGGCCCCGAGAGGGTCGCGGCGGCCTCGAGCCCCTGAGGCTGCTCGCCGTGCTCATACGAGCGCCCGTCGATGACCCAGCGCTTCGCCACGACGACCTCGCCCGTGAACGGCGGTCGGTTGTACAGGGTGCAGCTGACGGCAGCCTCGGGTGCGAAGGGCACCGTGAACGATGCGGCTCCGGTATTGGTCGCCTCGACCGCGTCACCGGTGCGCAGATCGGTGCAGAGCGCGTTCGCTCCCGACTGCGTCACGAGCGTCCACCCGTCGTGCTGAGTCTCTGCGACCGTGATCGTCGCGGGGTCGCCGACCGCGCTGAACTGCACCTCGAACGAGACAGCACCAGTGCCGTCATCGGACGTCGTCGCGTTCGGCGGCTGCACGCCGACGCCTGGGGCGGTGCTCGACGCGGCGAACTCCCACCCCGCTCCAGCAGGCACGGCACCGGTGACGTCCTCACCCTGGTTGCCCTCGGGTACGAGCTGTTTCACGATCGACAACGAGCCGCCGCAGCTCGTGAGGGCCAGCTGGCGCAGCGTGTCACCGGCGCCCTCGAACGTCGGGATCTGGAAGTAGTCCGCCGTTGCGACGTTCGTGCCGTCGTAGGCCGTCGGCCCGGAGATCGCGGCGAGGTTGAGCGAGGTCAGGCCGGAGACGCCGGCCCCGATGCCGAACGACACGACCCTCGTGCCCTCGCGCTTCAGCAGGTTGGCCGAGAACACCGCTTCCTCCACATCGGTGAAGTGGGTGTTCGACCCGTCGCCGTGGAGCGCGTCGATCCCGAACCTGGTCGGATTGCCGTCGGTGAGCACGACCGCCGCGTCGTAGTCGGCGTCTGCTTCCGCGACCCGGTAGAGCGCCTGATCCCAGTTCGTCCCGCTCCCGAGGTTCCAGTCGGCGTATTGCGCTTTGAACGCGTCGGCGCTCGCCGTGGTCGAGACCGACGAGAGCTCCGGGTGATTCTCGTAGACCACCCCGGTGCTCCGATCGATGCTCGGGGACGTTGCGGAGAACCCGAAGACGGACATCCGCGTGGGCGTGCCGACGAACGCATCGACCAGTTGGTCCGCCGCACCGATGAGCACCGGGAGGTTGCTACCGACCGAGGACGACAGGTCCAGCACCAGCGCGATATCCAGTCCGCACGTGTCGGGCAGCAGCGGGTTGATGCGCGACTGCTGCCAGGTCCCGTTGGAGCGGGTGGGAAGCGAGTTGGAGCTCGAGCGCATGAAGTCCGACAGCGAGGAGTACGTGGAACCGGCCACGAGCGTCGGGGTCTGGAACGTGTAGGGACTCGCGACCGATCCCGACCCGCTCCCTGGGCCTGTGCGGAGCGTCGGATTCGCGAACCAGCCGGTCGGCACCCCGATCTGCCGCACCCACGGCTGCGCGCCGAGCAGCCCCGAGGCCGCCTCCACGACGAAGCTGCAGTCCCCCTCGGAGTCGGAGGTGCAGGTCAGCACCGGGTCTCCAGCGTCCACAGTTGCGAAGAGGCCGAGTTCGACGCCCGCCAGCGGCGAGACGCTTCCATCCGTCCCGGCACGGTCGGCGCCGGTCTTCACCACGACGACGGCCGTGGTGTCGGTGGGCGGGGGGACGGCAGCACGTGCTGACGCAGCCGCGGGTGTCGGGGACATCATCGAGACGACCGCGATCACGAGCCCGGCACCCATCAGGCCGGAACTGCCGAGACGTCGTAGTCCGCGCATCATGATGCCCCCTCCGCATGCGACCCCTCCACGCTAACCGGTTCAGTAGCGCACCACATCTGCGGAGCTCATCGCAGCGCCTTCCCAGCTCGATACGCTCGAATCGATCTCGCAGTCGCACTCCTCGCCCCGACCGGAAGGCCCGCACGTGAGCGCCGCCCCTCGCCAGACCGACTCCGCCAAGCCGCTGACGACGAAGCAGCAGCGCGCCGCCGAACGTGAGCGCAAGCTCGCCGAGTTCAAGAAGCGCGAGGCGAAGGCCAAGCGCAACCGGCGCATCGGCATCATCGCGGGCGTGGTCGCGGCCGTCGCCGTGATCGGCGTGCTCATCGCGTCGATCGTGCTCGCGCCGAAACCCGCGAGCTACAGCGCCGGCGGGTCCGGCGCCGAGATCGAGGGTGTCGAGACCTTCGACAACCCCGCCGGACACGTGCAGGGCGCCGTCGACTACGAGCAAACCCCTCCTGCCGGGGGCGAGCACAACCCGGCCTGGCTGAACTGCGGCGTCTACACCGAGCCGGTGCCGAACGAGAACGCCGTCCACTCGCTCGAGCACGGCGCGATCTGGGTGACCTACGACCCCGAGCTCCCGGCGGCCGACCTCGACGCGCTGAAGGCGAAGCTGCCGTCGACGTACGTGGTGCTCTCGCCCTTCGAGGGGCTGCCGTCGCCGGTGGTCCTGAGCGGCTGGAACGTGCAGCTCCAGCTCGATGAGGCCGACGACCCCCGCGTCTCGGAGTTCTTCGAGGAGTACTGGAAGAGCGACCTCGTGCCCGAGCCGGGCGCGCTCTGCACGGGCGGGGTCGACGCGCCCGGCAAGGCGTGACCGAGGAGCCCGCCGGCTCCCCCGCGGCCGATGCGCCAGCGGGGCGCCGGCCGGCGAGGCTCGCGGCGATCGTCGCGGGCGCGATCGCGCTCGTCGTCGTCGCCGTCGTCGCGTTCTCGTTCGGCCGGCTGTCGACCCTCGCGGAGCCCACGCCCGGCGACCGCAGCGCGGACGCGGGCTTCTCCCGCGACATGCAGGTCCACCACCTCCAAGGCGTGGAGTTGGCGATGATCGTCCGCGACCGCACCGACGACGAGGACGTGCGCCGGCTCGCGTACGACATCGCCACCACGCAGGCCCAGCAGGCCGGGCAGATGTACGGCTGGCTCGAGCAGTGGCGGCTCTCGCAGGCCGGATCCGAGCCGTCGATGACGTGGATGACCCGGCCGGCCGACGACGGCTCGGGCGGGCACCCGCACGACGGGGCGTCGGGTGAGGCGCACCGGCCGGGCGACCCGATGCCGGGGCTCGCGACGCCCGAGCAGATCGACGAGCTGCGCGCCGCGAGCGGCGTCGATGCCGAGCGGATCTTCCTCGAGCTGATGATCGCCCACCACCAGGGCGCGGTCGACATGGCGCAGGCGGCCCTCGACCGCGCAGACTCGCAGGTGGTGCTGCGCCTCGCGCGGTCGATCGTCGACAGTCAGCGCTCGGAGATCGACCTCATGCAGGACATGCTCGCCGCTCGCGCCTGACGCCGGCGACGCGGCGCCCGGCCGCTCCCCGCCTCTGCGGCACTACGCCACCGGCACCTCGGGCTGGTCGGCCTGCTCGCGAGCGAGCGACGCGTACACGCCGCCGGCCGCGATGAGCTCGGCGTGGGTGCCGTGCTCGACCACGCGGCCCTCGACGATGACGAAGATGACGTCGGCCGACACGACGGTGGAGAGCCGGTGGGCGATCGCGATGGTCGTCCGCCCGCGCGCGGCGTCGTCGAGCGCCTGCTGCACGACCCGCTCGGAGATGGTGTCGAGTGCGCTCGTCGCCTCGTCGAGCACGAGCACGGGCGGGTCCTTCAGCAGCACCCGCGCGATCGCGATGCGCTGCTTCTCGCCGCCCGACAAGCGGTACCCCCGCTCGCCGACGACGGTGTCGTACCCGTCGGGGAAGCTCGCGATCGTCTCGTGGATGTTCGCCGCCCGGGCCGCGGCCTCGAGCTCGTCGTCCGTGGCATCCGGTTTCGCGTAGCGCAGGTTCTCGGCGATGGTCGCGTGGAAGAGGTAGGTCTCCTGGCTCACGATGCCGATGTGCGAGATGAGCGACTCCTGCCGCAGCTCCCGCACGTCGACGCCCGCGAACCGCACGGAGCCGCCGGATGCCTCGTAGAGCCGCGGCACCAGGTACGACACGGTCGTCTTGCCGGCCCCCGAGGGACCGACGAACGCGGCGTACTCCCCCGGCCGGATCGTGAACGAGACGTCGTCGAGGGTCGGCCGGGCGTCGTCCGCGGCATCCGGATACCGGAACGAGACGTGCTCGAACTCGACCTTGCCCAGCTCGCCGTCGGCGGGCACGTCGCGGGCTCCCGGGGCGTCGGTGATGGCCGGCCGCAGGTCGAGGTACTCGAAGATGCGCGCGAACAGCGCGCTCGAGGTCTGCAGGTCGAGCGCGACCCGCATGAGGCCCATCAGCGGGAAGAGGAGGCGCGCCTGCACGGTCGTGAACGCGACGATCGTGCCAGCCGTGACGTCGGCCATGCCGCCCGTGATGAGCCAGCCCGAGACGAGGTACACGATCGCGGGGATGGAGGACATGAAGATGTTCACCATCGCGAAGAACCACTGGCCCGTCATCTGCTGCTTCACCTGCAGCCGGATCTGGTTCCGGTTCTCGTCCGCGTAGCGGTCGATCTCGCTCTGCTGCCTTGTGAAGCTCTTCGACAGCAGGATGCCCGACACGCTCAGCGTCTCCTGCGTGATCGCGGTCATCTCCGACAGCGACTCCTGCGTCTTCGCCGCCACCCGCGCCCGCACCTGGCCGACCCGGCGCTGCGCGATCACCATCACCGGCAGCAGCACGATGGCGATGAGCGTCAGCTGCCAGTTGAGCAGCAGCATCGCCACGAACGCCGAGATCACCGTCACGGTGTTGCCGAGCACGCTCGAGACCGTGTTGGTGAGCACGGATGCCACGCCGCCGACGTCGTTCTGCAGCCGCGACTGGATGACGCCGGTCTTCGTGCGGGTGAAGAAGCTCAGCTCCATCGCCTGCAGGTGCGTGAACAGCCGGACCCGCAGCGCCCCCATGACCTTGTTGCCGACGGTCGCGGTGAGCCAGGTCTGCCACACCCCGAGGAGGGCCGAGACGACGAACACCGCGATCATGAGGGCCACGAGGCCCGCGAGCACCGGCAGGTTCGGCGCGGATGCCTCGCCGTCGGCGCCGATCGGGAAGAGCCCGTCGTCGAACGCCCGCTGGGTGAGCAGCGGCGGCACGACGCTCAGCGCGGCGCCGATGAGGACGAGCACGACGGTCGTGGCGAGCGCCGCACGGTGGGGCCGGAACAGCCCGCCGATGCGGCGCACGAGGTGCGGGATGTCCGGCGCGTCGGCGTTCTCGGCGCGCTGCGCCGCCTCGTCGGCGTTCGAGATGCGCGTGCGGGGCTTGCCCATGCGACCGGACTGCCCGCCGGGGGCCGACGCGTGCATGCTCATGGCTTCACCCTACGCCGGGGCCGCCGCCCACCCGGCTGCGCGGGCGGGCCGGAGCAGACGGATGCCGCGGGCCCCTACCCGCGGCATCCGCTCCCCCTGCCCGCTCGGGCTAGCCCTTCGTCGACCCCGCCAGGAGGCCGCGCACGAAGTAGCGCTGCAGACTGAAGAACACGATCAACGGGATGATCATCGAGATGAACGCCGCAGCGGTGAGCCGCTGCCAGTCCTGACCTCTGGTGCCGACCATCTCCGCCAATCGCTGGGTCAGCGGTGCCACGTCCTGCGTGCCGCCCGAGAAGATCAGCGCGACGAGCAGATCGTTCCAGACCCAGATGAACTGGAAGATCGCGAACGAGGCGATGGCAGGCGTCGCGAGCGGGAGCACGATGCGGAAGAAGATCTGCCCGTGCGTCGCGCCGTCGACTCGGGCGGCCTCGATGACGTCGCTCGGGATCTCCGAGATGAAGTTGTGCAGCAGGAAGATCGCGAGCGGCAGGCCGAACATCGCGTGCGCGAGCCACACCGGCGCGTAGTTCTGCTCGGGGATGATCGGCACGACGTCGTGCAGCCACGCCTGCATCGGGCGCAGCCAGGTCGAGAAGATCTGCAGCAGCGGCACGAGGGCCATCTGCAGCGGGATGATCTGCAGCGCGAACACGAGCACGAACAGCGCGTTCGCACCCTTGAACTTGATCCACGCGAACGCGTACGCCGCCATCGACGCGAACACCAGCGGGATGAGAGTGCCGAGCAGCGCGATGGCGATCGAGTTGACGATGTACGCGCCGAGCTGCGGCGACGACGAGGACGTCGACAGCAGCACATCGGCGTAGTTGTCGAGCGTGAAGCCCCAGTTCTGGAAGATGGTCCACCAGCCGGTCTCGCGGATCAGCTCGGCGGGCCGGAACGAGGAGATGAACAGGCCGAACGTGGGGATGGTCCACACGACGGCGATGATCAGCGACACGATCGTCGCGGTGCGGGAGGTGAGGCGCTGCTTCACCCGGCCGGTCTTGGTGCCGACGACGTCCTGCAGGGCGGTGGTCTCCGCGGCGGTCTCGAGCGAGCCGCGGTCCTTCCCGATCGGGAGGTCGGCGGGGGCGACGCTGCTCATCGGATCTCCCTCTGCTTGCGAAGCACGTTGATGTTGTAGATCACGATCGGCAGCACCAGCACGAACAGGATCAGCGCGAGCGCCGAGCCTCGACCGACCTCGCTGGCGCGGAACGCCTGCGTGTACATCTCGTTGGCGATGACCGACGTGTTGAAGTTGCCGGCCGTCATCGTGCGGACGATGTCGAAGACCTTGAGCGTCGCGATCGAGATGGTCGTGAGGACGACCACGAGCGAGCCGCGGATGCCCGGCACGGTGACGTTCACGAACCGCTGCCAGGCGTTGGTGCCGTCGAGCTGGGCCGCCTCGATCTGCTCGGTCGGCACGCCCTTGATGGCGGCGCTCAGCAGCACCATCGCGAAGCCCGTCTGGATCCAGATCATGACGACGATGAGCAGGAACGTGTTGATCGGGTCGGTCTGCATCCACTGCACGGGTTCGCCGCCGAAGGCGACGACGATCGCGTTCAGCAGGCCGATCTGCTCGCGGTCGCCCGAACGGTACTCGTACACGAACCGCCAGATCACGCCCGCGCCGACGAACGAGATGGCGATGGGCATGAACAGGATGACCTTGTAGAACTTCTCGCCGCGCGAGCGGTCGATGAACACCGCGTACGCGAGGCCGATGATGGTCGAGATCGTCGGCACGAACAGCACCCAGATGATCGTGTTGATCAGCGTGCGGATGGCGGTCGGCTGCGTGAACGTCCAGATGAAGTTGTCGAGCGTCCAATTGCCGGAGTTGTCTTGGAAGGCCAGCAGGCTCGTCCGGATCGCCGGGTAGATCAGGCCGATGATGAGGAAGATGAGCGCCGGTGCGAGGAAGCCGGCCAGCTGCCAGTAGTCGCGCCCCTTCTTGGGCGCCTTGTCGATGAAGAAGATGAGGAGGCCGACGACGGCAGCGAAGATCGCGAGCCCCATCACCACCTGCAGGATCTTGCCGAGCAGATCGGCCGTGGTCATCGTGCCTCCCGGGTTTCGTCGTTGAAGGTGCCGAGGGGCGGGGTCCGGAAACCCCGCCCCTCGATCATGCCGCGCCGCGCGGATGCGCGCGACCCGACTCGCGGTGCGCTAGCTGGTGGGCCAGCTGGCCTCGATGGTGTCCACGACCTCCTGCGTGCTGGAGCCGCTCACCCACGACACGATGCCCTTCCAGAAGGAGTCGGCGCCGACGGCGCCCGGCATCAGGTCGGAGCCGTCGAACCGGAACGTGGTCTCGGGGTCCTGCAGGATCTCGATGGACTGCACGAGCAGCTCGCTCGACGCGTTCTCGGGGTCGACGCCCGTGTTGGCGCTGATCACGCCGCCGAGGCTGACGCGGTTGTTCGCCCAGGTGTCGCTCGACAGGTAGGCGCGGACCGCCTCGACCTCTTCGGCGTCGCGGAACGCGACCGGGAACTCGCCACCACCCGTGACGGCCTGCGGGTCGTCGGCGTTGGCCGGCGGGAGCAGGAAGCCGAACACGTCGCCGTCGGAGGCGACCTTCACGTCGTCGCCGCCCTCGGGGTTCCAGAAGGTCTCGTAGAACGACGCCTGGTGGTGCAGCGAGCACTCGCCGTCGATGATCGGCAGACCCGCGGTCTGGAACGCCTCGGTCACGAGGGTCGACACGTCGCCGATACCGCCGTTGACCATGTCGTCGCTCTTCAGGTACTCGCCGACCGCGTCGAACGCCGCGACGATCTGCGGGTCGTTGAACGGGATCTCGTGCGTGACCCACTGGTCGTAGACCTCGGGGCCCGAGAGGCGGAGCACGTAGTCCTCGATCCAGTCGGTGCCCGGCCAGCCGGTCGCGTCGCCGGACTCGAGGCCGACGCACCAGGGCTTGTGCTCGCCCTCGGCCGCGATGGTCTCGCTGAGCTCCTTCAGCTCGTCGAGCGTCTTCGGGATCTCGTAGCCCTTCTCCTCGAACTCGGCCGGGGAGTACCAGACGTAGCCCTTGATGCTCGCCATGAGCGGGGCGGCGTAGAAGGTGCCGTCGTAGGTGCCGTACTGCTTCCAGTCCTCCGACCAGAACTCGTCGACGTTGGCCTCGACCGCCTCGGACGCCGGGATGAGCCAGCCGCCCTGGGCGAGACGGGCCAGGAGGCCCGGCTGCGGGACGATGCCGATGTCGGGCGCGTTGCCGCCCTCGGCGAGCACCGCGATCTGCGCCTCGAACTCGCTTGAGCCCTGGTAGTCGATGGTGATGCCGGTGCAGTTCTCGAAGTCGGACCACGACTCGACGAGGCGGTCGGCCTCGAGGTCGAGGATGGTGCCGCCGATCGTGACCTCGGCGCCGTCGAACGTGCCGTAGTCCTCGTAGGGGCCGCAGTCGACGTCGCCGGCCTCCTGGTCAGCGATGTCGCCGGTGCAGCCGGTGAGTGCCAGGCCGACGGCGGCGGCCGCCGCGGCGGGGACCAACCACCGGCGATGCCGTGTGAGTCTCATGTCGTCTCCTCGTTGAGTGTGGTGCAAGGGCGAGGCCCGACCACGAGGCCGGAACCGTTTCCAGCGTCCACGGTAGGACACTCGCGGCGCTCGGCACAAGGTGGCTCCGGTCACGATCGGGCCACCATCTCCGGTTCTTGCGACCATTGCGATGAGAGCGCGATCACGCGCCCGTGGGGATGCCACGCCACGATGGCACGGCTCGGGTGGAACCGGTTCCACCACGGGGCATCCTGCGGCTATGCTCGGCTGCGGAACAGCCCGACGGAGGGAGGCCCGTGATGGCCGCGATCGGCGATGTCGCGCGTCTCGCCGGCGTCTCCAAGGCGACCGCGTCGCGGGCGCTGTCGGGCCGCGGCCACGTCGCGCCCGACACCAGGGAGCGCGTCGAGCGGGCGGCCGCCGAGATCGGCTACATCGCCTCGCCCGATGCGGCGAGCCTCGTCACCGGCCGGACGAAGAACGTCGGCGTGGTCATCCCGTTCGTGAACCGCTGGTTCTTCGGCGAGGTGCTCGAGGGCGTCGAGCGGGCACTGCTCGCCGCGGGGTACGACCTCACCCTGTACAACCTCTCGCCCGGCGGTCCCGAGCGCGCGCGGGTGTTCGACTTCTTCCTCGCCCGGAAACGGGTCGACGCCGTGCTCGCGGTCGGCGTCGACCTGTCGTCGCACGAGGTGGACGCCCTCGACCGCCGCGACAAGCCGCTCGTGCTCCTCGGCGGCAGCGGTGCGGGCGCCGCCCGGCTCGCGGTCGACGACCGGGCCATCGGCCAGCTCGCCACCGAGCACCTGCTGCACCTCGGGCACACCCGCATCTCCCACCTCGCCGGTCACGGCGCGGCGACCTCGCCGGAGAGCGTGCCGGGCCTTCGCCGCCGCGGGTTCCTCGAGGCGATGTCGGCCGCCGGCCTCACCCCGGGCGGCCGCGCCCACATCGTCGAGACCGACATGTCGCTGCCGGGCGGCTACACGGCCGGGCTCCAGCTGCTCGGCCACCCCGGGCGGCGGCCGACGGCCGTGTTCGCCGCCTCCGACGAACTGGCGTTCGGGCTCATGCGCGCCGCCGAGCGGCTCGGGATCGCGATCCCGGGCGAGCTGTCGGTGATCGGCGTCGACGGACACGAGTACGCCGAGCTGTTCGGCCTGACGAGCATCGAGCAGGAGCCCGGCGAGCAGGGCCGGCTCGCGGTCGAGGTGGTGCTGCGCCTGCTCGGCGAGGGCGTCGCGGCGGATCCGCTGCCCGACTCGGGCGCGCCGCTGCCGACGCGGCTGGTTGTGCGGTCGAGCACGACGAGCGCGCCGCGCTGAGCGGGCGACCGGTCCCCCTCGGCCGCACCCGCCCTCACCGGCCCTCGCCGGCCCGCGCCGGCCCTCGCCGGCCCTAGGCGGCGTCGCCGACCAGGATCGCCTCCGCCTCCCCGGACTCGTCGAGCTCCTCCGCGTCGGCGTCGGCCCGAGCGAGCGCCTTCCCGCTCGCCACCACGATGATCGCGGCGATCGCCACGGAGGCGGCGCCCGCCCAGTACGGCGCCTCGGGCGAGAGCAGCTTCGCGAGCTCCGTGGCCGCGGGCGGCGCGATCGCGCCGCCGATGAAGCGGACACCCGAGTATGCGCCGGATGCGACGACTCGCGGCAGGTCGGTCGCGCCCATGACGCACTCGGTGAGCACGGTGTTCAGCACGCCGAGCACGAGCCCGCCGACGACGATGAGCACGACGAGCGCCGTGACGTTCTCGATGAACACGGCGCAGAGCGCCAGGTCCACCGCGAGCAGCGGCAGCGCGACCCACAGCACGCGCGAGCGCCGGACCCGCGCGGTGAGCCACGGAGCCACGAAGACGGAGGTGACGGCGAGCCCGACGCCCCAGCCGAAGAACGTCAGACCGAGCCCCCACACGTCGAACATGAGCACGAACGGCGAGTAGGCGAGGAGCACGAAGAAGCCGATGTTGTAGAACAGGGCCGCAAGGGCCAGCACGAGCAGCGTCGGGTTGCCGAGCGCGCGGATGGAGGCGCTGAGCCTCGTCGGCTCACGATCGGCGGAGTCGTCCTTCTGCAGCAGCACGACGATGGCGATGAAGGCGAACGCCATGAGCGCGGCCGTGCCGAAGAAGGGGCCGCGCCAGCTCACGTTGCCGAGCGCGGCGCCCACGAGCGGGCCGATCGCGATGCCGAGCCCGAGCGCCGCCTCGTAGAGCACGATGGCCGCGCCGGTTCCGCCGGAGGCGGCGCCCACGATCGTCGCCAGCGCGGTCGAGATGAAGAACGCGTTGCCGAGGCCCCATCCGGCGCGGAACCCGATGATCGCCTCGACGTCGTTGGAGAGCCCGGCGGCCGCGGCGAACACGATGATCAGGCCGAGACCGATGAGCAGGGTCTTCTTCGGGCCGATGCGGCTCGAGACGAAGCTCGTGATGAACATCGCGAGGCCGGTGACCGCCAGGTAGGCGGTGAACAGCATCTCGGCCTCGGTCGGCGTCGCGTCGAGGCTCTCGGCGATGGCGGGCAGGATCGGATCGACGAGGCCGATGCCCATGAACGAGATCACGCTCGCGAAGGCGACGGCCCAGACGGCCTTCGGCTGCTTCAGGATCGAGGCGGATGCGCCGTGCGATGTGCCGTGGCTCACGCGACGTCTCCCTTCTGCGCGGCACGATCCGCGCGTTCGAGTCGGGTGCGGATGAGGTCGACGGCGCTCGCGAGGGTGTCGCGCTCGGCGTCGTCGAGGTGGGCGAAGTACGGCGTCATGGCGGCCGAGAGCTCGACGCGCCAGGCGTCGAGGGCGGCGATGCCGCGTGGGTCGGCCGAGATGAGCCAGGCGCGGGCGTCGCCGGCGTCGGCGACGCGGCGGATCCAGCCTCGCTCGTCGAGCGTCTGGACGAGTTTGGTCATCGTGGGCTGGGCGACCCGGCTCACCCGGGCGAGCTCGCCGAGCCGCATGGGCCCGAGGTCGCGGAGGACACTGATGGTGCGCCAGACCGCCGGCGACTCGGCGTTGCCCGTCGCGGCGGCCGCGAGGCGGGTGAGGCGATGGTTGACGGAGACGAGTCCGCCGATGAGTTCGGCGAGCTCGGCGTGCTGGGCGGAGGCGTCGGGTCCGGGCATCCCTCGATTATATAGCCAAGCTATGGATGCCTCGCCCCGGCGGACCGACTCCTGCCATCGCGCGCCCGCGGTAGCCAGAAAGCCCTTTCTCGTACGACGGCCGATACGTCGAGGCGAATCCCGGAAAACGGTTGCGCGTCACGGCAAGACTGGGGTAGAAACGTCGTCAGCTGCTGAGATAGCGCTTTCTCAGCCGGTGATCAACGACGATGACTGGAGCATCCGTGCACGACACGAATCCCCGCCGCGGCCCCCGCCGCGCCTCCCCGGGAGCGCCGACGTGAGCGCGCTCGGGGAGCTCAGGAGCCTGAAGGGCCAGGGCGCCGCGAAACAGCGGAAGCAGAACCGCGCCGCCTTCCTGTTCCTCCTGCCGTGGTTCGTGGGCCTCGGCCTGGTCACGATCGGCCCGATGGTCGCCTCGCTCGCGCTGTCGTTCACGCGGTACAACCTGCTCAGCCCGCCCAGGTTCAACGGCTTCGCCAACTTCGCGCGGATGCTCGAGGACGAACGGCTGCACCAGGCGCTGCTGGTCACCTTCCAGTACGTGTTCATCTCCGTCCCGCTCCAGCTGGCGCTCGCCCTCCTCCTCGCCGTCGCGCTCGACCGGGGCCTGCGCGGCCTCGCGTTCTACCGCTCGGCGTTCTACCTGCCGTCGCTGCTCGGCGCGAGCGTCGCGATCGCCATCCTCTGGCGGCAGATCTTCGGCGTTGACGGGCTCATCAACGTCGTCCTCGGCTGGTTCGGCATCGTAGGCCAGGGCTGGATCTCGAACCCCGAGACCGCGCTCGGCACGCTGATGGTGCTGAACGTCTGGACCTTCGGCTCCCCCATGGTGATCTTCCTCGCCGGGCTTCGGCAGATCCCCGCGATGTACTACGAGGCGGCCTCGGTCGACGGCGCCAACCGGCGGCAGCAGTTCTGGCGCATCACCATGCCGATGCTGACGCCGATCATCTTCTTCAACCTCATCCTGCAGATCATCGGCTCGTTCCAGTCGTTCACCCAGGCGTTCATCGTCTCGGGCGGCACCGGCGGGCCCGTCGACTCCACGCTCTTCTACACGCTGTACCTCTACCAGCGCGGCTTCGCGAACCTCGACATGGGCTACGCCTCGGCGATGGCCTGGCTGCTGCTCGTGATCATCGCCGCATTCACGGCCGTCAACTTCTGGGCCTCGAAGTATTGGGTGTTCTACGATGACCAAGACTGACCCCGCGATCGACCTCGCCCCGCCCACGGAGTCGGTCGTCGCCGGCATCCCGCCCGAGACGGTGCGCGATCGCCGACGCCGGCGCTCGGCCCTTCGCCGGCCGTTCTCGAGCCTGCTGCGCCATGCGATCCTGATCGCCGCCGCCGCGCTCATGCTCTACCCGGTGATCTGGATGGTCGTGAGCTCGCTCCGGCCCAACGAGCTGATCTTCCGCGAGGCCGGCATCATCTTCGACAGCTTCGAGATCTCGAACTACGTCGACGGCTGGAACGCCCTCAGCTACCCGTTCAACGTCTACCTGGTGAACTCCGGACTCGTCGTCCTCGGCTCGATCATCGGCAATCTCGTCTCGTGCTCACTCGCGGCCTACGCGTTCGCGCGGCTCGAGTTCACCGGCAAGCGGTTCTGGTTCGCGATCATGCTGCTGACGATCATGCTGCCGATCCACGTCATCATCGTCCCGCAGTACGTCATGTTCTCCCAGTTGGGCTGGGTCAACACGTTCCTGCCGCTCATCGTGCCGAAGCTGCTCGCCACCGATGCGTTCTTCATCTTCCTGATGGTGCAGTTCATCCGCGGCATCCCGCGCGAGCTCGACGAGGCGGCGCGCATCGACGGGGCGGGGCATCCGCGGATCTTCCTGCAGATCATCCTGCCGCTCATGGTGCCCGCGCTCGCGACCACGACGATCTTCACGTTCATCTGGACCTGGAACGACTTCTTCAGCCAGCTCATCTACCTGACCAAGCCGAGCCTCTACACCGTGCCGCTCGCGCTGAACGCGTTCCAGGACGCGCAGAGCGCGACCGACTTCGGCGAGATGTTCGCCATGAGCGTCGTCTCGCTCATCCCGATCTTCCTGATCTTCCTCTTCGGCCAGCGGTTCCTCATCAAGGGCATCGCCACGACGGGGATCAAGTGACCGGCCCCCGGTCGCACCCTCACCCGCACCACCGCACCGCGCCCGCCACGCGGGCACCGCAGCCCGCCAGCCGGGCCGCGCACCACCCCACGCACCACCCGACAGCAAGGAAGGAACCGACCATGCGAGGCATCACACGACGCCGTGCCGGGGTCGTCGCCGCCATCGGCGCCGCGACGCTCGTCCTCACGGCGTGCGCCGGCAACGACGCCGGCGGCGAGGAGCCCGAGCTCGTGCTCTCCGACGAACCCGTCACCCTCTCGTTCACCTGGTGGGGCAACGACACCCGCCACGCGATCACCGAAGAGCTCATCGCGGCCTTCGAGGAGGAGCATCCGAACATCACCATCGAGCCGCAGTACACCGACTGGGCCGGATACTGGGACAAGCTGTCGACCTCGGTCGCCGCCGGAGACATCCCCGACCTCATCCAGATGGACGAGAAGCAGCTCTCGACCTACGCGGCCAACGGCGTACTCATGGACCTCGGCGAGCTCGGCGGGTCGCTGCCGACCGACGACTTCCCCGAGGCCGTGCTCGGCACCGGTGCGCTCGACGGCACCCAGTACGGCATCCCCGTCGGCATCAACTCGTACACGATCATCGCCAACGAGGACCTGCTCACGCAGTACGGCGTCGAGCTTCCCGACGACGAGACGTGGACGTGGGACGACTTCATCGCCACCGCGGAGGAGGTGGCCGCCGCCTCCGGCGGCGCGGTCGTCGGCACCCAGTCGTGGGGCTTCGAGGACGGCGGGCTGAACAACTGGCTCCGCCAGCACGGCGAGTCGCTCTTCTCGGCCGACGAGGCCGAGGTCGCCGCGAGCGAGGACGCGCTCGCGAGCTGGTGGCAGCTCCTGCTCGACGCGACCGAGGCGGGCGCGACGCCCGACCCGGCGGCCACCATCGAACGCGAGTCCGGCGGACTGGCCGAGTCGTTCACCGCGACGAACCAGTCGGCGTTCGGGCCGTGGTGGTCCAACCAGGTGCAGGCGCTCCGCGACGCCAGCGGGCAGGACCTCGTCGCCCTGCGCGTGCCCGCCACCGACGACGCCGAGGACGGCTGGGCGTACTACAAGCCGTCGATGTTCTGGTCGGCGTCGGCCAAGACCGAGCACGCGGCGGAGGTCGCGGCGTTCCTCGACTTCCTCGCCAACAGCGAGGAGGCCGCCGACCTGCTGCTCGCCGAGCGCGGCGTGCCGGCCAACGAGAAGATCCGCGAGTACATCACGCCGAAGCTCGACGAGGTCAACCAGACCGTCGTCGCCTTCCTCGACGACCTCGCACCCGAGGTGGGCGACGCCCCGCCCGCGACCCCGCCCGGCGGCGGCGCGATCGAGGCGATCATCGACCAGCACACCCAGAAGGTGCTGTTCGGCGAGCTCACCCCGGAGCAGGCGGCCACGAGCTTCATCGAGGAGCTCCAGCGCGCACTCGACGACGCCGCCATCTGACCCACCCCACGTGGGCGGCACGCGCCGCCCGCCCGACGGTTCCTCCCGGACCGTCTCACCCGGAGCGGCTGCCGCGACTGCCTGCGCGGCAGCCGCTCCACCTTCCCCCGGACGCGTAGCGTCGAATCATCACACCCAGACCGGAGGTCCACGTGCCGAACCCGCCGCAGCGGCAGGTCACCATCGCCCAGGTGGCCGAGTACGCGGGCGTCTCGCAGGCGTCGGTGTCGCGAGTGCTCAACCGGAACCAGAAGGTCGACCCGGCGATCTCGGCCAAGGTGCTCGACGCGATCGACAAGCTCAACTACTCGCCGAGCCAGATGGCGCGCAACCTCGTCCGCGGGCGGAGCAACACGGTCGCGCTCGTGGTGCCCGACCTCGAGAACCCGATGTTCCAGGGGGTGCTGAAGGGCCTCAGCCGCGAGGCGGCGCGCGACGGCTACCGCGTGCTCGTGGCCGACACGGCCGAGCGCGTCGCCGACGAGGAGGAGATCGCGGTCGAGGCGCGATCGCGCTGCGACGCCCTCGTGCTCGTCTCGCCCCGGATGCCGGCCGAGCGCCTCGAAGCCCTCCTCTCCCGGTCCGGCCCCATCGTCGTGGTGAACCGCCCGGTCGCGAGCGACCCCGCCGCCGAACTCTCGGTCGACTACGAGCATGCGGCCCGCACGCTCGGCGAGCACCTCATCTCGCTCGGCCACACCCGCCTCGCGTACCTCGCCGGCCCCCCGCAGTCCTACGCCGACGGGCTGCGCCGGCGCGGCCTCGCCGAGCTCGTCGCGCGCCACCCCGACGTCGAGGTGCAGGACATCGCGGGCGGGTCGCAGGTGGAGGACGGCTACCGCGCCGCCGAGGACGTCCTCTCCTCCGGCGCCACCGCGGTCGTCGGCTTCAACGACCTCATCGCCCTCGGCCTGCTCGCCCGCCTCCGCGAGCTCGGCGTCGACGTGCCCGGCGAGCTATCGGTGACGGGTATCGACGACGTGCCGCTCGCCCGCTTCGCCGCTCCCCCGCTCACGACCATGTCGGTGCCGCGCCTCGAGCTCGGCGCCCAGTCGTGGCGACGGCTCCGCGACGCCATGGCCGGCGAGCCGGCGACGCATCCGCTCTCCTACCGCGCCATCCTCGAGGTGCGCGGCAGCACCGGCCCGGCGCCCGAGGCCTCCGGGTGGCTCTCGCCCGGCCGCCCCGTGCTGCGACTCGGCGACCGCATCGTCGCCCGGTACGAGGAGGGGACAGCGATCGACGCGGTCCTGTCTCCGCGCCCGTTCCTGCACCCGGTCGAGACGCTCGGCGGCGTCCGCGTCACCGACGTGCACCCCACCGACCACCTCCACCACTTCGGCATCGGCGTCGCCCTGCCCGACGTGAACGGCACGTCGTACTGGGGCGGACGCACCTACGTCCAGGGTGTCGGCTCGGTCATGCTCGAGAACCAGGGCAGGCAGCGCCGCGACGACCTCGTCGCCGACGGCGACACCCTCACCGAGCGGCTCACCTGGATCGACGAACGCGAGGTCGCCCAGCTCAGCGAGGTGCGCACCATCCGCGGCCGCGCCGTGCGCCTCGGCGAGCGCGACGCGTGGTCGCTCGGCTGGCGGAGCGTGCTGACGGCGAACTTCGGGGCGCTGGAGCTCGGCTCGCCCGCGACGAACGGACGGGAGGGCGCCGGCTACGGCGGCCTGTTCTGGCGCTTCCCCAGATGGGAAGCGACGGTCACCACGGCCGACGGCAGCGGCGAGCAGGCCGCCCACGGGTCGCGCTCGCCCTGGCTCGCGGTCACGGATGCCTCGCGCCGGGTCACCGTGCTCCTGCTGCAGCCGGCCGGGGCCGAGCCGCTGCCGTGGTTCGCCCGCGTCGCCGAGTACCTCGGCATCGGGCCGGCGGTCGCGTGGGACGAGGTCGTGCACGTCGACGAGGGCGGCACGCTCGAGCTCGGCATCGACGCGCTCCTCGTCGACCGGGCGATCACCGACCCGGTCGAGCTCGCCGACCTGGCCGCCGCCCACGCCTCGGCCTGGCGGGCCGGGCCGACGCCGCGACCTGCGCCGAAGGCATGACGCGCGACCTGCCCCGCATCGGCGTCGCGGGCATCCACGGACACGGTGCGACGCACGTGCGCGCCGCGCTCGAGCTCGCCCGGGCCGGACGCGCCGAGCTCGTCGCGCTCGCCGACCCCCGGCCCGTGGCCGCCGACGCGGTGCCCGGTGCCCGGCTGTTCGACGACGCCTCGCGGATGATCGAGGACGGCGGGCTCGACATCGTCGTGCTCTCCACGCCGATGCACACCCATCTCCCCCTCGCGCTGGCCGCCCTCGAGGCCGGCGCGCACGTCCTGCTCGAGAAGCCGCCGACGCCGACGCTCGCGGACTTCCACGGGCTGCTCGCCGCAGCCGAGGCCGCCGGACGTGCGGTGCAGGTGGGCTTCCAGAGCCTCGGCTCGTCCGCGATCCCCGCCGTGCGGAGACTCATCGACGAGGGCGCCGTGGGCGAGGTCCGCCGGTTCGGTGCGCTGGGCACGTGGCTGCGCAGCGAGGCGTACTGGACGAGGGCGGCCTGGGCCGGTCGACGGGAGCTCGACGGCCGGCCCGTCGTCGACGGTGCGGTGACCAATCCCCTCGCGCACGCGGTCGCGACGGCACTCGCGGTCGCCGGAGCCCACGGCGAGGACGACGTCGCGGACGTCCGGCTCGACCTGCACCGCGCGAACCGGATCGAGGCGGATGACACGTCCTCGTTCGTGGCCGCACTCGCCGACCGGCCTCCGCTCGCCGCAGCGCTCAGCCTGACCGCGCCCCGCCGCAGCGAACCCTGCGTCATCGTCGACGGCACCGACGGCCGGATCATGCTCTGGTACACGCTCGACCTCGTGCAGGTGCAGCACGCGGGATCCGCGCTGCCGAACACCACCGCGCACGAACGGACCGGCCTGCTCGACAACCTCGTGGACCACGTCTCGTCGGGAGCCGACCTCCTGGTCCCGCTGTCGTCGACGGGGGCGTTCATGCGCATCCTCGAGGCGGTGCGCACCGCCCCCGACCCCACGCCGCTCGACCCCGCGTACGTCGAACGCCGCATCGACGACGAGGGCGCTCACCTCGTCGTCGACGACATCGAGGCCTGGAGCGAGCGGGTCGTGCTCGAGGGCGCGACGTTCTCCGAGCTCGGCGCGCCGTGGGCGCGCGTCAGCGAGCGCTGACGGCGCTGCGGAGCACGAGATCCGCGAACCGCTCCCCCATGAGGCGCTGCACATCCGGCCCCGGATGGAGGTTGTCGGGCAGCGGCATGCGTCTCGCATCGTCGGCGCCGTAGAGCCGGAGGCCCGAGAGCAGCTGCAGATTCGGGTCCGTCTGCTGCCGCCGTGCCACGATCTCCGCGAGCGCACGCCGGATGACGCCCAGCGAGAGCTTGCCCGCGGCGACGTCGGCCTCGGAGCCGCCCGCGATCGACCATTCCTCCGAGCGTTCCGGGTCCTGCACGGTCGGCCCGGCGGCGGTCTCGACCGGTCCGCACCAGATGGGCGACACCACCAGGATCGGCGTGGACGGGTGCCCCTCGCGGATGGTGTCGAGGAAGCCGTCGACGGCGGGACGGAATGCGCGCATGCGCATCACGTCGCCGTTCACGAGATTGATGCCGACCTTGAGGCTGATGAGGTCGGCCGGCAGGTCGCGCATCGTGCGGGCGGTGAACGGATCGAGCATCGCGTTGCCCGAGAAGGCGAGATTGGTGAGGCTCGCCCCGGCGGCGAGCGCGGCCACCACTGGCCAGGTCCCCGTCGTCGTCTCCGCGCGGTACCCGTGGCTGATCGAGCTGCCATGATGCATCCAGCGGAACCCGGGGTCGGGCGCAGGCGGCCCGACGGGCGCATTCGCGCGGAGTGCGACCACCTCCACGGCGTCGGTGAAGGGCAGCCACAGCTCGAGCTCGCGGTCCTCCGCCGGCAGCCCGCTGAAGCGCACCACGGTCTCCGGGCCGTCGACCACGCGCCCCGCGGGGTCCGCGAACGAGAAGACGTAGCGCGCGCCGGCGGCCGCGGCCGCCGACGCGATCAGGTGGCCGCCCGCGGTGAGCTCGTACATCCCGGCCGGGATCTCGCATCGCTCGTCGGGCACCATCCTCCGCGCCCGCACGACGAGCTCGAGCTCGGTCGCCGCGGTCCGGAACGCGAGCCTGACCCCGGCCGACTCAGCGGACGTCTGCACCATGAACCGGTCGGGCACCTGCGCCCTCGCCCAGGCCGGGAGCCGGTGCGGGCACAGGCCGTGCCCCGTGGTCTCGACTTCGGCGGCGCCGCGCACCTCGACCAGGCCGAGCGGCACGTCCGCGAGACCGGGCGGCGCCTCGGGCGGCGGCATGTCCGGCACCACCTGCCTCATCCGGCGGTCGCGTCGAGGAGGCGCCCGTCGGCATGCACGTCGACGAGACGGTCGCCGACCCGCAGACCGTGCAGCACCGCCTCCGGGTCGAGGCGGGCGACGCATCCCGACGCGGAGACCGTGCCGTCGACTCCGGCTCCTACCCCGAACAGCGACTCGATCACGAGCGCCACGTAGGCGCCGGCCGACGAGCACGCCCAGTCGTTGATGTACGGCAGCTGCGGCGGGGCCTTCCGGGCGCCGCCGTTCACCGGCGGCTCGGCCTCCTCCACGAAGTGCGCCTGACCGGGAGGACCCTGATTCGCCGTCCGGGCGAGGCCGGGCAGCCAGTCGAGGGCGACTTCCGGCGCACCCAGCGCCACGAGCGACCGGGCGGCGTCGGCGGGCCAGGCGGGGTACGCGCCGTTCCACTGGTGGTCGGGGCGGATGCTGTACGCGGCGTCCGGGTCCCATGGCGACAGGGCGCGCATCCAGGTCGGCGTCTGCAGCTCGTTCCGGAAGAACGCGACCATCTCCCGCCGAGTCGACTCGTCGAGATCGGCGGCGACCGTCGTCCCGACGACGTTGAAGTCGTAGCAGTGCCGTACCGGCAGCCTGCTGCCGTCGGGCTGCCCCGCGGCGAAGACCCCCTCGCCGGGCACATACAGCTCGAGCACCGCGCCGACGAGTTCGTCGGCCGATTGGCGCAGCCGCGCCGCCTCCGCCTCCTCGCCCCGGACGGCGAGCACATCGGCGCTGGTGCGCAGGTTCCACACGTTCGCCGCGTTCAAGCTCGCCACCTCGTGGGTGTACGAGCTCACGCACTCGAGCAGGTTGTCGATCTCGCCGTAATCCGCGAGGGCCGAATCGCGGCGCAGCCCTTCCCAGGCGCGCGCCCAGAATCGGAGGTGATCGACGACGCGGCGGCCGTCGGCCTGCACCTCGTCGAGCCAGGCCGTGTCGCCGGTGAAGCGCACGTAATCGTGCACCAGCCTGGTCATGGCGTAGTCGTTCACGGAGTACCAGCGGCCGACCGGTCCGCCGGTGAGCGACGACGTGCCGAAGTGGCGGTGGGTGTCGCTGTCGATCCAGTGGCTCAGCTGGCGTCGCATCGGCTCGGGGTCGAGCAGCGCGTGGGCGATGGAGCTCAGGCTGAAGTCCCAGATGAACGTGGTCGTCGACCAGTAACTGGGCATGAGGGTGTCGTAGCTTCGGCCGAGCACGTTGCCGGCGTAGTCGCGTCGGAACCAGACCACGCCCAGCACGCCCCACCAGTAGAGGCGGCGCAGCGCCTCCGAGTTCGTCTCCAGCACCGGCAGATGACCCGAGAACTCGTCGTTCCCGGGGGTGAATGCCGCCTCGAGCCGGGTGTTCCAGGCCAGCTCGGATGCGGCGACGGCGGCCGGCACATCGACGGCGACCGCATCGTACTCGGCGATCGCCGCGTCGCGGGACGCGGCCGTCGCATGCACGTATCCGAACCGCGCGCTCCCCCCGGCCGGCACGTCGAGCTCGACCGTCACGTCGCCACCGCGCCCCGTACCGCCGATCCCCACCTCGTACTCCTCGGCCGCTGGGGCCACGCCGCTCACCCTCGCCGTCGCCGGCGTGTCGACCCCCTGCACGCTCCAGGCCGATCCGTCGGGGGCGCCGAACACCAGCCGGCTCCCATCGGCCTCGACGTCGTTGCGCGCACTCGGCGACTCCGCGGACAGCCAGGCCTCGCCGCTGACGACGACGCGGGCGCTGAGGGCGAGTCCCACACGCACCGAGCGGTCGGAGCCGCCCGTGTTCCGCACCCGCACGTCGATGGCGACCGCCGTGCGTCCGGGCACGCACACGGTGACCGTCTCGAGCTCGAGACCGGGCAGCACGGCCCGCCTGACGACTCGGTCCGGCCGCCACTCGTGCGTGATCGGCGCGCCGAACGACTGCAGGATCCGGCCGTCGACGAAGCACACGGCCGTGGCAGCGAGTCCCTGCGAGACCGGCGGGAAGGTCACGGCCGCGACGGCCGTCAGATCGTGCTCGACCCGCGCGGTGCCGAGATGGTTGGTGAGGCCCGACGGCGCGATCAGATCGTCGTAGTGGTGGGTGATCGGATCGGCCGCCAGGTCGTCGACGGTAGGGATGAGATCGGGACGGGGCATCCGTGCTCCATTCATGCCGCGCGGGCGGCGAGATCAGTACTGGCCGAGCGCGAGGCCGCGCGCGAAGAACTTCTGGGTGAAGAGGAACAGCACGACGGTCGGCAGCGACACGAGGACGCCGGCGGCGAGCACGGTCGACATCTGGGCGCCGCCGTACGTCGACTGCATGCCCGACAGGGTCGTCACGATCGGTCGCACGTCGTCCGACTGGCTGAGGGTGAGGCCGAGCAGCAGGTCGTTCCAGATGAAGGTGGCCTGCAGGATGAAGATCGCCACCAGTGCGCTCGCCGCCATCGGCAGGTAGACGCGCGAGAAGATCCGCCAGGTCGTCGCGCCGTCGAGTACGGCGGCCTCGAACACGCTGTGCGCGATGCCGGTGAAGAAGTTGCGCATCACGAACGCCGAGAACGGAATGGAGATCGCGGTGTACACGATGATCATGCCGAGTTGGGTGTCGAACAGGCCGACGCGGGAGTACGCATCGAACAGCGGCAGCAGCACCATCTGCAGCGGGAAGACCGTGCCGCCGAAGATCACGACGAACCAGGCGAAGCCGTGCTTCAGCCGCAGCGCCACGATCGCGAAGCCGGCGGCGGCGCCAACGAGTACGGCGATCGCGGGCGACACGATCGCGTAGACGAGTGTGCTCAGCACGCTGTCGCCGAGCCCCGAGAGCCGCATCGCCTCGGCGATGTTCGAGAACAGGGAGAAGTCGGTCGGGATCCACGACTCGGTCGTCGTGAACGTCAGCGGGGACTTCGCCGCGTTGACGAGGAGCAGGTAGACGGGCACCAGCCACAGCGCGCCGAGGACGACGAGGATGCCGGTGCGGAGGATTCGGGTCATGTCAGAGCTCATGCTTCTTCGACAGCTGCTCGCGCAGGTACAGGATGGCGGCCAGCAGCGTGACGATCGTGAGGAACACGGCGATCGCGGAGCCGAGCCCGTAGTCGCTGTTCACGAACGTCTCCTTGTACATCGTGAGGGCGAGCGTCTCGGAGGCCCGGCCAGGACCGCCTTTCGTCATGCCCTGCACGATGTCGAACGTCTTCAGGCTCGCGACGATCGAGAGTCCGACGACCACCGCGGTCAGGGGGCGGAGCATCGGCCAGAGGATACTGCCGAACAGCCGGAATCCGCGCGCACCGTCCACCCGGGCCGCCTCGAGCGGCTCCTTCGGGATCGACTGCAGCCCGATCGTGAACAGCAGCGCGTTCACGCCGACGCCCTGCCACGCGGCCGCGACGATCATCACGACCGTGTTGAGCGGTGCGTCGACGAGCCATCGTGGCGTATCCGTGATGCCGAACGCGGCGAGCGCCTGGTCGAGCGCGCCGTTGCTGGAGAGGATGAACGACCAGATCAGGCCGACCCCGATGCCGGAGAGGGCGTACGGGATGAGGAACGGCAGCCGCAGCCAGACGCCGCCCGCGAGGTTCCAGGTGAGCAGCGCGATGCCGAGTCCGATGCCGACGGGGATGAGCAGGGTGCCGACGACCCACAGCAGCGTGTTGCCGAGCGAGCCCAGGAACGCCGGGTCGTCGAACATGTCGCCGTAGTTGTCGAAGCCGACCCAGTCAGGATCGCCGAGCCCGTTGTACTCGGTGAAGCTGAGGAACGTCGTCCACAGCAGCGGCAGGTAGAGCAGCACCGCGACCAGCAGCACGCCCGGGGAGATGAATCCCAGCGCGGACCAGCGGTATGGCGTCTTCCGTCGGGCCGGGCCGCCCGCGGGCTCGGTGAGCCCGCGGGCGGTCCGCTCGCGTTCGGGCGTCTGAAGGACGGCCATGCGGCGTTACTCCTGGTCTGCCCAGTATTTGTCGGCCTCGGCTTGGATGGTTTCGAGGAACGGCACGGGGTCGGACGGGTTGGCGTTGAACGCGCCGAACTGCTCGATGGCGACGGTCACGATCGGGGTGGGGAACGCCTCGAAGAAGCGGGTGAACAGCAGGTGCTGGCCGTCGGCGACGGTGGTGCCCAGCTCGGCGAGCATGGGGTCGGCGACCTCCGCCTTCGGGTTGAATGCGACGTCGCCCCGTGCGGCGTTCCACGCGGTCTGGGCGTCGGCCGACATCCACCACGCGGAGTATGCCAGGCCGAGGTCGCGCTGCTTGGAGCTCTCGGCCACGCAGAGCGGCCCGGACTCGACGGCCACGGGCGTCTGCTCCAGGTCGGGATTCACCGCGGGGATGACGAACATGCCGTAGTCCTCACCCGAGACCATGCCCGCGCCGTCGAGCGAGCCGTTGAAGAACGACCCGAAGTTGATCATCGCGTAGTCGCCCTGCTTCAGGCCGACGGCGGGGTCGACGGTGCTGCCCGCGTCGGAGAACCAGCCGGCCTCCTGCTCCTCGAGCCACACGTTCATGATGTCGACGACCTCGGGATCGGTGAACTTCGCCTCGCCGGTGGCGAGCGCGTTGTAGAGGTCGGGGTCTGTGCCGGCGACGAGCTGCTGGAACCACTGGAAGGTGAAGAGCGTGCTCGTCTGGTAGTACGGCGTGATGCCCGCCGACTTCAGGGTCGTCGCCGCGGCGTCGAGCTCTTCCCAGGTGGTCGGCACCGCGATGCCCTGCTCCGCGAAGATGTTCTTGTTGTAGTACATCACCCAGTAGGCGATGTTCATCGGCACGCAGTACTGCTTGCCGTCCACCGTGTACGTCTCGCGGAGATCTTCCGTCGCCCAGCCTTCGTCGATCGCCTTCGACCAGATGTCGGTCGTCTCGGCGATGAGGCCTTCGTCCACGAGCTCGGTGAGCGAGCTGCCGGTGTGCCAGGTGAACAGGCCCGGGCTCTTCTGCGTGCGGAACGACTGCTTGATGAAGGCGTCGTACTGATTCGCGTCCGAGTAGCCCGTGGTGTTGAGCGTGATGTCGACGTCGGCCTCGCTCGTCTCGTTGAGCTCGTCGAAGTCGGGCTCCCACGCGGCCTTGTCGGTGTAGAAGTCGAGCGTGCCGGTCGTCGCGCCGTCGCCTCCTCCGCCACCGCCGCCCGCCGAGCAGGCGGCGAGCAGCATGGATGCCGCGGCGAGCGCGATGACGGCTCCGCCGGTCTTGCGTGGTGATCTCACTGGAACTCCCTTGTCCGTTGTGTCGCTGTGTCGGTACTGCGATGGTGCCTATTCAGTTGTCGGTGCTGCGGGTCCCGCGCACGTACGCCTTCACGGTCGCGAAACGTTCGCTTCGCGACTCGGGACTGCGCCGGATGACGTACGGCCCCACCGCCGCGGGGATGATGAAGGTCTCGGCGTAGTGCACCCGGTACGGCGCGAACGCGCCGGTCGGGCTCACCACCTCGACCTCGTCGCCCTCGACGAGGTTCAGCACGTTCACGGTGCCCTCGGTGTCGTGGGCGGCCTCCTCCTCGAACCAGTGCCGTCTGACCTCGATGAACTCGAGCTCGTGCAGGCCGGTGCGCTCCTCGACGAGGCCGGGTTCGCGGCGCAGCTCCTGCACCTGCCCGACGAGGTTCCGCTCGACCCAGTCGGCGTCCCGCTCCCACTGCACGTTCGCCTCGCCGTGATCGAGGTGCACGGGCCGCGGCACGCCGTCGAGCCCGACGCGGCCCCAGTCCCAGAGCTTGAACGTGAAGATGAACGGCGTCGCCGAGATCTCGAGCACCATCGAGTTCGCCCCGGAGCAGTGGATGGTGCCGGCCGGGATCGCGAAGTGGTCGTGCTTCTTCGCCGGGTAGGTGTTCACGTACCGCTCGGCGTCGAACGGGTGCTTGCCATCGGTCGCGGCCCGCAGCGCGGCGAACATCTCGTCGGGGTCGACGCCCGGCTTCACGCCGAGGTAGACCACGGCGTCGTCACCGGCGTCGAGCAGGTAGTAGCTCTCGTCCTGCGTGTAGGCCATGCCGAACGTGTCGCGGATGTAGTCGGTGAGCGGATGCACCTGCAGCGAGAGGTTGCCCCCGCCCATGGTGTCGAGGAAGTCGAACCGGATGGGGAACTCGGCGCCGAAGCGCGCGAAGGTGCGCTCGCCGAGCAGGGCTCTGGGCTGGCTGAGCACGAGGTCCATCGCGGGGATCTCGACGACCCTGCCGCCGGCCTCGAGCAGCAGCGAGTTCTCCTCGGGCACGCAGTCGAAGCACCACGCGTAGTTGCTGGCCGACGGGTCGAGATCGAGCGTGCTCTTCATCCACTGTCCACCCCAGACGCCGGGGTCGAAGAACGGCACGACGCGGAAGGGCGCGGTCGCAGCCTTCCGCAGCGCGCTGCGGAAGGCCTCGCCCGTGACCGCGCCGGCGCCGTCGAGCGCCGCGTTGCCGTCGACGAGGAGGTCGACCCGGTCGAAGAGCGTCCGCTTGTGCCGGTCCGCCGCGCGCCATTCGACGAAGAAGCCGCGCTTGTACTTGCGCAGGGCGTCCTCGTCGCCGTTGCCCGCTCGCCAGTTCGGCGCACCGGCGCGCTGGCGCTGCTGGATCTCCCAGCGCGCGAGATCGACGAGTACGAGGGCGTCGGCGCGGCGCCGTGCCGCGAGGTCGGCGCCCCACCCGACCAGCACGGTCGGCCGCTCGCGGGCCTCGACGCGGTGGGCGAGTCGGTCGAGCCGCTCGGCGTCGTAGAATTCGTCGACCGTGAAGTGGCTCATGACGCCGAACACCCGATCGTCGGTGAGGCTGCGTCCGATGAGCGAATCGATGCTCGCCCGGTCTGCCGCCGCGGCCTCCTCGACGTCGATGACGTCGGCCTCCGGCAGCACGCGCGCGATGCGCTCGGCGATCGCCGCGACATCGCCGCCCGGGTACACATCGACGACGACGAGCGGATGCTCCTCCGCCCGTCGGGTCGCGACCGCCATCGCCGCCCGCCACGCGTCATCGCCGACGAGCACCTCGCTGCCCTCTGGCAGCGGCACGGTCGGCAGCTTCACATAGCTGCTGCGGTCGTCGACGAGGTACTCCTCGAGCGTGCGGTCCGGCCGGTCGTCGGTAGTCATCGGTGTCCTTCGTGTGTCTGAGCGGAAGCGAGGGCGGCCAGGCCTCGGAGCACCGAGGTGGCGGGGTCGTCGGCCGCCACGAGAGGCGGCCGGAACGAGGAGGACCAGAGGTGGGCGTGCACACGATCGCGCAGTCCGGGCAGGATCAGATCCGCGGCCCGCAGCACCCCTCCCGTGACCACGACGACCTCGGGGTCGAACGCGTGGCACAGGGTGACGGCGACGGCCGCCCAGACGTCGAGGAATCGGCTGAGCAGGACGGCGGACTCGGCTTCGTGCGCCGTCTCCACGAGGTCGCGGATGCCGAGCGCGGCACCGCTGGATCGGCGAGCCTCGAGCTCCGGCCCGAGCGCGACGTCGCCGCGGCGCGCCGCCTCGGCCAACGCCCAGGTGCTCGCGACCGCCTCGGCGCAACCGATGTTGCCGCACGGGCAGCGCGGGCCGTCGAGGTCGACGGTGACGTGACCGTTCAGGACGCCGGCGTGCCCGTGCCGCCCGCGGAGCAGACGACCGTCCACGAGGGCGGCGGTGCCGATCCCCGTCCCGAGCGTGAGCAGCACCGCGTCCGCGGCGCCGGAGGCCGCGCCGGAGGCGATCTCCCCGGCCAGCGCCGCCCGTGCATCGTTCTCGACGATCGCGGCGACACCGAATCGCGCCGCGGACCAGGCGCAGAGATCCACGCCGTGCAGGTCGGCGTACTTCCCGTGCGCCGCGACGAGGCGCCGGCCGCCACGGTCGACGACGCCCGGCACGGCGATGCCGACGGCGTCGGCGTCCACGGCCTCCCGACCGCGCAGCGCGTCGACGGCGGCCGCGACTTCGGCGAGGTCGACGCCTCCCGACACCGGCAGCTCGCTCACCGACTCGATGACACCGTCTACGACCAGGCCGAGCTTGACCGAGGTACCGCCGAGGTCGATCGCAACGCTGCGCATGCCGTCCTCCTCGTCGGTCCGAGCGGGCGTCGGTCGCCGACCCGGTTGGTAACGTTACCATAGCGTCGGTACCGCACCTTCGCAAGCGCGCACGCGCTCAGTCGGCCGCAGGCGTCTCCAGGCGCACAGGCATCTCGACGAGTCGTGCCGGGCCGCGGTGCCCGTCGGCGCCGACGCGACCGAGCAGCAGGCGTGCGGCCTCGCGACCGAGCTGTCTCGGGTCGTGATCGATGATGGTCACCGGAACGGGCATCAGCTCGGCCAGCTCGAAGTCGTCGAAGCTCACGAGCGCCGGCATCGCCTCCCGCGCCGCACCCGCCCGGAGCCGCCGTCCGATCTCGCGGAGCGCGCCGATCGTGTTGCGGTTGTTGGCGCTGAAGATCGCGGTCGGCGGCTGGGCCAGGTCGAGCAGGTGCCGCGTCGCTTCCCGCGCCGAGTCGGCGTCCTGCTGCCCCCGCTGCACCAGCTCCTCCTCGGGCAGGATGCCGCGCTCGGTGAGCGCACGCACGTACCCCTCGTACCGACGTTGACCGGTGAAGACGGAGCGCACGTTGCTGAGGAAGCCGATTCTCAGGTGGCCCGCGTCCAGCAGCGCGCGGGTGCCTCGATAGGCACCGCCGACATCGTCGAGGAGTACCGCGTCGACGTCGAGCCCGTAGACGCGCCGCGACGCGAGGACGAGAGGAACGTCTCCGAGGCGCTCCGGGCGCAGGTGGTCGGCGTTGCCACCGGAGGGGACGAGCACGAGCCCTTCGACCTGCCGACCGAGGAAGTCGGCGACGAGCTGGCGTTCGCGGGCCGGATCCTCGCCCGTGTTCCCGAGCACGATGCGGCGGCCGTACTCAGCGGCGACCTCCTCCACACCGAGCGCGAAGTTGCCGTAGTAGGGGTTGCCGAGATTCGTGATCGCCACGCCGATGAGCCCGCTCGCTTGGCCGGGCCGGAGACTCCGGGCGTTCTCGTTGCGGTGATAGCCGAGCTCCCGCACGGCCTGCAGCACCTTCTCCTGCAGATCGGGCCTGACGTTCACCCCGCCGGCGAGCGTGCGCGACACGGTCATTGGACTGACGCCCGCGTGCAGGGCGACCTCTTTGATGGTCGGCTGCCTGCCGGGTTGGACGACCTCGGCCATCTCGCGTGGAACCTCCGCCTCGCTCGGCCGTTCGGCCGTTCTCACGGTACTACCGCGCCGACCGGCTGAGCGGCGGGCGCGCGGAGCCCTGTACAGCGTCGGATGCCGCTGCTACGCTCCCCGCTTGGTAACGTTAACAGGAGTGCTGCGACGACGCATCACTCCCCGGGCCGGCGACGACGCCGGGAGGGAGCACCATGACGCACCGATTCCAGACCCGAGGCCGTCGACTCGCGTCGGCCTCGGCCGCCGCGCTCGGCGCGATCGCACTCGCGGGCACAGCCGTTCCGCCGGCGGCGTGGGCGCAGGCCGTCTGCGCGGATGTCTCGGCCGCCGTCGACCCCGTGCTGACCGAGCGGTTCGGCACCTACGGCGACACGGCCGGCCGCTGGACGGGGGCCGACTCGGCGTACAGCGTCGAACTGCCCGACGGGCGGATCGCCTGGATCTACTCCGACACGTTCCTCGGCGAGGTGGACGCCTCGCACGGGCGCCCGCTCGACTCGCCGTTCATCCACAATTCGATCGTGGTCGACGACGACGGATCGCTCACCACCTTCACCGGCGGCACGGAGGCGACGCCTGAATCCCTCGTGAAAGTCGCCGGCGCCGATGAGGGCCGCGACTGGTACTGGTTCGGCGACGCGACAGTGCACGGGGACGAACTGCAGGTGATGCTCGTGGAGTTCGTCAAGACCGGAGGCGGAATCTGGGACTTCGCGTTCGCCGGCAACGGCGTCGCGACCTTCGACGCCGAGACTCTCGAGCTCCGCTCGGTCGACGACCTCGCCACCGACGGCGTCAACTGGGGTTCGGCGATCTACGAGCATCCCGACGACGGGTACACCTACGTCTACGGTGTCGAGGACCTGCAGTCGCAGAAGTTCGCCCATCTCGCCCGGGTGGCCGGCGGCGACCTCGCCGACGGCACCTGGGAGTACCTCGGCGACACGGGCTGGTCGACCGACCACTCCACCTCGAAGCGCATTCTCGAGGGCGTCTCGAACGAGTTCAGCGTGCAGCGGTATCAGGGCCGCTACACCCTGGTCACGGGCGATGCCACCGAGCCGCTGAGCGCGAGCATCGTGATGTACCGGAGCGAGAGCCTCGAGGGCCCGTTCACGGGGAAGACCGAGCTCTATCGCACGCCCGAGACCGGCGGGAACATCTTCACGTACAACGCCAAGGCACACCCCGAGCTCGGCGACGGGCACACGCTCCTGGTGACCTACAACGTCAACAGCTTCGACACGAACGACCTCTACGTCGAAGTCGACCACTACCGCCCCCGCTACATCGAGGTCGAGGCCAAGGTCGCGAACGGTCACTGCGACTGAGCTCAGCGCCGCCCCGGAGACGACGGATGCCCCGTGGCTCGTGAGCCACGGGGCATCCGTGTGTTCAGGTGACGCCAGTCATCTCAAGTGCGCGCCTCCCGGCGCACTGCCCTCCGAAGAGGGCGGTGATCACTTGAGGGTGACGGTGGCACGCTCAGCGCACTGCCCTCCGAAGAGGGCGGTGATCACTTGAGGGTGACGGTGGCGCCGGCCTCCTCGAGGGCGGCCTTGGCCTTCTCGGCGGTCTCCTTGTTCGCGCCCTCGAGCACGGCCTTGGGAGCACCGTCGACGACGGCCTTCGCCTCGCCGAGGCCGAGCGAGGTGAGCTCGCGGACGACCTTGATGACCTGGATCTTCTTGTCGCCGGCGGCCTCGAGAACGACGTCGAACGAGTCCTTCTCCTCGGCCTCCTCGGCACCGCCAGCGGCGCCACCGGCGGCGGGAGCAGCAGCAACCGCGACGGGGGCGGCGGCGGTGACCTCGAAGGTCTCCTCGAACGCCTTGACGAACTCCGAGAGCTCGATGAGGGTCAGGCCCTTGAACTGCTCGAGCAGCTCCTCAGTGGACAGCTTCGCCATGATTTTCTCCTTAGATTTCCTGGTAACTCACCGCTTGAGAGGCTCGCGCCTACGCAGCGGACTCCTGCTTCTCACGCAGCGCGTCGACCGTGCGGACGGCCTTCGAGAGCGGTGCGTTGAACAGATATGCGGCTCCGAACAGCGAGGCCTTGAAGGCACCGGCGAGCTTCGCCAGCAGCACTTCGCGGGACTCGAGGTCGGCGAGCTTGCCTACCTCTTCGGCGGTCAGGGGCTTGCCATCGAAATAGCCGCCCTTGACCACGAGGAGAGGGTTCGCCTTGGCGAAGTCACGCAGCGACTTCGCGACGGCGACCGGGTCGCCGTGCACGAACGCGATCGCCGACGGGCCCGCGAGGGCGTCGTCGAACGCGGTGATCCCGGCATTGTTGGCCGCGATCTTGGTCAGCGTGTTCTTCACCACGGCGTAGCTCGCGTCCCCACTGATGGACTTGCGCAGCGTCTTGAGCTGCGCAACAGTGAGGCCGCGGTATTCGGTCAGCAGAACGGCGGTCGAGCTCTCGAACAGGTTCGAGAGTTCGGCAACCGCGGCTTCCTTGTTCGCCATGGCCACTCCTTGTGTCTTCAACGTGCATCGCGGAGGCGGTGCACGGCCTGGGAGCGCTGGCGCATGAAAAAAGCTCCGACGCAGTTGCGCGGAGCTCGGCCCGGAATCGGGAAGTCTTCGTCACACCTGCGCGGGCCCCTGCTTTCACAGGACTTCGGTCGGTTCGCACGCGAAACGACGACCAGCGGTCTTCGGCTCCGTACAGCGTAGCGGATGCCTCACCCCCGGCCAAATCCGCCCGGTCTCGGCGCCAGCCCGCACAAGCACCCACCCGGCCCCTCACGCAGGACCACGTGTGGACGGAATCCGCCGGTGCGAGGCATCCGTCACCGGCACATCCCGCCGACACGTCGCCGTCGCGTCCGCCGGGAACCATCACCCGGGGAATAGTTGACGGACATCAATAGTTGACGTAATGCAACCAATGTCATATAGTTGACATCTATCAACGAATCCACTCGGGCAAGGACACACTCGATTTGACTGCAGCACCCACCACCGAACTCGAGGCCAAGCGCACGCACCGCGAGGTGTTCACTGCGCTCTCCGGCCTCATCATGGGCATGTTCGTGGCCGTGATCTCGGGCACGGTCGTCTCGACCTCGATGCCCGTCATCATCGCCGACCTCGGCGGCGACCAGGCCGCCTACACCTGGGTCATCACGGCCAGCCTCCTCGCGACCGCCGTGTCGACCCCGATCTGGGGCAAGCTCGCCGACCTCGTCGACCGCAAGCTCCTGCTCCAGCTCGCGCTCGGCCTCTTCGTGGTCGGCACCGTCATCGCGGGCTTCTCGCAGAGCACCGAGATGCTCATCGGCGTCCGCGTCATCCAGGGCATCGGCGCCGGCGGCCTGATGTCGCTCGTCATGATCGCCGTCGCGCTCATCATCTCCCCGCGCGAGCGCGGCAAGTACATGGGCGTCGTCGGCGGCATCATGGCCCTCGCGACCATCGGCGGCCCGCTCCTCGGCGGTCTCATCACCGACGCCTGGGGCTGGCGCGCGAACTTCTTCATCGGCGTCCCGTTCGCGGTCGCGGCGATCATCATGATCCAGCGCACGCTGCACCTGCCGAAGCCGAACCGCGACAAGGTCCGCATCGACTACCTCGGCGCGATCCTGCTCGCCGTGGGCGTCTCGCTCCTGCTCATCTGGGTCTCCATGGGCGGCAGCCAGTTCGACTGGGACTCGACCGAGAGCATCGTGATCGTCGCCATCTCGGCGGCCGCGATCATCGCCTTCGTCGTGACCGAATTCTTCGTGCCCGAGCCGATCGTGCCGATGACCCTCTTCAAGAACCGCACGTTCACGCTCGCGGTGGTCGCCTCGATCTCGGTCGGCGTGGCGATGTTCGCGACGAGCGTCTTCCTCGCGCAGTACTTCCAGCTGGCTCGGGGCGCGACCCCGACCGAGTCGGGGCTCATGACCATCCCGATGATCATCGGCCAGATGGGCGCCTCGATCGGCATCGGCGCGCTCGTGAGCCGGTACGGCAAGTGGAAGGGCTGGATGCTCCTCGGCTCGGTGCTCACCATCGCGGGCGTCAGCCTCATGGCGACGCTCCGGTACGACACCGACTTCCTGTGGGTCTCGGTCTACATGGTGGTGCTCGGCGCCGGCCTCGGCATGGTGATGCAGAACCTCACGCTCATCGTGCAGAACGACACCCCCGTGTCGCAGCTCGGTGCGGCCAGCTCGAACGTGAACTTCTTCCGTTCGATCGCCGGCACCATCGGCGTGACGATCATGGGCTCGCTCCTCGCCACCCAGGTCACCACCCACATCACCGACGGGCTGAAGCACTTCACGCCCACCTCGCCCGACGAGGTCGAGGCGCTGAAGGGTCTCGCCTCGGGCAACGTGCCGAAGGTCGGCGAGCTGCCCGACGCGATCCGCGTGATCGTCGAGGGCGCATACGGCCACGGCATCGCGGACGTGTTCATCATCGCGATCCCGCTCGCGGTGATCAGCCTCATCGCGATCGCGTTCCTGCCGAACAAGTCGCTGTCGACCAAGAACGCGGCGCAGACGCTCGCCGAGGAGGCCGAGGGCGCGGCCATCGACCTCGCCGAGGCCGAGATCGCCGCGCCGGTCACCTCGTCGGTGCAGGTGCTCGAAGGCGGTCGCCCGTCGGACGCCGCGTCGGGCGGGCAGGATGCGTCATCCTCCGGGACGCGCAAGTAGCATGATCGCCATGACCGCGGACCCCGCCGTCGACGAGGCCATCGCCGCCGTCGAGGACCAGCTGAGCCTCGTCTTCACGCGGGCCCGCGCGATCTGGAAGCAGGCCGCGGAGCTCATCCACCCCGATCTGCAGCCGGCCGGCTACAAGGTGCTCGCCTCGATCGTGCGGCTCGGCCCCACGAACGCGCACGTGCTCTCCGACCAGCTCGAGATGGACAAGAGCGTCATCAGCCGCCAGGTCAGGGTCCTCGAGGACCTCGGCCTGGTGGTGAGCCGGCCCGACGAGCGCGACGGGCGCCTGCGGGTGCTCGAACCGACCGAGGAGGCGACCGAGCGGGTCGCGTCGGTTCGCGCGCACAACCAGGCGCGCGTGCGCACGGCACTCGCGCAGCGGTCGCCCGAAGAGCTCCGGGTCTTCGCCGACATGCTCCGCATTCTGACCGAGGCCTGATCCGCCACCACGACGGCCCGCCCTTCCCGGGCGGGCCGTCGTCGTACCCGCGGAGCACCGGTCGATGTCGGCGGCGCGTGCTTTGCTCAGCCCATGGAGATCATTCACGTCAACCCCGACTCGCTGCACAAGAACCCCGCGTTCAGCCAGGGCATCCTCGTGCGCGGTGACCACGACACGCTCTACATCGGCGGCCAGAACGGCACGGATGCCTCCGGCGCGATCATCGAGGGCGGCGCCGGTGCCCAGTCGGCGCAGGCGATGCGCAACGTGCTCGCCGTGCTCGAGGAGGTCGGCGCCGACGCGTCGAACGTCGTGCGGCTCGCCATCCACCTGCACCCCGACGCGTCGCTCGAGGAGGCCTTCGGCGGCGCCATGCAGGTCTGGGGCGGCGTCCCCTCGACCGTGACGGTGCTCCGCGTCGCGCCCGTGCGCCCGGAGGCTCTGGTCGAGGTCGACGCCGTCGCCGTCGTGCCCCGCGCCTAGTCGCCGGCGCCGGATTCGGCGGCCGCGGCCCGGGCCGCTCCGGCGGTAGTCGCAGGCTCGGCGTCTTCCGACGACGCTCGCGCGCCGGTGTCCGCCGGTGCCGGCGCCTCGACGGGCAGCCGCACGGTGAACACGGTGCGCCCCGGCTCGCTCTCGACGGAGACCTCGCCGTCGTGCGCCTCGACGACAGCGCGCACGATGGCGAGACCGAGCCCCGTGCTGCCGGCGCGCCGCGATCGCGAGCTGTCGCCCCGCGCGAACCGCTCGAACAACGTGTCGCGGACGCCCGGGTCGATGCCCGGGCCGTCGTCGGCGACGGTGATCGTCGCGGACGAGGCATCCGCTGTCAGGGTCGCGGCGACCGCGGTGCCGGCCGGCGTGTGCACGCGCGCGTTCGCGAGGAGGTTGCCGAGCACCTGCCGCAGTCGTGGCTCGTCGCCGGTCACGAGCACGGGCCGCTCCGGCACCGAGACCTCCCAGTCATGGTCGGGCCCGGCGACCTGGGCGTCGGCGACCGCGTCGGCCACCAGGGCTCCGAGGTCCACCTCGGCGTGCACGAGCTCGCGTCCCTCGTCGAGTCGGGCGAGCAGGAGCAGGTCCTCGACGAGCTCGGTCATCCGCACCGTCTCCGACTCGATGCGGCCGATCGCGTGCCGCACGTCCTCGGGCAGCTCGCCGCCGTGGAGGCGGGTGAGCTCGGCGTAGCCGCGGATCGAGGCGAGCGGGGTGCGCAGCTCGTGCGAGGCATCCGCGACGAACCGGCGGACCTTGCGCTCCGACTGCTCGCGGGCGGACAGCGCGGACGCGACATGGCCGAGCATCCGGTTGAACGCGGTGCCGAGGCGCCCGACCTCGGTGCGCGGGTCGTCGACGGCGACCCGCTCGTCGAGGTCGACGTCGCCGCGGTCGAGGGGCAGCTCCGAGACGGCCTGCGCGGTCTCGGTCACCCGGCCGAGCGGTGCGAGCGCCCGCCGCACGAGCAGGGTGCCGGCCCAGAGTGCGACGAGGATGCCGCCGGCCGCGACCACGGCGACGGTGACGGCCAGCTGCGTCGTCTGCGCCGTGACGTCGCCGAGCGGCAGTGCGAGCACGACTCGCACGCCGACCTGCGACTCGACGGCGAGGGCGCGGTACGCGCCGAGGGCGCCGGCCGTGATGGTGTGCGGTTCGCGATCGGGCGCCACCTCGGCGAGCGCGGCGGAGGCCGCCGGCCCGGGCTCCGCGATCTCGCCCTGCGCGATCACGCCGGCGACGACGGTGGCGTCGGCGCCGAACACGAGGCCCCCGAGGGTGCCGTCGGGCTGGCCGGGGATGCGGAGGAACTCCAGCACCGTCGCACGCGGGTCGTCGGGGATGCCGGGGCCTGCGGCGGCGGTCGCCCGCGAGGACGCCGCCCGAAGGCTCGCGTCGAGGCGTTCGACCGATGACGCGTGGAAGAGCAGCACGGTGGCGACGCCGATCACGGCGCTGATCGCCACGAGGAGTCCGGCGATGAGCACGAGCAGGCGCCGCTCCAGCGTCCAGGGCAGGCGCGGCCGGCCGCCGGCCGGGCTGCTGCCGCGGGGTCCGGTGGCCACGCGGGCACGCACGGCGGCGGCGTGCCCCGGATCGCCGGGGCGGGTCATCCGGCGGCCTTCAGCATGTACCCGGCGCCTCGCACGGTGTGGATCATCGGCTCGCGCCCCTGGTCGATCTTCTTGCGGAGGTACGAGATGTACAGCTCGACGACCGACTCCTTGCCGCCGAAGTCGTACGACCAGACGCGGTCGAGGATCTGCGCCTTCGACAGCACGCGGCGCGGGTTGCGCATGAGGAAGCGGAGCAGCTCGAACTCGGTCGCGGTGAGCTCGATGGGCTGGCCGGCGCGTTCCACCTCGTACGAGTCCTCGTCGAGCGTGAGATCGCCGACCCGCAGCACCGGGTCCCGCTGCTGGGCGAGGGTGAGCGTGGAGCGGCGGATGAGTCCGCGCACGCGCGCGACGACCTCCTCGAGGCTGAAGGGCTTCGTGACGTAGTCGTCGCCGCCCGCGGTGAGGCCTGCGATGCGATCGTCGAGCGAGTCCTTCGCGGTGAGGAAGAGCACCGGCGTCTCGGTGCCGTCGGCGCGCACCCGCTGCAGGACCTCGAGGCCGTCGATGTCGGGCAGCATGATGTCGAGCACGATCGCATCGGGCCGGAACTCGCGCGCCGTCTTCACGGCGGCGAGGCCGTCGCCCGCGGTCCGCACGTCCCAGCCCTCGTAGCGGAACGCCATCTTCAGCAGGTCGGCGAGGGATGCCTCGTCGTCGACGACGAGCACCCGCACCATCGACCCGTCGGGCTTCTGCAGCTGCGGGACGCGGTGGGTCTGCTCGGTGCTCATGCCACCAAGTATCGTCATGCCGCTATGCGTTCCCTATGACCCCGCTGGACGTTCGGCGGTCGGCAGCGGGGGCCGCACTCATGGGGAATCCATAGACGCGTGCTGGCGCCGCCATAGCGCCGCTCCCTAGCGTCTGGCCCATGTTCTTCACCTACCTCCGGCGAGAGCTCGCCGGCCGGCGGCGCCAGACCGCGATCATCGCGATCGGGCTCGCCCTGGCCATCGGCCTCGTGATCATCGTGAATGCGGTGTCGACCGGCGTGCGCAGCGCGCAGGCGGCCGTCCTCGAGTCGGCGTACGGGGTCGGCACCGACCTGACCGTCAGCGCGACCCCGACCGCTGAGGGCGGAGCCGCGGGACCGCAGCGGTTCGAGTTCGGCGCCGACGACGGCACGACGGCCGACGGGTCGACGCAGCTCAGCCAGTCGCGCCTCGTCGCCGCCCCCGGCAGTTCGACGTTCGACGAGTCGGCGCTCGAGGAGGTGCAGGGCGTCGACGGCGTCGCGGCGGCCTCCGCGACGCTGTCGCTTCGGAACCTGGCGTTCTCGGGCGAGCTGCCCGACGTGCGGCAGTCGCAGGACGGCGGCGAGACCGGCCCGTCCGACGAGGTGATGCAGCAGCCTCCGTCGGGCGGCGCCGACGGTGCGGGCGGCAGCGCCTTCGACGTCGACACGTTCTCCGTGCTCGGGCTCGACCCGTCGGCGGAGTCCGTCGGCCCGCTCTCCGCCGTCGAGCTCGCCGACGGGCGCGGGCTCGAGGCATCCGACACCGGAGACGCGGTCGCCGTGCTCGACGCGACGTACGCGACGACGTCGGGGCTCGCCGTCGGCGACACGATCGATATCGGCGGCACGACGTTCGAGGTCGTCGGGACCGTCGCCTCGACCTCCGCCGACGCGTCGACCGCGTCCGATGTGTACATCCCGCTCGACCTCGCGCAGGAGCTCTCGGGCAACGAGGGACTCATCAGCGACGTCTACGTGCAGGCGTCCTCCGCCGACCGCATCGACGCCGTGCAGGCCGGGATCGAGGAGGCCCTGCCGGACGTCACCGTGAACACGCAGTCCGACCTCGCCTCCCAGGTCTCGGGTTCGCTCGCCACCGCGTCGAACCTGGTCTCGAGCCTCGGCCTCTGGATCTCGCTCGCGGTGCTCGTCGCGGCGTTCCTCATCGCGATCCTCCTCACGATCCAGTCGGTGACCCGTCGGACGCGCGAGTTCGGCACGCTGAAGGCCATCGGCTGGTCGAACCGGCGCATCGTCGGCCAGGTCACGGGCGAGTCGCTCGTGCAGGGCCTCATCGGCGGTGCGGCGGGGCTGGTCGTCGGCCTCGGGGGCATCCTCGTGATCAACCTGCTGGGTCTCACGCTCGGCGGCGGGGTCTCCGGCGACGGCGCCTTCATGGTGGCGGGCCCCGGCGGGCAGACACCCGACGGCGCTCCGGGCGGCGCCGTGAGCGGCGGACCCTTCGGCGACCGCGCCGACGCGCTCGCGCAGGGCACGACCGAGGTGGTGCTGAACGCGCCGGTCACGGTGGGCGTCATCGCGATCGCCATCGGGCTGGCTCTCCTCGGCGGCATCGCGGCCGGGGCGATCGGCGGCTGGCGTGCCGCCCGCCTCCGGCCCGCCGAGGCGCTGCGGAGCGTCGCATGAGTGGCAGCGAGCCCCGCATGACCGATACCGAGAAGGGAACCACCATGTACACCCTCGAGCAGGTCTCGAAGTCCTACGCCGGCGCCAAGCGGAACGTCGCCGCGCTGAAGCGGGTCTCCCTCACCATCCCGGCGGGCCAGTTCGTCGCGGTGCAGGGCCCGACGGGCGGCGGCAAGTCGACGCTGCTGCAGCTGCTCGGCGCACTCGACCGCCCGACCGACGGTCGGATCGCCCTCGGCGACGCGGAGCTCTCGCATCTCGGCGACGGCCCGCTCGGCCGGATCCGGGCGCGCGAGATCGGCTTCGTGTTCCAGAGCTTCAACCTGATCCCGACGCTGACGGCGCAGGAGAACGTGGAGACGGCCCTCGAGCCGCTCGGCGTCGGCACGGCGGAGCGGCGGGAACGCGCCGCCGCGGCGCTCGCGTCGGTGGGCCTCGGCGACCGGGGCGCCCACCTGCCCGGCGAGCTCTCCGGCGGCCAGCAGCAGCGCGTCGCGATCGCCAGAGCGCTCGTGAAGGAGCCCGACGTGCTCCTCGCCGACGAGCCCACGGGCAACCTCGACGAGGAGACGCGCGACGAGATCATGGACCTCCTCGAAGGACTCTGGCGCGACCGCGGCCTCACCCTCGTGGTGGTCACCCACGACTCGGCGGTCGCGCGACGCGCGGAGCGACGGCTGTACCTGAAGCACGGCACCGTCACCGAGCGCTGACGCCCGGCCGAGCCGGGGCCTGGACCGGCGGATGCCGCGGCGACTCCCTCCAGCCGCGGCATCCGCCATTCGTGCCGACCCCGGGGCCGCGCCCGGCCGGCCCGCGAGGCGGCACCACCGCTGCGCCGTCGGCCACGCGAGTCGCTCAGCCGCGGCCCGGGCGGCCGTCGTACCGTGGAGGGGATGACCCAGACGACCGGCCGCCCCTCCCCCGCCGTGTTCCGACGCCGCCGACTGGTCGCGGCCGGCGCGCTGGTCGCGGTGGTGCTCGCCATCGTCGCGATCGTCTCGGCGATCGTCGCCGCATCGGCGCCGAAGGGGCCGGGCACGCAGGGCGGCGACGGCAGCCACCCGAACGCCGCCGCCCTCGAGCTCGACCCCGAGCTGCCCGAGCCGGTGCTCCGGCAGCTCGAGTACGTGCGCGAGCACTGGGATGCGACGTCGAGCGAGCGGTACGGCGTGCTCGGCGACGACGACTGCGTGAACTTCGCATCGCAGTCGCTCATCGAGCGCGGGTGGCTGCCCGACGACGAGTGGTGGTACTCCGAGGACGGCGACGCCTACGCGCACGCCCCGGCCTGGCGCTCCTCGACGCTCTTCCGCGACTACCTGGCCGCCCACCCCGAGCGCGCCACCCCGCTCTCAGACGCGCAGCGCGACCGGGTGAAACCCGGCGACATCGTGCAGTTCGACTGGGATGCCTCGGGCGACCGCGACCACACCGCGATCGTCACCGCCGTCCGCGAGGACGCCGACGGCGAGATCCGCGTCTACTACGCCGGCCACACGGATGCCACCTGGGACCGCTCGGTCGACGACCATCCGCGGCATCCCGAGACGCAGATCACGTTCTGGAGCGTGCACGACTGAGCCCGGCCCGCGGAGCCGACGCTCAGGCATGCCGCGTACAGTTGAACGGATGTCCCGCCCCACCCGTGCTCCGTTTCCCCGCCGCCGCATGCTCCTCCTCGGGGGCGCGCTCGGCCTCCTGCTGATCCTCACCGGAGCGGTCGTCTGGGCGGCGGCCGGACCCGGCGCCCACGCCGCCGGTCCCTCGTCCGTCGCCGCCGACACCGCCTCCGGCGCCGGATCGACCGCCGCGGACGGCGATCCCGACGGCGACGATCCCGACGCCGATGGGGAGACGGCCGCGCAGCCCGCCGCCCTCGCACCGGCGGTGGCGGCTCAGCTGGCGTACGTCCGCGCCCACTGGCAGGACACCTCGAACGACGTCTTCGGCTACCTCGACGACACCGACTGCATGAACTTCGCGAGCCAGTCGCTGCTCGAGCGCGGCTGGCAGCCCGACGACGAGTGGTGGTACGAGGGCTCGGGCGACGGCTACGCGAACTCGACCGCCTGGATCAGCTCGACGGCGTTCATGGAGTACCTCGAGGCGCGCCCCGACCGGGCGACGGCCCTCACCGATGCGCAGCGCGACCTCGTGAAGCCCGGCGACCTCGTCCAGTTCGACTGGGACGACTCGGGCGACCGCGATCACACGGGCATCGTGACGAAGGTCGAACGCCGGGCCGACGGCAGCATCTCGATCGAGTACGCCGGCCACACCGACGCGACCTGGGACCGGACGGTCGACGAGGCGATCACCGAGCTGCACCCCGGCGGCGTCGCGTACTACTGGAGCATCCCCGAGTAGCCGCTACTGGTTCGAGAACGCCGCGTCGAACGACGCCGACGGTCGCGGGAAGAGCTTCGACCGGATGAAGCCGACGGCCTCGGCCGCCCCGTGCAGCCGATCCATGCCGGCGTCCTCCCACTCGACCGAGATGGGCCCGCGGTAGCCGATCGCGTCGAGCGCGCGGAACGCGTCCTCCCAGGGCACGTCCCCGTGCCCCGTGGAGACGAAGTCCCAGCCCCGCCGCGGGTCGCCCCAGGGCAGGTGCGAGCCGAGGATGCCCGCACGGCCCGTGGCCGGACGCATCCGCGTGTCCTTGCAGTCGACGTGGTAGATGCGGTCCGCGAAGTCGACGATGAACCCGACGGGGTCGATGCCCTGCCACATCATGTGGCTCGGGTCCCAGTTGAACCCGAACGCCTCGCGCCGGTCGACCGCCTCGAGCGTGCGCACGCTCGTCCAGTAGTCGTAGGCGATCTCCGACGGGTGCACCTCGTGCGCGAAGCGCACGCCCTCGGCATCGAATACGTCGAGGATCGGGTTCCACCTGGCCGCGAAGTCCTCGTAGCCGGCGTCGATGACCGAGGCTGGCACGGGCGGGAACATCGCCACGTACGGCCAGATCTTCGATCCGGTGAAGCCGACGACCACGTCGACGCCGAGCGCCCGCGCGACCCGCGCCGACCGCTTCATGTCGTCGGCCGCCCGCTGCCGCACGCCTTCAGGGTCGCCGTCGCCCCACGTGTACGGGCGCACGATGCCCTGGTGCCGGAAGTCGATGGGATCGTCGCACACCGCCTGCCCGGTGAGGTGGTTCGAGATCGCGTAGACCTCGAGGCCGTACCGCTTCAGGATCTCGCGGCGCTCGTCGAGGTACCCCGGCTCCTCCTCGGCCAGCTTCAGGTCGAGGTGGTCGCCCGAGCAGGCGATCTCGAGCCCGTCGTAGCCCCACTCCGCGGCCCGCCTCGCGACCTCCTCGAACGGGAGGTCGGCCCACTGCCCCGTGAACAGGGTCACCGGGTGGCCGGCCCGATCGGTCGTGGCATCCGTCATCGTCGTTCCCTTTCGTCCTGCAGCGCGGTGAGGTAGCGGATGCTGCGCTCCGCGAGGTCGTCCTGCGAGTCGGCGAGCGGCCGCCACACCGAGGCGGCGACCGCGATCGTCGCGTTCTCGCCCGTGAAGCTCTCGAGCCCGAGCGGCCCGGTGTAGCCGGCGTCGTCGAGGGCGTCGAGGAACGCCGGCCAGTCGATGTGGTCGTCGCCGACGGCCCCCCGGTCGTTGCCGCAGACCTGCACGTGCGCCAGGTGCTCCCCTGCCAGGCGCACGGCGTCGCCGATGCGGCGCTCCTCGATGTTCAGGTGGTAGCTGTCGAGCGCGAGCCCGAGGCCGGGGCCGAGCAGCGGATCGAGCGCGTCGAGCGCCTGCTCGACGGTGTTCACGAGGCTCGTCTCGTACCGGTTCAGCGGTTCGACCGCGAGCCGAATGCCCCGCTCCTCCGCCTGCCGGACGACCGGCGCGAGCGCGGTCCGGAGCTCGGCGTACCTGGCCCGGCGCTCCTCGTCGTCCATGCGCCAGGTGCGCCCCGTCGCCGCCGTGAACGGGCCGGCGACGACCCGCGCGCCGAGCCGCTCGGCGACCTTGACGCAGTGCACCAGGTAGTTCTGGGTGGCCACGACCTCCGACCCGGGCGCGGCGACGAGGTTCCGGCCGGGCCCCATCGCCCCGACCACGATGGGCGCCAGCCGGTGCCCGGCGAGCACGTCGGCCGCGGCATCCGGCGACCAGTCCCCCGGCTGCTCGACCGGCAGCTCGATCGCGCCGAAGCCCATGCCGGCGGCCTTCGCCGCGATCGACGCGAGCGACGCATCGTCGAGTGGCGAGGTCCAGACCCACGTGTTCACGCCGATGGTGCGGCGCATGCTGCCTCCTTGCGAGCGTGCGATCGGGCGGCGGCCGGAGGAACCGGGCCGCCGCCCGACCAGATTAGGCGGTGGTCACGCCGAGGGTCAGGGGATGACCCGGTCCTGCCACACCTGCGGGTAGCCCGGCAGGTCCTCGCCGCCGAACTTCGCGTAGTGGCCGTCGGGCATGCCCTCGTTGGCGGCCAGGTACTGGTCGACCTCCTCCGCGGTGATGGGGCTCTGCGGGAGCACCCACTCCTTCGGGATCTCCTCGCCGGCGAAGATCTTCTGCGCGGCGAGCAGCGGCGTGCGCCACTGGAAGTTCGAGTACACCGGCGCGAGGCCCGTGAGCCCGGTCTCCTTCCACTTCCGGAGGAAGCTCATCTCGTCCTCGCCGGTCATCACCGGGTAGTCGGCGCCGGCGTCCTCGAACGCCTCGATGGCGGCCACCGCGCCGTCGCCCGCGTCCATCCAGACGCCGTCGACGTCGCCCTTGGCGAGCTCGTCGGAGATGATCTTCTTGATCTCCGCCGGGTCGGCCCCGGTGAAGTAGTCGACCGCCTCGATGTCGTTCTCCTCGAACAGCTTCTCGGCCGCGGCCCAGCGCTGCTCGAGCACGTCGACGCCCGGCAGGATGCGGAGCGCGACGACCTTCGAACCCGGCTCGAGCTCCTCGATGAGGAACTCCGCCGTGTCGATGCCCCACGCGAAGCCGCCGATCGGGTGGATGAACGTCACGGGGCAGTCGGTCTGCACGCCGCGGTCGAACACGATCACCGGCTTGCCGGTGTCGCACGCGCGCTCGACGGCCGGCGTCATCGCGGCCGTGGAGTTCGGCGAGATGATGAAGACGTCGCAGTTGCCCTCGTTGATGAAGTAGTCGATGTCGGCGATCTGCGTGTCGTCGGAGTCCTGCGCGTCGCGCGTCTCCATCTCGGAGATGACCCCGGCCTCCTGCAGCACCTGCAGCTGCTGGTTCATGGTGATCCAGCCGGTCTGACGCCACGGGTTCGAGATCGACGCGTTCGCGAAGCAGGCCTTCTTCGCGCCCGAACTCGCGTACTGCGAGGTGTCGACCATCTCGGGGTTGATCATCTGCAGGTACGGCTGGCCCTCGGGGCCTTCCGGCACGACGTCGCGCTCGGCGTCCTGCTTGTCGAAGAGCTCCTGGTCGAACCAGTCGACGGCCTCCTCGGTCTCGGCGGCCTCCTCGCTCGGGGCGGAGACATTCGGGTCGGTGGTACAGCCCGCCAGCGCGATCAGCGCGAGGGCGCCGACCATGGCGGATGCCACGGTGAACCTGCGTCGCATCACGAACCTCCCTTGGTTTCGTTGTCAGCCCTCGGCGTCGAGGGAATGGGTGCAGGACGAGCGGATGCCGCGTCGGCGTCCGGCTCCTTCGCCCCGTCCGGCCCGGGCGCTGGTGCCTGCGCGGGCTCGGCGAGGGAAGCTTCGAGGGCGCGCCCGCGTCGGCGGGCGCGGAACGTCGTCGCGGCGTACGCGACGGCGAGGATGATGATGACGCCCTGGACGGCGTCGCGGTACGTCGACGGCACGCCCGCGAAGTTCAGCAGGGTGAACAGCGCCTCGAGCGCGAACGCGCCGGCCGCGGCGGCGACGACCCAGCCGCGTCCGCCGCCGAGCACCACGCCGCCGAGGACCACGGCGGTGATCGCCGTGAACTCGTAGCCGCGGCCGACGCTCGGGTGCACGCCCGCGTAGCCGACGAGGAGCATGCCGGCCACGGTCGCCGAGAGCGCCGAGATGATGAAGGTCGAGGTCTTCACCCACCAGGTGCGGGTGCCCGAGTAGCGGGCCGTCACCGGGTTGTCGCCGAGGGCGACGATGGTGCGGCCGAAGGGCCGGCGGGAGAACCACACGGCGAGCGCCAGTACCGCGACGAAGATCACCACGGCCCACGGCAGGATGCCGATGACGGGCAGGTCGCGGATGCCGCCGCGCCCGAGCTCGCGGAACTCGTCGGCCGGGTTGCCCGTCGCCGCGCCGCCGGTCCAGTAGAGGACCCCGCCCAGCAGGGCGAGCATCATGCCGAGGGTGACGATGAAGCTCGGCACCCGCAGGAACGACACGATGAGGCCGTTCACGAGGCCGACGAGCGCGCCGAAGGCGAGCATCAGGACGGTCACCGGCAGCGCCTTCGAGGCATCCTGACCGATGAGGTTGCCCGCGATCACGACCTGCGCCGTCACGACCGAGCCCATCGACAGGTCGAACTCGCCGCCCACGATCACGAAGTACTGGCCGATCGCCACGATCGCGACGGGTGCGACGCGCTGGACGAAGCGGATGAGCTGGTCGGGCTCGGCGAACGACGGGTTCAGCACGATGATCGCGACGAGGAGGATGACGAGCAGGAGGAATACGGCCCCCCTCGGGCTCACGAGGGTGCGCCCCCATCGGGCCAGCCGGTCGCCGAGACCGGGCTGCGGCGTGGTGGTCGCGGTCATGCCCGCACCTCCTCTCGATCGGATGCCGCATCGGGAGCGCCCGGCGCGGCGATGGTGCCGCGCGGCCCGAACCTCGGCCGCCGGCTCTCGACGCGACGGCTCGTGTAGACCGCCACGGCCGCGACGATGACGACGCCGCGGACGACGTCCTTCAGGAACGGGTTCACCTGCAGCACGCTCATCACGTTGTCGACGACGGCGAAGATCGCGACGCCGCCGATGGTGCCCCAGATGGAGCCGCGCCCGCCCATGAGCAGGGTGCCGCCGAGCACGACGGCCGCGATCGAGAGCAGGTCGTACCCGCCCTGCGTGCCGACGGTGGGGCTGCCGACGCCGAGCCGGCTCGCGAGGAGCAGGCCGGCGAGCGCCGCCGAGATGGAGCAGAGCACGTGCGCCACGATGAGCGGCCGCGCCGTGCGGATGCCCGACAGCCTCGCCACCTGCTCGTCGCCGCCGACCGCGTAGATGCGGTGGCCGGTTCGGGTACGGGCGAGGAAGAGGGCGGCGAGCAGGGCCACGAAGAGCATCAGCAGCGTCGAGACGGGCACCGGGCCGACGCCCGTCGCGCCGATGAGCTGGAAGTCCCAGGGCACCGACCCGCTGGTGCCCTGGTAGTTCGTGTCGAGGTAGCCCTTCACGATGAGGCCCGTGCCGAGGGTCGCGATGAAGCCGTTGACCTTGAGCTTGGAGACGATGAGCCCGTTCGCGAGGCCGATGGCCGCGGCCACCGCGAGCACCGTCAGCACCGCGATCGGGATGTTCGCCGGGTTGCCGGCCATGAGGTCGGCGGCGATGAGGCTCGACAGGCTCACGACGTACGGCACCGAGAGGTCGAGCGACGCGCACAGGATCACGAGCGTCTGCCCGATGGCGACGAAGCCCAGCACGCTCATGCCGGTGAGGATGTCGCGGATGTTGCCGGCGCTGAAGAAATTGCGGCCGACGGAGGCGAGCAGCACCGAGCCGATGATGATGACGGCGATGAGCGCGATGCCGACGATGAGGCTCGCGTCGAGCCGGCGGCGGCGCCGCGCGGGCCGCGGGGTCCCCGTGGCGGCGCTCATGCTCCGCCTCCGAGCCCGGCGGCGTCGGCGCCCGGCAGGCGCAGCGTGCCGGTGGCCGCGGCGAGGATGGTCGCCTCGTCGGCGCGGGCCGGCAGCTCCGCCGAGGCCCGGCCATCGTGCATCACGAGGATGCGGTCGGACATGCCGATCACCTCGGGCAGCTCGGACGAGATCATGAGGATCGCGACCCCTTCCTTCGCGAGTCGTCGCATGAGGCGGTACACGGCGACCTTCGCGCCGACGTCGATGCCGCGCGTGGGCTCGTCGAGCAGCACCACTCTGGGCCCGGTCGCGAGCCATTTGGCGAGCACGACCTTCTGCTGGTTGCCGCCCGAGAGGTACTGCACCTCTTGGTCGCTGCCTCGCGAGACCACTTCGAGGCTCGACAGCACGCCCGGCAGGTCGCGCCGGGCGGCACGCGTGCGCCGGGCGAAGACCGAGCGGATGACGAGCAGCGCGTTGTCGGCGATGGACTGGTTGAGGGCGAGCCCCTGCGCCTTGCGGTCCTCGGTGATGAGGGCGAGCCCGGCCCGCACGGCCTGGCGGGCGCCGGTGACCCGCACCTCGCGGCCGTCGAGGCGCATCGAGCCGCGGGTGAACGGCGCGATGCCGAAGATCGCCTCGACGAGCTCAGTGCGACCCGACCCCTGCAGCCCCGCGATGCCCACGATCTCGCCTGCGCGCACCTCGAGGTCGACGCCGTCGACGTAGTCGTTGCCCGCGCCGCGCAGCTCGAGCCGCGGCGCCCCCGGCTCGGTGCCGGGCTCGGGGTCGGGGTAGTACGCCTCGATGGGCCGGCCGACCATGCGGCGCACGAGTTCGTCGGTGTCGAGCGCGGAGGCCGGGTCGGTCGACACGAGCGCGCCGTCCTTCAGCACGGTGATGGTGTCGCAGAGGTCGAAGATCTCCTTCAGCCGGTGCGAGACGTACAGGATCGCGACGCCGCGCTCCTGCAGCCGGCGGATGATCGAGTAGAGCAGCTCCACCTCGTGGTCGGCGAGCGCGGCAGTCGGCTCGTCCATCTGGATGACCCGGGCGTCGGTCGAGAGTCCCTTCACGATCTCGACGATCTGCTGTTCGGCGACGGTGAGGGTGCGTACCGGGGCATCCGCGTCGATGAAGTCGATGCCGAGGTCTTCGAGCAGCTCGCGCGTGCGCCGCACCATGCCGGCGCGGTCGACGAACCCGCCCTTGCGTGGCTCACGGCCGAGGAAGACGTTCTGGGCGACGCTGCGCTCGGGCAGCAGGTTGAACTCCTGGAAGACGGTGGCCACGCCGGCGTTCGCCGCCTCGACTGGGTGCCGGAAGACGACGGGCTCGCCGCCGAGGCGCACCGTGCCGGCGTCTCGCTCGTAGACGCCCGCGAGGATCTTCATGAACGTCGACTTGCCGGCGCCGTTCTCGCCGACGAGGCCGTGCACCTCGCCGGCGCGGAGCGCGAGGCCGACGCCGCGGAGCACGGGCACGCCGAAGAACGACTTCTCGAGCCCGTCGGCGACGAGGACGGGGGCGCCGGTTGCGACCGTGCCGGCGGCCGGAGTGGGCATCGCGCCGCTCATGCCGCGACCTCCGTCCACTCGCCGGATGCCGCGGATCGCAGCACCGCCTCCGTCACGCGCACGGCGCGGACGCCGTCGGCGAAGGTGGGCAGCCCGTCTGGGCGCTCGCCCGCGATGGCGGCGTAGGCGTCGGCGACGAAGGCATTGAAGGCGTCCTGGTAGCCCATCGGATGCCCCGCCGGGACGATGGACAGCCGGGCGGCGTCGGGCGAGAGCCGCGCAGCGTCGCGTTCGAGCAGGCGCGAGTCGCTCGTGCGGCCGACCCAGAGCCGCTCGGGCCGCTCCTGCTCGAACCGGACGCTCGCGGCGGTGCCGCCCAATTCCACGACGAGCCCGTTCTTGTGCCCGGGGGCGACCTGGGAGACGAGCAGGGTGCCGACCGCGCCGCCGGAGAGCTCGACGACCACCGCGACGAGGTCTTCGGTGGCGATGTCGGTGTTCGTGGCGCGCGCGCCGTACACGGTGCGGGTCACGGCGTTCAGCCGGGTCACCCGCTCCCCGGCGGTGAACTCGAGCAGGTCGACGAGGTGGCTGCCGATGTCGGCGAACGCTCGCGACGGGCCCCCGAGCGCACGGTCGACGCGCCAGTCGTCGTCGTTCGGCGTCGCGAGCCAGTCTTGGAGGTACGCGCCCTGAACCGAGACGAGGCGGCCGGTCTCGCCGCTCGCGACGAGGGCGCGGGCCTCGCGCGCCATGGGGTGGAAGCGGTACACGAAGGGGACGGCGGCGACGAGCCCGCGCTCCGCCGCGAGATCGGCGAGCTCAGCAGCGGTGGCCGCGTCGGTCGCGAGCGGCTTCTCGCAGATCACGTGCTTGCCGGCCTCGAGCGCCGCGCGGACGATGTCGGCGTGCGTCGCGTTCGGCGTGCACACGTGCACGACGTCGAGGTCGGCATCGGCATCGGCGAGCAGGTCGTCGAGCGAGTCGAAGCCCCGCGCGAGACCCAGCCGCTCGGCGGCGTCGCGCGAGCGGGATGGCGAGGATGACGCGCCCCCGGCGAGTGCGGCGCCGACCGCGCGAGCCGCCCGGGAGTGCACGGCGGCCATGAAGCCGCCCCCGACGAAGCCGGCCCTGATCGTGCGGGCCGGGGCGGTGACATCCGTTGTCATGCGGACATGCTGACACAGCTCCGGCATCTTTTGCCAGTCTTTGATCAAAAGTCGCCTGCGTCGTGACAGTCCTGTGATCAACGCTCAGACGAAGACGGTGTGCTTTACTCGGGTGCATGGTCGACATCAGCCGCGGATCGGCACTCGGCGTCTCGGGTGCGAGCGAGCTGTTCCAGCTCCTCCGCGACGGTGTGCCGCGCACGCGTGCCTCGCTCGCGCAGTCGACCGGGCTCGCCCGTTCCACCATCGCCGCGCGCGTCGACGAGCTCATGCGACTCGGGCTCGTGACGCCCGTGGCCGACGCGGCCTCCACGGGCGGTCGTCCACCGTCGCAGTTCGCGCTGAACCCAGAGGCGCGCGTCGTCCTCGCCGCCGACCTCGGCGCCTCGCACGCCACCATCGCCGTCACCGACCTCGCCGGCACGGTGCTCGCCCAGCACGGCGAGCGCCTCGACATCTCCGACGGCCCGGAAGCCGTGCTCGGCTGGATGGTCGAGACCGGCCACCAGCTCATCGACCGCCTCGGCCGCGACCGCCACGACCTCGCCGCCATCGGCATCGGCGTCCCCGGCCCGGTCGAACACGACACCGGCCGCCCCGTGAACCCGCCGATCATGCCCGGCTGGGACCGCTTCGACGTGCCCGGCTGGGTGCAGCAGCACCTCGAGGTGCCCGTGCTCGTCGACAACGACGTGAACATCATGGCGCTCGGCGAGCGCGCGCTGGCCTGGCCCGCCGTCGAGCACCTCGTCTTCGTGAAGGTCGCCACCGGCATCGGCTCGGGCATCATCTCGGGCGGGCTCCTCCAGCGCGGCGCGCAGGGCATCGCCGGCGACATCGGGCACGTGCGCGTCGCGCGCGGCGCCGACGTCCCGTGCCACTGCGGCAACCGCGGATGCCTCGAAGCGCTCGCCTCCGGGCCCGCGATCGCCAGGGCGCTCCGCGAGCAGGGCGTGGCCGCGAACTCCGGCGGCGACGTCGTCGACCTCGTCAAACGCGGCGACCTCGACGCCATCCAGGCCGTCCGCCAGGCCGGCCGCGACATCGGCGAGGTGCTCACCGCCTGTGTGAGCCTCGTGAACCCGTCGGTCATCGCGATCGGCGGTTCGATGGCGCGCGCGGGCGAGCACCTCATCGCGGGCGTCCGCGAGGTCGTGTACACCCGGTCGATGCCGCTCGCGACCGAGCACCTCGCGATCGTGCAGTCGGCCGCCGCCGAGAACGCCGCCGTGCTCGGCGCGAGCATGCTCGCCATCCATCACGCGCTCTCCCCCGAGGGCATCGACCAGCTCGCCGCCCGGTGACAGCGAGCGCCCTGCGCACGCCGCGGCCCGGCGAGGCGCGGCGGGCTCCTGACGGCCCCCGGCGGTACGCTCGTGGGGTGACCGACCAGCCCTTCGCGCTCTTCGAGCTCGAGGACTACGCGCCCCCGGCTCGAGCGCCGGTCCGGGCCGAGCGCGCCCCGCTCCCGCACGAGCGACGCGTCGTCGCCGACTCGGGCGACCGCGTCGCCTGGCTGCGGGCCCGCTCGCGCGGGGTCACCGCGACGGATGCCGCGAAGCTGTCGAGCCGGCAGGCCGTGCGCTCGGCGGCGTGGGAGAAGCTGCACGGCTCCGGCGGCCGCAGCTTCGGCGGCAGCCGGTACACCGACCACGGCCGCGAGCGCGAGCCGGTCATCGCCGAGTGGGTGCGTCGCGAGCACGGCATCGCGCCGTCGAGCCTGCTCTTCCACGCGGAGTCCGATCGCCGCCACCTCGCCACCCCCGACGGCCTCGCCGTCCGCGGCAGCAGCGTCGAGCTGTGCGAGATCAAGACGACCACGAGGCCGTGGCGGGGCATCCCTCGCGGGTATCTGCGACAGGTGTGGTGGCAGCAGTACGTGCTGGGCGCCGAGCGCACCCTCGTCGTCTGGGAGCAGCACGACGGCTTCGTGCCCATCGGCGAGCCGCAGTGCCGGTGGGTCGACCGCGACGACGACCAGATCCAGATCCTCCTCGGCCTCGCCGACGAGCTGCTCGCCCTCATCGCCCCGTCCGCGCCGCCGCTCACCGCACCCGACGGGCGCGATCGCACGTTCTACCGGCCGGGTCCGCTCGCGTGACCACGCTGCTGCTGCACGGACTCGGCGCCGACCGGCGGCAGCCGCTGAAGCTCTTCAGTCCCGTGCTCGCGGCGATCGACGGCGCCGACGGCCCGGTGGTGGCGATCGACGTGCGCGCCCACGGCACGTTCCACGAGGTCGGCACGCCCGCGGACTTCGCGCTCGATCGGCTCGCCGCCGAGGCCGCGGCGGCGACCGTCGCCGAGGTGCCACGGCTCATCCAGGCCGAAGACGCTCCCGACGACGCGGCCCTCGGGCCGGCGCCGCTCACCGTCATCGGCATCTCCATGGGCGCCGCGATCGCCCTCCGCCTCGCCCTCGACGGCCTGCTGCCGGTCGACCGGGCGGTGTTCGTCCGCCCCTCGTTCGACGACCGCTCGCTGCCGCCGAACCTCAGGGCATTCCCCGTGATCGGCGAGCGCCTCCACGATGCGGGTGCCGACGGGGCCGCCGAGTTCCGCGAGACGAACCTCTACCACGAGGTCGAACGCGTCTCGCCGGCCGGCGCGGCGGGACTGCTCGCCCAGTTCACGGCGCCGCTCGCCGAGGAGCGGGCGATGCGGCTCGTCGAGGTCCCCCGGAATCGCGCCTTCTCCGACGACGCCGAGCTCGCAGGGCTCGCGGGGCGAGGCATCCGATCGCTCGTCGTCGGCGCGCCCCGCGACCCGGTGCATCCGCTCGCCACCGCCGAACGGTGGGCGGGCGCGCTCGGCGTACCGCTCGAGACGGTGCCGGCCCGCGACGACGGGCTCGCCGCGCAGACCGCCGCCATGCGCGATGCCGTCGGCCGCTGGCTCGCCCTCACAGCCCGCGCGTGACGAGCCGGTCGAGCACGGAGCCGGCGGGCACGGCCTCGGGATCGTACTTGTAGCTGAGCTTCTGCACGAGTGCGGTCTCGAGGATGAGCCGGACCTCGTCGGCGTCGTACGGCCGCAGCATCGCCAGCTGCAGCAGATGGCTCGGGATGGTCGAGACCTTCGGCATCCGGCGGGCGATGCGGCGCGCGTCGGGGTCGAGCGTCCGGAGCGCCTCGAAGATCCGGTGGTAGAGGAAGTAGTCGGGCAGGTCGCCGCGCTCGCGCCACCACCGCTCGAGCGCGGCGCGCTGCAGCGCGATGAGCGGGTTGCCGCGCCGCGCGGCGATGAACCAGTTCGACACCTCGTTGCCGGGCCAGCGGAGGTACAGGGCGCCGGCATCGAGCAGCGGCGCGACGCGGTCGGCGAGCGGCTCGGGGGCGAAGGCCGTCGCATCGACCCAGATGCCGCCGTAGCGCTCGAGCAGCGTCACGCGGATGAGGTCGGAGCGCTGCGCCGGATGATCGGCGAGCGCGGCGGCGGCCTCCGGAGCGATGGGGGCGACCTCGTCGACCGTCGTCGCATCGAGGATGCAGGCGTCGGGGTGCACGCGTTCCAGCTGGTCGAGGCAGGCGCGCACGAGCGGCGGCGCCTCGTCCCGCGGGCCGTCCCAGTAGCTCCACACGGGCAGGGGCTCCGCGTCGAGGCCGGGCGTCGCCGGGTCGAGCATCGTGGCCGAGGCATCCGCGCGCAGCTCCTCGATCGAGGACGCGACGAACTGCTGGGCGTCGAGTCTCGCGCGAGCCGACGCGATCGGATCGATGGTCGGCGCGTAGTACCGCTTCGCCCGCCGCACCTGCGCGACCAGGCGCGAGACGAGGTCGTCCGCGGTCACGACTCCACGGCGGCGCGGGCCGGCGCGCCGGGGACCGGCAGCCGGCTCAGTGCGACGAAGGCAGATCCGACGAGCAGGATGAACGCCGCGATGGCGATGACGTACACCGCGACCCCGCCGTACCCGGCCTCCTGCGCGGGGTTCAGGAACGGGTACGGGTACCAGCCGATGAGGGCGCCGCGGATGAGCGAATAGCCGGCCCAGGCGACGGGGAACGCGGCGATCAGCCAGAACCGGTTCCAGGGGACGCGGTTGCGGCCGGGAGCGAGGAGCCAGTCGAGGACGACGAGGATCGGCCCCCAGACATGCAGGATCTCGTTCGACCACGGCACCGTCGTCGCCTGGTCGAGCGAGATCTCCCGCAGCAGCAGGTTGTACACGACGAGCGTCGTCGCCATGTACGTCGCCGCGCAGACCCGGACGATCGTGAACCAGTCGGGCTCGACGGCGCGCGTGAACGAGAACCAGGCGCCGACCAGCAGCGTGAGCGCCGCCAGCGCATTCGAGAGGATCGTGAAGAAGCTGAAGAAGTTCACGACGAACGCGGCCCGGTCGGGCACCATCGACCAGCTGACGACGAACTGCCCGACGATCGCGACGACGATGAGCACTGCAGCGGCGACGCGAAGCACTCCGGCGACCTGACGCACGTGGACCCCCTCCCCGCCGCCCCGTGGCGGCGCTGACCGCAGCATATCGGCGGTCGGCTCGGCCGGGCGATGCTCAGCCCGGCACGCCGGCCAGCAGCGCGGTGCCGAGCTCAGAACGCAGATAGAGCACGCTGCGGCCATACCTCGTCGAGGTGAGCAGGCCCGCGTCGCGCAGCACGCGCAAGTGCTGGTTCACGGCCGAGGGCGTCACCCCGAACCGTACGGCGAGCTCGGTCGACGAGGCGGGTTCGCCGAGAGCGGCGACGAGCCCCGCCCTGGTGTCGCCCAGCACCGCCGCGACCGCGGCCGGGTTCGGCGTACGCTCGGCCTCCCAGAGCGCACCCTGCCCGCGCGCCGGGTACAGGATCATCGGCGGCCCATCGCCCACCGGCGCGGAACCGCGTCGCGTGAACATCGTGGGCAGGAGCGTGAGCCCCTCGCCACCGACAGGCCGCAGCCGGGGCGTCGGATCGGCGAGCCGGATGCTCAGCACGCCGTGCTCGTAGACCACCCGCGAGGTCAGGCCGTTCAGCATCTCGGAGAGTCCGGACAGGGCGACCTGCCGCCCCCGGTAGACGATGTCGGCCTCGAGCACCGCGCGCATGCGCGGCCAGTACGGCTCGAAGCACGTGGCCCACAGGCTCCGGAGCGCCGTGACGATGCGCTCCAGCGCACGGTCGGTCGGGCCCTGCAGCACGTCGGGGACGCGGCCGTGCACGCCCTCGAGGTCGGCCCGGAACCGGTCGGGCGAGGTGGCGAGGAGACCCGCGAACTCGTCGTCGATGCGGGTGAGCGGCGAGGAGGGTCGCGGGTTCAGGAAGTCGGGCGTCCAGCCGCGGTGGTCGATGAGGGCCATCAGCACCTCGAGGTCGAGACGCTCGCGCGCGGCCTCGGTGCGGCGGAGCCAGCCGAGCTGGAGCGGGAACCGCGACGGGTCGGCGATGGCGCGGAGCGAGAGGCCCAGCTCGGTCAGCGGCGAGATGCCGAAACGGACGGCGCCGACGTCGTCCTCGGTGAGCAGGTACTGCAACATGTAGCACAACGCTACATCGATTCTGAACGACCTCCGACTCTGACAGAAACGAAGCGTGACCACCCGCACCGCCCCCGCCGATCCCTCCCCCGACACCGGGTCGGTTCCCGCCCCCCGCCCCACGCTCGCCGCCCGAGTCGCGGCATCCGTCGCCGACCCGGTGCTGCGCATCCTCGTCACGGCGACCCTCATCAGCCGCGTCGGCCGGGGCATCTTCCTCACGGTCACGGTGCTCTACTTCACGCTCATCGTCGGCCTGCCCGCCCACGAGGTCGCGATCGTGCTGTCGGCCTCGAGCGCGGTCGGCATCGTCGCCTCGCTCGCGGGCGGCTGGCTCTCCGACCGCTGGAGCGCCAGGCGGCTGCTGCTGATCTTCACCGCGCTCGAAGGCCTCGGCCTGCTCGGGTACGCACTCGCGGACGACTTTGCGGCGGCCCTCATCGTGGGCATGGTCGTCGGCGGCTTCGGACAGGCGGCGAACTCCGGTCGTATGGCGATCATCGCGCGCGCCTTCGAGGGCGAGCCGCGGGTGCAGGCGCGCGCCGTGCTCCGCACCGTGACGAACGCCGCCATCGCCGTGGGCAGCGGCATCGGCGCGATCGCGCTCGCGATCGGCACCGCCGAGGCGTACCGGATCCTCCTCGTCCTCGCGGGCCTCGCCTACCTCGCTGGCCTGCTCCGTCTCGTTCGGCTGCCCAAATCGGTCGACGCCGTGCCGCCGCGCGAGCACGAGCCCGTGCTCACCGCCACCGGGTCGACCGACGTGCTCGCGACGAAGCGGCAGGCCAGGCGCACGCTGCGCGCCCACTCCCCGTGGCGGGACCCGCGCTACCTGCTGCTGACGCTCTGCAGCGCCGTCTTCGGCATGCAGTTCGGGGTCGGCGAGCTCGCCGTGCCGCTGTGGATCGCGCAGGACACCGCGGCGCCGGAGGTCCTCGTCTCCGTCGTGCTCATCCTCAACACGGTCGTCGTGATCCTCTTCCAGGTGCCCCTGTCGCGCGGCACGCACGACCCGCGGCGCGCCGGGCGGGTCTCGGCGATCGCGGCCTGGCTGATGGCGGCCGCCTGCCTCGTGTACGCCGCGGCCGCCGGACTGCCCGCCTGGGTCGCCGCCGTCGTGATCGTCAGCGCCGCCCTCGCCCACGCGTTCGCCGAGGTGCTCTCGCAGGCCGGCGGCTGGGGCCTCAGCTTCGAGCTCGCCGACCCCGTCCAGGCGGGCACCTACCAGGGCGTCTTCGGTATGGGGTACTCGGTCGGCGCGATGTGCGCACCGCTCGTGGTCGCGGCCACGACGGAGCAGCTCGGGGGCGCCGGGTGGGGCATCCTCGCGGTGGTGTTCCTCGTCTCGGGGCTCGGCACCTGGGCGATCGCCCGGTGGTCCGCGCGGACGGCGGCGGCCGCGGCCTGATCGGAGCCCGCCAGCGGGTCAGCGGACGGACGGCGTACGTCAGCTCGCGACGAGCAGGGACACGGCCAGCACCGCGCCGCCGAGGCCGACGACCACGGCGGCCGCGAGCCCGCCCAGCGCGAGAACGGCCGTGCGCCGCGAACGACGCTGCACCGACGGGAGCACCCGGTCGGCCGGTCGGGCCGCGGGCGGGCCGGCCGGGGCGACCTCCGGTGCCGGCGACGCCGCCGGCAGCTGCCGCGGACGGTAGAACTCGACGGCACCCGCGCCGGCGCCGGGCACCGAGCGGCGGAGGTCGATGGGGTCCAGGCGCAGCTGGTCGGCCGCACGACGGCCGGCCGGGCGTCGGCGCCGGACCTGGGTGACGGCGTGGGCCGACTCGTCGGCGGCATCGGCACCGTCCGGCGTCGCACCTGCGCCGGTCGGGGCCGACGGCGACCGGCGGGCGACGACCAGGGTCGCGTCCTCGGGATCGTGGAGCGCGCCGTCGCCCGGGGCGTCGCCGCCGTGCTCGCCGACGCCCGCGCCGTCGGCCGGTCGCGCCTCGGCACCTCCGCGGCGGCGGTCGACCACGACGGTCGCGTCATTCGCCGAACGGTCGACGACGACCGTGTCATCCGCGGATGCCTCGAAATCGGAAGCCTCAAGAGCGGATGCCGCGCGGTCGGACGCCCCGCGGTCCACGACCACCGTGTCGTCCACGGATGCCTCGGCCCCGTCTCCCGGCGGCCGTCGGTCGACGACGACCGTCTCGTCGATGAGTTCGTCGTCGACGAGCTCGTCATCGCCCCGCAGCGTCATCGCACGACCCGGACGGGCAGCGTCGTGGCGTCGATCGTGGACTCCGTCGACGGGGCACCGAGCCGCTCGCCCGTCGGCTCCTCGCCGACCGCCGGGCTCCCGCCCGCGACGACGTCGATCACGACGACGGTCACGTTGTCGCGCCCGCCCGCGTCGAGCGCCCGCTTGACGAGCGCATCGGCGGCGGACTCGGCCCGCCCGGTCATGGTCAGGGTGGCCCGGATCGCCTCGTCGGACACTTCCCCGGTGAGCCCGTCGGAGCAGATGAGCAGGCGCTCCCCGGTCGTCACGGGCAGCAGCCAGCTGTCGGCGGCGCTGTCGGCGGCGCCGATCGCCCGCGTGATGACATTGCGCTGCGCGAAGTCGCGCAGCTGGTCGGGCCGGAGCGACCCTCCGTCGACGAGCTCCTGGCCGAGGCTGTGGTCGACCGTGATCTGCTGCAAGTCGGTGCCGAGCTGCCGGTACACGCGCGAGTCGCCGACGTTGAAGACGAGCCAGCAGGGCAGTCCCTCGTGCTCGATCAGGGCGACGCCCGCGACCGTCGACCCGGCCCCGCGCGCGGTGCTCGCCGCGAGCCGGGACACCTCCGTGTCGGCGAGGGCGAGCGCCGTGCGCACCGCGTCGATGCTCGTGCGTGGCCCCTCCGGCACCTTGGAGCGGAAGGCGGCGACCACGGCTACACTCGCCCGATCGCCGGCGTCGTGACCGCCCATCCCGTCGGCGACGACGAACGCCGGGGCGACCGCCAGGTAGGAGTCCTCGTTGCCCGCCCGCTTGCGCCCCGTGTCGGTGCGGGCACCGACGGCGAGCGTGACGGGCACCGCGGATGCCTCGCTCACCGGGCTGCCTCTGAGAGCCGGATGCCGACCTCGCCGAGCACGAAGCGCCCGGTGACCGGCACGGCCACGTCGGGGTCGAGGAGTGTCTCTCCGCCGTCCTCGTCGACGATGAGGACGCCGTTGGTCGAGCCGAGGTCGGTAATCGTCCATCCGCCGTCGACGTGGTCGAGCCGGGCGTGCGTCTTGGAGAGGGTGCGCGTGCGGTCGGGGACGACCAGGCGCTGCTCGCCGGCGGCGGCCGCCGGGTTCCGGCCGAGCACCACCGATGTGCCGCTCAGCTCGAGCACGTCGCCGTCGTCGAGCACGAGCTGCCACGTGACGCGCGGTGCGCGCGCCACGACGACGGTCTCGTCGACGTCGTCGTCTTCGGGGTGCACGACGATGGTCGCCGCCTCGGCGTAGTCGAAGCCGTCGGGCGCCTCGAACGCCGGGGCGGGAGCGGGGAGCCGGTCGGGGGCTGCGGGTTCGTACGCGAGGAGGTCGGGTGCCGGCTGCGCGGGCGGTGCGGCGGGCGCACCGGGCGCCGGCGGAGCGGCGGCCGGCACGGCCGCGATCGCCTCATGGGCGGGCGGTTCCGCGAACCGGTGCGCGGGCGCCTCGGCGAAGGTCTGCGAAGGCGGCTCCGCGAGGGTGTGCGCTGCCGGTTCGTCGGCGCGGTGCTGCGACGGCGGCGGCGCGATCGGAGCGGGCGGCACGATGGGCCGCACCGGCGAGGCGGCGGCCTCCGCTCCCAGGGGGTGCGTGGCAGGCTGAAGCGGCTGCGCCGAGTCCGATGGTGCGTACGTGGGCGCGGACGCGTATCCCGCGGGCGCGGGCGCCGGGTACGCGGGCCCCACGAGCGCGACCGGCGATGCGGCCGGCGCTGCCGGTTCGGCGGGCACGGCGGAACCGGCCACGGGCGAGGTCGCCGGCGTGGCGGCTCCCGGCCACGCGGGCCACGTCGACGACGGCGCCGCCGGCGAGTTCGAGGCCGGCGCGCCCGGGTAGGCCGGGTACCCGGTCGATCCGGGCGCCACGGTCGCGAGCGGCCCGGTCGGGGCGGCCTGGCCGCCGAGCGCCGTCGCGAGACGACCGCGCTCGGGGTCGGGCGCGGTGCGCCCCCACGCGAGCAGCGTGGCCCAGAGCGGCGGCACGAGCACCGCGAGGACGGTCATGCCCACGCCGCGGCCGAACAGCGCGTTGATGCGGTGCGCGGCCATGGCGTAGAACGCGACACCCACGAGGTTGGCGATCGGCACGACCAGCAGCAGCACGAGCCACGGCGAGTAGCCGCCGAGGGCGAGCACCTCGGCCGTGTTGACGAACGGGACCCAGCCCTTCCACGGCTCCGAGGAGAGCCGGGCGAACAGCCGCGACATCGCGAGGCCGGTCCAGACGTACAGCCCGGCGCCGACCAGCAGGTACACGAACAGCAGGACGATGGCCATCGCGGCGAGCGAGCCGGTGTCTGGCGTGGGGGTCACGGGGTGATCTCCTTCTGGTGGACGGCGCGTCGGGCCGTCGTGGTGCTGCGCACCCGGCCGGTGAACGAGCGGAGCGACAAGGCCATGCGGATCCGCTCTCGGGGCCGCGCGGCAGCCCTGAGCTCGGCGCGCTCGCCGTCAGCGAGCCGCCACGCCTCGTCGGCCTGCTCCTCGGTCGGGGGGAACGGCGAGAATACCGCTTCATCGACGGATGCCGCGAGCCGAACCAGCGCGGGGCGGCCGGTGCGCTGCGCCGCCGTGCGCCGGCTGGCGGCCTCCGCCATGGGGCGCCCGGCGTCGGCGTAGGCGTCCGCCACCTCGTCCCACGCGCCGAGGACACGCAGCTCGGGGTCGGGTGCCCGGCGTCGTCCGGCGCGCCGGACGGCCTTCGCGACCAGGACGGCCACGAACGGCAGGGCGAGGAACACGACGAGCGCCGCCCAGAGGCCGATGGTGCGGACGAGCTGCCACACCCAGGCGGAGGTCGCCGTCTCGTCGTCGGCGGGCGAGGTGGCGGAGGCATCCGCGTCGTTCTGCGCCCGCTCGGGGTCGAGCGGCTCGCTGCGCGCGTCGTCGGGGACCGTGGGGTGGTGGGGCAGCTGCTCGCCCTCGGCGATCTCGGTCGGCAGTTGCGCGAACTGCGGGGTGACGTCGAGCGGCGTCCAGTCGCCGCCGGATGCGCGCACCTCCACCCACGCGGCCATCGATGCGCCGGTGCAGTCGCCCTCGCAGCCCGGCTCACCGGGCACCGCTTCCGCGCCGGGGAGCCGGACGCCGAGGGCCACGCGCGAGTCGAAGCCGAGGTGCCGGGCGAGCAGGGCGGCCGCGACCGCGAACTGCTCGTCGTCGCCCACACCGGCCACGAGGAGCGAGTCGGGCGCGCCCTCGCCCGCTCGCCGCTGCTGGTCGAGCAGCGACTCGAAGAGCGTCTCGATGCGCGACCTCGAGTGACCGGCGTAGCTCGGCAGGAAGGCGTAACCGCCCGCCTCGGCGGCGAGCGCCGCCATCCACGACTCCGTCGAGGCGTCCTCGACCAGGGCGTGGCTCAGATAGCCCCGCGCACGCAGGCGTTCGACGAGCTCGATCAGGCCGGCGCCCGTGCGCGGCTGCTCCTGCTCTTCGGCCCACGCCGTGAGCTGCGGGTAGAGCTCGGGGTCGAGCGTCCGCGCGTCGCCGGTCGCGCCGGCGAGCCGGTCGCGCAGCTCCTGCTCGGTCGCGTCCGGCCGCTCGGCCACGACCGTGTAGCGGTCGCCCGGCGCGAGGCCGACGGCGCCCGAGGCATCCGTCACCCCCTCGACCGGGGCGATGTCGACGACCTCCCCGCCGGACGCGCGGTGGAAGCCGTCGGCGAGCTCCTCGGCTCGCGCGCCGGAGAAGCGCGGTGCGGCGGCCAGGCCCGCGGGCGCCGGCACCCAGACGCCGCCGTACGCATCGCCGACCTCCACCTCGACCTCGACGAGCTCGGCGCCGACCGGCGGGTTGCGAGGGAGCCGGGCGAAGCGCGCGTCGGGGTCGACGTGGAACACCTCGCCGTCGTAGGCGTCGAGCGTCGCGAACGGCAGCCGGCTGAGCTCGTGCACGTCGCCGTCGAGTCGCACTGCGACCTCGTCGAACCGGTCGGCCGCGAGCCAGGAGCGGTAGGCGGCCAGGGGGCTCGGCTGGCGCTGGACCACGACGGAGGGCTCGACCTGGTCGCGGAGCGCCTGCCGTTCGCCGAGGGAGGCTGCCGCGGGCGCCACGGCGACGCCGCCGACGAATGCGACGACGAGGATCGTGGCGGCCAGGGCGCGACGGCGCAGGGCGGGCAACCCGGAGCCGGCCGACGTCCGGACCGTGCCGGCCCGTGCGCGGGCGAGCGCCCTGGCGCGGAGCATCCGGTGCCGGATCAGCAGCCAGCCGACGGCGGCCGCGACGCTCGCGAGTCCCACACCGAGCTCGCGCGGCGCCGACAGTTCGACGCCGGCGACCATGATCGGCGCACTCGTCGAGCTCGCCCCGAACGCCAGCCCGAACGCGCTCATCGCGAGCACGGGCAGCACCGCCCACGGCGCCGACCGGCCGCCGCGGAGCACGAGCATCGCCGCGGCGGTGGCGCCGGCCACCACGACCACGGTGAACGGCACGAGGACGGCCTGGTACTCGCCGAGCGGAAGGTCGAGGGTGAGCAGCTGCTTCCAGCCGACGACGATGCCGACGATGCCGTCGCGGAGTCCGCGCACCGCGTCGGGCACCGACCGGAGCGCCGACGGGATCGACACCGGCACCACGATCACGACGTACCCGGCGAGCGCCAGGCCGGCGGCGAGGGCGGCACGCGCGACGCCGCCGCGGGCGAGGCGACGGGCGAGCACCGCCGCGCCGACGCCGACCACGAGCCCGGCCGCGGCGACGAGCAGCAGCCGCAGGGTCTCGTGGACGGGCCACGCGGCGAGCACGGCGATCACGGTGCCGACCACGAGGTAGCCGAGCCCGACGAGCTCCTGCGGACGATCGCGCTCCCTGCGCGCGGCGAGCGCTGCGGCGCGCTTCGACCGGGCGGACCGGTCCCGGCGCGGGAGACGACGGTCGGAGTTCACGAGATCACCCCGCGCGCGAGGAGCCGGGGCAGGTCGCCGAGCGCCCCGATGGTGATCACGGTCGCCTCGCGGGTGGTGCGCACCGTCGGCTCGGCGGCCGGCTCGCAGCGCACTGCGACGACGGCGATGCCGCCCGGCAGCGCCACGGCGGCCTGCCGGATGCGCTGCAGCGGCATCCGCGAGCCCGTCACGAGGAACACGATCGAGAGGTCGGCGAACGTCTGCGCCGCGAGCGCCGCGGATGCCTCGAGCCTCGTGATCCGCTCGCCGGCGTCGATCGCCGACATGCCGTCGAGCAGCACCCGGGGCGTGGTCGTCGGCAGCGTGCGGATCGACTGCACCGCCCCGGCCGCCTCCGGCACCTCGCCGCCGACGGCGGCGAACACGTCGCGGCCCTCGCGCACGGCCTGAAGGCCGACGGATGCCGCCGCGCTCACCGCCATCTCGAACTCGTCCTCGCTCTCGTACTCCTCCTCGGCGAGGTCGAGCAGGAGGGCGAAGCGGGCGTGCCTGGACTCCTCGTACTGGCGCACCATGAGGGTGCCGGTCTTCGCGGTCGCCTTCCAGTGCACGTGGCGCTGCGAGTCGCCGTGCACGTACTCGCGGATCGCGTGGAAGGAGAGATCGGCGTCCACGAGCGTGCCGGTCGGGGTGCCCTCGAGGTCGCGGATGAGCCCGGCGCTCGTGCTGGGGATCGCGACGGTGACCGGATGCACGTACACCCGCTGCACCTCGGGCCACGCCTGTTCGCGGCGGAGGATGCCGAGCGGGTCGCCGCGGCTCACGGTCATGGGGCCGACGTCGATGACGCCGCGCCGCTCGGCGCCGATCGTGAGGTCCTCGGCGTGCTGGGCGCCCGGCCGCAGCAGGGGCACGTGCACCTCGACGAGCCCCGCACCCACGGGGAGGTCGACGACGCCGGGGAGGGACGTGCGTCGCCCGGCGTTCACGAGCTCGAGCCGGCCGCCGACCTCGGAGCCCGCGACGACTCGGTCGCGATCGAGGTTCAGCTCGAGCCGGTAGTCGTGCTCGCCCGCGAGGAACGGCAGGGCGAGCAGCAGCAGCACGGCGGCGACGGCGGCGGCCGTCCACGCTTCCACCCAGCCGAAGGCGAGCCCGGCGGCGGAGCCGACGACGGCCACGGCGATGAGCACCGCACCGGCGGCCGAGACGGTCTCGCGCGCACGCGCCGCACCGGAGCGGAGGGCGCGGCCGGCGCGCCGGGCACTCGCGCGCGCCCCGAGCCAGGCGCCCGCGACGCCGCTCGGCCCGCCTGCACGACGCGTGACGGTGCCCGTCCGCGTGAACGTGCCGGTGCGGGTCGACGTGCTCGTGCGGCCGAGGCCGCTCGTGCGCGTCACGCCGGCCGAGCGCGGCAGGCCGCCGGAGCGCCCGGCGGTGCCGGTGCGCCCCGTGCTGCGGCCCTGCCGCGACTGGGTGGGAGGGGTCACGCCGCGCCGTTCTCCCGCGGGGCTGCGACGTCGAGGAGGATCTGGCCGATGACGGCCACGGCGGTCACTCCGTCGAACTCGGCCTCGGGTTCGAGCACGAGGCGGTGGGCGAGCGCCGGCACCGCGAGCTCACGCACGTCGTCGGGGGTCGCGTAGGCGCGACCGTGCGCCGCCGCCCACGCCATCGCCAGGCGCGACAGGGCGATCGCGCCGCGGACGCTGACGCCGAGCCGCACCTCCGACGCGCGCCGCGTGGCGTCGACGAGCCGCATGACGTAGTCCGAGACGAGCGGGTTCACGTAGACGCCGCGCGCGAGATCGGTCATCGCGACGATCGTGTCGGTGGAGGCGACGGCGGAGAGGTCGCGTCGCGGGTTCGCGACACCCTGGAGGATGCGCAGCGTCGCCGCCTCGTCGGGGTAGCCGACGGAGGTCTTGATCATGAACCGGTCGAGCTGCGCCTCGGGGAGACGGTACGTGCCGCCCTGCTCGATCGGGTTCTGCGTGGCGATCACGAGGAACGGGTCGCCGACCTTCCGGGTCACGCCGTCGACCGTGACCTGCCCCTCCTCCATCACCTCGAGCAGCGAGGACTGGGTCTTCGGGCTCGCCCGGTTGATCTCGTCGGCGAGCACGATGTTCGCGAACACCGGGCCCGAGTGGAACTCGAACTCGCCGCGCTTCTGGTCGTACACCGTGATGCCGGTGACGTCGCCCGGCAGCAGGTCGGGCGTGAACTGGATGCGCGAGTTCGTGCCGGCGATCGTCTGCGCGATCGCGCGCGCGAGCGCGGTCTTGCCCGTGCCGGGGAAGTCCTCGAGCAGCACGTGGCCGCCGGCGACGGCGGTCGCGAGGACGAGCTCGACGACGTGGCGCTTGCCGAGCACCGCCTGCTCGACGTTGTCGGCGATGAGCGAGAAGGTCTCGGCGAACCAGGCGGTCTGCGCGGGAGCGAGCGTCATGGGTGGTCCTTCACGGAGTCGGTTCGGTCGGGCTGGGAGGCGGAGGCGGAGGCGGAGGCGGAGGCGGAGGCGGTGGCGGTGCTGGAGCCGACGATCCGGCTCGAGGAGCGGACGGTCGTGGCGGTCATGGCGTCGTCCCGGTGCCGCCGGTGTCGGTCTCCCCGCCACCTTCACCCGGGGGCGGGCCGGCGCACTTCTCGGTGGGCACCTCGATCGGGGCGAGCGCGGCGTAGGCACCGCCGAAGGTCACCGTGTAGCGCTCGACACCGTCGGTGCCGGTCACCACGGCGACGGTCGCGGCGCCACGCGCGGCCTGCGTCACCGTCACGTCTTCGGCCTTCGCCGCCGGGCGGCACTCGGCGGGGAAGGTCACGGTCACGGTCGTCGGCGCCGTCGCCGCGCTCACCGCGGCCTCGCCCGTGCAGTCGTTCGACCACCAGTCGGTGGAGCAGCCCCTCGCCTTGACGCCGACCGGCGCGCTCTCGTCGGACAGCACGAAGTCGCCGCGCCACTGGCCGTACAGGTAGAACTGCGGCGCGAAGCCCTCGGGCAGCCCGGTCGGCTGCGGCGCCGACTGCAGGCCGTAGCGGTACACGTTCCCGTCGCGCGTGGGCGACGTGGCGACCGAGTACGACAGCCCGCCGTTCGGCGGCGGCGCGTCGACGAACGTGCGCGTCTCTGCGATGTTCGAGCTCACCACGCCGAACCCGTTGGAGCCGCAGGCCTTCACCGCGTACCGCTTGTACTGCTGCAGCCCCGAGATCGTCGAGCTCGTCGAGACGACCTCGCCGCCGTCGACCTGCAGGCCGCCGCCGGTCGGGCCGACGGAGCAGCGCGGCTCGCCGCCGCCCCGCCACGCGATGTACCGGACCTCGATGGGCTTCGCGCTGTGGTTCGCGCCCACCGCACCGCCAGACACCACGATCGACGTGTTCGACGCCGGGCCCGCGCTGATGCCGTCGATCGTCGGGGCACCCGCAGCGGTCGTGCTCGCCACCTTCGACGCCCCGTCGGAACTGCCGTCGATCGGCGGCTCGAACCGGCTCACCGGCACCACCGTGACGAGGAAGCTGCCGGGCGGGACATCCAATCGCAGCGACGCCTGGCCGCCCGGCGCCTGGATGGTCTGGTTGCGCTCGGCGAGGCGGAATGCCTGCGTGTCGCCCGTGCCGCGGAGCGTCAGATCGACGACCGCGTTGCTCTGCGTGGTCTGCCCCTCGACGTACACGGCCGTGGCCTCGGCCACCTCGACCTGCGGCGCCTGGTACGCCCACGACGTCTCGGCCGAGGTCTCGAGTGACTCGCCGACGGAGTTCACGGCCCGCGCCGTGAACTGGTGCTTCTCGCCGTTCAGGAGGCCGCCGACCACGCAGGAGTAGACGCCCGCGAGCGACGGCGCGCAGTTCGCGCCGGCGGGTCGGCCGTCCTGCTGGATGACGACCCCGGTCAGGGGCGGGTGCGCCTTCAGCGCGTCGCCGAGCGTGACGTCGAGCGTGACCGAGTCGCCGGTGTACCGCGACGTCGTGATGCTGCCCGGCCGCTGCGGATACCCGAGCACGTCGATGGTCAGGCTGCCGGTGCCCGTGCGTCCCTGCGCGTCGGCCACGGTGAACGGCACGGCGCACTGCCCGCCGAACGCCGACTGGCCGCCCGGGAAGGTCGCGACCACGGCGGTGCGGCCCGCCGACTGCACGGATGCCACGTCGCAGACGACCCCGCCGCCGGAGCCGACCCCGGTGAGCGTGAGCCCGGCGCCCTGCTTGCCCGCGAACGGGTCGTACTCGCCGGAGACGCCGACGACCTCGATCGTGCAGGAGCCGGCGCTCACCGTGCACTCGCGGGTGAGCGTCGCGCCGCGGGGCGCGTCGGGCGGCGCGATGCCGACGACGACGGTGATGGTCGCGGTGATGCCGCCGAAGCCGGGCACGGTCACGGTCGCCGTCTCGCGGGTGCCGGGCTGCGCGTCCGCGCGCGCCTCGAAGACGACCTCCTCGCCCGCCCGGGTCATCGTGAACGCCGAACCGCCGTAGTCGACGCGGTAGTCGAGCCTCGACCGGTCGCCCTCGCGCCCGCCCTCCCAGGTGGTGAGGTCGCGGTACAGGTCGACGCGCTCGGATGCCCCGGGCGGCACGGTGCGGGAGATCGCGGTGAGGATCGCCTGCGGGTCCTTCGGCTCGATCTCGACCGGCACGACGACGTACGACCAGCGCGACTGTCCGTCGATCCGCAGCGGCACGAGGCAGGAGTCCGACCACGGCGCTTCACGGCCGGCGTCATAGGTCGCCTCGCGGGCGCCGGTCGGCCGGCACGTCGCGGCCTCGCGCTGCGTCGCGAACGGGCCGGCGTCGAGGCGGATGTCGTCGCCCGCCGGCAGATCGACGAGCTTGCGCAGGTCGAAGGCGGCCGAGCGCTCCTCCTTCACCTGGATGGGGTCGATGTCGGCGCGCAGCTGCACCGGCATGTCGTCGAAGGCGGGGATGCGGAGCAGCCCGTACGCGACCACCGGGTTGCCCGCGGCGTCGTCGCCCGACAGCTCGAACGGCACGAGCTCGCCGTTGCGCGGCAGCTCGCCCGACACCTTCCAGCCGTCGACCCGGTAGCGCTCCGCGGCGTCGCCCCAGATCGCGAGCGTCAGGCCGCGGATGTCGCCGGTGGCCCAGCGCACCCGGCCGGTGACCACGTCGAGGCCCTTCGCCTCGAACTCCGTCCGCGTGCGCGCCGTGACGACCGTATCGGCGACCACGGGATGATCGACCGCCGCCGACTCCCCCACGGCGAGGACGATGAGCCCCTGCGCCGTCGACGACGTCCGCGCGGAGCGCACGGTGTAGACGTACGAGTTCGTGCCCGCGACATCCCCGGCCCGAAGCGCGACCACGCCGTCGCCGAGCGCCGCGTCGTCGACGAGTGCCGCGAGCCGGTCGTATTCGGCGGTGCCCGCCGGCGCGTTCGGCTCCACCGACACGAGCTCGAGGCGGCCGAGCGCCGGGTCGCGGTCGTTCGCGAGCGGCGTGAGCTGCACCGGCGCCTGCGCGCCGCGCGTGGCCCGCGCGTAGTCGCTGAAGGTCACGGGCGCCGCGTCCGCGAGCTCCGCCGCGAGCACGCCCACCCGGATGACCCCGACGCTCTCGGCGCCTTCGGGGTCGCGGACGGTGTACGCGAATGAGAGCTGTCCGCCGTCGACGCCGTCGGCCGGGGCGTGGTACACCACGGTGTCGCCCTCGGCGGCCACCGATGCCGTGCCGAGGCCGGCGCCGGGCTGCTCGACGCCCGCGAGGACGACGCGGTCGCCGTCGGGGTCGACGCCGTAGTCGGGCACCGGGATCTCGACGGTCTGGCCGCTCAGCACCCGGGCGCTCAGCACGGGCGGACGCGGCGGGCGGTTCGCACCGCCGGGCAGCACGGTCACGGCGATGTCGGCGTAGTCGAGGCGATCGGGGTGGCTCTCCATCGCGACCGCGTAGCGCAGCCGGTAGGTGCCGGGCGAGTCGGGCGCCACGTAGCGCACGGTGTCGCCCGAGGTGAAGGCGAGCTCGCCCTTCGCACCCGAGCCCTGCACCTCGTGCTGCACGACCAGCCGCGCCCCGCGCGGGCTGACGTCGTTCGCGAGCACCGGGATGGTCGCGAGGCCGCCGGCGCGCACGGTCACGCTGTCGGGCAGCGCGATGGGCGCGTCGTCGCCGGCGTCGGCGGCCAGGAACACCGAGACGACGCCCGTGACGGCCTGTCCCGACCCGTCGGTGACGGTCACGTCGGCGCGGCCCACGAGGGCCCGACCGACGGCCGTGCCGCCCATCACCCCGAGTCGGACATGCGAGCTCGCCACGACGCCGACCGTGAGCTCGGGGCTCGAGCTGCGCGCTCCGGACACAAGCAGCACGCGCCCGGTGGCGTTCTGGACGGCGCCGAACACGTCGATGGTGGTGTCCTCGCCGGGGCGCACGTACGCCGTCATGGGGGCGATCGCGAGCGGGCGGCCCCCGGGCACCACCGACAGCCGGATCGTCGCGGACTGCTCGGCCTGCGAGACCGTGTCGGCCACGGTGTACCCGACGACGTACTCGCCGGGCTCCGTGGCGCTCAGCTCGACCTGCCCCGACGAGGCATTCGGCGTGACGGCGAGCCCCGCCGCAGCCCCCGACGCGACGGCGTCGACGAGCTGGAACGAGCCGGAACCGCCGACCACGTGCTCGGCGACGTCGACCGAGACGGTCTCCCCGACTGCGGCGGCGACCGCGATGCGGTCGGCGGTGATCGCGGGCCGGCCGGAGGCGCGGACGACCAGCGCACGCTCGGCGGTGGCGCCGCGGGCGTCGACCACCGTGAGCGTGATGCCGATCTCGCCGTCCGCCGCGTTGGGGTCGGTGTGGCGCACGGCGAGACGCCCGTCGGCTCGCGGCACGACCGTGACGGGTGCGGCCGAGTCGTCGGCGCGGGCGTCGGCGAGCACGAAGGCGTCGCCCTCGGGGTCGACCCAGCCGTCGAGGACCGGGACGAGCAGGGTGCCGCCCGGCAGGATCTCGGGCGACGGCCAGTGCTGCGTGCACGCGTCGACGCCGCACCAGGCGGGCGCGGAGTTCTGGTCGTCGGGCACGACGGTGAGCGTGACGGTCACCGGCGGCGACGCCTGCTGCCCGTCGGTCACGGCGTAGCTGAACCGCGCGGTGCCCGACGTCGCGGCCACCCGGACGGCGAACGCCTGCCCGTTGGAGACGACGGCGACCTCGCCGAACCCCTCGACGTCCAGACCCGTGACCTGGTCGGCGGCGATGGTGAGGACGTCGGAGCGGTTCGGGTCGTGGTCGTTCAGCAGCACCGGCAGGCTCACCAGTTCGCCCGCTCGCACCCCGAACGAGTCCGCGACGGCGACGGGCGGGCGCTGCTCCGCGACATCCTCGACGACGGTCGTGCCCTCGCGCTCTTCGGTGTCGTCGTCGACCGACCACTGCTCGAGCGGGACGAGCCGCCCGTCGGGCAGGGTCCAGACGAGACCGGTGGCGGGCTCGTTGAGGACGGCGCGGTCGCCGTTGGAACGGATCACGGGCGTGATCTGCGCGGCCTGCTCGAGGGTCTCCTGCGGCACCTCGAGCGCGTGCTCGCCGCTCACCGAGCTCCACGCGGTGCCGCCGCCCTGGCCGACCCAGGCGGCGAGCGCCTCCTCGCCGACCACGACGGGCGCGGCCGGGACGCCGTCGGCCTCGAGCACCCGCTCGGGCGCCGACCCGTCGACCGGGATCGCGACCAGCCCCGCGGAGTCGGCGGTGTACACGACGTCGCCGCCGGCGGCGCCTTCCTGCAGCACCGCATCGGCCTCCACGTCGACCTCGACGGGCTCCGCACGGCCGGCGACCCAGGCGCGACCGCCGGCCGCGTCGAGCAGCACCCAGTTCGAGCCGGCCATGGCGAGGTCGAGCTCGGCGTCTGCCGCGGGCGGGTCCTCGAGCTCCTCGGGCGTGCCCGATTCGAGGCTCGTCGCGTCGAAGCGGCGCACCGCTCCCTCAGTCGCCGAGTAGGCGGCGAGGTCGCCGTCGGGCGAGACGCCGACGGCCGCCGCGGTGTAGACGACGGGCTCCTCGCCCTCCTCCGCCTCGGTCGCGAGGGGGTCGATGGGCGCGGCGCCGGGGGCATCCAACCCGCCGAGGAAGATCCGGCCCGTGTCGGTCCGGTAGACGACGTAGCGTCCGGCCGCGCTGACCTCGCGCGTGCCGGCGGGCGTCGGGTCGGCCACGGCGGCGGGCCCGGCGTCCGAGACGGGCGCCACGGATGCCCCGCCGCCCGTGCCGGCCTCGGCCCCGGCATCCGCCTCGCCGCTCTGCCCGCCCACGAGATCGAGCGGGGCCGCGGGGTCGAGGGCCCACCGCTGCCGAAGGCCGCCCGAGTACACGACCCCGGCGGCGCCGGACTGCACCACGGTGGTGGGGTCGTCGACCGACCGCACGGTGTCGAGCTCGGCGAGCTCCGTGTTGACGCGGGCGTAGCGTCCGTCGTCGCGGGTGACCCAGACGGATGACTCGAGCCGGGGCACCTCCTGCGACTCGTACCCCGTCGCGACGACGGCGAGCGTGGCGACCACGCCGACCGCGGCGATCCCGGCGACCGCGGCGATGATCGGGGCGCGCCGTCGGGCGGAGCGCTCGGCGGCGGCTCGCATCAGATGACCCCGAGCACGCGGGCCACGATGAACCCGCCGACGACGAGCGTGACCGCGACGCCGGCGCCGATGAGACCGGCGGCCACGCCGCCGAGGCTCCGGCGGCTCGCGGCGACCGGCAGGCCGTCGCGGTCGGTGCTGCCGGGCTCGATGCGCTTGGAGAGCCGGGTCGCCCGCCGGGAGTCGGGCTGCACGGTGGTGACGACGGGCCCGCGGAACGAGGAGTCGGAGAAGCGCACGGGGGCCGCGCCGGCCCACTCGGGCGAGATGACCTCGAACGGCGTCGGCGGGAGGCCGAGCTCTGCCTGCACCTGGCGGAGCCGCTCGGCGAACGCGGCCATGCTCGGGTAGCGCTTCTGCGGGTCGCGCGCCATCGCGGTCGACAGGAGCTGGTCGACCTGGGCCGGCATGCCGGGGATGGGCAGGGGCGTGTACCCCGCCTTGACGATGCGGCGGGTGAGCTGCTCGCGCGTGTTCCGCGACCGGTCGGCGACCTCGAAGGGGCTGCGCCCGGCGAGCAGGGTGTAGAGCGTCGCGCCGAGGCTCCACACCTCGGCGGCGACCGAGCCCGACACCTCTTCCTTCAGCACCTCGGGCGCGCTCCACGGCACGCTCATGGCGAAGACCTCCGCCTCGCCGGCTTCCGCGGCCCGGGCCGCGGCGATGCCGAAGTCGGCGAGCACGGGGGCGCCGAGCGCGTTGACGAGCACGTTCGAGGGCTTGATGTCGCGGTGGAGGAGGCCCGAGCGGTGCGCCGTCTCGAGGGCTCCCGCGAGGCGCACCCCGGTGTCGAGCGCCTCGGGCAGCGACAGCGGCTGCCGCTTCGCGCGCGCGCCCATGGTGTCGGGGCAGTACTCCATGGCGAGGTACGGCCGGCCGTCGGCCGAGACCGATGCCTGGTAGATGGTGACGATGGCCGGATGCGCCGAGAGCCGGGCCGAGACATCCGCCTCGGCGTTGAACGCGCGCCGCACCTCGGGGTCGAGCGCGTCGGCGAGCAGCACCTTCACGGCGGCGAGGCGGCGGGGCATGTCCTGCTCGTAGAGGAAGACATCGGCGAAGCCGCCGGCGCCGAGCGGCCGCACGTAGGCGTAGCCGGCGAGCACGGGCGGCGTCGCCGTCATCCGTCTCGCCACGATCTGGTCCTCCCCGTTCAGCCGGGGCTGACCGGACCCGACGTGCTCGCGGGCAAGTATAACCGGGCGGAGAACTCCCTCCGAGTCGCGGTCGAGCTCCGTCCCGACCGCGTCATGGGGGCCCGATCAGGCGAGCGGCCGCTCCAGCACGAAGTCGTCCTCGACGCGGTCGCCCACGGTGAAGTGCTTGCGGCCGACGACCTCGAAGCCGCGCTTGCGGTAGAAGCGGATCGCGCGCTCGTTCTCCTCGTTGACGCCGAGCCAGCAGACCGCGGCCCCGGTCGCCGCGGCGACGTCGAGGGCGGCCGTCATGAGCGGCGCGGCCACGCCGGCGCCGTGCGTCGCTCGCCGCGTGTAGAACTTGCTGAGCTCGATGGCCGGCCGCGCGGTCACCGCCGCCGCGGCGTCGGCGTCGGCGGGCTCCCCGGAGACGAGCATCGCGTACCCGACGAGCGTGCCCTCGGCGTCGACGGCGACGAGCACGGCGCGATCGGGGTCGGCGAGGTAGCCCTCGAAGTGCGCAGGCTGGAAGGTGCGCGCGATGAAGTCGGCCACCGCCTCCGGCGTCGTGTGCGGCGGGCACGCGAGCGGGAACGTCTCGGCCGCGAGATCGGCGAGCGCGGGCACGTCCGCCGGGTCGGCGGCACGGATCAGCAGGTCGGACACGAAGGCCGATTCTTCCAGAGCGGTGCCCGCCGGTGCGAGGATCGCCCCATGGACGCCATCAGGGGGGTCGTCGCCCGCAGCGACGACGGCAGATCCTTCAGCATCGCGGATGCCTCGGGCACGGGCCTCGTCGCGGGAGCGCTCGTCGTGCTCTCCGACGACGGCGGCCGCCAGCTCGCGGTCGTCGAAGCGCTCACCGACGGCGCGGCGCCCGCGCTGCGCGGGCGTCTGCTCGGCGAACTGGGCGACCCCGGCGACGCCCGGCTCGACGTGCGCTCGAGTCATCCGTTCGAATCGGCCGCGGTCGCCGCGGTCGACGAGGCGACCGTCGAAGTGCTGCACCGCACGACCGGTGCGCTGCTCGAGGTCGGCACGGCGCTGACGGCACCGGGCGGCGCCGCACGCCTGCTGCCGACCCGCTTCAACCGGCACACGTTCTGGTGCGGGCAGAGCGGCTCGGGCAAGACGTACGCGCTCGGGGTCGTGCTCGAGCAGCTCATCGCGCACACCGCGCTGCCCGTCGTCGTGTTCGACCCGAACTCCGACTTCGTGCGGCTCGGCGAACTCGCGTCCGGCGCGGCGGGTCCGACGGCGGAGGCGCTCGCCGGCCGCGACATCCGGGTGCTCCGCCCGCGCGACCCGGCCGCGCCGCTGCGGGCTCGGTTCCTCGGGATGCCGCTCGCCTCGAAGGCCGCGGTGCTGCGGCTCGACCCGGTGGCGGACCGCGAGGAGTACAACGCGCTCGTCCACCTCGACGAGGCGGTCATGCGGGCCGGGGAGCTCGACGAGCTGCTGCCGGCGCTGAACCGCATGCGCGGCGACGGCCCGCACCCGCTCGCACAGCGCATCGAGAACCTCGGCCTGCTCGAGTGGGAGGTCTGGGCGGGCGAGGATCGCGCCGTCACCGAGGTCGTCGGAGAGCGACCCGATGCGACCGTGCTCGACCTTGGCGGGTTCTCCACGCCCGAGCAGCAGCTGGTCATCGCGCTCGCGCTCCTCGACGACCTGTGGCTGCGCCGCGAGGAGCGCCGACCGGTGCTCCTCGTCATCGACGAGGCGCACAACCTCTGCTCCCCCGCGCTCGACTCCCCCATCGCGATCGCGGTGCGGGAACGCCTCGTGCAGATCGCCGCGGAGGGGCGGAAGTTCGGGCTGTGGCTGCTGCTGTCCACGCAGCGCCCGTCGAAGGTGCATCCCGGCATCATCAGTCAGTGCGACAACCTGGCGCTCATGAAGATGACCTCACCGCTCGACCTCGCCGAGCTCGGCACGTACTTCGGCTACGCCCCCGAGGCGCTGCTCCAGCGGTCGCCGTGGTTCCGGCAGGGCGAGGCGCTGTTCGCCGGCGGGTTCGTGCCCACGCCGTCGCTGGTGAAGATGAACGCCCGGCTGACGCCCGAGGGCGGCAGCGACGTGCGGGTGCCGCTTCGCTGACCCGGCCGATGCGCTGAGGCGGATGCCGCGACCCATCGCCGCGGCATCCGCCGTCGCCTGGCTACAGGAACCTGGCGTACGCCCCCACCGTGAGGAAGGTGGGGAACTCCGGCTCGAGCGCCACCGTGCGGAACACCGAGATGGCGTCGTCGAAGCGGTCGCCCTCGAACCGGGGCAGCCCCGCCACGGCCGCCGCCATCAGCCGGACGATCGACGTCTGGTCGATGCGCGTACCCTCCGCCGTGACGGTGTTGTCGTGAAGCCACTGCCACACCTGCGAACGGGCGATCTCCGCGGTCGCGGCGTCCTCCATCAGGTTGTCGAGTGCCGCGGCACCGGTGCCCCGCAGCCACGACTCGAGGTAGCGGATCGCGATCGAGATGTTCTCCTGCACGCCCGCCTCGGTCACCTCGCCGCCCGTCGACGGGATGTCGAGGAGCTGGGCCGCGGTCACGGCGACGTCCTCGCGGAGCCGGTGCAGCTGGTTCGGCCGCTCGCCGAGCACCCGGTCGAACTCCGCGCGCGCCGTCGGGATGAGGTCGGGGTGCGCGACCCAGGTGCCGTCGAACCCGTCGGTCGCCTCACGGCGCTTGTCCGCGGCGACGGCGGCGAGCGCGCGCTCGGTCACCTCGGGGTCACGCCGGTTCGGGATGAACGCACTCATGCCGCCGATGGCATACGCACCGCGCTGGTGGCAGGTCGCGACGAGCAGTTCGGTGTACGCCCGCATGAACGGCACCGTCATGGTGATCTGCTTCCGGTCGGGCAGCACCCAGCGGCGGCCGCGGGAACGGAACGTCTTCACGATCGAGAAGATGTAGTCCCACCGGCCGGCGTTCAGCCCGGCGCAGTGCTCGCGCAGCTCGTAGAGGATCTCCTCCATCTGGAAGGCGGCCTGGATCGTCTCGATGAGCACCGTCGCCCGGACCGTGCCGCGCGGCAGCCCCACCGCCTCCTGCGCGAACACGAAGATGTCGTTCCACAGCTTCGCCTCGCGGTGCGACTCCAGCTTCGGCAGGTAGAAGTACGGCCCGCGGCCGAGCTCGACCAGCCGGCGCGCGTTGTGGAAGAAGTACAGCCCGAAGTCGACGAGCGACCCTGACGCCTGGAGGGCGCGCCCCGCCCGGTCATGGAACCGAAGGTGCTTCTCGGTCAGGTGCCAGCCGCGCGGACGGAAGACGATCGTCGGCGTCTCGGCGAGCTCCCGCTCGACCCGATAGGCGCGCCCGTCGGGACTCGTGTACTCGAGCCTGCCTCGGAGCGCGTCGAACAGGCTCAGCTGCCCCTCGACGACGTTGCGCCAGGTCGGGCTCGTGGCATCCTCCTGATCGGCGAGCCAGACCTTCGCGTCGGAGTTCAGCGCGTTGATCGCCATCTTCCGATCGGTGGGGCCGGTGATCTCGACCCGGCGGTCTTCGAGGCCCGGGCCCGCGCCGGCGACCCGCCAGGAGCGGTCCGCCCGGAGGTGCGCGGTCTCGGGCAGGAAGTGCGGGTCACGGCCGTTCGCCGCGTCGACCCGCGTCTGCAGGCGTGCGGCGAGCAGGTCGTGCCTCGTGCCGGCGAACCGGTCGTGAAGCTCGGCGAGGAAGGCCAGCGCGTCGGGCGTGAGGATCTCTGCGTCGCGCTCGCCGAGCGGCGCGACGACCTCGATCCGGGGCTCGTGCGCCTCGAAGGGGCGCGGGGCGGGCGGGCGGGCGGTGGTCGCGCCGGTCGCGGGCGCGGTCGTCTCGGAGTCGGTGCGGTCGATCGTGATGGTCATGGTCTTCGTCCTCTGCGTGGTGGACCCGACGGGTCAATGGCTGAACTGGTCTTCCTCGGTCGATCCGACGAGGGCGAGCGTGGCGCTGGAGGGGTTCAGGGCCGTGGCGATGCGGTCGAAGTACCCGGTGCCGACCTCGCGCTGGTGGCGCGTGGCCGTGTAGCCGGAGGTCTCCGAGGCGAATTCCGCCTCCTGGAGCTCGACGTAGGCCGACATGTGGCGCTCGGAGTAGTCCTTCGCGAGCGTGAACATGCCGTGGTTCAGGGAGTGGAAGCCCGCGAGGGTGATGAACTGGAACGCGTAGCCCATGGCCGCGAGCTCGCGCTGGAACTTCGCGATCTGGTCGTCGTCGAGGTGACGCTTCCAGTTGAACGACGGGGAGCAGTTGTAGGCGAGCCGCTTGCCCGGGAACTTCTCGTGCACCGCCTCGGCGAAGCGGCGCGCCAGGTCGAGGTCGGGCTCGGCGGACTCGACCCAGAGCAGGTCGGCGTACTCGGCGTACGCGAGGCCGCGCGCGATGACCGGCTCGATGCCGTTCCGCACCTCGTAGAAGCCCTCGGCGGTGCGCTCGCCCGTGACGAAGGGCCGGTCGCGCTCGTCGTGGTCGCTCGTGAGCAGCGTCGCGGCGAGCGCGTCGGTGCGGGCGATGATGATGCTCGGCACGCCGGCGACGTCGGCCGCGAGACGCGCCGCGTTGATCGTGCGGATGTGCTGGCTCGTCGGGATCAGCACCTTGCCGCCCATGTGCCCGCACTTCTTCTCGCTCGCGAGCTGATCCTCCCAGTGCACGCCCGCGGCTCCCGCCTCGATCATCTGGTGCATGAGCTCGTACGCGTTCAGCGGCCCGCCGAACCCGGCCTCCGCGTCGGCGACGATCGGCGCCATCCAGTCGCCGCCGTGGACGGAGGACGCACCGGGCTGCGAGGCATCCGTCTCGATCTGGCCGGCGCGCAGGAGCGCGTTGTTGATACGGCGCACGACCGCGGGGACCGAGTTCGCGGGGTAGAGCGACTGGTCGGGGTAGGTCTGCCCGCTGAGATTCGCGTCGGCGGCGACCTGCCAGCCGGAGAGGTAGATGGCCTTGAGACCCGCGCGCACCTGCTGCACGGCCTGGTTGCCGGTCAGCGCACCGAGCGCGGCCGACCACTCCGGGTCCTCCATGCGCTCGAACGCGGTGCCGGTGTTGCGCTGGATCTGCTCCCAGAGCCGCTCGGCGCCGCGGCGGGCGAGCGTGCGCTCCTCCCGGACGGGTCCGCGGAGGGCGATGACGTCCTCGGCGGTGTAGTCGCGGCGGACGCCCTCCCAACGCGGGTCGGCATCCCACTCGAGCTGCAGTTCGGCAGCGGTCTGGGTCTGGTCGCCGGGGCGGGTGGTGCTCATCGTCGAAGCTCCCTCGTGTCGTCGTGGCCCGGATGCGAGACCGCGTCCGGGGCGGTGTGCATTCAGCCTGCGGGCGCTCCGGTGGGGTCGACGACGATCCGAGGGGGTGAACTTCCCGGGTTCTTCTGCGGCACGGAAGATTCCCGACCCGGCGCACCGGCCGGCCGGGCTTCGTGCGCCGATCAGCCGCGCGAGGTTCCGTAGCGGGCTGCGAGCGCCTCCCCCAGCTCGGCGAGGCGCGCCCGGAGCGAGTCGGGTTCGACCACCTCGGCCACGGCGGCCCACGCCGCGAGCTTCGTGGCGAGCACGGCTTCGGCCGGCGCCCGGGCGATCACCCGCACCCGCCCGTCGTCCGCCGTTCCGTCCAGTTCGGCGTCGCCGAGCCAGCCCCGGACTTCGTCCGCCGAGGCGGGGTCGACGAGCACGACGGCCCGCGCGCGCGAACGCGCCTCGGCGATGCCGGCGGATGCCTCGGCCCAGGCCTGCTCGAGCGAGAACGCGTCGGGCGGCTCGAAGGTCTCCTCGAGCGGCTCGACGTCCTGCATCCGGTCGAGGCGGTACGTGCGGCGCGCTGCGACCGCGTCGCCCGGCAGGTCGGCGCCGTCGGCCCGTGCCACGTCGGCCACGAGGTACCAGGTGCCGCCGTGGTCCACGAGTCCGAGCGGTCGCACGACGCGCTCGCGGTCGGACTCCGACCCCCACGCCCGGTAGCCGAACCGGATGACCCGACGCTCGACGACGGCTGCCTGGACGACGGCCAGGGACCGGGCACCGGCCGCACCCGCCGCACCGTCGCCGGCGCCGACGGTGGCGGTGGCGGTGGCGGTCGTGACGTCGAGCCGCCTCGCCCATCCGCCCGCTTCCGCGATCACCGCGCCGGCCGCCGCCTCGGCATCGGCGCGGAACGTCGCGGGCAGCGCACGGAGCACTTTGCGCAGGACCGAGCGACCCTCCGGACTGTCGCCGGCGCGCGGCCCGAGGAGCAGGAACAGCGAGCGCGCCTCGGCGGCGGTGAACCCGCTGAGGTCGGTGCGCCCGCCCCCGAGCAGCGACCAGCCGCCGCCGCGGCCGGGCTGCGGGTACACGGGGACGCCCGCGCCCGAGAGGGCCTCGAGGTCGCGCCGAGCGGTCGCGACCGAGATCTCGAGCTCCGCGGCGAGCTCCCGCGCGGTGACGCGACCCCGCGCCTGCATGAGCAGCAGGGTGGCCACGAGTCGGTCGGCGCGCATCTCCCGATTCTCCTCCGAAAAGTAGTCAGAACGTGAGCACTTCTGCGTTCGACCATGGATGCATCGGGTGACGACCGGTCGCCCCGACTGAAGGAGATCCCCATGCTGCGAGGCATCGCCACCGCGAACTGCTATGTCGACGACCCGGCCGCGGCGGCCGCGTGGTACGCCGAGGTCCTCGGCATCGAGCCCTACTTCCATCGCGACGGTCCGGACGGACGCCCCGCGTACGTCGAGTTCCGCATCGGCGACCATCAGCAGGAGCTGGGGTTCATCGACCGCCGGTTCGCTCCGGCGACGCTCGGAGAGGGACCGGCCGGCGCGATCGTCCACTGGCACGTCGACGACCTCGAGGGCTCGCTCGAGCGGCTCGTCTCGCTCGGCGCGACCGAACTCTCCCCGATCACCGAGCACGGGCCGGGGTTCGTCACCGCATCCGTCGTCGATCCGTTCGGTACCGTGCTCGGCATCATGACGAACGTGCACTACCTCGCCCAGCTGGAGCCCGCAACGCCCTGACGGCAGGCACCGCCCGCGCGTAGCGTGCACGTTCCGAGACGAACGGAGGCGTGACATGACCCAGTACGGCTACAAGCTCGCGGCGGAGGGGTACGGCCCCGCGGAGCTCCGTCGGCAGGCGCGGCTCGCTGAGGAGGCCGGGTTCGACTTCGTCGAGATGAGCGATCACTACCATCCCTGGCTGGACTCGCAGGGGCATTCGCCGTTCGCGTGGACGGTGCTCGGCGCGATCGCCGCCGAGACCGAGCGCATCGGGCTCGCGACCGGTGTGACCTGCCCGACCGTGCGGTACCACCCGGCGATCATCGCGCAGGCCGCCGCGACCCTGCAGCTGGTCTCCGACGGACGATTCACCCTCGGGCTCGGCAGCGGCGAGCGGCTGAACGAGCACGTCGTCGGCCGGGGATTCCCGGCCGTGGCGGACCGGCAGGCGATGCTCCGCGAGGCGATCGAGATCATCCGGCTCCTCTGGGAGGGCGGTTACCAGTCGTACCGCGGCGAGTGGCTGGACCTCGAGGACGCCAGGGTCTTCGATCTGCCCGACATCCTGCCGCCCATCGCGGTGGCGGCCGGCGGGCCGAGCGCCGCGCGCCTCGCGGCGGAGCTCGGCGACGGCATGTTCGGCACCGAGCCGAAACCCGAGCTGCACGAGGCATACGAGTCCGCGGGCGGCACCGGGCCGCGGTACGGCGAGGTCGGTCTCGCGTGGGCGCCGACCGAAGCGGAGGCCATCGACGCCGCGTTCGCCTCCGCCCGGTGGTCGCTCACCGGCTGGAAGGTGATGAGCGAGCTGCCGAATCCGGCGAACTTCGAGGCATCCGCGTCGCTCGCGCGCAAGGAGGACATCTCGGCGGCGATGCCATGCGGTCCCGACGCGGCGCGCCACCTGGAGGCGATCCGCGAGTACGAGCAGGCGGGTTACGACCATGTGGTGCTGATGAACAACGGGCCCGACCCCGAGGGATTCATCCGCTTCTTCGCGGAGGAGCTGCGCCCCGCGCTCTGAACCGCTCGCAGCACGGGCGTGATACCTTGTAGCTCTAGGTACGTAGATCTTCAAGGTATGGAGGCGCCATGCGCATCGGCAAAGACCTCGTCGCAGCGGCCGCGACCCCGGTCGTGCTCGGCATCCTGGCCGACGGCGAGTCGTACGGGTACGCCATCCTCCAGCGCATCGCCGACCTCTCGGACGGCGAGCTGCAGTGGAGCGACGGCATGCTCTACCCGCTGCTGCACCGGCTCGAACGGCTCGGCCACATCGAGTCGGAGTGGCGGCAGTCCGACTCGGGCCGCGCGCGGAAGCACTACCGGCTGAGCGCGGCGGGCGCCGCCGCGCTCGCCGAGCAGCGCCGGCAGTGGACCATCGTCGGCGACGTGCTGAACCGCGTCTGGCCGCCCGACGGCGGCCCTCGCGCGAGCCTCGCGTACGGACAGGGGTGAGCGCGATGACGGATGCCACGCAGCAGACCCCCGGCACCGACGACCTCGAGGCGCTCATCGGCTCCTGGCGCGCGTGGATGCTCCGCCGCGACGCCGTGACCGAGGCCGATGTCGACGAGCTCGAGGGCCACCTGCGCGACCGGGTCGACGACCTGTCGGCCCGCGGCCTCTCGGGCGACGAGGCGTTCCTCGTCGCGGTGAAGCGGCTCGGCCGCATCGACGACCTCGCCCGCGAGTACGCCCGCGAGCACTCCGAGCGGCTCTGGAAGCAGCTCGTGCTGGGCGACGCGCCGGCGAACGGCGGCCCGCGCGTTGGCGGCAGCGCGGGCACCGGATCCGCGCCGCGGCCGCGCCGGGCGACCGGCCTCGCGGTGGCGCTCGGACTCGGCGTCGGCGCCGGCCTCGCGATCAAGGCGCCCTCCCTCGCCGGGCTCGACCTCGCGAGCGACCCGTCGTTCTTCCTTCGCAACGCGGTGCTCCTCGTGCTGCCGTTCCTCGCGGCGTACTTCGCCTGGCAGCGCCGGCTCGCCCTCGTGCCGGCCGCCGTGGTCGCGGGCTCGTTCGTGCTCGCGGCCGTCGTGCTGAACGCGTTCCCGTTCGACCCGATGGGCGCCACCGAGGTGCTCGCCTCGATCCACGCGGCGGTCGCACTGTGGCTGGTGACGGGGCTCGCCTACAGCGGCGGCGAGTGGCGCGGCGAGCGGCCCCGGATGGACTTCGTGCGCTTCAGCGGGGAGTGGTTCGTCTACTTCGTGCTCCTCGCGCTCGGCGGCGGGGCGCTTTCCGGCCTCACCATCGCGGTCTTCGCGGCGATCGGCGTCGACGTCTCGTGGTTCGTGCTCGACTGGGTGCTGCCGTGCGGCGCGGCCGGCGCGGTGCTCGTGGCGGCGTGGCTCGTGGAGGCGAAGCAGCGGGTGATCGAGAACATCGCCCCGGTGCTCACCAAGGTCTTCACCCCGCTCGTCACGGTCATGATGCTCGCCCTCATCGTGGCGGCCCTCGTGCAGTGGAACCTCGTCGACGCGAGCCGCGACCTGCTGATCGCCTTCGACCTCGTGCTCATCGTCGTGGTCGCGCTGCTCGTCTACTCGATCTCGGCGCGCGACCCGCTCGCGGCGCCCGGCTGGTTCGACCGGCTGCAGGTGCTCATGCTCGCGAGCGCGCTCGTCGTGGACGTCGTCGTGCTCATCGCGATGATCGGTCGCACCGGCGAGTTCGGCTTCAGCGCGAACAAGACCGCGTCGCTCGGCCTGAACCTCATCCTCGCGGCGAACCTCGCCCGGGCGCTGTGGCTGCAGCTCGGCTTCGTGCGCGGCCGTCGCGGGTTCGGCGCGGTCGAGCGCTGGCAGATGTCGTACCTGCCGGTCTACCTCGCATGGGCGGCGATCGTCGTGCTGGCCTTCCCGCCGGTCTTCGACTTCGCCTGAACGATCCGCGATCTTCGCGGCACGAACGGCGACGAGGATGCCTCTGCCCGGGGCATCCTCGTCGTCGTTACAGAACTTCCGCAGTTCTTCCGTTTGCGGCGCCGGGGAGCCCGTGTGACCATCGAGGCATGGTCATCGCGGATCGAACCGGCACGGAGGCGCTCCACGCGCGCGCCGAGACCGAGCCCGAGACCTCGGCGGGCGAGGTCGATGCCCTCACGCTCGGCCGACGCATCCGCGACCGTCGCACCGCGATCGGGATGACCCTCGGCCAGCTCGCCACCGCGATCGACCGCGCGCCGTCGCAGGTCAGCGCGATCGAGAACGGCAAGCGCGAGCCGCGACTGTCGATGCTGCGCACCATCGCCCTCGCGCTCGGCACCACCGCCGATGAGCTGCTGCGGCCGGATGCCCCGTCGGAGCGGGCCGCCCTCGAGATCGCCGTCGAACGCGCGCAGCGGGGTCCGGTGTTCCAGGCGCTGGGCCTCGCGCCCTTCCGGGTCTCCAAGACGATGAGCGACCAGACGCTCGAGACGATCCTCGCGCTGCACCACGAGATCGACCGGCTGCACCGCGAGCGGGCGGCGACGCCGGAGGAGGCTCGGCGGGCGAACGCCGAACTCCGCGCCGAAATGCGCGCCCGGGACAACTTCTCCCCCGAGCTGGAGGCGAAGGCGGCCGAGCTGCTCGACGCCGTCGGCCACGCCGGGGGCCCCGTGTCGCACCAGCTCGTCGCCGACCTCGCGAACCACCTTGGGTTCTCGCTGCACTACGTCGGCGACCTGCCGCATTCCACCCGCTCGGTGACCGACAAACGCCATGGCCGCATCTACCTGCCGACCCAGCAGTCGCCCTCGCGGGACTCGCGCTCGCCCATCCTGCAGGCCCTCGCCTCGCACGTGCTCGGGCACGAGGAGCCGTCGAGCTATGGCGACTTCCTGCGCCAGCGCATCGAGACGAACTACCTCACGGCCGCGATCCTGCTGCCCGAGCAGGCGGCGGTGCGCTTCCTCACGGAGGCGAAGAACCTCAGGCGCATCTCCATGGAGGAGCTCCGCGACCACTTCGCCGTCTCATACGAGACCGCCGCGCACCGATTCACGAACCTGGCGACGGCCCGCCTCGGCATCCCCGTCCACTTCATGAAGGTGCACGAGTCGGGCACGATCATCAAGGCGTACGAGAACGACCGCGTGCGGTTCCCCTCCGATGCACTCGGCGCCGTCGAGGGCACGACCGTGTGCCGCAACTGGACCGCACGCACGGTTTTCGACGTCGAAGACCGGTTCAGCCCCTGGTACCAGTACACCGACACCCCGTCGGGCACGTTCTGGTGCACTTCCCGCATCGAGAAGGCGAAGGAGGGCGAGTACTCGGTCTCGGTCGGCGTGCCGTTCGAGCACGTGAAGTGGTTCCGCGGCCGCGAGACACCGCATCGGGCGGTGTCGCGCTGCCCCGACGAGTCCTGCTGCCGGCGGGCGCCCGATGCGCTCGCCGAGACGTGGGCGGATGCCTCGTGGCCGGCCGCCCGCACGCCGACGAGCCTCCTCGCGGCCCTGCCGACGGGAACGTTCCCGGGCGTGGACCAGACCGAGGTCTACCAGTTCCTGGAGGCGCACGCGCCGCGCGAGCCGTGACGCATTGCATGCACTATTCTCTATTGCATGCAATACTGACGGCATGGCCACCGTCACCGACGCACTGCGCGACCTCGTCATCCGCGGCGCCTTCGACGACGCCGACCGGGTGAGCGAGAGCGCCATCGCCGAGCGACTGGGCGTCAGCCGCACCCCGGTGCGGGAGGCGCTGCAACGTCTCGAAGCGGAAGGGCTCGTCTTCGCCCAAGGCCGAGGCGTGCGGGTCCGGCGCCGATCGCCCGCCGAGCTCCGTGAGGTGTTCGAGGCGCGCGCCGCGCTCGATGCCGCCGCGGCCGCCCGGCTCGCCCGGTTGCAGCGCGAGGGGCTCCTGGCGCCGGCGCACCTCGCCGAGCTCGACCGACTCGCCGAGGAGACCGACGCGGCGACCCGAGCCGGCGACCTCGCCCTCGCGACGACCCGCAACCGCCGGTTCCACGAGCACGTCGCCGAGCTCGCGGGCAACGCGGTCATCGCCCAGACCCTCGCGCGCTTCTGGGATCAGATCGAGATCTCTACGCGCGCCGAACTCCACCGCCCCGCCCGCGTCCGCGCGGTCCACGACGAGCACCTCGCACTGCTCCGAGCCATCCGCGCCGGCGACGCGCGCACCGCCGCCGCGGTCGCCGAGCACCACGCGCTGGACACCAGCACCATCACCGAACCCCAGGAGGCCCCATGACCCGCGACCACCACTACGCCATCGAGCTCGCCTGGACCGGCAACGACGGCGACGGCAACCGCAGCTACCGCGGCTACCGCCGCGACCACGTACTGTCCGCGCCCGGGCTGCCGGACATCCCCGGCTCCTCCGACCCCTCGTTCCGGGGCGATCCCGCGCGCTGGAATCCCGAGCAGCTGCTCGTCGCCTCCATCGCCCAGTGCCACCTGCTCTGGTATCTGCACCTCGCGTCGACGGCCGGGGTCGTCGTGACCGCGTACGAGGATGCGCCCACGGGCACCATGGGCGAGGAGCCGGGCGGAGCGGGCGCGTTCAGCGAGGTGACCCTGCGACCGCGGGTCACGATCAGCGCCGAGAGCGACCCCGAGGCCGCGGCGGCCGTGCACGAGCGGGTCGGCGACTTCTGCTTCATCGCGCGGTCGGTGAACTTCCCGATCCGCCACGAGCCCGTCATCCTCGTCGAGGGCGGGCAGGCCTGATCGCTCCACTGCGCCTGCCGGCGATCGGATGCCCCGGCCGGACGACCCGTCCCGCCGAGGCATCCGATCGCGACACCCGGCAGTGGCGCCGGCACCCCCGCGACCGCGAGGATGAAGGCACCACAACCGCATCGGAGTGATTTCCGTGGGCACGACCGTCTTCGAACGACGCCGACCGTCCGACTCCGTCGTCGAGCACGCGCTCGACGGCGCCCGACACGCCGTGTTCTGGCGCGACGACCTGCCCGAGGGGCTGAAGCCCGACCGGCCCCGGCTGACGGGGACCCGCGTGGCCGATCTCGTCGTCGTCGGCGGCGGGTACACCGGACTCTGGACCGCACTGCTCGCCAAGGAGCGCCACCCTGACGCGCACGTCGTGGTCGTCGAGGCGAAGCGCGTGGGCTGGGCGGCATCCGGTCGGAACGGCGGGTTCTGCGAGGCGAGCCTCACGCACGGCTACGACAACGGCGTCTCCCGCTGGCCGCGCGAGATGCCGCTCCTCGAACGACTCGGCCTCGAGAACCTCGACGCGATCGAGGCGGCCGAGACCCGCTACGGGATGGACTTCCAGTTCGAACGGACGGGGCAGCTCGCTCCGGCCGTCGAGCCGCACCAGGTCGAATGGCTGCACGAGTGGGCCGCCGAGGCGGCGTCGCGCGGCGAGGAGGGCGTGGTCTTCCTCGACGAGGCCGAGGTGCGGGCAGCGGTCGATTCGCCGACCTACCTGGCCGGCATCTGGGAGCAGCGCACGAACGGTCTGCTGCACCCGGCACGGCTTGCGGCCGAGCTCGCCCGCGTCGCCGAGGAGCGCGGCGTCGAGATCTTCGAGCGGTCGCCCGTCCGCCGTCTCGAGACGCCGGGCTCGACGGGCGCCGTCGAGGTGATCACCGACGGCGGGCGCGTCGATGCCGCCCGCGCCGTGCTCGCGACCAACGTGTTCCCCTCGCTGCTGAAGCGCAACCGCCTGATGACCGTGCCGGTGTACGACTACGTGCTCATGACCGAACCGCTCACCGCCGAGCAGCGCGCCTCGATCGGGTGGCGCGACCGGCAGGGCATCGGCGACCTCGCCAACCAGTTCCACTACTACCGGCTCACGCAAGACGACCGCATCCTCTTCGGCGGGTACGACGCCATCTACCACTACGGCCGCCGCGTGCGGGAGTCGTACGAGCGCCGACCCGAGTCGTGGCGGCGGCTCGCGAGCCATTTCTTCACGACCTTCCCCCAGCTCGAGGGCGTGCGGTTCAGCCACCAGTGGGCCGGCGCGATCGACACGAGCACGCAGTTCACCGCGTTCTTCGGCACCGCGCGCGACCACCGGGTCGCCTACGCCGCGGGCTTCACGGGCCTCGGCGTCGGCTCGACGCGCTTCGCGGCCGAGGTCATGCTCGATCTGCTGGAGCGCCGCGAGAACCAACGGACCTCGCTCGAGATGGTGCGGAAGCGCCCGCTGCCCTTCCCGCCCGAACCCGCTGCGGCGATCGGCATCAACGCCACCCGCTGGTCGCTCGACCGGGCCGACCACAACGCCGGCAAGCGCAACCTGCTGCTGAAGACCCTCGACGCACTCGGCCTCGGATTCGACTCGTGACGAGTGACGCGGCGGTGCGACTCGTCTCCGGCATGGCGACGGATGCCTCGACCCTGCCGCTCGCGCACGAGCCGGTGCCGGCCGACCAGGTCGTGGCCGGTGCGCCGACGACGGGGTCGGCCGTACTCGACGCCGGAGCCGCGGAGGCGGCTGCGCCCGAGATCGGCGTGTGGGAGATGACCCCCGGGACGATGCGCGATGTCGAGGCCGACGAGGTGTTCGTCGTGCTCTCGGGCGACGCCACGGTCGAGTTCACCGACCCGCCGGGTCCGCCCGTCGAGCTCGGGCCGGGGTCGGTCCTCCGGCTCGACGCCGGCATGCGGACGGTGTGGACGGTCCGCGGGACGCTGCGGAAGGTCTACCTGGCCCCGTAGCACCCGCCCCGGCGCGCACCCTACGCGACCGACGCGGCCGCCTCCGCGTCGCGCGCACCGCCGACAGGCCCTGCGGGCTCGATGTGGAAGGTGCGGGTGAAACGCTCGAGGAACGCCGGTCGCCCGGAGAGCACCGACACCCGATCGGGATCGGCGTCGCCGGCGAGCAGGCCCGTCAGCGCCGCCGGGTCGGCGAGGAGCTCGAGAATCGCCTCGGGCGGCTCGGCCGACACCGCCCGCGCCGGTTGCGGGAGGGCGGCGGGCCCGACCGGGACGACGTCGAGCCGGTCGCCGACGACGGTCGCGGAAACCGAGGTGCCGGCGACGTGGAGGACGTACTCGGTCGGCGGCAGCCCGGCGGCGACGTCGGGCCGGAAGGCGGCGCGGAGCGTCGTGGCGAGCACGTCGGCGGTGACGATCTCACCGTCGCCGGGCTCGCCGAGCGCGGAGAAGCCCCAGCGCTCGAGTTCGAGCACCACCGGTTCGAGTGCGCGGCCGTACGCGGTGAGCTCGTAGCCGCCGCGCACGGTCGGCACCCGGCGGACGACACCGGCCTCCTGGAGCTCCTTCAGCCGATCGCTCAGGATGTTGGTCGGGATCCGCGGCAGCCCCTGCTTCAGGTCGCTGTAGCGGCGCGCGCCGTGGAGCAGGTCGCGGACGATGAGCAGCGCCCATCGTTCACCGATCCGTTCCACGGCGCGCGCGACGCCGCTGTACTGGCCGAGGCCTCGAACGGCGCGGGTGGCCATGCGATCAGGCCGTCGCCTGCGACTCGGCCCAGGCCTCGGGGCCCTGCTCGGCGGCGGCCGGCTCCATGTACAGGAAGGAGAGGTTGTTGCCGTCGGGGTCGTCGAGGTCGCGCGAGTACATGAACCCGAGGTCCTGCGCCTCGCGCGGCTCGGTGCCGCCCGCCGCGAGTCCCTTGGCGAGGATCTCGTCGACGGACTCGCGCGAGTCGCGGGTGAAGGCCAGCGAGACCTGCGCCTGGGTCTTGGGGTCGACGATCTGCTTGTCGGTGAAGGTCGCGAAGTACTCGCGGGTGAGCACCATGAAGTACAGGTGCTCGTCGATGACGACGCAGGCGGCGTTGTCGTCGGTGAAGGCGGGGTTGATGCTCCAGCCGAGCGACTCGTAGAAGGCCTTGGCCCGCGGGAGGTCGGTGGTGGTGAGGTTCACGAAGATGCTGCTGGACATGGGGTCCTCCGGTCGTGGTTCGGTCGATTGCGTTCCCGGGTTCGAGCCAAGCTTGCTCTTCGCAAGTGAACTTGTCAATAGCAAGTTTAGGGATGCCTCACCGCCTGGCCGACCTCCGAACGAGCAGCGCGAGATGCAGCGCCGTCTGCGTCTCGCCGTCGTCGAGATCGACGCCCAGCAGATCCTGGATGAGCGTGATCCGCTGATAGAACACCGACCGCGACAGATGCGAGGCGGATGCCGCCGCCGTGCGGTTGCCCGGATGTGCGAGCATCGCCGCGAGCACGTCGAGCAGGTCGCCCCCGCGCGCGAGGTCGTGCTCGACGAGGGGCGCGAGCATCGCCTCGCCGTGCGCGAGAAGCCGATGATCGTCACGGAGCGTCGCGACGAGCCGGACGAGGGGACGATTCTCTGCACGCCGGAGCTCCGGCCCGCGGCCCGAGAGCGTTCGCCCGCGGGGCGCGCGACCGCGGGCGAGGTCGACCGCCTCCTGGAGCGAGGCGAGGCCTCCTTCGACCCCGTCCGCCGCTGAGCCGATCGAGAGCACGAGCCGGTCGGCCGCCGACGGATCGGCGACGAGGCCCCGCGCGAGGCCGATCGCTGCCGCGTCGTCGAGCCGGCGACCGGGCGGAAGCGACAGCAGCACAGCGGCGCCCGCCCCTGGTGCGGAGCCCAGCCCCAGACCGCCCGCCCCGTCCGGCACCGCGCCGACCAGCGCCCGTCCGCCGAGCGCCCGGGCCGCGGCATCCGCTCGCTCGGCCGTCACGGCCGCCCCCACGGCGACCAGCCCGTGCAGTCGCGACCCCTCGATCGGGAGCCCCGCCGCCTCGAGGCGCGCCGCGGCGCCGTCGAACCCGGCGAACCGCCCCGAGAGCAGGTCGTCGACGAGCCGGCGGCGACCGATCCGCGCCCACTCGTCGGCTTCGCCGTCGGCCAGCCGGCCGAGCGCGAGCGCGATCGCCCCCTGCTCCAGCACGCTCGATCGACCGGCGGGATGCGCCGGCCCCGGCAGCGCGATGAGGCTGCCCCACCGGATGCCGCGGGCTTCGACGGGCACGATGAGCCAGCCGTCGGGCTCCGGCGCGCCACCCGAGGCGCGACGCTCCTCGTCGCGGCGGTGCGCCGATCGCGAGCGCGCCTCCCAGCCCGTGAAGAGCGCCGCCTCCGCGGCCGCGGGCACGTCCGCGGCGACCACCTCGTGCGCGAGGTTCTCGAGCACGACGGGCGCGTCGAGGGTGCGCGCGATCTGGTGGACGATGAAGTCGGCCGGCGACCCCCGGAGGGCGAGGGCGGTGAACCGCTCACGCACCTCGTCGCGGGCGCGGAGCGCGGCCGTCTGCTCGGAGATGATGCGGCTGTGCACCGCCTCGGTCAGCGTCACGAACTTCACCTCGCGGTGCAGGGCCACCAGGGCGAGCCCGTGCTCGCGAGCCGCCTCGACGACGACGGCGGGCACGAACCGGTAGTGCGCGCCGAGCTCCACGACAAGGCCCGCCACCCCGGCGGCGACGAGCCCGCCGACGAACCCGCGGAGCTCATCGGGTTCGGCCGGCCAGCCCGACCCCGTCGAGAGGAGGAGCTCGCCGCCGTCGAGGAGCCGGGCGACTCCCGCGCTGTCGGACACGTGCACCCAGCGCACGCGAGCGCCGAGCGCATCGCCGGCGTCGTCGCCCACGAGGACCTCGGGAACGCCGGCCGCGACCGCGTCGATGGCGAGGATCTCCCGCACGGTCGGCAGGCCCTGGTCGGCCGCCGCGCGTGACGGACGTTCCGTCCGGATCATCGCTCCTTCGCGACGGTCTGCCATCCGCGTGTCCCTTCGGGCTCTGCAACACTGAGGATCGCCAGCCTAGACGACGGCCGGTCGATCTGTCCGATGCGCACGCGAAGGAACCACCCATGAGCCTCATCCGCCACCACATCGACGGCCGCGAGGCCGGCGCCGCCGAGCGCACCGGCCCGGTCTTCGACCCCGCGACCGGCGTGCAGCAGCACGAGGTCGCCTTCGCCTCGACGGCGGAGGTGGAACAGGCCATCGCCGCGGCATCCGCCGCCCTGCCCGGCTGGCGGGCGACCGGCCTCGTGAAGCGGGCCGACGTGTTCTTCCGGCTCCGTCAGCTGCTCGTCGAGCGGCAGGACGAACTCGCCGCGATCATCACCAGCCAGCACGGCAAGGTGCTCTCCGACGCCAAGGGCGAGATCAGCCGCGGCATCGAGAACATCGAGTTCGCCGCGGGGCTCGTGCACCTGCTGAAGGGCGAGCACAGCGAGCAGGTCGCCCGCGGCGTCGACGTCCACTCCGTGAAGCAGCCCGTCGGCGTCGTCGGCTGCATCACGCCGTTCAACTTCCCGGTCATGGTGCCGCTCTGGATGGTCTCCTCGGCGATCGCCTGCGGCAACACCGTGGTGCTGAAGCCGAGCGAGAAGGACCCGGGCGCCTCCGTGTTCCTCGCCCGCCTCTTCGAGGAGGCCGGGCTGCCCGCGGGTGTGCTGAACGTCGTGCACGGCGACAAGGTCGCCGTCGACGCCATCCTCGACTCCCCCGTCATGAAGGCCGTGAGCTTCGTCGGCTCGACGCCGATCGCGAAGTCGATCTACGAGCGGGCCTCCTCGAACGGCAAGCGCGTGCAGGCCCTCGGCGGGGCGAAGAACCACATGGTCGTCATGCCCGACGCCGACCTCGACTCCGCGGCCGACGCCGCCGTCTCCGCCGCGTACGGCTCGGCCGGCGAGCGCTGCATGGCCGTGTCGGTGCTCGTCGCCGTCGGCGACGTCGCCGACCCGCTGATCGAGCGGGTCGCCTCGCGCATGGCGGCGCTGAAGATCGGCGCCGGCACGGATGCCTCGAGCGAGATGGGTCCCCTCATCACCCGCGAGCACCGCGACAAGGTCGCGTCGTACGTCACCGGCGCGGCCGCCGAGGGCGCGACCGTGGTGGTCGACGGCACGCAGGCCGAGTTCGACGGCGACGGCTTCTTCATCGGCACCTCGCTCATCGACCACGTGCGCCCCGGCATGAAGGTCTACGAGGACGAGATCTTCGGCCCGGTGCTCTCGGTCGTCCGGGTCGGCACCTACGAGGAGGCGGTCGAGCTCGTGAACGCGAACCGCTTCGCGAACGGCGTGGCGGTCTTCACCCGCGACGGCCGCACCGCGCGCCAGTTCGAGTTCGACATCGAGGTCGGCATGGTCGGCGTGAACGTGCCCATCCCGGTGCCGATCGGCGCCTTCTCGTTCGGCGGATGGAAGGACTCGCTGTTCGGCGACTCGCACATCTACGGCCCCGAGTCGATCCACTTCTACACCCGCTCGAAGGTCGTGACCACCCGCTGGCCGAACCCGTCCGAGTCGCAGATCAACCTCGGCTTCCCGAGCAACCACTGACGGAGCATCCGATGACCGACCTCCTCTCAGGAACCGACACGGCCACCGACGCCGAGACGCCGGCCGCGACCTACGCCGATCGCTCGGGCGAGCGGCATCCGCTGCCCGACCTCGACGCGGACGCGCGCGTGCGCGCCGACGACCGGGCGCACGTGTTCCACTCCTGGAGCGCGCAAGCGCTCATCGACCCGCTGCCCGTCGCGGCCGGCGAGGGCTCGACGTTCTGGGACTACCAGGGCAACGCCTACCTGGATTTCAGCTCGCAGCTGGTGAACCTCAACCTCGGGCACCAGCACCCCGACCTCGTGGCGGCGATCCAGCAGCAGGCCGGGCGGCTCGCGACGATCCAGCCGTCGATGGCCTCCGACGTGCGCGGCGAGCTCGCCCGCCGGATCGTCGAGGTCGCACCCGGCGACCTCGACAAGGTGTTCTTCACGAACGGCGGCGCCGACGCGAACGAGTACGCCGTGCGCCTCGCGCGTGCGGTCACCGGTCGCCGCAAGGTGCTCTCGATGTACCGCAGCTACCACGGCGGCACTGCGACGGCGATCTCGCTCACCGGCGACCCCCGGCGCTGGGCCAACGAGCCGAGCGACGGCAGCGTCGCCCACTTCCTCGGGCCGTACCCGTACCGTTCCTCGTTCCACGCCGACACCCCCGAGCAGGAGACCGAACGCGCGCTCGCCCATCTCGAGCAGGTCATCACGCTCGAGGGCGCCTCGACGATCGCCGCCGTCATCATCGAGACCGTCGTGGGCACCAACGGCGTGCTCGTCCCCCCGCCCGGCTACCTGCAGGGCGTGCGCGAGCTGTGCGACCGGTACGGCATCGTCTACATCGCCGACGAGGTCATGGTCGGCTTCGGCCGCATCGGCGAGTGGTTCGCCGTGAACCACTTCGGCGTGACTCCCGATCTCATCACCTTCGCGAAGGGCGTGAACTCGGGCTACGTCCCGCTCGGCGGCGTCGTCATCTCGCAGCGCATCGCCTCGCACTTCGACACGGTGGCCTTCCAGGGCGGCCTCACCTATTCGGGGCATCCGCTCGCCTGCGCGGCCGGCGTCGCGACCTTCGAGGTGTTCGAGCGCGACGGCATCCTCGAGCGCGTCCGCGACCTCGGGTCGCGCGTCGTGGAGCCGCGGCTGCGCGAGATCGCCGCCGCGCATCCCTCGGTCGGCGAGGTGCGCGGGCTCGGCCTCTTCTGGGCGATCGAGCTGGTCCGCGACCGTGCGACGCGCGAGCCGCTCGTGCCGTTCAACGCGTCCGGTGCGGATGCCGCGCCGATGGCGGAGGTCGCAGGCGCGTGCAAGCGCGCCGGCGTGTGGCCGTTCACGCACTTCAACCGGATGCACGTGGCACCGCCCCTGGTGATCGCCGAGGAGGAGCTGCGGCGAGGGCTCGACGTCATCGACGAGGCCCTCGCGATCGCCGACCGGTACGTCGTCGGGTAGCGCGCTCCCTCGAACTGGGGGCTGACGCGGGCCGTCGGCCCCACGAGCATGGCTCGCGTACCCCGTCGCCGGCCGGTCCGGCGCCGAGGGGAAGGGGGAACCACCATGCATCACCTGAGGAACGGCGCAGCCCTGGCCGCCGCCGCCGGATTCCTGCTCGCGCTGGGCGCGGCGTCTCCGGCGACGGCGGCGGGCAGCGCCGTCTGTCCGCAGACGGACGGCTGGACGAAGGTCGAGGAGGTCGCGGGCGACGCGACCTCGATCGGCTTCGCCGTGCCCGACGGCTACAAGGTCGTCGCGACGTGTGTGAAGAGCTCGACCGTCGTGGCGTACGCCGAGGTCGACGAGACCGACTGGGTCGAGTTCGAGTCACCCGCGTTCAACGGCAGAGGCACCCCGAAGGCCATCAGCCACTACGCGTACGTGCTCGTGGAGGACGACGACCGGAGGTAGCGCCCGCCGATCCGCCGCCGGGCGGTTTAGCCTGAGTCCATGGACTCCGAGGCGACGCCCGGCGGCATGGCCCGGCGGACCTTCCTGGCCGCCGCGCTCGCCGGCACCGCCTCCGTCGTCCTCGCGAGCTGCACCGCACCCGAGCCGACGCCGGTGCCGAGCACGACCCCTCCGCCCTCGCCGAGCCCCACCGCCACGACGGCCCCGCCGACGCTGCCGCCCGGAGTCCCCGCCCCGACGGCGATGCGGCGCAGCAGATGGGCGGCCGACCCCTTCGCCCGCGGCGCCTTCAGCTTCGACGCGGTCGGCTCGACCTCCAACCTCCGGGCCGATCTCTCCGCACCCGTCGCCGACCGGATCTGGTTCGCCGGCGAGGCGTGCTCCATGGACGCGCCCGGCACGCTGCACGGTGCGCTCGCCTCCGGTCTCGCGGCCGCGGACTCCGTCGCGCGCACCGCGGAGGACGGCGAACGCATCGCGGTGGTCGGCGCCGGCCTCGCCGGCCTCGCCGCCGCGAATCGGCTCGTCGAGCGCGGGTACGACGTCGTCGTCATCGAAGCCCGCGACCGCATCGGCGGGCGCATCCGCTCGGCCGATGACGAGGCCCTCACGGGCCGGCCGCGAGGCACGATCGAGCTCGGCGCGATGCTCGTCGCCGACGACGAGGCTCTCGCCGAGCTGCTCGACGAGGCCGGCGTCGAGGTCGGGCCGCTGCAGCCTCCCGTCGACGCGCGAACGCTCGAGGGCGTGTGGGCGCCGATCCAGCCCACCGGCATCGACGCGATCACGGCCGCGCGCGCGTGGGCGGAGACCTGGCCCTTCGACGTCGGCCTCACGACCGCGCTCGCCGCGAGCGGCGCCGGGGACCTGTCGACGGAACCCGACACCGAAGGTGTGCCCGGCCCGGCCCCCGCCGACTGGCTCGGCTACACGCTGCAGAGCGGCGTGCAGCCGCTCACCGGGGCACCGGCCCGCCTGGTCTCCGCGCGGGCCTTCGACCCCGCACGACTCTCGCAGCCGGCATCCCTGGTCACGGGCCGGCTCGCCGACGTGGTCGACGAGCTCGCGGCATCCGTCGACGTGGCGATCTCCAGCGTCGTCACCCGCATCGCCTACGACGACCGGCGCGTGAGCCTGCGCCTCGAGACCGGCGAGTCGCTTCGCGTGGACCGAGTCGTCGTGACCGCCCCGCTCGGCGTCCTGCAGACCGACACCATCCGATTCTCGCCCCGCCTGCCGCGCACGCACCAGCACGCGGTCTCGGTGCTCGGCATGGGCGTCGTCGACCTCGTCTGGCTGCGCTTCGACGAGGCGTTCTGGCGCACCGGCGCCGCGGGCGACCCCGTGCGCGAGGTGCTCACCGTCGTCGGCGAGACACCCGTCGTGGCTGCCTGGATCGACGCCGGCCTCGCCGGCGACGAACCCGTGCTCGCGGGAGTCATCGCCGGAGAGCAGGCTCGGCGGCTGGAGGAACTGGACGACGACGAGTTCCGCGACGAGGTGCTCGCCGCGCTCGCCCCGTTCGTCGCCGCCGCGCCCACAGGCGGCGGTTGAGGGCGACGAGCCCCGCCGTCACGGCCACGAAGATCGTCAGGCACAGCAGGCAGTACAGCACCACGCCCGACCAGCCGCCCACCTGCGTCTCGTCGAGGAAGAAGTATGGGAACCAGCCCACGTCCTGTCCGCGCACGAGCGTGTACCCGAGCCACAGCGTCGGATAGGCGAGGACCCAGCCGATCGTCGACCACGGCACGCGCGGGTTCACCGCCATAATGCTGTCCGTCGTCCACGCGACGAGCGCGAGCGCCGGCACCACGAAATGCAGCAGCGTGTCCGACCACGGCACCTCGATGCGGTAGTCGCGCGTCGAGGCCTGACTGACGATGAGCCCGAAGACGATGCCCGAGACCACGACGTACACCGTCGCGATCGTGCGGACGATCCCGAGCCAGGCGGGATCGCGGGGCGCCGCCAGCGCGAACACGCCGCCGACGACCAGCACGAGCACGGCGAGGAACGCCGACTGGATCGTGAAGTAGCTGAAGAAGTTCGCCGTCGCGAAGAAGCGGAACCCCAGCACGTACTGGAAGTTGCCGACGATGGCCACGACCTCGAGCACCGCGACCGCGAGGCGGAATCCGCCCAGGAACCGGCGCGCGGTACGCGGGGACATGCCTCCACGGTACGCGGCGCCGACGCCGACGCGCGTCGTCGGCGCCGGGCGGGTCAGTCGAACGGCCGGAGGATCCGGTCGAGGAACCGCCGCGTGCGTTCCTCACGGGGCGACGTGAACAGCTTCGCCGGCGCGCCGCGTTCCACGATGACCCCGCCGTCGAGGAAGACGACCTCGTCGGCCACCTGCCGCGCGAACGCGAGTTCATGGGTGACGATGACCATCGTCCACCCCTCGTCGGCGAGCTCCTTGATGACCAGCAGCACCTCGCCCACGAGCTCGGGGTCGAGTGCGCTCGTCGGCTCGTCGAAGAGCAGCAGGTCGGGTTCGAGTGCGAGCGCGCGCACGATGCCGACCCGCTGCTGCTGCCCGCCTGACAGCTCGAAGGGGTACGCGTCGCGCTTCTCGGCGAGCCCGACGCGGGCGAGCAGCGCCTCAGCGCGTGCCGTCGCCTCGGCGCGGGGCATCCGCTGCACCTGCACCGGGCCCTCGATCACGTTCTCGATGACCGTCATGTGCGGGAACAGGTTGTGCTGCTGGAACACCATCGCCGAGCGGTCGCGGAGCGCGTAGCGGGTCGCCTTCGGCAGCGGGCGGTCGGCGGCGAAGTCGATGCTCGGCCCGCCGTCGACCGTGAGCACGCCCGCGTCGGGCGTCTCGAGCCCGTTCAGCGAGCGCAGCACGGTCGTCTTGCCCGACCCGCTCGGTCCGATGAGGGCGACCACCTCGCCCCGGCGCACGTCGAGGTCGACGCCGCGGAGCACCTCGTTCCGGCCGAAGGCCTTCCGGATGCCGCGCACGGTCACGAGCACCGAGTCGTCGGGCGCCGCCTGCGGGGCGAGCGCGTCAGGCTGTGGCGACATAGCGATCGAGCCTCCTCTCGATGCGGGTCTGCCCGGCGGAGAGCACGAGGCAGAAGACCCAGTACACGAGCGCCGCCTCGAGGTAGAGCAGCATGAACTCCCGGCTGAACGCCGCGATCTCCTGCGCCACCCGGAACAGCTCGGTGACGAGGATGAGCGAGGCGAGCGAGGTGTCCTTCACCAGCGAGATGAACGTGTTCGACAGCGGGGGCACCGACACCCGGGCGGCCTGCGGCAGGATGATCCGCCGCAGGGTGCGGCCGCGGGACATCCCGATCGTGTACCCCGCCTCCCACTGGCCCTTCGGCACCGAGAGGATCGCCGCGCGGATCACCTCGGCGGCGTACCCGCCGACGTTCAGCGAGAACGCGGCGATCGCACTCGGCCACGGATCGATGACGAGCCCGATCGTCGGCAGACCGTAGAAGATCACGAAGAGCTGCACGAGCAACGGCGTGCCGCGGATGACCGAGACGTACGCGCGCGCGATCGCTCGGAGCACCCGGTTCTTCGAGATCCGCGCGAGGGCCACCCCGAGCGCGATCACGAGACCGATCACGAACGAGGCGAGCGCCAGCGGGATCGTGCCCGTCAGCCCGCCCAGCACGATGGGCCACAACGAGTCGAGGAACAGCTGCCAGCCGTCGCTCATGCCCGGCCTCCCTCCGGCGGCGTCCGCCGCGGAGCCACCATACCGGCGGAGCCTACTCGGAGACGTCCTCGCCGAAGTACTTCTCGCCGAGCTCGGCGAGCACGCCCTCCTCGCGGAGCTCCGCGAGGGCGCGGTCGATGGCCTCGACGAGCGCGGTCGACTCCTTGCGGGCCGCGAAGGCGCTGAGCGAGGGGTCATCGGTCTCGGCGGCGATCTCGATCGGGGCGCCCGGCGTGGTGTTCACGTAGTCGAGGAAGGTGAGCTTGTCGTTGATGGTCGCGTCGACCCGGCCCTGCTCGAGCAGAGCCACCGCCTGCGCCCAGCCCTCGACGGCCTCGACGTTCGCGCCCGACTCCTGCGCGAGCTCGTACCAGTTGCTCGTGAGCGACTGCGCCGTCGTCTTGCCGGCGAGGTCGTCGAAGCTCGAGATGGAGGTGTCGCCCTCGTTCACGACGATGACACCCGGTGAGACGGTGTACGGCTCGCTGAAGAGGTAGTCCTCCTCGCGCTCTGGGTTGATCGAGACCTGGTTCGCGACGACGTCGAAGCGGCCGGCGTCGAGGCCCGCGAAGATCGCGTCCCACTGGGTCTCCTGGAACTCGATCTCGAGGCCGAGCTTCTCCGCCACGGCCTCGGCGATCTCGACGTCATAGCCGACCAGGTCGCCCGAGCCCTCGTCGTGGAAGCTGAACGGCCGGTAGGTGCCCTCGGTGGCGACCGTCAGGGTGCCACCCGTGACGAGGCCGTACTCGTCGCCCTCCGCGGAGGCGCCGCCCTGCGTTCCGCCGTCGCCGGAGGAGCAGGCGGCGAGCGCGATCACCGCGGCGGATGCGGCGGCGAGACCGAGGACGGTGCGGAAACGGCGGGGGTGGGTCACGGAACGGCTCCTTCGTGGGGATGTCGGCTGCCGGAGGGCATCGATCGATCGCCCCCGACGGGTCAAGTCCAGCACGGGAGCACGACGGAGCCCAACCCGATGACGCCGTATGGCATTCCCGTCCGCCGTATTCCGTCGTCGGCATACCGGCTCGCCGGCGGGCACCGCAACCCCTCGTCCCCGCCGCCGGGGCATCGCTAGCGTGACGGACGTCGCGGGATCCCTCCCGCGTCGCGGTGCCCCCCACACCAACGGAAGGTCTGACATGATCACCCTGTCCTGGCTCCTCGTCATCGCCCTCGCCGGCGGCGTGCTCGCCCTCGTCGACGGCATCTGGCGGCTCCGCGCCCGCGGCGGTTCGACCGTCGTCGGCGTCATCGAGGTGATCGTCGCGGCGCTGTTCCTGCTGTCGCTGTTCCTGCCGAACATCCCCTTCGGCTCGATCGTGCTCGGCGTCGCCACGCTGATCGCCCTCGTGCTCGCCCTGTTCATCGGCGGCCGCACCGGCCGCGGGCTCACCGTGGCTGCGCTCGTCGTGGTCGCGATCTGGCTCGTCCTCGTGAACCACTGGCTGGTCATCCCCGGCGTCAACTGAGCCGGCCAGGCGGCCCCGGCCCGCGTCGCGCCGGGGCCGCTAGAACGCGCTCAGTCCCGTGAGCGCCCGACCGATGACGAGCTGGTGGATCTCGTCGGTGCCCTCGTACGTGCGCACCGATTCGAGGTTCGCGGCGTGCCGCATCACGGGCCACGCGTTCGTGATGCCGTCGCCAGCGAGGATCGACCGCGCCTCGTGGGCGATGCGCAGCGCCTCGCGCACGCTGTTGAGCTTGCCCACCGAGATCTGCGCCGGGGTGAGCGCGCCGCGTTCCTTCAGCCGGCCGAGGTGGAGGGCGAGCAGCACGCCCTTCTCGACCTCGACGAGCATGTCGGCGAGCTTGGCCTGGGTGAGTTGGTTCGCGCCGATCGGCTTGCCGAAGACCTCGCGGGTCACCGACCGTTCGAGCGCGGCTTCGAGGCACGAGCGGGCGGCGCCCATGGCGCCCCAGACGATGCCGTAGCGCGCCTCGTTCAGGCACCCGAACGGCCCCGAGAGCCCGGCCGCGCCCGGCAGCATCGCGTCGGCGGGCACCCGCACGCCGTCGAGCGCGATATCGCACTGCACCGACGCGCGCATCGAGAGCTTCCCGTCGATGGGCGTCGCCGTGAATCCCGGCGTGCCGGTGGGCACGAGGAAGCCGCGCACCGCGCGAGCGCCCTCGCCGGCGGTGTTCGCCCCGTCGGCGCCGGCCTCCTCGACGCGCGCCCAGACGACCGCCACGTCGGCGAGGGAGGCCAGCCCGATCCATCGCTTGGCGCCGTCGATGACCCACTCGTCGCCGTCGCGACGGGCCACCGTGGTCATGGCGGCGGGGTCGCTGCCGCCCTGCGGCTCGGTGAGGGCGAAGCATCCGATCAGCTCGCCGGCCGCCATGCCGGGCAGCCAGCGCTCCTTCTGCGCGTCCGAGCCGTACTTGTGGATGGCGCTCATCGCGAGCGAGCCCTGCACCGAGACGAACGTGCGCCAGCCGCTGTCGGCCGCCTCGAGCTCGAGGCAGACGAGTCCGTAGGCGACCGCTCCGGCGCCCGCGCAGCCGTACCCCGTCAGGTGCATGCCGAGGAACCCGGCCGCGCCGAGCTCGGGCACGAGCTCGCGGCGGAAGTGCTTGGCCTCGAAGTCCTCCTCGATGACCGGCACGATCCGCTCCTGCGCGAACGCGCGGGCGCGCTGCTGCCAGTCGCGCTCCTCCTCGGTGAGGAGGGCGTCGAGGTCGAAGACGGCGTCGATGCGGGGGGCGGTGGTCATCGGGGATCCTCTCGTCGGGATTCGGTGCTCCAGTCGGCTCCGGCGTGCTCGTCGAGCGCGGGCGGCGGGGTCCGGTAGGCGGCGGGCGCCCGCGACAGGCCGATCGGGTCGGCGATCGAGCGGCGGCCGTCGAGGTCGACGACGGGCTCGATCCCGAGCCCCTCGGCGAACGCGATCGCCTCGGCGACGTCGTTGACCAGGCCCGCGGGCACGCCCGCCTGAGTGAGCCGCTCGACCCAGTCGGCGGCGCGGCCGTTCGCGAGGGCGGCGACGAGCTCGTCGCGGAGCGCGTCGCGATGGCCCACGCGCGCCTCGTTCGTCGCGTAGCGCGCATCACCGGCGAGCCCCGGCCGGCCGAGCACGCCGGCGAGCGCCCGGAACTGGCGGTCGTTGCCGACGGCGATGACGAGGTCGCGATCGGCGGCGCGGAACACCGCGTACGGCGCGATCGAGGGGTGCTGGTTGCCGAGCCGGCGCGGCGGATGCCCCGTCGCGAGCGTCGACCCGGCCTGGTTGGTGAGTCCGGCGAGCAGGCCCTGCAGGAGGTTCACCTCGACGAGCTGCCCCTCCCCGCTACGGTCGCGCTCACGGAGCGCGAGCAGGATGCCGGCGACGGCGTTCTGCCCCGTGAGGACGTCGACCAGGGCGACGCCGACCTTCGCCGGCTCGCCGTCGGGCTCGCCCGTGATCGACATGAGCCCGCCGACGGCCTGCACGAGCAGGTCGTACCCGGCGAGGGTCGCCCCGGCGCCCGCACCGAAGCCGGTGATCGAGCAGTAGACGAGCCGCGGGTTGCGGGCACGCAGCTGCTCGTAGCCGAGCCCGAAGCGCTGCATGACGCCCGGCCGGAAGTTCTCCACGACGACGTCGGCGCTCGACGCGAGGCGCACGGCCTCGGCCCGCCCCGCCTCGGTCGTGAGGTCGAGCACGACCGACCGCTTGTTGCGGTTCACGCTGCCGAAGTACGTCGCCTCGCCCGAGGCATCCACCGGCGGCCGCCACGCGCGCGTGTCGTCGCCGCCCGGCGGTTCGACCTTGATTACGTCGGCGCCGAAGTCGGCGAGGGTCATGGTGGCGTACGGGCCCGCGAGCACGCGCGAGAAATCGGCGACGCGGATGTCTCGCAGCACGCCCATCGGCCCTCCTCAGCTCGACCACGGCCACCCTACCCATCGCCGGCGCGCCCGCCGGATGTACAGGTCGTCGAACGCGGCGCCCGCACTCGACACCTCGTCCATACCCGGCGGTTGGTGCCCGACGTAGGCTGGACGCAGGTGTGCACCGTCGTCACCGCCCGGTCGACGAGTCCCCGTGCACCGTCGGAAGAGGAGCGCAATGAGCTACGCCGTGGTCAATCCGGCTACCGGAGAGACGATCCAGACCTACCCCACGATCAGCGACGCCGAGCTGGAGTCGGCGATCGCCTCGGCCGACGAGGCGCACCGCACGTGGTCGAAGCAGTCGACGCTCGAGGAGCGTGCCTCGCTCGTCCGCCGTGTCGGCGAGCTGCACGTCGAGCGCCGGCAGCAGCTCGCCGAGATCATCGTCCGCGAGATGGGCAAGCCGATCGAGCAGGCCCTCGGCGAGGTCGACTTCGCCGGCGCGATCTACGAGTACTACGCCGACCACGCGGCGGAGTTCCTGCAGGACGAGCCGATCCAGCTGCTCGACGGCGAGGGCTCCGCGGTCATCCGCCGCTCGTCGCTCGGCGTGCTGCTCGGCATCATGCCGTGGAACTTCCCGTACTACCAGGTCGCCCGCTTCGCCGGCCCGAACCTCGTCATCGGCAACACCGTCCTGCTGAAGCACGCCGAGCAGTGCCCCGAATCGGCCGCGGCCATCGAGGCCATCTTCCGCGACGCCGGCTTCCCGGCGGGCGCCTACGTGAACATCTACGCGTCGCACGACCAGATCGAGCGCGTCATCGCCGATCCCCGGGTGCAGGGCGTCTCCCTGACCGGCTCCGAGCGGGCGGGTGCGGCCGTCGCCGAGATCGCCGGCCGCAACCTCAAGAAGGTCGTGCTCGAGCTGGGCGGCTCGGACCCCTTCATCCTGCTCTCGACCGACGACCTCGACGCCACGGTGCAGAACGCCGTCGACGCCCGCCTCGACAACAGCGGCCAGTCGTGCAACGCGGCGAAGCGCTTCATCGTCGCCGACGAGCTGTACGAGCCGTTCCTCGAGAATTTCACCGCGAAGCTCGCCGAGGTCGAGGCGACCGACCCGACCTCGCCCGACTCGGCGCTCGGCCCGCTGTCGTCGCTGAAGGCCGCCGAGGGCCTCGACGAGCAGGTCAAGCGGGCGGTCGAGCACGGCGCGACGCTCGTGCGCGGCGGCGGCCGCGACGGCGCCTTCTTCCAGACGACGGTGCTGACGGATGTCTCGTCCGACAACCCCGCGTCCAAGGAGGAGTTCTTCGGCCCCGTGGCGCAGGTCTTCCGCGCGAAGGACGAGGCCGACGCCGTGCGCATCGCGAACGACACGCCCTTCGGGCTCGGCTCGTACGTGTACACGACCGACCAGGAGCAGGCCCTGCGGGTCGCCGACCAGATCGAGGCCGGCATGGTCTTCGTGAACGTCGTGCTCGCCGACGGCGCCGAGCTGCCCTTCGGCGGCATCAAGCGCTCGGGCTCGGGCCGCGAGCTCGGCCGCTTCGGTGCCGACGAGTTCGTCAACAAGAAGATGATCCGCATCGGCTGACGTCGACGCGATCGGATCGAGCGGATGTCCCGGACGGGGCATCCGCTCGATTCATTTCGCCTTGGCGTCGATCTCGTCGCGCCGGAGGAGGACGATGCGGTCGACCAGCGTGTCGGGCAGCAGGTGGTCGGCGCTGAAGCGGATGGTGCCCTTCGACCGGGAGAAGCCCTCGAGGTCGCCGGCGACGTGGTCGATCACCGCCGGACTGTAGGGGTAGAGGCCGATGTGGTCCTTCGTCGACATGACGCTGAGCAGCGGCGAGCCGCGGTACCGCAACGCCGGCATGCCGTAGCTGCGGCCCTCCTCGGCATCGGGCACGAGCGCGACGGCACGTGCCCGGATCCGCTCGATGACGTCGCGATCCGGCCCGTCGAGTCCGGCGATGTAGTCGCTCAGCTCCCCCATGGCGGGCAGCCTACTCGCCGCACGCGGGATCCGGCGCTCAGGGCGACCATTCGAGCCCGTGCGGGCTCGCGCCGGGGTCTGGACGGCCGGCGCCGTGCGGCCGCCGCAGATGGTCGGCCACGAGCAGCCAGCCGATCACCGCGCCGAGCACCGTGCAGTAGATCACGAGCCCCCACGCGCCGAGGCGCGACAGCCAGAGGTCGGCGCCGACCACCGCGATGGCGAGGCCGACGACGGCCCAGATCACCTTCGATCGTTCGCTCATGGCACGGATGCTACGCCCGGCCGCCGTCATCGGCGAGCGCACCCTGCGCCCGGTATAGCGTGGCACCATGCCGGTCATCCGTCGACGCGTCGTCGTGCGCGGAATCGTCCAGGGCGTCGGATTCCGCTTCGGCGCCGCACGCGAGGCACGCCGCCTCGAGGTCGCCGGCTGGGTCCGCAACCGGCCCGACGGGGCCGTCGAGGCCGAGCTCGAGGGGCCGCAGACCGCGGTTCAGGCGATGCTCGACTGGCTCGGCACCGGGCCGGCGGGCGCGCACGTAGATGGCGTCGACGTCACGGAAACCGAACCCCTCGGAGCATCGGGGTTCGAGATCAGGCACTGACCGGAGCCGGCGCCGGGCTGGGTGCGCCGGCATCGACCGGCGGGGCATCCGGAGACGGCGAAGGGCCCGCCGGCGAACCGGCGGGCCCTTCGAAGGTCGCGGGGCGACTCAGATGGCGTTGACGTCCAGCGGGATGCCGGGGCCGAACGTGGTCGACACGGCGCCCTTCTGGATGTAGCGGCCCTTCGCGCTCGACGGCTTCAGACGCACGACCTCTTCGAGGGCGGCCTTGAGGTTGTCGTCGAGCTGCTCCTGCGAGAACGACGCCTTGCCGACGACGAAGTGCACGTTGGCGTGCTTGTCGACGCGGAACTCGATCTTGCCGCCCTTGATCTCCTCGACGGCCTTGGCCGGGTTCGGGGTCACGGTGCCGGTCTTCGGGTTCGGCATGAGGCCGCGCGGGCCGAGCACCTTGCCGAGACGGCCGACCTGGCCCATGAGCTCGGGCGTCGCGACGGCCGCGTCGAACGACGTGTAACCGCCGGCGACCTTCTCGATGAGCTCGGCGCCGCCGACCTCGTCGGCGCCCGCGGCGATCGCGGCCTCGGCCGCGGGGCCGGTCGCGAACACGATGACGCGGGCGGTCTTGCCCGTGCCGTGCGGGAGGATGACGGTGCCGCGCACCATCTGGTCGGCCTTGCGCGGGTCGACGCCGAGCTTCAGCGCGACCTCGACGGTGGCGTCGAACTTGGCCGAGCCGGTCTCCTTCGCGAGCGCGACGGCGTCGGTCGGGGTGTAGTACTTGCCGGCCTCGATCTTCTCGGCCGCGGCCCGGTAGGCCTTGGACTTCTGTGCCATGTGGATTCTCCTAGCGAGAGTGTGGTCATCGCGCCTGGCCGGCGCTGCCACGAATGAGAGTTCTGTGTGCGGATGCCGAGGCATCCGGAGCCGATTACTCGACCGTGATGCCCATCGAACGGGCGGTGCCCGCGATGATCTTCGACGCGGCGTCGAGGTCGTTGGCGTTGAGGTCGGCCATCTTCTGCTCGGCGATCGCACGGACCTGGTCGGGCGAGATCTTGCCGACCTTGGTGGTGTGCGGGACGCCGGAGCCCTTGGCGACGCCGGCGGCCTTCTTGATGAGCTCGGCGGCGGGCGGGGTCTTCAGGACGAAGGTGAAGCTGCGGTCTTCGTAGACCGTGATCTCGACGGGGATCACGTTGCCGCGCTGCGACTCGGTCGCCGCGTTGTAGGCCTTGCAGAACTCCATGATGTTCACGCCGTGCTGACCCAGCGCCGGACCGATGGGCGGTGCGGGGTTGGCGGCGCCGGCGTTGATCTGAAGCTTGATCAGACCAGTGACCTTCTTCTTCGGTGCCATGATTTCTCTCTTTCTGATCGAACGCCCCTGGTGGGGCACTCTCCCGCGACACCCGGCGGATCCGGGACGCGGTGGTCGGTGTGCTCACGCGGCACAACCCTCCGATGATACCGGAGGGTTGCTTCGCGCGGGCTGGGAGCCTTCTAGAGCTTGGTGACCTGGTCGAAGCTGAGCTCGACCGGGGTCTCGCGCTCGAACAGCGAGACGAGCACCGTGAGCTTGCCGCTCTCGGGCTTGATCTCGTTGATCGTGCCGGGCAGGCCCGCGAACGAGCCGTCCTTGATGGTGATGGTCTCGCCGATCTCGAAGTCGACCTCGGCGGGGATGGCACGGGCGGCGCCGCTCGCCGCGGCGGCCTTCGAGCCCTTCGCGACGGGCACGTCGGCCGGCGTGACGAGGCTCTTCAGCATGCCGAAGGCCTCCTCGAAGCGCAGCGGCGTCGGGTTGTGCGCGTTGCCGACGAAGCCGGTGACGCCCGGGGTGTGCCGGATGACCGACCAGCTCTCCTCGTTCAGCTCCATGCGGACGAGCACGTAGCCGGGGATGCGGACGCGGGTGACCATCTTGCGCTGGCCGTTCTTGATCTCGACCACGTCTTCCATGGGCACTTCGACCTGGTAGATGTAATCGGCCATGGCCATCGACTCGCGGCGCTGCTCGATGTTCGCCTTCACGCGGCGCTCGAACCCGGCGTAGGAGTGGATGACGTACCACTTGCCCGGGAGGAAGCGCAGCTCGTTGCGGAACTCCTCGTACGGGTCGGCGGCCTCCTCGGCCTCCTCCTCGGTCGCCTCGGCGGCGGCCTCCGCCTCCTCGACGGAGTCGATGTCGAGGGCGTCGTCCACGACGGCGTCGGCCTCGGGGTCGGCGGCCTCGGCGATCGCGTCGAGGACGGCGTCGAGGTCGATGTCGTTGCCCTCGTCGTCGACGACGTGCACGGCGCGCTGCTCGGCCGGCTCGACCGACTCTTCGTCGTGCTCGAGCGACGAGCCCTCCTGGGCCTCGTCGTCCTCGGCCGACTGCTCGGCGGCGGTCGCCCAGTCGACGTCGTCGCGCTCGTACTTCGTCACTTCGTTGATCCTTCTCTCTCGCCGGATCGGAGATCCGATCCGGGATCCCGCTTCGGCACCGAGGGCCCGATCAGACGCCCGGTTGACCGAAGAGGTACACCACGATGAGGCCGGAGATCCAGTCCAGCCCGGCCACGATCGCCATCATGATGACGACGAACACGAGCACCACGGCCGTGAAGCTGATGAGCTCACGGCGAGTCGGGGTGACGACCTTCTTCAGCTCGGCGAAGACCTGCCTGATGAACAGGGCGATCCGCGAGAACGGGTTGCGCTTCGCCGCGCGATCGCGCTTGGCGTTGGCGACGACGTCCTCGCTGGGTTCGTCGATGACTTTCCGGGCCACTCGTATTCCCTTTCGTGGGCCGGCATTCACTGCCGGCTCGCAGGGCGGACAGGACTCGAACCTGCAACCTGCGGTTTTGGAGACCGCTGCTCTACCAATTGAGCCACCGCCCTTCGAGGACTCTCGCCCTCGTCGGAGTCGCGCCCGGCCCTTTGCTTCCTACCCGATTCCGGGCATGGAAAAGCTTGGTTTCGAACCGCAACCTCAGCAAGTTTAGGCGACGGATGCCCCACGGCCAAACCAACCGTAGATTGGGCTGTGCACGGCCGAGGCATCCGTCGCCGACGCCCGCCGACCGAGGGGAGCCGGATGACCGCCGACCGCGCAGCCAGGCGCGTCGCCGAGCCGACGCGGAGCGTCGAGGTCGTCGGCGAGCACTCGCAGTTCCGCCTCGATCTCGAGCGCATCCGCTTCTCGCCGTACTTCTCCCGGCTCTCCGCCGTGACGCAGGTGATCGCCCAGCCCGGGGCGGGTCCGCTGATCCACAACCGGCTGACCCACTCGATCAAGGTGACGGCGGTGGCGCGCGCCATCGCGGTGGGGCTCACGGATGCCTCCTCCCCCGCATATCCCCTCGCGCTCGAGCACGGCTGCGACGCGGTCGTCGTGCAGGCCGCGGCGAGCGCGCACGATCTCGGGCACCCGCCGTTCGGGCACCTGGGCGAGCGCGTGCTCGACCGGCTGGCGCGCGAGACTCTGGGCCTCGCCGACGGCTTCGAGGGCAATGCGCAGACCTACCGCATCATCGCCGCGCTCGACGTGACCGAGTCGGCGCCGCACGGGCTGAACCTGACCGCCGCAGTGCGGGCGGCCGTGGCGAAGTACCCCTGGACGCGGTTCGCGGACACGCGCGGCTTCGGCACCGGGCCGCTGCCGCGCGGCATGCGCCGGGTCGGCGGCGGGGTCGAGGTCGCGAAGTTCTCGGCATACGACCTCGACGCGGTCGATCTGACCGACGCCCGGCGCGGGCTCCCGGCGTTCGAGCAGTCGCTCGAGTGCTCGGTCATGGACCTCGCCGACGACATCGCGTACTCCATCCACGACGTCGACGACTTCTACCGCGCGGGGCTGCTCAGCCAGGGCGCCGTGGCCCGCGAGTTCCGCGGCTGGATCGAGGGCGCGGCGGACCTGCGCTCGCTCGACGACGAGGCGCTGCTGCTGCGCTCGGCCCCGCCCGGCTCCGCGCTCGAGGGGCTTCGGCGCAAGCTCCGTCGAAGCGACCCGTGGGTCGCCGACGACGACGCCTTCGCCGAGGCGGTCGACGTGGTGGCCGACGACCTCGTCGACGGCCTGCTGGCCATCCCGTTCGACGGGTCGATCGCCTCCGAGCGCGCACTCTCGTCGTTCACGAACCGCTGGATCGGGCACCTGCAGACCTCGGTGGTGCCGGCGCCGGCCGGCGAGGCGCGGACGGGTCTCGTCACCCTCGACCGGCTCGCCTGGCACGAGGTGGAGGTGCTGAAGTTCGTGCACCGGCACTTCATCCTCGACCGCGCCGATATCGCCATGTACCAGCGCGGGCTCAGCCGGGTGCTGACCCGCGCGGTCAAGGGCCTCACCGCGTGGGTGACCGACGACATCGACCGCCACCGCGTGCCGCAGCGGCTCCGCGAGCTCGTGGAGCTCGCCACCGACGGCTACGCGCGCGTGCGGGCCGCCCGCCCCGACGGCGTGCCCATCCCCGACGCCGGCGACGTCCTACGCCTCGGCGTCGGCCGCGGGGTCGTCGACTACGTCGCCTCGCTCTCCGACGACCAGGCTCTCGCCGTCTCCGAGGCGATCGACGGGCGGCCCGACCGCCTGTGGGACATCGGCCAGAACCTCTGAGGCGCGACCTCTGAGGCGCCATGTCCCCCGTTCGGGGGCACCGGCGTTCACCGATCCGACGCCGACCCGTCGACCGACCGACACCGGCCCGCCGCCCTGCGCCGGTTGGCTCGGGCGCATGAGTCGAATGCAGACGCGGCGACGGATGCCGCTCGCCATCGCCCTGACCGTCGCGGCAGCGACCGCGGCCACCGCCCTCGTGCCCTCGGCCGCGCTCGCAGCCGGCGCGGACGAGGCATCCCGATCGCCCTTCGTGCAGGCGCACGTGCCGACGCTCGTCGCGCGCGCCACCCTCTCGGCCGACCACCTCGAGCCCGGACCGGCCTCGGGCGCGCTGGCGTCGCCCGCGAACGGCCGCACCGCGCCCTGGGCCGGCCAGGTCATCCCCGGGTTCTCCGCCATGATCGACAACGGCGACGGCACGTTCTGGGCCCAGCCCGACAACGGCTTCGGCAGCAAGGGCAACTCGGCCGACTTCCTACTGCGCAACTACCTCGTCCGCCCGGCGTGGCAGACGGCCGAGGGCGGCGACGGCGCCATCGCGGTCGAGCGGTTCATCTCGTACAACGACCGCAACGACGTCCTCGATTTCCCCATCGTGAACGGGGCGACCGAGGAGCGCCTGCTCACCGGCGCCGACTTCGACATCGAATCGGTCGTGCGCGCCAAGGACGGCACGTTCTGGGTCGGCGAGGAGTTCGGCCCGTTCCTGCTGCACTTCGACGCCGACGGCACGCTCCTCGAGGCGCCCGTGTCGCTCCCCGGGGCGAAGTCGCCGCAGAACCCGACGCTGCAGCCCGGCGAGACGCCGCGAGTGCGGGCGAGCCGCGGGTTCGAGGCGCTCGCCGCCTCGGCGAACGGCCGCTTCCTCTACCCGATCCTCGAGGGCGCGTTCGTCGACGACCCCGACCAGCGCCGACGCGAGATCCGCGAGTTCGACACCCGCAGCGGCGCCTACACCGACCGCACCTGGAGCTACCAGACCGACCAGGAGGCCAACGTCATCGGCGATGCCTTCCTGGCGAAGCAGGACCGGCTCCTCGTCGTCGAGCGCGACGACTTCGAGGGCGAGCAGGCGGTCACCAAGCGCGTCTACGACATCGACCTGCGCCGCACCGACGCCGACGGGTACGTCGAGAAGTCGCTCCTCGTCGACGCGCTCCGCATCGCGAATCCCGACGGCATCGGCTCGGGCGACGGCTACGGCACGGGAGAGGTGTTCTCACTGCCAGTGCAGTCGTTCGAGACCGTCGTGCGGCTGCAGGACGGCCGGCTGCTCATCGGCAACGACAACAACTATCCCGGCAACGACGCCCGCGTGCCCGGCACGCCCGACGACACCGAGTTCGCCGTCATCGACCTCGACAAGACGAAGATCGAGCCCTCCGACGTGACGCTCATCGGGCACCGCGGCGCGAGCGGATACCGCCCCGAGCACACGCTCGCCGCGTACGAGCAGGCGATCGTGCAGTGCGCGGACTACATCGAGCCCGACGTCGTCGCCACGAAGGACGGCGTGCTCGTCGCCCGACACGAGAACGAGATCTCGGGCACGACGGATGTCGCGGCCCGGGCCGAGTTCGCCGCACGCAGGACGACCAAGACGATCGACGGCACGGCCGTCACCGGCTGGTTCACCGAGGACTTCACCCTCGCCGAGCTGAAGACGCTCCGCGCGAAGGAGCGCCTCCCGCAGACCCGCCCGGCGAACACCGCCTACGACGGGCTCTACCAGGTCCCCACGCTCGACGAGGTGATCGACCTCGCCCGGCACTCGGTCAGCTGCGACGGCCGCCAGGTGGGCGTCTACCCCGAGACGAAGCATCCGACGTACTTCGACTCGATCAGCCTGTCGCTCGAGGAGCCGCTGGTGGCCGCGCTGCAGGCGAACGGGCTCGACCGCGCGGACGCGCCGGTCATCGTGCAGAGCTTCGAGGTGGGCAACCTGCGTGAGCTCGACGGCCTCACCGACGTCTCCCTCGCACAGCTCGTGAGCAACGCCGGCCGGCCGTACGACTTCACCGCGGCGGGCGACCCGCGCACGTATGCCGACCTCGTCACGCCCGCCGGGCTCGCCGAGATCGCGACCTACGCCGACGGCGTGGGCCTCGAGAAGTCGGTCATGATCCCGCGCACCGCTGCCGGCACGCTCGGCACCCCGAAGCCGGTCATCGCCGACGCGCACGCCGCGGGCCTCACCGTGCACGGCTGGACGTTCCGGCTCGAGAACCAGTTCCTGCCCGCCGAGTTCCGCTCCGGCACCGACCCGAGCGCCCCCGGCGACCTCGTGGGCGAGATCCGGGCGTTCGTCGACGCCGGCATGGACGGCGTCTTCAGCGACCACCCCGAGGTGGCCGTGACGATCGACACCGTCGACGCGGGCGAGTAGCCCGCAGCCCGGAGGGGGCCGGGCACGACCGAACGTGCGACGGGCGGGAGCGAGGCATCCCGCCCGTCGCCGCATGAGGCGGATACCCCGTCGCCGGCATCCGTCGGATGTCACGCGGGAGGCGCGCGCCGTAGGCTGTCAGCGTGACCGAGAAGCCGCGCCTGTCCGCTCGTATCGCCGCCATCGCCGAATCCGCCACGCTCAAGGTCGATGCGAAGGCGAAGGCCCTCCAGGCCGAGGGCCGTCCCGTGATCTCCTACGCCGCCGGCGAGCCCGACTTCGCCACGCCCGAGCACATCGTCGAGGCGGCGCTGGCCGCCGTCAGCGACCCGCGCAACCACCGGTACACGCCCGCCGCCGGCCTGCCCGAGCTGCGCGAGGCGATCGCGGCGAAGACCAAGCGCGACTCTGGGCTCGAGGCATCCGCCGGCCAGGTCATCGTGACCAACGGCGGCAAGCAGGCGGTCTACCAGGCCTTCCAGACCCTGATCGACGACGGCGACGAGGTGCTCGTGCCGACGCCCTACTGGACCACCTACCCCGAGGCCATCAAGCTCGCCGGCGGCCGGCAGGTCGACGTGTTCGCCGGCGCCGACCAGGGCTATCTCGTCACGGTCGACCAGCTCGAGGCCGCCCGCACCGAGCGCACGAAGGCGCTACTGTTCGTCTCGCCGTCGAACCCGACCGGCGCCGTGTACGCCCAGGAGCAGGTGCGTGCCATCGGCGAGTGGGCGCTCGAGCACGGCATCTTCGTCGTCGCCGACGAGATCTACCAGAACCTCACCTACGCCGACGACGTCGACGGCGTCCCGCCCCATGCCGTCTCCATCGTCGAGGCCGTGCCCGCACTGGCCGACCAGACGATCCTCGTCAACGGCGTCGCGAAGACGTACGCGATGACCGGCTGGCGGCTCGGCTGGATGGTCGGCCCCGCCGACCTCATCAAGGGTGCGGCGAACCTGCAGTCGCACCTCACGTCGAACGTGTCGAACATCTCCCAGCGCGCCGCCCTCGCCGCCCTCACCGGGCCGCAGGAGCCGGTCGAGCAGATGCGCCGCGCCTTCGACCGGCGCCGGCGCACCATCGTCGCCGAGCTCTCGAAGATCGACGGCTTCACGGTGCCCGTCCCGCAGGGCGCGTTCTACGTCTACCCCGACGTCACCGGCCTCCTGGGGCGCGAGTGGAACGGCATCACGCCCAGCACGTCGCTCGAGCTCGCCGACCTCATCCTCGAGCAGGCCGAGGTGGCCGCCGTTCCCGGCGAGGCCTTCGGCCCGTCCGGGTACCTCCGCTTCAGCTACGCCCTCGGCGACGACGCCCTGCTCGAGGGCGTGCAGCGCCTGCAGCGACTGTTCGGCTGAGTCGGGCGCGCGGGATCCGCGCGAGCTCCCGGGTCGATCCACGCGCGACGCGCACGCGAACGGCCGCCGAGGCGAGCTGGTCGCCCCGGCGGCCGGGATGCGTCGATCGCGGGCACAGCCCGCGGTCGGTCAGTGCTTGAAGGCGTCCTTGACGTCCTCGCCGGCGTCCTTCAGGTCGGACTTGGCCTGGTCGGTCTTGCCCTCCGCCTCGAGCCTCTCGTCGTCGGTGAGCTTGCCCCAGGCCTCCTTGGCCTTGCCCTTCAGGTCTTCGCCGGCATTCTCCATGCGGTCATCGGCACCCATCTCAGACTCCTTTCCAGGCGGGTTCGCCGCCTGATCCCAGTGAACGCGATGACGTCGGCGGGCGGCAGGGGCTTGCCCTCGGCGCGAAGACCGGCTACCCGGTGAACGCGGCGACCGTGTCGAGCGCGCGCCGCGCCTCCGCGACGATCGCGTCGGCGATCGCTTCGAGCAGCGGCGAGCGCAGGTTCCACTGCTGCCAGTACAGGGGCACGTCGATGGGCGGGCCGCCGAGCGGGACGAGGCTGCCGGCGGCGAGCTCGTCGGCCGATTGGAAGCCGGGCAGCATGCCCCAGCCGAGGCCGAGCTTCACCGCGACGGCGAAGTCGTTGGACGCGGGCACGTAGTGCCGGGGCGCCGCGGCGGCGTCGGCTCCGACGAAGCGCAGGTACCCGGTCTGGAGGTCGTCGCGCCGGTCGAAGTCGACGACGGGCGCTCGCGACAGCGCGGCGGGCGTCGCTCCCGCCGGGCACCAGCGCGCCGCGAACTCCGGCGTGGCGACGGCTCGGTAGCGCATGACGCCGAGCGGTCGCGCGATGCAGCCGGCGACGGGGGCCGACTGCGAGGTGACGGCCGCCATCACGGTGCCCGACTCGAGCAGCTCGGCGGTGAAGTCCTGGTCGTCGCGGTGCAGGTCGAAGACGACGGGATGCTCCGCCGCGAGCCGTGCGAGCGCCGGGAGGATCCACGTGCCGAGCGTGTCGGCGTTCACCGCGAGCGGGATGGAGGCGGGACGGTCGGCGGCGGCCTCGAAGCCGAACTCGGCGAGGGCGTCGTGTTCGAGCAGCGCGAGCTGCCGGGCGAGTCGCACGACGACGGCGCCCGCGTCGGTGGGCCGCACCGGCTTCGACCGCACGAGCAGCACGCGGCCGAGCTGGTGCTCGAGGGCCTTGATCCGCTGCGACACGGCCGACGGCGTGATCTGGAGCACGCGCGAGGCCGCGTCGAACGTGCCCTCGGTCACCACGGCGGCGAGGGTGCGGGCGAGTTCGAGCGGAATCTCCATCTTCAGCAATGCTAATGGTGATGCAGAATTCTGAACTGGGCTTCATTCGAAGGTGCGGCTAGCGTTCCAGGCGTGGATCTCTCCTCCGTCGCGGCGGGTCTCGGCCTCGGACTCTCGCTCATCATCGCCATCGGGGCGCAGAACGTGTTCGTGCTGCGCCAGGGGATCCGGCGCGAGCATGTCTTCGCCGTAGCCGCGGTGTGCGCCGTCTCCGACCTCGTGCTCATCGTCGTCGGCGTCTCCGGCATCGGCGCGGTGCTGGACGCGGTGCCGTGGCTCGTCGACGTGGTGCGCTGGGTCGGCGCCGCGTTCCTCGTCGGATACGGACTGCTCGCGGCACGTCGCGCCTGGCGGCCGAGCGGCGAGGCGCTCGAGGTCCGCGAAGCGGCCGAGGCGGATGCCGCCGCCCTCGCGACCTCCGCCTCCGATGCCTCCCCCGCCGCCCCGGCCTCGCCCAGCCCCTCCGCCGCGCGAGGCGACGCGGACGGCGCGTCAGGTCGCCCGGGAACCAAGGTTCGCGTCACCTCGGCGGCTGTCGCCGCCGGGCATCCGGCGCATGCACAGCGGGGCCGGGGACTCGCCGCGGTCATCGGGACCTGCCTCGCGCTCACCTGGCTGAACCCGCACGTGTACCTCGACACCGTGTTCCTCCTCGGCTCGGTCGCGAACACGCACGGCGACGGGCGCTGGGCGTTCGCGCTCGGGGCGGGCGCGGCATCCCTCATCTGGTTCTTCGCGCTCGCCTACGGCGCGCGCCTGCTGGGCCGCGTGCTGACCAGCCCCCGCGCCTGGCGCGTTCTCGACGCGATCATCGCCGTCGTGATGATCGCGCTCGGCATCTCGCTCGTGCTCCCCCGCTGAGCGGCACCGCCACGCCGCCGTGGCAGGATGCGGGGATGCGTGTTCGATCGACCGCCGCGTTCGTCGTGAGCCTCGCCGCCGCCGCCGCCCTCCTCTCCGGCTGCGCGGGTCAGTGGCCGGACCACCGCGATCTCGTCGGCCGGCTCGAAGGGCTCGAGGGCGTCCTCGCGGTCACGTACGACGTCGGTGGCGGCACCCTCATGCCGGCGGAGCATCGGCTGGAGATCGTGGTCGAAGCTTCCCTCAGCGAGGCCGACGCCCGGCGGATCGCCCAGGAGACCTGCGCGAAGGAGGTCGCGCTGTCGATGCTCACCGTCACGACCGAGGACGACCTCTTCACGCCGGGCGCCGTGCTGAACGTCCACCGGCCGTCCGCCGGCGTCGCATGCATCGCCGAACGAGGCATGGTCGACTTCGCCCGCGCGAGCGCCGCGATGCAGGAGCTCCGCCCCGGCTACCAGGGGAGGTTCAACGTCTCGCTCGACCGCCCCGCCGACGGACCCGCCTGGGTGTCGACCTCGTCGACCGACCGGAGCCGACTGGTCGACGCCGTCCGAACCCTCCGCGCGCACCTGCCAGGGGTGGGGCTCGAGTTCGAGGGTGAATGGGACGAGAACCGCGATGAGGTCCTGCCCGACGACGTGTGGCTCACCGTACGTCTTTCCGCGGAGGCCGACCTCGACCCGTTCATCCCGATCATCGAGCTCGCCGACGAGCTCGGCACCGGCAGCGTCACCGTCGACGACGCCGGCATCACGGTCGAGCTGCTCCCCGAGACGCCCGCCGGGGCGTCGGCCTCCCTCACCGAACTCGCGACCCAGACGGGCGTCGCACTGACCGTGGTGCCGCCCCCGGCTCCCGTCCCCTGACATCCGGACGCGCCGATGTCGAAACGGGCTTCCGCCGTTCGTCGTGCCTGCGTAGCGTGACCGAGAGAGAGGATTCCACCATGGAATACGCGCTGTTGTACGCCGAGGGCGACGACCCGCAGCCCTACGACCCCGCTCAGGACGACATCGGCGCCTGGGTCGACGACCTCGAGGCCCGAGGCGTCTCCGAGTACGGCGAACGCCTGCGGCCGGAGGTCGACGCCACCACGGTGCGGGTGCGGGGCGGCGAGCTGCTCGTCACCGACGGGCCGTTCAGCGAGGCGAAGGAGTCGATCGGCGGCTTCGACATCATCGACGTCGCCGACCTCGACGAGGCGATCGAGATCGCGTCGAGGCATCCGGCGGCACGGTTCGCCCGCGTCGAGGTGCGGCCCTTCATGCAGTGGCCCGGCGCCGAGCCGGGCGCGCGGGTCGTGCCCCGCGACCTCGCCGACCGTCCGGTGCGCGGACGGCGCTACCTGCTCCTCGTCATCTCCTCGCCGACGGGCGAGGCAGACGGCGACGGCGATCCCGAGGCCTGGGTGAGCGAGATGGATGCGCGCGGCGCCCGCCTGTTCGGCGACGTGCTGCGCCCTCCGGCCGATGCGACCTACGTGCGGCGCCGCGACGGCGAGGTGCTCGTCGCCGACGGGCCGTTCGTCGAGGCGAAGGAGTGGGTTGCGGGCTTCGACCTGCTCGAAGTGCGCGACCTCGCCGAGGCGATCGAGGTCGCGTCGAAGCATCCGATGGCGCGTGGCGGCGTGCTCGAGCTCCGGCCGCTCTGGCCGTTCGACGAGCACGGCGACCACGTCGCACGGCTCGAGCACGAGGTCGAGGTGCGCGACGTGCGGCTCGAGCCGAGCGCCGACGAGGCCCTCGCCGCCCTCGCGGCGGCGGGCCGCTGAGCCGCGAGCCGCTGAGCCGCATGCCGAACGGAACGCCGCCCGGGCCCGGGCTCCCGCCCGAGGTCGGGGCGGCGCTCCGCCGCGCGTTCGAGGGGGAATGGGCGCGGATCCTCGCCACCCTGATCCGAGTGACCGGTGATTGGGATGTCTCGGAGGAGGCAGCAGCGGGGGCCTTCGAGCGGGCAGCCGCGACGTGGCCGCGCGACGGTGTGCCTCGCACCCCCGGCGCGTGGCTCACGACGACGGCCCGGAATCTCGCGCTCGACCGGCTCCGCCGGGCCGGTGTGGAGGCGGGGAAGGTGCGCGACTGGCTCGCCGACGCCGAGGCGGAGGGCCGGCTCTCGGGCCCGCCCGACCCCGCCGACCTCGTCGCCGACGCCGGCGAGCCGCTGCAGGACGATCGGCTGCGTCTCGTGTTCACCTGCGCCCATCCCGCGCTGCCGATGCCCTCGCGGGTGGCCCTCACCCTGCGCACGGTGGGCGGCCTCGAGACCGCAGAGATCGCGCGGGCGTTCTTCGTCGCCGAGCCCGCGATGGCCCAGCGGATCGTGCGCGCCAAGCGCAAGATCGCGCACGCCGGCATCCCCTACCGCGTGCCATCGCCCGCCGACCTGCCCGAACGGCTGAACGGCGTGCTCGCCGTGCTCTACCTGATCTGGAACGAGGGCTATCTCGCGTCCTCCGGCGACCGGCTGCAACGCCTCGACCTCGCGGGCGAGGCGATCCGGCTCACCCGGCTCGTGGCGGGTCTGCTGCCCGCCGAGGAGGACGTGCGGAGCCTCCTCGCCCTGATGCTGCTGCAGCACGCCCGCGCCGACGCCCGCACCGACGAACGCGGCGACCTGGTGGCGCTGGAGGACCAGGACCGCTCGGCCTGGCAGGCCGACGAGCTCGCCGAAGGGCTCGCCCTGCTCGAGACGCTCCCCGCGACGCCGGCACCGCGGAGTCCGTACCGGATCCAGGCGGAGATCCAGGGCGTGCACGCCCGGGCCGCCGACGCGGCGGCGACGGACTGGCCGGCGATCGCCCGCTGGTACGACGAGCTGCACACGGTCTCGCCGTCGCCCTTCGTCGAGCTGAACCGCGCGATCGCACGCGGGCTCGCCCACGGCCCCGAGCGCGGGCTCCACGACCTCCGGGAGCTCGAACGCACGGGCCGGCTGGCGGGCTACCATCTGCTGCCCGCCGCGCTCGCCGACCTGCATCGCCGCGCCGGCGAGCCGGGGGCCGCAGCAGCCCAGTACGCCCGCGCGATCGCGCTCGCTCCGACCGCTCCCGAACGCCGATACCTCGAGCGACGGCTGGCGGCGCTCGTCGACTGAGCCTCCGACCATCCGCCGATCGGGGGATGCCGGAACCATCCGGTCGACGGCTGCCGCCCGGCCGCACGAACCGGGAGGCTCGGAGCATGCATCCCACCGACTCCACCCCCGCCGTGCGCATCCGAGCGCTCCGCAAGACCTACGGGCACCGTCACGCGGTCGACGGCCTCGACCTCGACATCCACCGCGGCGAGACGTTCGCCCTGCTCGGGCCGAACGGCGCCGGCAAGTCGACCACGGTCGAGATCCTCGAGGGATACCGCACCCGGACCTCGGGCGACGTCGCCGTGCTCGGCGTCGACCCGCAGCACGGCGGCCTCGACTGGAAGGCGCGACTCGGCATCGTGCTGCAGTCCAGCGGCGAGTCCGGCCAGTTCAGCGTCCGCGAGCAGCTGCGCCACTTCGCCGGCTTCTACCCCCATCCGCGCGACGTCGACGAGGTCATCGCCGCGGTCGGCCTCGAGCAGCAGGCCGGCACCCGCATCGGGAAGCTCTCCGGCGGCCAGCGGCGGCGCGTCGACGTCGCGCTCGGCATCGTCGGGCGGCCCGAGCTGCTCTTCCTCGACGAGCCCACCACCGGGTTCGACCCGGAGGCGCGGCGGGAGTTCTGGGGCCTCATCCGCCGGCTGAAGGCGGAGGGCACGACGATCGTGCTGACGACCCACTACCTCGACGAGGCGGCGCAGCTCGGCGATCGGGCGGGGGTCATCGTCGACGGGAGGCTCGTGGACGTGGGGCCGATCGACGAGCTCGGCGGCGCCGCGGCCCGCGTGCCGATCGTGCGCTGGCGGGGCCCCGACGGGCGCCTGCACCAAGAGCGCACCACCGAGCCCGCGCGGCTCGTGGCCTCGCTGGTCGCGGGCGACGGCGCAGGCGCAGCCGCCGGCACGGGCGCGGGCGCCGGCACGCCGAGCGAGCCGGCCGAGCTCGAGGTCATCCGGCCGAGCCTCGAAGACCTCTACCTCGGCCTCGTCGGCGCCGAGGCGACCACCGCGATCGACGCCGAGGAGGCCCGCGCATGACCACGACCACCCCGACTACCCCGAGCCGCCCCGAGCCGCGCGGAGCCGCCGCCCGACCGGCGGGCCCGCGCGCCGGAGGCGGAGGCATCCGCCCGAACCGCGTCGCCGTCGGCATCGCCCGCATCGGCTACGAGACGAAGGGCTACTTCCGCTCGCTCGACGCGGTGTTCTTCACGTTCCTGTTCCCGCTCATCATGCTCGGCATTTTCACCGCCGCGTTCAGCTCGCAGGGCGACCTCGGGCCGACGGGGTCGCAGGTGAGCGTCGGTGCGTACTACCTGCCCGGCATGCTGGCCGCCGGACTGCTTCTCTCGGGAGTGCAGAACCTCGCCGTGGACATCGCGACCGAGAAGAGCGACGGCACGCTGAAGCGACTCGGGGGCACGCCGCTCTCACCCGTGTCGTACTTCCTGGGCAAGATCGGCCAGGTGTTCGTCACGGGCGCGCTGCAGGCGGCCCTGCTCCTCGTCGCCGCGGCCACGGTGTTCGGCATCGCCCTGCCGACCGAGCCCGAGGCGTGGCTCACGTTCGCCTGGGTGTTCGTGCTCGGCATCACGACCTCGGCCCTCCTCGGCATCGCCCTGTCGGCCCTGCCGCGCAGCGGCAAGTCGGCCACGGCGGTCGTGATCCCGATCGTGCTGGTGCTGCAGTTCATCTCGGGCGTCTACCTGCAGTTCTCGATGCTGCCGGAGTGGATGCAGAACGTCGCCTCCCTGTTCCCGCTCAAGTGGATGGCGCAGGGCATGCGGGCCGCGTTCCTGCCGGAGGACTTCGCCGCCCTGGAGCAGCACGGCAGCTGGGACCTCGGCTGGGTCGCGGTGTGGCTGCTCGTCTGGCTCGTCGTGGGGCTGATCGTGAGCCGGCTCACGTTCCGCTGGATCCGGCGCGACGCGTGACGGATGCCTCCGGCAGTCGCCGCCGGCCAGCCCCGCCGGCTCGCGCCCGGGCCCCGCAGCCGGGCCCGGGCGCGTGAGAGCATGACGACATGCTGAACCGCCGGTGGTGGGACCTGGCCGCCGTCGCGGTGGCCGTCGTCACCGTGCTGCTGAGCCTCGTCGACCCGCCCTACGGCCCGTCCGACTGGGGCCTCTGGGCGACTTCGGCCGCCTTCCTGGTCGTGTACGCGGTGTATCTCCGCGGGCGCATCGGCAGCGACGACCCGCGCCACCACGTCGTCATCACGATCCTCCTCACGGCGCTGGCCGCCGTCGGCAACGCCTTCGAGCCGTCGTTCGCGATCCTGCAGGCCTTCGGCTACCCGTTCCTGTGGATCACGGCGGCGAGCACCAGGCAGGCGATCGCCGGCAACATCGCGTTCGCCAGCTCGATCGTCGTCGGCAATGTGGCGCACTCGGGCATGGCGGGCCTGCCGCCCGGCCTCGGCGTCGCGGCGCTCTCGCTCGGCTTCAGCCTCGCACTCGGCCTCTGGATCACCCGCATCGCCGAGATCGGCGACGAACGCGCCCAGCTGCTCGCCGAGCTGCAGGCCGCACAGGGCGAGCTCGCGGCGATGCACCGCGACGCGGGCGTCACCGAGGAGCGGGGCCGGGTCGCGCGTGAGATCCACGACACCATCGCGCAGAGCCTCACTGGGCTCGTGATGGTCGCCCAGCGCGCCGGCAACCGGCTCGCCCCGCTCGACGAGCCGGAAGCGGCGGCGGCGCGCGAGGACGTGGCGCTCATCGAGGACATGGCGCGCGAGGCGCTGACCGAGGCGCGCGGGCTCGTCGCCGCGCTCACCCCCATGGCCGTCGACACGACGCTCGCCGACGCCCTCGGCCGGCTGGCGTCCGCGTTCGAGCGCGAGACCGGTGTGCGCGTGACGGTGCGGTCGGATGCCCCGGGCCTCGGCCGCGAGCTCGAGGTGGTACTGCTCCGCTCCGCGCAGGAGGGGCTCGCCAACGTCCGGAAGCACGCGCGGGCGCGCTCCGCCGCGATCGAGGTGGTGCGCCGCGACGACGGTGTGCGGCTCGTCGTCGAGGACGACGGGGCCGGCCCCGGCGACGTGCGGCGCGCGGGCGAGCGCGGCGGCTTCGGCCTCTCGGGCATGCGCGACCGGGTGGCCCTCGTGGGCGGGCGGGTCTCGTTCGGGCCCGCACCGGGCGGCGGCGCCCGACTCGAGGTGGAGGTGCCGGTCAGCCGGCCGGAGGGAGCGACCGATGAGTGAGACGGGGAACGGCCGGGGCGCGGGGCATCCGATCCGCGTCGTCGTCGCCGACGACCACCCCATCGTGCGGGCCGGCATCGTCGGCCTGCTCGAGACAGCGGGCGGCATCGAGGTCGTCGGCGAGGCGGCCGACGGAGACGCCGCCGTGCGGCTCGCCGAATCGGAGCGACCCGACCTCGTGCTGATGGACCTCCGGATGCCGGTGCTCGGCGGCGCCGAGGCGACCCGGCGGATCGTCGCCGCCGGCGGGGCGCGGGTGCTCGTGCTGACGACGTACGACACCGACGACGATCTGCTGCCCGCGATCGAGGCGGGCGCGAGCGGCTACCTGTTGAAGGCGGCGCCGCAGGAGGAGATCCTCGCGGGGGTGCGCGCCGTCGCCGCGGGCGAGACGGTGCTCGCGCCATCGATCGCGGCGAAGCTCGTGCGGCGGGTGCGCGACGAGGCGGATGCCCCGCGCCCGGCGCTGTCGCCTCGCGAGCTCGAGGTGCTGCGACTCGTCGCCGACGGCCGCTCGAACCCCGAGATCGCGCGCGCGCTGCATCTCGGCGAGGCGACCGTGAAGACGCACCTCGGCCACGTGTTCGAGAAGCTCGGGGTGGGCGACCGCACCAGGGCCGTGACGCTCGCGATGGAGCTCGGGCTCCTCTGACGGACCGTCGGCCTCCGCGTCCCGCGCGTTCCGACCCGTACCCTGGACGCATGGCTTCGGCGATCCGCACCGCCATCCAGCGCACCCGGCTCCTGCCGGCCTGGGTCCGCCGGCTCGACACGCGAGCCGCCCGGGCCGTGAACACCCGGCGCACCCACTCGCTCGCCGACCGGTTCTGGTCGACGGTGACGGGCTTCGCCGATCGAGGCATCCTCTGGTGGACCCTGTCGGGCGTCCTCGCGGTGACCGGTCGGCGCCGGGCCGCCGCCCGAGGGCTCCTCTCCCTGCTCGCCGCGAGCGCCATCGCGAACCTCATCGCCAAGCGCTGGTTCGGCGGCGACCGGCCGATCCTCGAGGAGGTGCCGCTGCGCCGGCGACTGCCGAAGCAGCCGTCTTCGGCCGCCTTCCCGTCGGGGCATTCGGCGAGTGCGGGCGCCTTCGCCGTGGGCGTCGCCATCGAGGATCCCCGGCTCGGCGCCGTGATCGCGCCGCTCTCGCTCGGGGTCGGGTACTCCCGACTCCACGTCGGCGCGCACTGGCTCTCCGACGTCGCGGGCGGCCTCGCCCTCGGCGCGGCGGTCGCGGGTGCGGGAGCCGTCGTCGCCCGGCCGGGTCGCGGTCGCCGCGCGGCCTCCGGCGGGGCCCGGCCGGCGCCGACCGAGCCGGCACCGACCGGGGAGGACTGCGCGCTCCCAGCCTCACCCGACGGCGAGGGCGTGTTCATCGTCGTGAATCCGTCCTCGGGGACGAGCGTCGTCCGCGCCGACCCGGTCCGCGTGCTCGAGGACCGTCTTCCGCAGGCGGAGCTGCACCGCCTCGACGACGAGGACCCCGCCGACATCGCGCGGACGGCGCTAGCCCGGCCGAATCCCCCTCGCATCCTCGGCGTCTGCGGCGGCGACGGCACCGTCGCGGCCGTGGCGCACGTCGCCCGCGAAGCGGGCGTGCCGCTCCTCGTGGTCCCCGGCGGCACGTTCAACCACTTCGCGCGTACCGCCGGCGCGTCCACGCCCGAGCTCGCCGTCGAGGCGCTCCAGCGGGGCGAGGGCGTGCGCGCGGACGTCGGCGAGCTGCGCTTCGGCGACCAGGCGCCCATCACCGTCCTGAACACCGCGTCGGTCGGCGTCTATCCCGACTTCGTCGCCGTGCGCGAACGGCTGCAGCCGAAGCTCGGCAAATGGGTCGCCGCCGTGATGGCCGCCGCGCGGGTGCTGCGGCGATCCGATCCCGTGCGCATCGTCATCGACGGGCGGACCGCAGAGGTGTGGACCCTGTTCGTCGGCATCGGGCCGAACGATCCCGGAACCCCGGCGCCCCTGCAGCGGCGCCGGCTCGACGGCGGCGTGCTCGACGTGCGCCTGCTCCGGGCCGGGTCGCGCACCAGGGCCGCGGCATCCCTCGCCTTCGGACGCCGCACCAGCGCCGTGCTCCGGACCCTGCGCGTGCTGCCGCGGCGCATCGAGACGTTCGAGACCGAGTCGATCGAGGTCGTCGTGCGCCCGCGGCACGGGCAGCCGCCGGGCTTCGCCCACGACGGCGAGGTCGCGCTGAAGGAGACCGCGGAGGCCGCCGAAGCGGCTCCCGGCCCCGGCTATCGGACCACGATCTCGATCGTCCCCGCCGCGCTCGAGGTGTACCGGCCGAGCGCTGGGCGCGGCTGACCGCGTCCTACAGCTCGAGGTCGACGAGCACCGGCTCGGGGTGCAGCACGATGCCGAACTCCGCCTGCACGCGCCCCTGCACGAATCGGGCGAGCTCCGCCACATCGCGAGCGGTCGCGCCGCCGCGGTTCGTGAGGGCGAGGGTGTGCTTCGACGAGATCGCGGCGCGCGAGCCGGGCAGCGCGAACCCGCGGCGGATGCCGGCGTGCTCGATCAGCCACGCGGCCGACAGCTTCACGAGGGGCTCGGCCGGTTCGTCCACCGCCACGGCCTCGGATGCCTCGACCGACGCCTGATGCGCCAGGAAGGCGTCGAGCGGGCTCTGACTGGCGAGGGCGGCGAGGGGCACGACCTCGTCGGGCCGGTCGGGCTCGAGGTACCAGCGGGGGGCGTCTCCGGGCAGGGTTCGGGCGACCCGCTCGGTGACGATGGGGTTGGTGAAGAAGGACCCGGCGCTCACCGAGTCGCGGTCGTCGGCGTCGAGCACCATGCCCTTCGAGCGGCGCAGGCCGAGGACCGCGTCGCGGACCGCGGCGACCGGCACCCGGTCGCCGAGCTGCACGCCGAGCGCCTGCGCGAGCTGCCCGTAGGCGATCGGCTGGCCGAGGGCCTCGCCGAGCACGGCGCGCTCGCCGGCCGTGTCGTGCAGTTCGAGCTCGACGGAGACCACGATGCCGGCGAGTCCGCGCTTCAGCACGGAGGTGCGGTAGCCGAGCTCCAGCTCGTCGGCCGGCATCCGGCGGGGGGCGTCTGCGCCCTCGTCGAGGAACTCGACGGCGACGAGCGACGCCTCGAGCTCCTGGCCGTAGGCCCCGATGTTCTGCACGGGCGCGGCACCGACCGACCCCGGGATGCCGGAGAGCGCCTCGAGACCCGAGAAGCCCTGCGCGACCGACCAGGCGACCAGGTCGTCCCAGGTCTCGCCGGCCTGGACGCGCACCCGCACGGACCCGGTGGGGGCGTCGGACAGCACCTCGATGCCGCGGGTGAGGATGCGGATGACCGTGCCGTCGAAGCCGTCGTCGCCGACGAGCAGGTTGGAGCCGCCTCCGAGCGCCAGCCAGCGCTCGCCGTCGTGCCACGCCGCGGTCGCGAGGTCGACGAGATCGCGCTGCGTGGTGGCGGTGACGAGCCGCCCGATGGGGCCGCCGACCTGCAGGGTCGTGAGGTCGGAGAAACGCACGTCGCCCATCAGAGCTGCACGCGCACCTGGGCCTTGCCGAGCACGGTCTCCTCGCCGACCTTCACGGTGAGGTCGATGCGGGCGACCGACGCGGCCTCGTCGAGCTGGCCCAGCTTCGCGATGACGGCGACGACGGCGCCGATCTCGGGGTCGACGACCACCGGGCGGGTGAAGCGCACCTGGTAGTCGACCACGCGGGCGGGGTCGCCCGCCCAGTCGACGACCGGCTGCACCGCGAAGCCCATGGTGAGCATGCCGTGGGCGAGCACGCCGGGCAGGCCGACGGCGCGCGCGATGTCGTCGCGGTAGTGGATGGGGTTGAAGTCGCCCGACGCGCCGGCGTACCGGACGAGCGAGTCGCGGGTGAGCGGGAAGGAGCGCTCGGCGACGATGTCGCCGACGGCGATCGAGCCGATCTCCGGAGCTGCGGTCATGTCAGTCCTCCCCGCGTACGACGAGCTGGGATGTCGCGGTCACGACGTGGGCGCCGTCGGCGTCGACGATGTTCGACTCGGCGACCACGATGGAGTGCCCGCCGAGGCTCTTCACGCTGGTCACGGTGAGCGTCGCGGTCAGCTCGTCGCCCGCGACGACCGGGCGGGAGTAGCTGAAGCGCTGGTCGCCGTGCACGACGCGGGAGAAGTCGATGTCGGCGTCGGGCTCGGCGAGCAGCTGGGCGAGCGTGAGCTCCTGCACGACGATCGGGAAGGTCGGCGGGGCGACGACGTCGGCGTGCCCGGCGGCCCTGGCTGCGTCGGGGTCGAAGTGGATGGGGCTGGTCGCGAAGACCGCGCGCGCGAACTCGCGCACCTTCTCACGCCCGACGAGGTACGGCTCGGTGGGGGGCAGGGTGCGCCCTTGGAGCTCGGGGTTCACTGGCACCCCGACAGACTACCGAACGGCGCCGGGGGCGGGCCGGCTGCCCGGCTGGGCGCTGCGGCGTGCGGAGCCGGCGCGGCCGAGGCATCCCGGATGAGATTCGACGACGCCCACTTGCGGTTCGTAGCTAACTGAATTAGCTTTACGGCTATGCGCATGAGCGAAACGATCGAGGTCCGATTCCTGTCGCGGCCCGAGGGTCGCATCTCCTACACCGTCGCGGGCGCGGGCCCGCTCGTGGTCGCCGCACCCGGCATGGGCGACCTGCGCGACTCCTACCGCGACCTCGCCGGGCCGCTCATCGCCGCCGGCTACCGCGTCGCCGTCACCGACCTGCGCAGTCACGGCGACTCGGACACGGGGTTCACCGACTTCAGCGACGCGGCCGTGGCGGGCGACCTGATCGCCCTGGTCCGCGAGCTCGGCGGCCCCGCCGTCCTCATCGGCAGCTCCCTGAGCGGAGCGGCCGCCGCGATCGCCGCCGCGCGCGAGCCGGGCCTCGTCGCCGGAGTCGTCGGGCTCGGCGCCCTGCTGCGCAACCCCGACTCCCCCGCGATCGTCCGGACCGTCATGCCGCTGGTGTACCGCGTGGCGCTGGCCCGCCCCTGGGGAGCGGCGTTCTGGGGCGGCTTCTACCGGTCGATCAACCGCGGCCGCACCGCCCCCTGGCTCGACGAGCACGTCGCGGCGGTCGCCGCCAAGCTCCGCGAGCCGGGGCGGCTCCGCGACCTGCGACGACTCACGCTCGCCCTCGACCACGAGGAGGCCGAACGCGCCCTTCCCGCCGTCCGCGCCCCCATGCTGCAGGTCGTCGGACTCCTCGACCCCGACTTCCCCGACCCGGCCGCCGAGGCGGAGTGGTTCCGCACCCTCGGCGCACGGGTCGTCGAGGTGCCCGAGGCCGGGCACTACCCGCACGCGCAGCGCCCCGACGTCGTCGTTCCCGAAGTCGTCGCCTTCGCCGACGGACTCCGGTCGGGCGACGAGTGGCGGATGCCCCGTGCCTAGGGCGGGGCTCTCGCGCGACGCGGTTGTCGCCGCCGCCCTCGAGTTCGTGGACTCGGCGGGCGTCGACGGCTTCGACCGGCTGACGCTCGCGGCGATCGCCGAGCGCACGGGCGTGGCGGTGCCGAGCCTCTACAAGCACGTCACCGGGCTCGACGAGGTGCGGCGCGGAGTGGCCCTCGGCGCGGTGCAGGCGCTGCGGCGGTCGGTCGACGCCGAGGCCGTGGGGCGCTCGGGCGCGGACGCCTTGGGCGCCGTCGCGCGAGGCATCCGCACGTTCGCGAGGCAGCACCCGGGCTGGTACGCCGCAGTGCAGGTCGCGCCGGCGCTGCGGGCGGCGGCCGAGGCGAGTGGGGGCGGCTGGCCCGAGCGCGAGCTGGCGGAGGAGTCCGACGGGCTCCTCGCCTCGCTCGCGGCAGTGCTCCGCGGGTTCGGACTGCCCGCCGAACGCGAGGTCGACGCCGTGCGGCTGCTCCGATCGGCGGTGCACGGGTTCGTGGCGCTCGAGCTCGGCGGCGGGTTCGGACTGCCCGACGATCTCGACCGCAGTTTCGAGGTGGTGGTCGCGGCCGCGGTCGCGGGCGTCGAACGGCTCTCGGAGTCCGCATAGATTCACTCTTGACTTATATAAGCTTCGAGTGAAACATAGAGCCATGCACGCACTCGATCTCCTGGGCGACCCGGTCCGCCGGCGCATCGTCGAGCTCCTCGCCGACGGCGAGCGCTCGGCGGGCGAGGTGGGCGAGGTCGTGCAGCGCGAGTTCGGCATCAGTCAGCCCGGCGTCTCGCAGCACCTCCGCGTGCTCCGGGAGGCCGGGTTTGCCACCGTGCGCGCCGAGGGCACCAGGCGCCTCTACGCGCTCGACCCTGAGCCGATCGCCGAGGCGGCCCGGTGGTTCACCCCGTTCGAACGGTTCTGGGAGCCGAGGCTCGACGCGCTCGGCACCGAGCTGGCCCGCTCGAAGCGGCAGCGCCGGCTCGCCGCCGAGGCGGCGTCGGCCGGCGGCCCGCCTGACCCGCCCGACGACGACGGCGGCCCCCGCACCCGCGATTCCGAGATGAAGGAGACCTGACATGGACATCCGAGCCCAGCTCGACGCCGCCGACCGCGGCATCGCCGACGGCGAGCGCGACGGCGAGGCCGTGCGTGTGCAGACCGTCGCCCGCATCTATCCCGCGCCCATCGACGACGTCTGGAGCGCCCTCACCTCGGCCGAGCGCATCCCGCGCTGGTTCCTGCCGGTCTCGGGCGACCTGCGCCTCGGCGGCCGCTATCAGCTCGAGGGCAACGCCGGCGGCACCATCGAGGCGTGCGACGCCCCGAACTCGTTCGCCGCGACGTGGGAGTACGGCGGCGGCGTCACCTGGATCACGGTCCGGCTCAGCGCCCTCGACGACGAGCGCACCCGCGTCGAGCTCGAGCACGTCGCCCGGGTCGCCGACGTGCCCGACGAGATCTGGGAGCAGTACGGCCCGTCCGGCACCGGCATCGGCTGGGACCAGGCGATGCTCGGGCTCGACCTGCACCTGACCACCGGCGAGGTGACCCCCGAGAACGCCAGCGAGTGGGTGATGAGCGACGAGGGGCTCGCGTTCATGCGCGGCAGCGCCGACCGCTGGGCCGCCGCCCAGGCCGCGAACGGCACCGACGCCGCGGTCGCGAACGCCGCGGCCGACGCCACCTACGCGATGTACACCGGCCAGGCGCCCGGCCCCATGGGGTGAGCCCGGCCGCCACCTGGGGAGTCCTGCCCATCGCGTAGTGCAGTCTCCGTTTGTAGCGTCGGAATGCTGCCATTCCCGGCTCGCACGGAAGGACATCATGCAGACGCACGCTCACGGATCCCCGCCCGGCCGGCTCGGCCGGCGCCTTCTCGCCGCCGCAGGCGCCTTCGCGGTGGCGCTCGGCCTCGCCGGCTTCGCCGCACCCGCGAACGCGGCCGAGCCCGAGACGACCGGCTCGATCGCCGGTGTCGTCACCGGCGAGGCAGGGGCGCCCCTCGAGGGCGTCTGGGTGCAGCTGTTCCACTGCGACCCCGACTTCGATCCCACGCAGCAGATCGACTGCTGGAACCTGCTGTGGGGCGAGGGCCAGGACGCCCGCACCGCCGCCGACGGCTCGTTCGCGATCGAGGGCCTCGAGCCCGGCACCTATCGCGCGGCGCTCGGCCCGCAGGCCTCGACCGCACAGTACGTGTACGAGTACTGGGACGGCGCCGCCTCCCTCGAGGGCGCGACCGACATCGTCGTGACCGCCGGCGCCGCGGCCACCATCGCGCCCACCCTGGAGGTCGGCGCGACCGTCTCCGGCACCGTCGTCGACGACGCGGGGGCGCCGGTCGCCGGCGGGTACGTCTACGCGTACCTCACGAGCGATCTGAACAGCACGCGCGGCGGGGCCTCCGTCGCGGGCGACGGCAGCTACACGATCACCGGGCTCCCCGCGGGCGAATACGTCCTGAAGGCCGGTCCCGGCTGGGGCAGCACGACCGAGCTCGTCGACGAGTACTGGCAGGACGTCTACTCGGCCGACGCCGCCACCCGCCTCGACCTCGAGGCCGGTCAGGCGGTCACCGCCGACTTCGAGCTGAACGCCGGCGCGGTCATCGAGGGCACCGTCACCTCGGGCGGCGCACCCGTCGAGGGCGTGGACGTCTCCGCGGTCTACGCCGGCTCGCCCGACCGCTGGGTCGAGACGGTGACCGCCACGACCGCCGCTGACGGCACGTACCGGCTCGCGGGTCTCGAGCAGGCGGACTACGTGGTCGGCTTCTCCGACTTCGACGGCGACCTCGGGCAGCAGTTCTGGCAGGGCGCGGTCGATCGTGCCTCGGCGACGGTCCTCTCGGTCGCCCCGGGCGACGAGGTCGAGGGCGTCGACGCGCAGCTGACCGCGGGCGGCTCGGTCTCGGGCATCCTCACGCAGGGCGCAGCGGGCGCGGCCACGCCTGCCGCGGGCGCGTACTTCGACGTGCTCAGGAAGGACGCCGCAGGCGCCTGGGAGCGCGTGACCTCCGAGCGAGCGGGCGAGGACGGCGGGTACGAGGTCTCGGGCCTGGCGCCAGGCGAGTACACCGTGCTGTCGTACGGCTCGTCGAGCGCGAGCTGGGCGGCGACTTACTACGGCGACGCGTACTACCCCGAAGAGGCGGCGGCCGTGCAGGTCGCGGCGGCGACGGATGCCGGCGACGTCGACGTGCTCACCCGCCCCGGCGTCACGATCGGCGGCAGCGTCATCGATGAGCACGGCGGCCCCGCTCGCGACGCGCGCGTCACGATCCTGTACGAGCGCGCGCCGGGCACCTGGGCCGAGCCGCCGGCCCACGGCGGGTCGGGCGACGAGATCTCCTACCGCGCGGGCGGGATGCCGCCCGGCAACTACGTTGTGAAGTTCGAGGATGTCTCCGGCTCCGCCGATCCGTACGTCACCCAGTACTGGGAGCGTGCGGCGACGCAGGCCGAGGCGACCGTCATCGAGGCGCCGAACGGCGGCGAGTTCTTCGGCATCGACGCGGTCATGAGCCGTACCGAGCCCGAGCCGGAGCCCGCGCCGACGTCGACGCTCACCGGGGTCGCGCAGGTCGGCCAGACGCTCACCGCGAACGCGGGCGACTGGGGCCCCGGTGCCGAGCTCGCCTACCGCTGGCTCGCGGGCGGTCAGCCCGTCGACGGCGCGACCGGCGCGGAGTTCACGCCCGCCGATGCGCAGGCCGGTGCCGCGATCAGCGTCGAGGTCACCGGGACCCGTCCCGGCGCCGAGCCCCTCGTCGCCACCTCGGCCGCGACCGCCGCGGTGCTGCCCCGCTTCGCGGACGTCACCGGCACCACCGGGCACGCGGCGAACGTGGCCTGGGCGGGCGCGAACGGCGTCATCGACGGCGTCCGCGGCACCGACGGGATCGTCCGGTTCGACGCGAAGGCCGCGGCGACACGCGCGACGGTCGCGGTCGCGCTCTACCGCCTCGCTGGCTCACCCGAGTTCGTGTTGCCCGCGACGCCGACCTTCCGGGACGTCCCGGCCGACCACGAGGCGCGCACGGCGATCGAGTGGCTGAAGGCCGAGGGCATCACCTCGGTGACCGGCACGTTCAGCCCGTCGGCCCAGCTCAAGCGGCAGGAGCTCGCGGCGTTCCTCTACCGCGCGGCAGACGTGTCGTTCACAGCGCCCGCGACCGCGACGTTCAGCGACGTGCCGAAGGGTCACGCGTTCTTCACGCCCATCGAGTGGCTGAAGGCCGAGGGCATCACGACGGTGAGCGGCACCTTCGGCCCGACCACCGTCGTCACGCGCGAGCACCTCGCGACGTTCCTCAAGCGGTGGGACGCCGTCACCGCGGAGTGACACCGGCCGGGCTCTCCGGCACCGATGAGCGGATGTCCCGTCGCGGGGCATCCGCTCATCGCGTTCCGGCCCGCTCGCGCGGCGACCGTCGGCGCCGTCGCCCGGTCGTCAGAGCAGGCGGCGCGCCGTCGCCCACGCCGTGAGCTCGTGCCGGCTCGAGAGCTGGAGCTTGCGCAGCACGCTCGACACGTGCGTCTCGACCGTCTTCGTCGAGATGAACAGCGTCGAGGCGACCTCCTTGTAGGCGTAGCCGCGGGCGATGAGCCGCATGACCTCCTGCTCGCGCGCCGAGAGCCGGTCGAGCTCGTCGTCGGCGGCCGCGGTCTCGCCGACCGCCGCGCCGAAGGCGTCGAGCACGAACCCCGCGAGCCTCGGCGAGAACACCGCGTCGCCGCTCGCGACGGCGTGCGCGGCACGGCTGACCTCCGCGCCGGAGGCGCCCTTGGTGATGTAGCCGCGCGCACCGCCCCGGATCACGCCGACGACGTCCTCCGCCTTGTCCGACACGCTGAGGGCGAGGAACCGGGTGTCGGGCACGAGCGGGGCGACGCGTCGCAGCACCTCGGCGCCGCCGGTGACGGTCTGATCGCTGCCGCCCGGCAGGTGCACGTCGAGCAGCACCACGTCGGGCCGCTCGCGCGCGACCACCTCGAGCGCGGACGGCACATCGGATGCCTCGCCGACGACCTCGATCGACGCGTCGAGGTCGGCACGCAGCCCCGACCTGAAGATCGAGTGGTCGTCCACGACGACGACGCGCAGCGGCGCGGCCGCGGACTCGTGCGGGTCAGCCACGGGCGGCCTCCGTCTCGTGTCGCAGGTGCACCTCGGTGCCGGTGCCGTCGGCGCCGCGGCCGACCGTGGCCGACCCACCGGCGCGGCGCATCCGGCCGATGATCGACTCCCGGACGCCGAGGCGGTCGGTCGGGACGTCGGCCGGCTCGAATCCGGGTCCGCGGTCGCGGATGTAGACGTCCACACCTCGCTCCGAGCCCTCGAGGTACACCGAGATCTCGCCGCCCGCGTGCCTGGCCGCGTTCAGCATCGCCTCGCGTGCCGCCGACGCGACGTCGCCGCTCGCGCGCTCGTCGGACATCCCGACGGCGATGACCTCGATCCGCACGGGGTAGTCGAGCTCGAGCGCCGCGGCGAAGTCCCGCAGGTCGGTGGCGAGATCGCTGTCGGCCGGGGCATCCCCGCCGTGCAGCCAGCTGCGGAGCTCGCGTTCCTGGGCGCGCGCCAGACGACCCGCCTCGCTCGACGCGCCCGCCCGGTTCTGGATGAGCGCGAGGGTCTGCAGCACGGAGTCGTGCAGGTGCGCGGCCATCGCGCTGCGCTGCTCGTCGCGGATGCGGCGCACGCGCTCGTCGGAGAGGTCGCGCCAGAGCCGCACGAGCTCGGGCGCGTAGACCAGCGCGACGCCCACGAGCGCCCCGAAGGCGCAGCCGAGCGCCAGCACCGGATCGGCGTCGGCGGCGCGTCCCGCGGCGAGGGCCACCGCGAGGGCGACGAGCGAGACGGTCAACGCGATCCGGACGCCGAACTCGAGCCGGCGGCCCCGCTCGGGGTCGGGCCGGTCGATGAAGCTCGCCCAGGCCCCCGCCGCGACGGCCAGCGCGATGGCGATCACGGCCGGGGCGGTCCAGCGCGGGGACGCGTCGGGCGCGGCCTCGGCGACCGTGGCGAGCGCGATGGCGACCAGCGCCGCGACGACCGCCCCGGCGGTGAGGACGACGGCGACGGGCGCTCGACGCACGATCGCCTGCTCGCGCCGCTCGCCGTCGGGATCGGCCCACGGCGTCAGTGCCCACAGCCAGCCGTACAGCAGCGCACCCGCCCCCGCGAGCAGCGTCGTGGCGACGAAGACGAGGCGCACCACGAACACCGGCCAGCCGAGATGGTCGGCGAGGCCGCCCGCGACGCCCGCGACGTAGCAGTCGCGCCGGCGCACGAGCACGGGAGTCGCCCGCACGGTGCTCATGTCCTCGATCCAAGCACGAGCGAGGTGCCCCCGGCGGGACCGGGACCCGGAATCAGGGTCGGCTCAGGGTGGTTCCCGATGGCGGGGCACCCCGATGCGGCGGGAGCATCGGAACATGGCATCCATTCCGACCCCTCCCGCCCCAGAGGCGCCGCCGCCCCCGCCGCCGCCCGCCGCGCCGGGCGCGGCCCCCGGCACCGGCTTCTTCGACTGGCTCCGATCGCTCGGGGTGCCGAGGCGCCCGGGCTGGATCGGCGGGGTCGCCGCCGGCGTCGCGGCACGGCTCGGCATCGATCCCGTCATCGTGCGGGGCATCCTCGTGGTGCTGGCGCTCTTCGGTGCACCGGCGTTCCTCGCGTACGGCGTGGCCTGGCTGCTCCTGCCCGACGAGCGCGGACGCATCCACCTCGAGCAGACTATCCGCGGCGTGTTCGACAACGCCATCGTCGGCATCGGCATCTTCCTCGTCATCGGGCTCTTCGCGCCGGCGGTCGGCCTGCCCTGGTGGCTCGACGGGTGGGGCTGGGGCTGGGGCGTCGACGGCGACGGCGCGTTCGACGTGCTCCGCGTGCTGTGGATGCTCCTCGTCCTCGGCGGCGTCGTCACCGGGATCTTCTGGCTCGTCACGTGGCTGAGCCGGCGCGGCGCCCCCGGTGCGGCCGCCTCGCCGGGCGCGCCGGCTCCAGGGGATGCCGCGTCCGGGAGTGCAGCCCCCGGCGCTGCGCCGGGGGCGTCGGCCACGACCGCGTCCGCGGCATCCGACGCCGCGACGGCGGCGGCCTCCACCGGCCCGGCTCCGGTCGAGCCGGCCCCGCCGGCGCCGTCGAGCTCGACCGCCGACTACGAGACCTGGAAAGCGCAGCACGAGGCGTGGCGTCTCGAGCTCGACGCGTGGAGGCGGGCTCAGGCCGAAGCGAACCGCCGGGCGCGGGCGCAGATCCACGCCGAGCACCGGGCGAGGGCCGCGGCATACCAGGCCGAGGCCGAGGAGGCCCGGCTGCTCCGGCGCGCGACCCGCCCGCGGACGAGCTTCGCGTACGTCGTCGCGACCTTCGGCGCCGCGATGCTCGCGGGCGCGGTGGCCTCCTTCCTCGCGCTCACCGCCGAGGGGCAGTCACCGTGGGCGCTGCCCATCGGCCTCGCCGCGGCGGCCCTCGTCACCGCACTGTCGATGGTGCTCGCGGGCGTCCTCCGCCGGCGCAGCGGCTTCCTCGCCTTCGTCACCGTGGTGCTGCTGGTCGCGGCGCTCGGCGCCGCCACCGGACCGCGCAGCGAACTCGCCTGGGCGAGCTCCGGCGGCGACGTCAGGTCGGCGACGCTCATCCAGCCCGTCGGGGAGGTGTCGCTGACCCTCGACGAGTCCGTCGCCGAACGCGCCGGCACGCCCGAGATGACCGTCCTCCAGGGCGCCGGCTCGGTGCAGGTCGAGGTGCGCGACGGCACCCGGCTGTCGCTCGACATCGCCTGCGGCTCGTGCTGGGTGGAGCTCGCCCGCGACATCGGCCGCGGCCCGCAGACGTTCGAGGGCGCGCAGCTCACCGCCGCTCGCGACGGCGTCAGCACCCTCCACCGCGAGATCGGCCCCGGACTCGAGACCGGGGTCGCCGACGCGCACCTGGCCATCCGCGCGGGCGCCACCCGCATCGTCGTCGTCGAGGTCGACGGCCCCACCACCGAGGAGCGTTGAGATGACCGACGACACCACCGAGCCGATCACCGGCCGCACCGAGCGAACCGGCGGCGAGCACCCGACGCCGCGCACCGAGCCGGCCGGCGACGACCACCCGACGCGACCGTACGAGGCCGCCCCCGAGACATCCGGCGTGCCCTTCACGCCCTCCTCCCCCGAAAATCCCACCGTGCCGCTCACCCCGCCGGCGGCCGAGGCATCCGCGTCGTCGTCGCCCGCACCCGGCGCGATGCGCGCGGAGGCGCCCGCCGCGCCGCCCGTGCCGCCCGCTGGGCCCCGCATCCGCTGGGCGGGGATCATCTGGGGGCTCGTGTTCGCCGCGATCGCGGGCGGTCTCCTCGCCGTGCTCGGCGACCCCGACCGCCGCGCGGCGGCGACCGACTGGTGGTCGCAGCTCACGCCCGGAGGATTCGCGCTCGTCTTCGTCGTCGCCCTGGGCGCGCTGCTGCTGATCGGCGGACTCGCCGCCCTCGCCCGCCGCGCCGCACGCTGACGCGGAAACGCAGACCGCCCGCCGGGTATCGCCGGCGGGCGGTCTGCGTTCGGGGCCGGTTACGCCTTCGCGACGTCCTTCGACAGCCGCTCGCCGCGGAAGAACTCCGGGCGCTTGATCCGCTGCCACACCATGATGACGACGCCCGTCGCGAGGATCACGATGCCGAGGATGAACACGAGGCCGACGCCGCCGATGTTCGACCCGCTGCCGTACGAGGGGTCCATGCTGTCGATCAGCGTCGTGAAGAACAGCACCGCGAGGATCAGCCCGCCCACGAGCGGCGCGACGAGCCGGAAGAACGCGTTCCGGAAGCTCTGGAACCAGGTCTTCCGGAAGTACCAGACCGCCGCGAACGCCGTGAGCCCGTAGTAGAAGCAGATCATCATGCCGAGGGTGGTGATCGTGTCCCAGAGGACGTCCTCGCTCACGAACCGCATCACCGTGTAGAAGACGGCGGCGACCACGGCCGACACCACGGTCGCGTAGCCCGGGGTGAAGAACCGCGGGCTGACCCGGGCGAACTTCGACGGCAGCGCACCGTAGTGCCCCATCGCCAGGAGCGTGCGCGCCGGCGACACGAACGTCGACTGCAGTGAGGCCGCCGAGCTCGACAGCACCGCGAGCGACATGAGGATCGCGAGCGGGCCGAGGATGGGCCCGGCGAGGTAGAAGAACGCGTTCTCCTGGATCTCGGGATTGCCGAGCCCGACGCCGGAGTCGCCGGTGCCCGCGAACGCGAGCGCCCCCATCGCGACGAAGAGGTAGATCGCCACCACGATGGTGACGGTGAGCGTCGCCGCACGACCGGGGGTCGTGTTCGAGCCCTTCGTCTCCTCGTTCATCGTGAGGGTGACGTCCCAGCCCCAGAACACGAACAGCGAGACCGACAGGCCCGCGACGACGGCGGTGAACGAGCCCACCTCGAGCGGGTTGAACCAGCTGAGCTCGACCTGCGTCGGGTCGAACGCGGTGCCGTTCGCGACGTGCCAGAACGCCGCGACTCCGAAGCCGATCATCACGATCAGCTGGAACCCGACCAGCCAGTACTGCACCTTCTGCGTCGTTTGCATGTCGCGGTACGAGATGAACGTCGCGCCGAGGATGAACACCAGGCAGGTCACCACGTTCACGAACGGGTTGCCGACGAGCTCGGCCAGATCCGGGTTGTTGAACGCCTGCGCGAGCGCGAGGTAGAAGAACTCCACCGCGATGCCCGCGAGGTTCGAGAGCACCACCACCGTCGCGGCGATGAGGCCCCAGCCCGCCATCCAGCCGACCCACGGGCCGAAGGCCCGCGTCGCCCAGGTGAACGAGGTGCCCGAGTCGGGCATCGCCGAGTTCAGCTCGCGGTAGCCGAAGGCGACCAGCAGCATCGGGATGAATCCGAGCAGGAAGATCGCGGGCAGCTGCGTGCCGACCTCGGCCACGGTCGGGCCGAGCGCCCCCGTCAGCGTGTACGCCGGGGCGATGCACGAGATGCCGATGACGATCGCCCCGATGAGCCCGACCGACCCGGCCGACAGGCCCTTCTTCGAGAGGCCGGCGTCGCCGTCGATGGTCGCGCTGGCCTCTGTCAGCGGCGCGTGCGGTTCGGCCGCGGCGGGCGCGGTGCGGGGGGACGGGGCGTCGGGATGCGTCATTGCACGGTCTTTCCGGTGGTGCGGGGTACCACGATCAGCGGCACCGGGAGCTCGCGCAGCATCTTCGATGCCGTCGAGCCGAGGAACAGTCGCGAGGGGGCGGCCAGCCGGCTGGAGCCGACGAGCACGACCTCGCCGGCGTGCCACTCGAGCGCCCGGACGGACTCCTCGATGGTCTCGCCGGTCGCGACCGTGGCGGTCGCCTCGACGCCGGCGGGCAGCGCGGCGCGTGCGTCGTCGAGGAGACGTTCGGCGCTCACCGTGCTCGTGAGCTCGACGAGGTCGGTGTCGACGCCCGAGGGCAGATCGACCGGCACGAGCGAGAGCAGGCGGAGCGGTGCGTGCACGGCCCCGGCGAGCGCGACGGAGGCGTCGAGCACGGGGCCGGGCTTGTCGCCGACCGCTGCGGTCACGCGCGTGACGCCCTGCCCGAGGGCGACCTCACGCGACCCGACGGGGGCGAGCGCGACGGGCACGTCGGAGGAGTGCAGCAGCTCGTTCGCGACCGAGCCGATGCGGGTGCGGCCGAACAGCCCGCCGCGGGCGGCGCCCACGACGATGAGGGCGGCGTCGAACTCGTGCGCCGCCTCGACGAGGCCGGCGGCGAAGGACTCCGCGTAGCGGATGTGCAGCGACTGCGGCACGGTGTCGCCGAGACGCGACGACGCCTCGGCGAGCCAGCCCTGCGAGCGCTGCTTCACGAGCCGCTCGTACGCGGGGTCGCGCGGCACGACGCCGCCGCGGGCCTCGATGGGCAGCACCATGACCACCTCGAGCAGCGCCTCCGCGGCCGCCGCGATGCGGGCCGCCAGGGCGAGGGCGTCGGCCCCGGAGTCGTCGGCGGTGTAGCCGACGAGGATGCGCAGGTCGGTCACGAGGTTTCCTCGACGAGGCGGTCGGCGACGAGGCGGCCCATGCGGATAGCCCCGTCGACGTGCTGGTAGCCCTTGCCGGCCAGGTCGGAGCAGGCGAACGAGATCGGGCCGACGGGGGTGCGCAGGTCGGCGCCGTAGCGGGCGAGGCCGCCCATGTCGAAGCTCGCCGCGTACGCGCCGCGGGTCCACTCCTCGCTGCCCCAGTCGCTCTCGTAGTAGACGACGGGGTTCAGCGCCTCGTCGCCGTAGTAGTGCGACAGCGACTCGAGGATGCGCGCCTTCCGCTCCTCGGCCGAGAGGGCGAACACGCCGTCGGCCTCCTCGTCGGAGACGAACCCGACGAGCGTGCCGCGCGGGTCGCCGTGCAGCGTGTTGTCGTAGGCCTCGTGGCACAGCTCGTACGGGCTGAACGCCGTGCCAGAGAGCCCCTGCTCACGCCAGAACGGCGTCTCGTAGACCGCGTGCACCTTGATCACGAAGCCCATCGACAGGTGCTGGTGCAGCTGCTGCTGCCGGCGGGGCAGCGGCGGCTCGTACGAAATACGGCTGTAGAGCACGGGCGCGAGGGCGAGCACGACGCGCTGCGCGTGCACTTCGAGCGAGTCGGTGACGACGGCGACGCCGCGCTCAGGGGCATCCGGCGACCAGCGGATCGTGCGCACCGGCTGACCCAGCCGCACCGCGTCGCCGAGGCGCTCCGCGAGGCGCAGCGGCACCTGCTGCAGGCCGCCGACGACGCGCTTGTCGAGGATGAAATCGGCGTCGACGAGGTTCGAGAACGAGCCCGCGGAGGCCGCCATGAGCAGCGCCTGCAGGGCGGAGAACGCGTGCGCGGGCTTGGTCAGCATGGCGCCGGCGATGAACATGCCGATGTTCAGCCGCGCCTCCTCGTCGTCGGTCTGCGTCTCGAGCCAGTGCGCGAACGAGATCTCGTCGAGCTCCTTGGCGCGCGGATGCGCCCACGGGGCATCCGGATCGATCTCGGCGACCAACGCATCGAGCTTCTCGATGAGGCCGACGATCTCGTTCTCCGTCGGCGCCGGCACCGGGAAGATGTCGCCTTCGAAGAGCCGCCGCTCGCCGTCTTCGCCGATGTAGACGTTCTCGCCCTCGCGGTAGCGCGAGTAGGTCTCGAGTCCCAGCTCGTCGAGGGTCTCGATGAGCGCGTCCTGGTCGGGCGAGACCCACTGGCCGCCGATCTCGAGCGTCGCCCCATCGATGTCGTCGGTCCAGAGCCGGCCGCCGACGCGGTCGCGGGCTTCCAGCACGACGACCGAGCGCCCCGCCTCCTTCAGCCGGGTGGCCGCGGTGAGGCCGGCGGCGCCGGCGCCGACGATGACGACGTCGCAGTCGATGCGTTCCATGGGTGGTGCTGCTTTCTCGGTTGGGATGCGGGCGCGCCGCAGCGGCGGCGCACCCGGTGAACGGATGCCCCGGCTCAGGCGACGGGGATGAGGGTGTACTTCGTGTCGAGGTACTCGTGGATGCCCTCGAACCCGCCCTCGCGGCCGATGCCCGACTGCTTCACGCCGCCGAAGGGGGCCGCCGCGTTGGAGACGAGGCCCGTGTTCAGGCCCATCATGCCCGTCGCGAGCCGGTCGATCATGCGGTGCCCGCGCGCCAGGTCCTGCGTGAACACGTAGGAGATGAGGCCGTACTCGGTGTCGTTCGCGAGGCGCACGGCGTCGTCCTCGGTGGAGAACGTGGTGATGCCGAGCACCGGGCCGAAGATCTCCTCCTTCAGCAGGCGTGCGGTGGCCGACACGTCGCCGAGCACCGTCGGCGCGTAGAACGAGCCGGCGCCGTCGATCGGCGCGCCCCCGGTGAGCACCTTCGCGCCCTTGTCCACGGCGTCCTTCACCAGCTCGTCGGTCGAGGCGACGGCCTTGTCGTCGATCAGCGGGCCGATCGTGATGCCGTCCTCGGTGCCGCGTCCGACGCGCATGTCCTGCACCCGCGCCGCGACGCGGCGGGCGAACTCCGCGGCGACCGACTCGTGCACGATGAACCGGTTCGCGGCCGTGCAGGCCTGCCCGATGTTGCGGAACTTCGCGACCATCGCGCCGTCGACGGCCGCGTCGAGGTCGGCGTCCTCGAAGACGACGAACGGCGCGTTGCCGCCGAGCTCCATCGACGTGCGGAGGATGCCCTGCGCCGCCTGCTGCATGAGGCTGCGCCCCACCTCGGTGGAGCCCGTGAAGCTGAGCTTCCGCAGCCGCGGGTCGGCGATGATCGGGCCCGACAGGGCCGACGACTTCGACGTGGTCACGACGTTCACGACGCCCTTCGGCAGCCCGACCTCCTCGAGCAGCTGCACGAAGGCGATGGTCGTGAGCGGCGTCAGTGCCGCCGGCTTCACGACGACGGTGCAGCCGGCCGCGAGCGCCGGCGCGATCTTCCGGGTCGCCATCGCGAGCGGGAAGTTCCACGGCGTGATGAAGAACGACGGGCCGACCGGGCGCTGCGAGACCACGATGCGCCCCGTGCCCTCGGGGTTCAGGCCGTAGCGGCCGTGCACGCGGACGGCCTCCTCGCCGAACCAGCGGAGGAACTCGCCGCCGTAGTTCACCTCGCCGCGCGCCTCGGCGAGGGGCTTGCCCATCTCGAGGGTCATGAGGAGCGCGAACTCCTCCTTCCGCGCCATCAGCGTGTCGAACGCGCGGCGGAGCAGCTCGGCCCGCTCGCGCGGCGCCGTCGCGGCCCACGCGTCCTGCGCGGCGACCGCGGCGTCGAGCGCCCGGATCCCGTCGGCCGGCGAGGCATCCGCGATCTCCTTGATGACCTCGCCGGTGGCGGGGTCGGACACCGTCATGGTCTTGCCGCCTTCGGCGTCGACCCACTCGCCGCCGATGTAGAGGCCGGTGGCGACCCGGTCGAGGACCTCGGATTCCTGCGTTGCGGTGGTCATGGCTGCCTTCCGTTTCCGTTCGGTGCGACGTGCGTTCGGTGCGATGTGCGGTTCGTGTCGATCTGCGGTTCGTGCGGTGGATGGATGCCCCGGCGGGGCAGGTCTGGGAGCCGAACCCCCTGGCCGGGGCATCCGGTCAGGGGTACAGGCCGCGGAGGCGGTGGGCCTCGGCGACGCGTTCGACGGCGAGTGCGGTCGCGGCGGTGCGGAGCGACAGCCCCCTCGCCCCCGCGTAGCCGAGCACGTGCTGCCACGCGTTCAGCATCCGCTCCTCCAGTCTGCTCTCCACCTCGTCGGCCCGCCACCAGTAGGCCTGGTTGGCCTGCACCCACTCGAAGTACGAGACGATGACGCCGCCGGCATTGGCGAGGATGTCGGGGACGACGAGGACGTCGCGCTCGCGCAGGATGCGGTCGGCGGCGGGGGTCGTGGGGCCGTTCGCGCCCTCGACGACGACCTTCGCCCGCACCGCGGCCGCGTTGCCCTCGTGCAGCACGCCCTCGACGGCGGCCGGCACGAGCAGATCGACGTCGTGGGTGAGCAGCGCCTCGCGGTCGAGCGGCTCGGACTCGGCGAAGTCGACCACCGAGCCGGTCTGCTGCACGTGCGCGATGAGCGCCTCGACGTCGAGGCCGCCGTCGTTCGAGACGGCGCCGTACTGGTCGCTCACCGCGGTGACGCGGACGCCCGCCTCGGCGAGGAAGCGCGCCGTGTCGGCGCCGACCTTGCCGAAGCCCTGCACGGCCGCGGTCGAACGCCCCGGCTCGAAACCGGCGTGGCGGAGCGCGGCGAGGGCGATGTGGGTGACGCCGCGGCTCGTCGCCGACGCCCGGCCGAGCGATCCGCCGAGCGCGATGGGCTTGCCCGTGACAATGCCGGGCACGGTGTACCCCGAGTTCACCGAGTAGGTGTCCATCATCCAGGCCATGGTGCGCTCGTCGGTGCCGATGTCGGGCGCCGGGATGTCGCGCTCCGGCCCGATGATGGGCAGGATCTCGCTCGTGTAGCGCCGGGTGACGCGCTCGAGCTCGGCGGTGGAGTGCGCGCGCGGGTCGATCGCGATGCCGCCCTTGGCGCCGCCGTAGGGCACGTCGAGCAGGGCGCACTTCCAGGTCATCCACATCGCGAGCGCGCGCACCTCGTCGAGGTCGACGTTCGGGGCGTAGCGGAGACCGCCCTTCGCGGGGCCGCGCGAGAAGTTGTGCTGCACGCGGTAGCCCGTGAACAGCTTCGTCTCGCCGTCGTCGGTGCGGAGGGGCACCGCGACGGTGAGCTCGCGGCGGGGCGTCGCCAGCAGCTGATGCGTGCCCTCGCTGAACCCGAGCAGGGCGATCGCCTCGGCGAGCTGCGCGCGGGCGTCGTCGAGCGGGGTCGCGATCGGGGCGGCGTTCGCGGCCCCGGCGGATGCGGCGACGACGGTGTCGGCCAGGGTGGTCATGCGCGCTTGAGCCCCTCCGCGACGATGCCGATGCCCTCGACGAGCAGGTCGTCGCCGATCGTGAGGGGCGGCAGGAACCGGATGACGTTGCCGTAGGTGCCGCAGGTGAGCAGCACCACGCCGTGGGCGTGCGCGTAGGCGGCCACCTCGGCGGTGAGCTTCGGGTCGGGAGCCCCGGTCTCGGGGTCGACGAACTCGATCGCGACCATGGCGCCGCGGCCGCGCACGTCGCCGATGCGGGGGTCGGCGGTGCGCAGCGCGTTCAGACGTCCGAGCAGCACCGCGCCGATCTCCTGCGCCCGGGCGATGAGGCCCTCCTCCTCGTAGGCCTCGATCGCGGCGAGCGCGGCGGCGCAGGCGAGCGGGTTGCCGCCGTAGGTGCCGCCGAGGCCGCCGGCCATCGCGGAGTCCATGATCTCCGCCCGGCCGGTGACCGCCGAGAGCGGCAGGCCGCCGGCGATGCCCTTCGCGGTGACGACGAGGTCGGGCACGATGCCCTCGTGCTCGCTTGCGAACCAGGCGCCGGTGCGGCCGAAGCCGGTCTGCACCTCGTCGGCGATGAAGACCACGCCGTTGCGGTTCGCCCACTCGACCAGTGCGGGGAGGAAGCCGGGCGCCGGCACGATGAAGCCGCCTTCGCCCTGGATCGGCTCGATGATGACGGCCGCGAGGTTCTCGACGCCCACCTGCTTCTCGATCTGGAGGATGGCACGGGCGGCGGCCTCGCGGCCGTCGAGGCCGCCGTCGCGGTAGGGGTAGCTGAGGGGCGCGCGGTACACCTCGGGCGCGAACGGGCCGAAGCCGCTCTTGTACGGGATGTTCTTCGCGGTGAGCCCCATGGTGAGGTTCGTGCGCCCGTGGTAGGCGTGGTCGAACGCGACGACGGCCTGCTTCTTGGTGTGGTGGCGGGCGATCTTCACCGCGTTCTCGACGGCCTCGGCGCCCGAGTTGAACAGCGCGGAGCGCTTCTCGTGGTCGCCCGGGGTGAGCTCGTTGAGCTTCTCGGCGACGGCGACGTACCCCTCGTAGGGCGCGACGGTGAAGCAGGTGTGCGTGAAGGCGTTCAGCTGCGCGGTGACCGCGTCGACGACGCGGGGGTTGGCGTTGCCGACCCCGGTGACGGCGATGCCCGAGCCCAGATCGATGAGCGAGTTGCCGTCGGCGTCGACGACCACGCCGCCGCCCGCGGCGACGACCGAGATGGGCAGGGTGTGCCCGACGCCCGACGCGACCGCGGCGGCCTTGCGCGCGATCAGCTCCTGCGAGCGCGGACCCGGGATGGCGGTGACGAGGCGGCGCTCCTGCGCGAGCGAGGGACCTCCGGTGGCGGTGGCCGGCGTGTCGACGATGGTCATGGCTGCTCCTGCTCCGATGCGAGATGGCTGGGCGACCGGGCCATGCTAGGCACGCCGACTCGGATGCCGCTCCGCCCGTGTGTACACTCGAAGCCGACTTCCTCGACGCGGTGTACAGCTCCGGCGCTGCCCGGCGTCGAGGCATCCCGACCGGCTGAGGAGGCGACGGCGATGCAGCCCACGGTGCGCACCATGCTGGAGCTCGACGAGCTCGCCCTGAGACTCGTCGTCGACGCGGCGCAGCTGCCGCCCGCCGCGCTCGACGCCCCCGTCGCCTGGGCGCACTCCTCCGACCTCGTCGACCCGACGCCCTTCCTCGACCCGGGCCACGTGCTGCTCACCACGGGCACCCAGTTCGGCGCCGACGCGGGTGCCGACGACCCCGCGCGCTTCGACGCGTACGTGGCGAGGCTCAGGGCGGCGGGCGTCGCCGCGCTCGGCTTCGGCACGGAGGTGATCCGCGACGGCACGCCCGCCCTGCTGGTGGCGGCCAGCGAACGCCACGGCCTGCCCCTCTTCGAGGTGCCCTACCGGGTGCCCTTCATCCGCGTCGCCCGCGCCGTCGCCGACCTCACCGCCGCCGACGCGAACGCGAGGCAGGCGTGGGCCCTGCAGGCGCAGCGCGCCATCTCGCTGGCCGCCCTCCGCCCCGACGGGCTCGGTGCCACGCTCGCGGAGCTCTCGCACCGGCTCGGCGCGTGGGTCGGCCTCGTCGACGCCGCCGGCGCGCTGGACCGCGAGGCGCCGCCCGCCGGGCTCGCCCAGCCCGCGCTCGGCGAGGTGGTGGGCGAGGCGAGATCGATGCTCCGCCGCGGCCAGCGGGCGAGCCGCACCCTCGAGGCCGGCGCCTCGGTCGGCGCCGCGCACCGCGTGACCCTGCAGACCCTCGGCGCCGGGGGCGCGCTCCGCGGCGTCCTCGCGATCGGCGACTCGCCCCAGCTCGACCAGGCCGGGCGCGAGGTCGTCACCGCGGTGATCGCGCTCGCGGGCCTCGCTCTCGAGCAGAACCGCGACCTCGACCGGGCGCGCGGGCACCTCCGGTCGGGCCTGCTGCGGTCCATCCTCGCCGGAGACCTCGACCTCGCCGCCGAGGTCGCCGGCGAGATGTGGGGCGCCCTCCCCCAGACGCCGCTCCGCATCGCCGTCGCCGACGCGCCAGCCGAGCACGCCGATCGCCTCGTCGAGTTCCTCGAGCTCCGCGTCGACGAGCGCCGGGGCCGCCTCTTCTTCGGACGCGACGGCGACACCGTGGTCCTGCTGGTCGAGCAGCAGGATGCCTCGCTCCCCGACGAGCTCTCCGACGAGTTCGACGTCGCCGTAGGCGTGTCCGACCCGGTCGAGTCGCTCCCTCGGCAGGTGCAAGCCGCGCACGAGCAGGCGCTCCGCGCCCTGGAGCGGGCCAGGGAGCAGGGCAGCGTCGTCGTCGCGTTCGACGAGATCAGCCGGCAGGGCGTCCTCGCCTTCCTCGCCCGCACCGACGCGCGGGCCGTCGCGCGCGCCACGCTCGCGCCGCTCGCCGACCACGACGCTGCGAACGGCACGAGCCTCGTCGAGACGACGCGCGTCTGGCTCGAGCACGGCGGCCAGTTCGACGCGACCGCCCAGCAGCTCGGGGTGCACCGGCACACCGTTCGCAGCCGCATCGCGCTCGCCGAGCGCCTCCTCGGCCGCGACCTCTCCGGCTTCCACGCGCGGGCCGATCTCTGGGCCGCACTGCTCGCCGTCGGCTGACCCCGGCTCGGCGGCGCACGGCCCGGCGGCGCCCGGCCCGGCGGCGCCCGGCCTACCGCGCCGGCGGAGCTCCGCCGTACCCTGGAGACGAGGGGAAAGGGGAGATGATGCACGCGGTCATCGGGGATCGTCTGGTCATCCACGGCAAGCAGGTCGGGCAGTCCGACCGTCACGGGGAGGTGCTCGAGGTACGGGGTCCCGACGGCGGCCCGCCGTATCTCGTGCGGTTCGACGACGGGCACGAGACGCTGTTCTTCCCAGGTGCCGACTGCGAGGTCGAGCACACGCCGGGCGCCTGATCGCGCGCTAGCGTGGAGCGCATGTTCCACACGTACGCGGCGATCGGCGACAGCTTCACCGAGGGCGTGGGCGACGAACTGCCCGACGGCAGCGTCCGCGGCTGGGCGGACTTCGTGGCCATCGGCCTCGCCCGCCACGCCCGCGAACCCATCGGCTACGCCAACCTCGCGATCCGCGGGCGCAAGCTCGGGCCGATCGTCGACGAGCAGCTCGAGGCCGCGATCGCGCTGCGTCCCGAGGTGATCAGCTTCAACGGCGGCGGCAACGACATGCTCCGCCCCCGCATGCCCGAGGAGCGGGTGGCCGGCCGGTTCCGGCAGGCGGTGCACCGCATCCGCGACGAGGGCATCCACGTCCTCATGCTGAGCGGCGCGAACCCCACGGAGCATCTGCCGCTCGGGCGCGTGTTCGACGCGCGCGGCGTGCGGCTGACCGAGGCGCTCCGCGACCTGGCCGAGCTCGACGGGGTGACGTTCGTCGACAACTTCAACGACGTCGGGCTGCGCGACATCCGATACTGGTCGCCCGACAAGCTGCACCTGAACTCGCTCGGGCACGCGCGTGTGGCGAGCAATGTGCTGACGGCGCTCGGCGTGCCGGTGCCGCCCGAGTGGGGGGTCGAGGAGGTCGCCGCGGCTCCGCCGGGCGCCCGCAGCCGGAACACCGCCGCGTACTACCGCGAGTTCGTGCTGCCGTGGATCGGCCGCCGCCTCACCGGACGATCGTCGGGCGACGGCCGCACCGCGAAGCGCCCGGCGCTCGACCCCGTCGAGCCCTGAGCGCCCGAGCCGGCGACCCCGCCCCGCGGGAGGCGAGCGCCCGAGGCAGGCGAGCGCCCTACGCGAGCACGTCCGCGACGAAGGCCCGGGTGCGGCGCGCGAGCCCCTCGATGCGCTCGAGCTCGCGGACGCCCGGCAGCATCTCCGAGGGCGCCGCCGGACGGCCGAGGCGCACGGTCTCCTGGCAGGCCAGGTCGCTGCAGATGTAGGTGCCGACGCTGTCGCCGCGCTCGCCGGCGACGCCCGCGCGGCGTGCGGAGAACAGCACGACCTGGTCGCCGGGCTGCTGGGTGTGGCAGAGGCTGCAGATGGCGGCGCGGTGGTGCGACCCGGAGTGCTCGGCGGCGCGCAGCACGACGCCGGCGGGTTCCCCGTCGAGCTCGGTGACGAGATAGCCGCGCGACGGGATGCGCGGGTCGCGCCAGCCGAACGCGTCGAGCGGGGCCCACTCGGTCACGAAGAAGCGCACGGGCAGCGAGACCTGGTCGAGCTCGGCCTCGCTCGCGTTGCGCAGCACCGAGCGGATGTCGCTCTCGACCAGCGCCTGCATGCGTCCCCTCTCCGCCCCGTCCAGTGTAGGCACGGTGATCGGATGCCCCGCCCGGAGCCGCACGCCCTCGGGGAACGAGGAGCTACCGGTCGGCCGACGCCGCCCCCGCGTCCGTCCCGCCGCCGCCGGCCGTCGCCGGCCGGCCGACGCCCGTGGGCACGGGCTCGCCCTCGTTGCCTGCGACCCTCCGCCCGCGGATGAGGAACCCGAACCCGAGCGCGACGAAGAACATGAGCACCCCGTACACCGCCGCAGGCAGGCTCATCTCGACGCTGCCGATGACGGTCTGGGCGATCACGATCGCGAGGGTGGCGTTGTGGATGCCGATCTCGAACGAGCTCGCGATCGACTGGCGGCGATCGACCCGGAAGAGCCGGGGCACGAGGTAGCCGACGGCGAGGCTGATGACGCAGAACAGCACGGTGATGCCGGCGAGCCGGCCCGCGTTCGCGACCAGCAGGTCGAGGTTGGAGACGATGGCGCCCGCGATGACGACGACGAGGATCACCACGGACGCGATGCGCACCGGCCGGTCCATCCGCTCGGCGAAGCCGGGCCGCCACCAGCGCACGAGCATGCCGAGCACGACGGGCAGCAACACGATCGCGAAGACCTCAACGGTCTTCGCGAGCTGCAGCCCGAGCTCCTCGTCGCCCGGCAGGAACACCTGGATCGCGAGGTTCGTGATGAGCGGCAGGGTCACGACGGCGAGCACGGAGTTGATCGCGGTGAGGGAGATGTTCAGCGCCACGTCGCCGCGGAAGAGGTGGCTGTAGAGGTTCGCCGTGGTGCCGCCTGGCGAGGCGGCGAGGAGCAGCATGCCGACGGCGAGCACGGGTGGCAGCTGGAACAGCAGGACGAGGCCGAAGCAGATCGCGGGCAGCAGGAGGAGCTGGCAGGCGAGGGCGACGACGACGGCCTTGGGATGCCTCGCCACCCGGGCGAAGTCGCCCGGCGTGAGCGTCAGGCCGAGGCCGAACATGATGATGCCGAGGGCGACGGGCAATCCGATGGTGGTCAACGCTGATCCCATGCGACCAGTGTGGCCGAGGCCGGGCTGGAGCGGGAGAGCCGATTCCGCGCGAGGGCGCGCGGATCCAGCGCGTCAGCGCGCGAGGAGCGAGGGCCGCGGCCGGTCGTCGACGATCGGCTTCCACCCGTCGGCGCTGCGGTGGTAGACGGCGCCGAAACCGCCAGCGACGACCGTCTCGAGCGCGTCCGCGAAGCGGTCGACGTCGGCGGACGTCGAGCCGATGCCGAGGCTCGCGCGCAGGCCGTTCGACCTCGTCGCGACGCGGTCGAAGAACGGGTGCGCACAGAAGCGGCCCGCGCGCACCGAGATGCCGTGCTCGGCGGACAGCGCCGCGGCCACCAGCCCCACCGACCCGCGCTCGAGTTCGAGCGTGACGATGCCGACGCGGGCGGGGGCATCCGTGAAGCCGCGCACGATGCGGACGCCATCGACGGCGGCGACGCGGCGTTCCAGTCGCGTCGCGAGCGCGTGCTCGTGCTCGATCCGGGCCGATGGGCCGAGCGCATCGAGCTCTCGGAGCGCGACGGCGAGCGCGGCGATGCCGAGGACGTTCGGCGTGCCCGCCTCGTGCCGCTCGGGCGAGGCGTGCCAGATCACGCGGTCGAGGCCCACGCGTGCGACGGCGCCGCCGCCCGCGAGGTACGGCGGCGCCTGGTCGAGCCAGTCGGCCCGGCCGACGAGGGCTCCCGCCCCGTAGGGGGCGTACGCCTTGTGGCCCGAACACGCGAGGTAGTCGACGCCGTCGGCGGCGAGGTCGACGACTCGGTGCGGCAGCAGCTGCGCCGCGTCGACGACGATCCGGGCGCCGTGCTCGTGCGCGAGGTCTGCGAGCCGGGCGATGGGCAGCAGTTCGCCGGTGACGTTCGAGGCGCCGGTCACGGCGAGGAGCGCGGCTGGCCGGCGGGCGAGCTCGGCGCCGAGCGCCGCGATGGTCTCCTCGATGCTGGGGGCTCCGACCACGACGCGGCGGCTCCGCCACGGCAGCAGGTTGGCGTGGTGCTCGATGTCGAGGACGACGACGTCGCCCGGCACGGCGGAGGCGAGCAGGTTCAGCGCGTCGGTCGTGTTCCTGGTGAAGACCACGACGTCGCCGTCGCGCGCGCCGACGTGGCGGGCGACGGCACCGCGGGCGTCCTCGACGAGCTCGGTCACGAGTTCGCTGGGGTAGCCCGTGCCGCGGTGCACGCTGGAGTACCAGGGCAGCAGATCGGCGACGGCCCGCGCCACGACCGCGAGCGGCGGGGCGGATGCCGCGAGGTCGAGGTTCGTGTGCGGCACGCGTCGTCCGCCGAGCACGGGCACCTCGAGGCCCGCGTCGGCGAGCAGCGCGAGCGGGGGCACGGTGCGCGACTCGGCGCGCGGTGCGGCGACGGCGATGCTCACGGCTCCCCCGATCCTGCGGGGCGCGCCGGTCGGCGCGCGGTCTGGTCGAGGGTACGGATGCCCCGTCACGCCCTCAAGGGTCCGCCGACGCGGGCCGTCACGGCGCGCAACACGGCGCAACGTGCGGACGCCCGGGCGAGTGGAGGCCGGACCGGGTCCGCGGTCCGGCCCCCGCCGGGTCGCCGGTCAGCGCCCCGGCTCGTCGGCCCGTGGCTCGTCGGCCCGCGGCTCGTCGGGTTCGCCGAGCGAGAGCATGAGGCGGTTCGCCCAGTTGAAGAACGCCGCCGAGTGGATGACGTCGGCGACGGCCTGCTCGTCGTATCCCGCAGCCCGCAGCGCGTCGAGGTGGCGCCGCTCGAGCCGGGGCGGCGTGGCGGCGAGCGCGGCCGACGCGTCGATCACGGCGCGCCACGCGGCATCCTGCTGCGCGTCGACGCCGTCGTCGAGGAGGCGCTGCACGTCGCCGGGCCGCTTCGAGTAGTGCCCGGCGAAGCGCGCGTGCACCGAGGCGCAGAACACGCAGCCGTTGACCCGGCTCGTCGCGGCGGCGGCGAGCTCGCGGTCGGCCCTGGGCAGCCCGTCGGCGGCGTTGGTGAAGATGTCCTTGTCGGCGAGCGTGCGGGCGCGCAGGATGTCGGGATCGCGCACGAGGAGGCGGAAGTAGTCGCTCTTCGCGCGGGCCCGGTCGACGAGCCCCGCCCACTGTCGTTCGGTCAGCTGCTCGGCGTCGGCCGGCTCGAGCCAGGGCAGCCAGCCGAGTTCGGCGGCCGTGAAGGCGGCGGGCGTGGATGCCTCGGGGCGGAGGATGACCGCGACATCGGGCTCCGCCACGCGGTCGGCGGTGTCGGTCATGCGGCCTCCTCGGTGAGCAGGCGCAGCCCGGCGGCGACGCGCAATTGGTACGCGAGGAACGCGACGAGCTGCGACAGGGTGACGATGCCGTCGGCGGACCACCCGGCGGCCGCGAGCCGCTCGAGGGCCGCGGGCGACGCCTCCCGGGGCCGGAAGACGAGCAGGTGGGCGTGCTCGAGGGCGGCGGCCGAGCGGTCGCCCACGGCCGCGCGAAGCGCATCGGATGCCTCGAAGCCGAGCCCGTCGCGCGACTCGGCGGCGAGGCCCGGCTCGCGGTACGCGCCGTAGGGCCCGGTGGTGCGGGCCGCCTCGGCGGCGAGCCGCGCCGCGTCGGCGAGGTCGCCCGCGAGTCCGGCGTAGAGCTCGGTCGCGGCCTCGTCGTCGTGCAGCGCGGCGACGAACGTCGCGACCAGGCCGCGCTCCGCACGGGTCGTGTGGGTCTCGTCGATGTCCGCGCCGAACAGGGCGTCGTGGCTGGCCTGCGACTGGTCGCGGGTCACGGGCCGGTGACGCCGGAGCGCGTCGACGCGGTCGCCGGGCGCGACGCCCGCGAGCCGATCGATGGTGTCGGTCATGTGGTCCTCTCTCGTTGCCGGGCGGGCCGGGCGGCCCGGACGTTCATTCGGTCGCGAGCGCGGTCGCGGTGGCGGCGGCGGCCGCAGTGACGCTCCTCGCGCCCGCCCCGACGGCTCGCCGGGCGCCGGCGCCCCAGCCGAGCGCCGGGGCGACCTCGGTCGCGATGAGCTCGATCGAGCGCAGCACGAGCTCGTGCGGCGGGTCGACCGAGTGCACCTGGAAGGCGACGTCGGTGGCCTCGGCCGCGACGGAGTCGCGCGCGAGCGACTCGACCACCTCGTCGACGGTGCCGACGTGGGTGTCGTACGACGCGATGAGCTCGTCGAGGCTCTCGCCGACCGGCGGTTGCCCGGTGCGCGCGAAGCCTGCGGCTGCGCGGCGCAACCCGAGCTCGGCGCAGCGACGGGCCTCGTCGCGCGAGTCGGCGACGAACAGCGTCCGGGAGGCGAGGATGCGCGGAGGCACGCCGTCCGGCAGCGACTCCCGGTACGCGTCGACGATCGGCAGCTGGAGCTCGGAGAGGGTCCGGCGCGGGGCATCCGCCGGTCTCGGCTGGGTGCGGGAGAGCAGCAGACCGTGCCCCGCCCGGCCGGCGCGCGTGCCGCCGAACGCGGAGAAGGTCGCCTGCCAGAGGTGGCCGAGCAGTCCGCGCCCGTCGGGGTGCAGCCGGTTGCGGTCGTCGCCGAGCGCGCCGCCGGCGAGGGCCGCGACGAGCGCGTCGACCTTCTCGCCGAACACCCGGGCGCGGTCCTCGTGCTGCTGCCCGAAGGCGAGGAACGACGCGGGCGTCGAGCCGGAGCCGACGCCGAGCTCGATCCGCCCGCCCGAGAGCAGGTCGGCGACCACCGCATCCTCGGCGACCCGGACGGGGTCTTCGAGAGGCAGGGTCACGACCGCGGTCCCGAGCCGGATCCGGCTCGTCGCGGCCGCCGCGTGCGCGAGGAACACGAACGGCGACGGCAGGCCGCCCTCGGCCGCGTGGAAGTGGTGCTGCGCGACCCACGCCGAGTCGAAGCCGTGGCGTTCGGCCGCGACGATCTGCTCGGTCGCGATGCGGTACCGCTCCGCGGGCGTGGTGTCGTCGAGAAGCCTGGTGAAGAATCCGATGCGGGTCATGCGACTGCGCCTTCCGTGCGGCCGGGGACCGCGGCGAGCAGCTCCCGGGTGTATTCGTGCTGGGGAGCCCGGAACACCTCGGCGGTCGTCCCGTGCTCCACGATCCGGCCGCGGTGCATGACCGAGACCGTGTGGCTGATGCGTGCGACGACCGCGAGGTCGTGCGAGATGAAGAGGTAGCTGAGCCCCAGGTCGGCCTGGAGCCGTTCGAGCAGCTCGAGGATCCGGGCCTGCACGGTCACGTCGAGCGCCGAGACCGCCTCGTCGAGGACGAGGAGCTCAGGGTCGAGGGCGAGCGCCCTCGCGATGGCGACCCGCTGGCGCTGTCCGCCCGACAGCTCGGCCGGGCGGTGTCCGGCGAGGTGCGCGGGCAGGGCGACGCGGTCGATGAGGTCGGCCGCGCGTGCGGCCCGGGCCCGCCGGTCGCCGATCCCGAAGTTCCGCAGCGGCTCGGCGACGATCTGCGCGACCGTCTGTCGCGGATCAAGCGAGGCGAAGGGGTTCTGGTAGACCAGCTGCACCCGGCGTCGGAAGTCCCGCCGGGCGGCCCCGGTGAGCCCGCCCGAAGGCCCGACGACCTCGTCGCCGCCGAGCAGCACCGTGCCGGCGTCGGGCGCGACGAACCGGGTCGCGATGCGCGCGGTCGTGGTCTTGCCCGACCCCGATTCGCCGACGAGCGCATGCGTCGTGCCGCGGAGCACGCGGAACGAGACGTCGTCGACGGCGCGGAACGGCTCGCCGCGGCCGCCCACCGGGTAGGTCTTCACGAGCCCGGATGCCTCGAGCACGAACGGGTTCGTGGCGGCCGCGACGCCCGCGTCGCGGAGGTAGGGCGGTGCGGCGGGGCTGCGGAACACCGGGGCGGCGAGGCCCGGGGCGTCGGCGACGAGCCGGCGCGTGTACGCCTCGCTCGGCGCGTCGAGCACCTCGCGGGTGGGTCCGCGCTCGAGGATGCGGCCCTCCTGCATCACGACGACCCGGTCGGCCCGCTCGGCGGCGACGCCGAGATCGTGGGTGACCAGCAGCACCGCGGTGCCGTGCTCGCGACGCAGCTCGTCGACGAGGTCGAGGATGCGCCGCTGCACGGTCGCGTCCAGTGCGCTCGTGGGTTCGTCGGCGATGACCAGCTCGGGTTCGAGCGCGACCGCGTTGGCGATGAGGACCCGCTGGCGCATGCCGCCCGAGAGCTCGTGCGGGTACTGCCGGGCGCGCCGCCCGGGGTCGTCGATGCCGACCCGGTCGAGCAGCTCGAGCACCCGGCGCTCGACGGCGCGGCGGTCGTCCCGCCGGTGCACCCGGAACACCTCGCCGAGCTGGGCGCCGATGGGTCGCACGGGGTTCAGCGAGGTCACCGGGTCCTGCGGGATGAGCCCGATCCGGATGCCCCGCACCGCCTGGAGCCGACGGTCGCTCCAGCCGGCGAGGTCGGTGCCGCGGAGCCGGATGGCGCCGCGTTCGATGCGTCCACCGGGCGGGAGCAGACCGAGGACGGCGCTCGCGGTGGTCGTCTTGCCCGATCCGGACTCGCCGACGAGGGCCACCACCTCGCCCTCCCCCACATCGAAGGAGACGTCGTGGACGACGCGCCGGTCCCGCCCGCGGGTGCGATACGCGATGTCGAGGCGGTCGATGTCGAGCAGCGTGGTCATGAGGTCCTCCCGGCGGCGTGGCTGAGACGGTTGGCGGCGAGGACGACGGCCACCACCACGAGCCCGGGCAGCACGGTCAGCCACCACGACGTCGCGACGTAGTTGCGCCCCTCGGAGATGAGCAGGCCCCATTCGGGCGTCGGCGGCGGGGCGCCGTAGCCGAGGAAGCCGAGCGTGGAGATGGCGAGGATCGCCGAGCCGAACTGCAGCGCGGCGAGGCCGACGACGGCGGTGAGCGAATTGGGCAGGACGTGCCGGAACAGCACGGCGGGCAGCCGCGCCCCCGATCCGATCGCGGCCTCGACGTAGTCGGCCTGGCGCACGCGCACGACCTCCGATCTCGCGAGCCTCGTGAACGCGGCGATCGAGCCGATGCCGACCGCGATGGCGGCGTTCACGGTGCCGAAGCCCAGCAGGATGATGATGCTGAGCGAGAGCAGCAGGCCCGGCACCGACAGCAGCACGTCGACGATCCGGCCGACCACGGCGTCGACGGCCCCGCCGAGCGACCCCGCGGCGACACCGAGCAGTGTGCCGCCGACGAGCCCGACGGTCACCGCGACGAACGCACCCGAGAGCGAGTGGACGGCGCCGTGCACGACCCTCGCGTACAGGTCGCGGCCGATGGCGTCGGTGCCGAACAGGTGCGCGAGGCTCGGCGCCTGCAGCTTCTCGGCCGGCACACCGGAGATCGGATCGGCGGCCGTGAAGAGCCACGGCACGAGGGCCCACGCCACCGCGATCGCGACCACGAGCCAGGCGAGCACGAGACCCGGGCGGATGCCGCGCACCCGGCCGACCCCCCGCACCCGGCGGCCGGACCGCGACGGCCGGCTCGCGGCTTCCGCGGGCGCATCGACCGCCGCGACCCCGCCCGTGACGACCCCGCCCGTGACGTCGACCGCCGGGGCCGGGGCATCCGTTCGCTGCTGGACCGGCGCGCTCATGCGGCCACCGCCTTCCGCTTCAGCCTCGGATCGAGGACGGGATACACGAGGTCGACCGCGAGGTTCACCACGACGAACACGAGCGTCGACAGGATGACGATCGCCTGCAGCACCGCGACATCCTGATTGGCCACCGCCTGCTCGGTGAGCCGGCCGATGCCGGCCCGTCCGAACACCGTCTCGGTGACCACGGCGCCGCCGATGAGCTCGCCGATCAGCACGCCGGCGATGGTGATCGCCGGCAGCATCGCGTTCCGGGCGACGTTGCGCCACAGCACCCAGGCCCCGCTCGCGCCCTTCGCCCGCACGACCGCGACGAACGGCGACAGCTGCACCTCGTCGATCGAGCGGGCGAGCACCTGCGCGAGGGGCGCTGAGATCGGCACCGCGAGCGTCAGCACCGGCAGGATGAGCCCCTGCACGGGGTCGGCGCCGATCACCGGCACGAGCCGCAGCTGGAACGAGAACACCTGGATGAGCACGATGCCGAGCCAGAACACCGGCACCGACACGAACACGCCGGGCAGGGCCCGGAGCCCCCGCCGCAGCCATCCGAACGGCGCGAGCGTCGACAGGAACGCGATGCCCACGGCGAGCACGACCGCCACGAGGAAGCCGAGGCCCGCGAGGGCGAGCGTGTCGGGCAGCGCCGAGCCGATCAGCTCGTGCACGGGCGTGCCGTACTGCACCGAGGTGCCGAAGTCGCCCTGCAGGAACCCGGCCAGGGTGTGCCCGAACTGCTGCCACAGCGGCACGTCCGCGCCGTACGCCGCCCGGATGTCGGCGATCTGCTCCGGCGAGAGCCCGAGTTCGGGGCTCTCGAACTTGATCAGGATCGCATCGCCGGGCAGGGCCTGCAGCAGCACGAACGTCGCCGTGAACGCGACCGCGAGCACGATGAGGGCCTGCCCGGTGCGACGGAGGAGGTACGGCACGGTTCCGGCTCCTACCGCTCGTCGAGCCAGGTGTCGTAGAACTGCGGGCGGGCGACGGCCTCGGTCGTGAAGCCGTGCACGTACGGCGCCGCGCCGTAGACCTGCGGCTCCTCGAACAGCGGGATGACGTAGGCCTGCTCGGTGAGGTAGTCCTGCACGGCGGCCGAGGCGGCGTCGCGCGCGGCCGGGTCGGCCTCGGATGCCACGGCCGAGAGCAGCGCGTCGAGCTCGGCGTCGTTCGAGAGCAGCGTGTTGCGGTTCTTCGTGAAGTACTGGCTCTTGATCACGTCGTGGTCGGCGCGGCCCACCATCGAGTGGTACAGCGGCGTCTTCAGCGGGTCGAGGATGTCCTCGGCGTAGCTGCCGGAGTCGGCGGCCTTCACGTTCAGCTCGACGCCGATCTCCTTCAGCTGCTGGCTGACGAGCTCGAGGGTCTGCTTCGACAGCGGCTGCGGCTTCGCCTCGTACACGGTGAGCGAGAGGCGCTCGCCGTCGCGCTCGCGGATGCCGTCGGCGCCGACGACCCAGCCGGCCTCGTCGAGCAGCTCCTCCGAGAGCTCGGGGTCGTACGCGAGCCCCTCGGACTCGTCGGTGTAGCCCTGCGCGGTCGAGGCGAGCTGGGACGTCGCGACCGGGTAGTTCTCCGTGAAGATCGTGTCGACGACCTCCTGCGCGTCGACGCCGTGCACGAGCGCCTGACGCACGCGCAGATCGCTCAGCAGCGGGTTGGTGAACCGCAGGCCGATGGAGTTGTTCACCCCGCGGGTCGGCGCGGCGACGATCTCGAACCCGGCACCCGAGACCTGCGCCTCGTCGAAGGCCTGCACGTACCGGATGACGTCGGCCTGGCCGGCGAGCAGTGACCCGATGCGCACACTGTCCTCCGGGGTCACGATGACCTCGATCGCGTCGAGGTACGCCCGGCCCTGGTGCTCGAACGACTCGGGCGCCCAGTCGTAGTCCTCGCGCGCCTCGAGCAGCAGGGTGGTGCCGATCTCCTCGTCGGCCGCGACGAACGGCCCGCTGCCGACGATCTCGGCCGCGTTGCCCGCACCCCAGTCCTCGAGCTTCCGGTCGAGCGTGGCCGGCGAGACGAGCCCCGAGTTGATCGTCGAAGTGGCCTGCAGGAAGCCCGGCGCCGGCGCCGAGAACCGGAACGTCACGGTGTCGGCGTCGACGACCTCGCTCGAGGCGTAGTTGTTGATCGCCTCGGAGATCGTGAGACCCAGGTCGGTGTTGCCGAGCCCGTAGGTGTCGAAGTTCTTCGCGACGGCCGCCGCGTCGAGCGCGCTGCCGTCGGAGAAGGTGACGTCGTCGCGGAGGTCGAACGTGTACTCGGTGGCATCCGCGTTCACGGTCCAGTCGGTCGCGACCCACGGCTGGATCTCGAGGGTCTCGGGGTCCTGCCAGGTGAGGCGGGCGGTGAGGTTGTTCACCAGCCCGCCGTTCGGATAGAAGCCCGCCTGCGGCGGGTAGAGCGTGGTGTACGCCTGGTGCTCGAGATACGTCAGGGTGCCGCCCTCGACGGGGTCGCCGGAGGCGGAGCCGGCTGAGCTCGCCTGGCCGCTCGCGCACGAGGCGAGCATGGCGGCGGCGGCGAGCGCGGCGGCGCCCGCGATGACGGTGCGGCGGAGGCGGGTCGTTGGCATGGGCGGATCGTTCCTTCGGTCGGGATGCTGCGGTCCGGTGGCGCCCGGTCGGGGCGTGAGCCTCGACGGTACGGATGCCTCGCGCCGGGCCTCAACCGGGCGCCGTCTCGCGGATTCATCCGCCGACACAGCTCGTCGTGTGGCGTCATCCCGCGTCGTCTTCGCGAGGTGCGCGCTGCTGCGACGGGCGGTGAGACGCGGGCGCGGAGACACATCCGGTCATGTGACGCCGTGCGGCGGGACGGCGCGGGTCGGTGGTCGAGCGTCAGCGGCCGAGCGTCAGCGCGGCGTCGGCGGCTAGGTGCACGTTGGCCGGCCGCTCGAGCCCGAGGTGTTCGCGGAGCGTCGAGCCCTCGTACTCCGTCGGGAACACGCCGAGGCGCTGCAGCTCGGGCACCACGCCGAGCGCGAAGGCCTCGAACTGCGCGGGCTGCACGGCCGAGAGCACGTTGAAGCCGTCGACCGCTTCCGCGTCGGCCCACGCAGCGAACTCGGCGGCGATCTGCTGCGCCGTGCCCACGATCATCGAGGCGTGCACCGTCGCGGTGACCAGCAGATGCCTGAGCGTGGGCGGCGCCTCGCCGCCGACCCGGCGGCCGGTGCGCTCTCCGGCGATCTCGGCCAGCTCCTGACCGAGCTGGGAGAAGCCCGCCGCGAGCTGCGGCGTCACGACCGTGTCGGGACCGAGCCCGTCGAGGGCCACGCCGACGAGCGTCGACAGGTGGGCGATCGAGCGCTGCTCGGGGAAGACGTCGGGCGGACCGCCGGCGAAGTCCTCGGCGACCGGCACGAGCACCGTCAGCTCGTCGGCGATGGCCTGCGCGTGCTCCCTCGTCTCGCCGACGATCGGCAGCACCGGGGCAATGACCTTGAGCGTGCGGTCGTCACGGCCCGACTCGAAGGCGAGCGAGCGCAGCTCCTCGCGGAGCGCCGCGGCCTGATGGATGTCGGACACCGCGACGAGCGCGAGGTCCGCGCTCCGCGCCGCGAACAAGCGCGACCGCGGCGACGTGCCGGCGTGCACGAGGGGCAGGTGCCCTTGCACGGGCCGGGCCACGTTGAGCGGCCCGGTGACGCTGAGCTGGGCGCCGTGGAAGTCGGTCGCGTGCAGCTTCGACGGGTCGAGGTACACGCCGGCCTCGGCGTCGGCGACGATGGCGTCGTCCTCGAAGGAGTCCCAGAGCCGCCGGAGCACCGTCTCGAACTCGTCGGCGCGGTCGTAGCGGGTCTCGTTCGTGGCGTGGGCGTCGCGCCCGTGGTTGCCCGCGGCGCGCGGTTCGGCCCCCGTCACGAGGTTCAGGCCGGCCCGGCCGCCGGAGAGCAGGTCGATGGAGGCGGTGGCCCGGGCGAGTGTGTACGGGTCGGAGTAGCTCGTGTTCGCGGTCGCGATGAGCCCGATGCGGCTCGTCAGCGCCGCCAGGTAGGTGACCGCGGAGAGCGGGTCGATCCGGGCGACGAGGTACGGGTCGCGGTACTCGAGGTCGTGGCCGGTGGCGAGCCAGTCGCCGAAGAACAGGTAGTCGAGCCTCGCCCGCTCGGCGACCTCGGCCGTGCGGCGCAGTACGGCGGCGTCGCCGCGGGGGTCGCGATGCGCGCCCGGGTAGCGCCACCCCGACGGGTACGCGCCCACCGTGCGGACCATCGCGCCGATGATGAGTCGAGACATCAGGCACCACCTCCACCGGCGACGCTAGGAGGGCGGGCGGCGGCACGGCGAGCGGGTCCGTCACAGTCGGGAACGCGGGGTCATATGACTTGATCGGCGGTCACACGGCGTCACGCATCGTTCGCGCCGGCAGGTCCGCGGATCGGCGTCACGATCCGGCGTCTCGAGCATCTCTCAAGTGAGGCGGTGTGGATGCATCCCCCGAAATGCCCGCGTCGCCTGTCGCCCCGATGGTCCCCACGGCCGGGCGACGGCCCCCGGGCGTGAGCCGCCCGGGGGCCCTCCGCGTTCAGCGGCCGGGCTTGTCGGGCCGCTTGGTGTGGCCGGGCGGCACGTCGGGCTCGGGCTCGGGCTGCGGGTCGGGCTCCGCCGTGGGCTCCGGCTCGGGCTCGGCGACCGGTACTTCCGGCTCGGGCACCGGTTCGGTGTCGACGGGCGGCGCCTCGGTGCCGGGCGCGGGCGACGGCAGGATCGGCGCATACGACGCCGGCGGCGAGGTGATCGCCGCCGGCGTCCTCGGCCGGTCGCGCGGCTCCGCGACCGGCGCTCCGGACGGCAGCGACTGCAGCAGAGCGATCGTCGCGCCGAAGGCGATGAGCATCGCGAGCGCGGTGCCCGTGATGAACGCGCCGAGCCGGTGGGTGCGCACGATCCGGGTGAGCACGACGACCGGGCGCGACTCGAGTACGCCGCGCAGCCCGCGGAGCACGACGGCCGAAGCTGCGGCGCGGAGCGCTTCGGCCCGCCCCCGAGGCGCGACATCGGAGGCGCGGACGCGCGGACGGCGCATCGGCTCCTCGGTCATGGGGCTCTCCGGGTCGGCGGGTCATGGGCGGCGGCCCGATCGGCCACGCATCGAGGATATGCAACGTCGGCGGTGCGCCGTAGCCTGCGGGCGTGATCATCCGCTGCGGCATCCGTTCGGCCGACGGCACGGCGTGCGCCGAACCGGCTGAATCCGGTGCGCCGCTGCCGCTCTGCACGACACATCTGCTCGCCGCCCATGACTGGGTCGAGCGGAGCGTCGGCACCGCCGACCTCCTGCCCGCCCCGTGCACCGCGTGCGGGCACCCCGTGGGCCGGCGGTATCCCGCAGGGCTCGTCTGCGAGCGCTGCGACTGGCGCGTGGGCGACGTGCCAGACCTCGAGCTCGGCTCGCCGGCGATCGACGTCGTCTACTACGTGCGCTGGCGCGACCGGGTGAAGATCGGCACGAGCGCGAGTCCGAGGCGCCGCCTCGCGGCGCTGCCCGTCGAGGAGGTGCTGGCGTTCGAGCGCGGCGACCGGCTCGTCGAACGCCGCCGCCACGAGCAGTTCGCCGCCCACCGCCACCCGGGCACCGAGTGGTTCGCGATCCACGACGAGCTGCTCGCGCACATCGCCGAGCTCCGCGCCGGCGTCGACGATCCCTGGGCGCTCGTCGACCGGTGGACGGCGCACGCCCTCGCCGCCAGGGCCTAGCCGCCCGCCCGGCCCGGGCATAGGGTGGGCCGGGTGAGCGCGACGGAGTCCGCCGAGGTGCTGGAGATCGATGGCCGCGAGGTGCGCGTGAGCCACCCCGACAAGGTCGTCTTCCCCGAACCCGGCCTCACGAAACTCGATCTGATCAGGTACTACCTCGCGGTGGCCGACGGGGCGCTCCGCGGTGCGGCCGGACGGCCGATGGTGCTGAAACGGTTCGTGAAGGGGATCGACCGCGAGGCGTTCTTCCAGAAGCGGGCGCCGGAGAAGCGGCCCGACTGGATCGACACCGCCACGCTGCACTATGCGCGCGGCACGTCCGCCGAAGAGGTCGTCGTGCGCGACGCCGCCGCCCTCGCCTGGGTGGTGAACCTCGGCTGCATCGACCTTAACCCGCACCCGGTGCGCGCCGAAGACCTCGACCATCCCGATGAGCTGCGCGTCGACCTCGACCCGATGCCGGGCGTCGAGTGGAGCCAGCTCGTCGACGTCGCGTTCGTCGCGCGCGACGTGCTCGCCGAGCACGGGCTCGTCGCGTGGCCGAAGACGTCGGGGTCACGGGGCATCCATCTGCTCGTGCGCATCGAACCGCGCTGGGACTATCGCGACGTGCGCCTCGCCGCCGAGACGCTCGCCCGCGAGGTCGCGCGCCGCGAACCGGGGCTCGCGACCGCGCGCTGGTGGAAGGAGGAGCGCGGCGAACGCGTCTTCGTCGACTTCAACCAGAACGCGAAGGACCGCACGGTCGCCTCGGCCTACTCGGTGCGGCCGCGGCCCGACGCCCGCGTGTCGACGCCGCTCGACTGGGACGAGCTGCGGCTGCGCCGGCCCGAGGAGTTCACCGTCTCGACCGTGCTCGAGCGCTTCGCGGAGCGCGGCGACCCGATGGCGGGCATCGACGACGCCGTCGGCGTGCTCGACGGCCTGCTCGGGCTCGCGGCCGAGCTCGGCCCCGTCGAACGCGACGCCGACGCCGAGCCGCTGCCCGTCATCGAGATCGCCCGAGCTGAGACGAAGGAGGAGGCGCTCGACGGCCTCGAGCGCTGGAAGGCCCGCCACGCGAAGGTCGTCGGCCACCTGCACCCCGCCGACGTGCTCGTCGACGGCATGCGCGGCTCGAGCTCGCTCTGGTACCGCATCCGGGTGAACCTCCAGCACGTGCCCGAGGATGAGCGGCCAGAGCAGGAGCCCCTCGAGGTCGACTACGACCCGTGGAAGGACCGCCGGCCCTGACCGACTCGGCCCGGGACCGCCGGCGCAAGCCCCTTGAGGCACCGCGCCGACGGTGATCGGCTGGCGGGCATGCGAGCCATGGTGTACCGCGGGCCCTACAAGATCCGGGTCGAGGACAAGCCCCTCCCGACCATCGAGCACCCGAACGACGCGATCGTCCGGGTGAGGCTCGCCTCGATCTGCGGGTCGGACCTGCACCTCTACCACGGCATGATGCCCGACACCCGCGTCGGCACCACCTTCGGCCACGAGTTCATCGGCGAGGTGGTCGACGTGGGACCGTCGGTCGAGCGGCTTCGTCCCGGCGATCGGGTGATGGTGCCGTTCAACGTGTACTGCGGCTCGTGCTATTTCTGCCTGCGCGGGCTCTTCTCCAACTGCCACAATGTCAACCCCAACGCGACGGCCGTCGGCGGGATCTACGGGTACTCGCACACCTGCGGCGGCTACGACGGCGGGCAGGCCGAGTACGTGCGGGTCCCCTTCGCAGACGTGGGCCCATCGGTCATCCCGGAATGGCTCGCCGACGAGGACGCACTCATGCTCACCGACGCCCTCGCCACCGGCTATTTCGGCGCCCAGCTCGGCGACATCGCCGAGGGCGACACGGTCGTGGTCTTCGGCGCCGGCCCGATCGGGCTCTACGCCGCCGCTTCGTCCTGGCTGATGGGTGCGGGACGTGTGATCGTGGTCGATCATCTCGACTACCGACTGGCGAAGGCCCGCTCGTTCGCGCACGCGGAAACGCTGAGCTTCACCGAGGTGGACGACGTCGTGGTCGCACTGAAGCGCGCCACCGACGGTCTCGGCGCGGATGTCGTGATCGACGCGGTCGGGGCGGAGGCCGACGGCAACCTCACCCAGCACATCACGGCCGCGAAACTGAAGCTGCAGGGCGGCTCCCCGGTGGCGTTGAACTGGGCGATCGACGCGGTGCGGAAAGGCGGCACGGTGTCGGTGATGGGCGCCTATGGGCCCATCTTCAGCGCCGTGAAGTTCGGCGACGCGCTCAACAAGGGGCTGACGTTGCGGATGAACCAGTGCCCGGTGAAGCGGCAGTGGCCGAGGTTGCTCGAGCATGTGCGCGCGGGCTACCTGCAGCCGAGCGCGATCATCACGCACCGCATCCCGTTGGAGCACATCGCCGAGGGGTACCACATGTTCTCCGCGAAGCTCGACGACTGCATCAAGACCGTCGTCGTCCCCGGCGCCTGAAGGGAGCCCTCATGCCGTACACGCCCGCCCCGCATCTGCCCCGCCACGACCCGGAGGCCCTCCGTCGCCGGATCCCGGGATGGGGCGTCGACCTCGATCCCGCCGACCGTCCGGCCGTGCCGCGCGAGCTCGCCCTCACGGTCGAGGACACGGGGGCGCACTGGGACCTCCCCGAGCCGCAGCCAGAGCATGCGCCTCGGGAGCGGTCGATCGAGCACCTCATGCTGCCGCCGGTGTTCGGCACGGCGGCGCCGTTGCACGGGCTCTCCGGGCGGATCCGGGCGTTCGCGTACCGCCGGTACAGCGAGGGGCGGGCGGCGCACTGGCTGCTGCTCATCCTCGGAGACCGCGTCGAGGCGGCCGGCAGCCACCTCCGCTCGTTCGTGTCGAAGCGCCCCGACAACCTGCTGACGGAGACGGGCGTCCTCAGCGAGCGCCGTCGCCACGGTGTCGCGTCGCGATTCGGGCGAGGCCGCGCCGACCTCTCGCACCAGTGGATCGACCCGATCCTCGTCGCGGGGCCGTGGCTCCTCGCCGTCGCCGGCGCGGCGGTCGTCGGGCGGGCACTCGTGCGACGGCGGCGCTGAGGGCGGCGCGTCAACCCCCTGACACGCGCGCCGGACGCGACCAGGCTCGGGGCATGGAGACGAACACCCTCACCGCCATCGCCCTGGTCTGCACGCTGAGGCCCTCCCCTGCGCCCTCGAGCAGTGAGAAACTCGCCCGCGAGGTGCTCCGCGAGCTCGAACGGCACGGCGTCTCAGGCGATCTGGTCCGCATCGTCGACCACGACGTGAAGCCGGGCGTCACCACCGACGAGGGCGAGGGCGACGCCTGGCCGGCGATCCGCGACCGAGTGCTCGCCGCCGACGTGCTCGTGCTGGCGACGCCGACCTGGATGGGGCACCCCTCGAGCGTCGCGCAGCGGGTGCTGGAGCGGCTGGACGCCGAGCTCTCGGAGACGGATGCCTCGGGCCGGCCGACCATGTTCGGCACGGTCGGCATCGTCGCCGTCGTCGGCAACGAAGACGGCGCGCACGCGATCGTCGCCGATGTCGAGCAGGCGCTGAACGACGTGGGCGTGACGATCCCGGCGCAGGGCTCGACGTACTGGAACGGCGAGGCGATGGCGAAGACCGACTACCTCGATCTGCCCGCGACGCCCGAGTCGACGGCGTCGGCGACGGCCACGGCGGCCCGGAACGCGGCCCATCTGGCCGGGTTGCTGAAGAGCGACCCGTATCCCGCGCCCGCGGGCGCCTAGGGTCGCGCAGTCGCGTGGCATCCGCAAGGGGTTGAGGCGGTCCGCGCGTCTCGGCATCGTGGACGGTTCATGTGCCGCCGGCGCATGCCCGCGCCGCAGGGCGCGGTGACCACACCGGAAGGGAGCCACCATGCTCACGCTCACCGACACCGCCAGCACCGTCGTGAAGGAGATCGTCTCCCGCAGCGGCGGACCTGACACGGGCGGGCTGCGGATCGACGCGGACTCCCCGCAGTCGAAGGACTTCCAGGTCGCGATCGTCCCCGGCCCCGAGGCGCAGGACCAGGTCGTCGAGCAGGACGGCGCGCACGTCTACCTCGGCCAGGCGGCCGACGAGGCGCTCACCGACAAGATGCTCGACGCCCGCGTCGACGAGGAGGGGCGCGTCGCGTTCGACGTGCTGCCCCAGTCGATCTCGTAGCGGCGTGACCGCCGCCCGTTCCGCGACCGCCGCGGAACGAGCCGACCCGGGCAGGGGCCGTGCATCGGCCCCTGCCCGGGTCGTCTGCGTTCGCGGCGTCTTCGTCAGGGCGCCCCGGTTGCGAGTCGCCGTCCGCGCCGCCGCTGCTCAGCTGCTGCGGTGCCTCGGCTTCCGCGCCGGCCGCTCGTCGCCGTCGGTGCGCTCGCGCGGCGCCCACTCACGGGGCGCCCTCGCCGGGCCGCCGCGATCGGGCCGCAGCTCGATCAGCCGGCCCGAGATTCGGGTCCGCTCGAGACGCTCGAGCGTGTCGGGCGAGAGGTCGGCGGGCAGCTCGACGAGCGAGAAGTCGGGCCTGATCTGGATCGCTCCGAAGTCGGCGCGGCTGAGCCCGCCCTCGTTGGCGAGCGCGCCGACGATCTGCCGCGGTTCGACGCGCTGGCGCCGGCCGACCGCGATGCGGTAGGTCGCCATGGCGCCCCCACCTCGGCGCCGACCGCCATCGCGGTCGTCGTCGCGGCCCCTCCCGCGGTCGCGGTCACGGGTATCGCGCCGGTCGTCGCGGTCGCGATCCCGGTCGCGACGCGCTCCGCGGTCGCGCTCGGCGTACGCGGGCCGTTCGGGCTCGGGCTCGAGCAGCAGCGGGTCGTCGCCCTGCGCGACCACGGCGAGCGCCGCCGCCACGTCGACCTCGGGCACGTCGTGGTGGCGGACGTAGTGGGCGATGATGTCGCGGAAACGCTCGATCCGCTCGCCCTCGCCGAGCGCCGCCGTGATGCGGTCGTCGAACCGCGCGAGGCGGGTGGTGTTGACCTCGTCGACGCTCGGCAGCTGCATCTGCGTGATGGGCTGCCGGGTCGCCTTCTCGATGCGCGCGAGCAGCGAGCGCTCGCGCGGCGTGACGAAGCTGATCGCGTCGCCCGTGCGGCCCGCGCGGCCGGTGCGGCCGATGCGGTGCACGTACGGCTCGCTGTCGGTCGGGATGTCGAAGTTCACCACGTGGCTGATCCGCTCCACGTCGAGGCCGCGCGCCGCGACATCCGTGGCCACCAGGATGTCGAGCTTGCCCGACTTCAGCTGATTCACGGTGCGCTCGCGCTGCGCCTGCGGCACGTCGCCGTTGATCGCGGCGGCCGAGTAGCCGCGCGCGCGGAGCTTCTCGGCGAGCTCCTCGGTGACGTTCTTCGTGCGGACAAAGATGATCATGCCCTCGAAGTTCTCGACCTCGAGGATGCGCGTGAGGGCGTCGACCTTCTGCGCGTAGGAGACGACGAGGTAGCGCTGGGTGATGTTCGCCGAGGTCTGGGTCTTCGCCTTGACCGTGATCTCCTCCGGGTCGCGGAGGTACTGCTGCGAGATGCGGCGGATCGCGGCGGGCATGGTGGCGGAGAAGAGCGCCACCTGCTTGTCGTCGGGGGTGTCGGCGAGGATCGTCTCGACGTCCTCGGCGAAGCCCATCTTCAGCATCTCGTCGGCCTCGTCGAGCACGAGGTACTTCAGCTCGCCGAGGTCGAGGGTGCCCTTGTCGAGGTGGTCCATGATGCGACCGGGGGTGCCGACGACGATGTGCACGCCGCGGCGGAGTGCCGACAGCTGCACGCCGTAGCCCTGACCGCCGTAGACGGGCAGGATGTGCACGCCCTTCAGGTGTGCGGCGTACCGTTCGAACGCCTCGCACACCTGCAGCGCGAGCTCGCGGGTGGGGGCGAGCACGAGGGCCTGCGGGGTCTTCTGCGACACGTCGAGGCGCGCGAGGATGGGCAGCGCGAACGCGGCCGTCTTGCCGGTGCCCGTCTGGGCGAGGCCGACGACGTCGCGCCCCGACAGCAGCGGGGGGATCGTGGCGGCCTGGATGGCGGAGGGGGTCTCGTATCCGACGTCGTTCAGCGCTTTGAGCACCGCACCGTCGAGACCGAGGTCGGAGAACGTCGTGGCGGGCTCCTCGGGAGCCCTCTCCGCGACCCGGACATCGTCTGAAGTCACGCTTCAGGGTACTCTCCCCCGCATGCCCGCGGCAGACTGGGGGGCGTGAGCCGGCCACCGGACGCCTGGGTGCTGCACGTCGACCTCGACCAGTTCGTCGCGGCCGTCGAGGTGCTGCGGCGCCCGGAGCTCGCCGGCCGGCCCGTCGTCGTCGGCGGCCGCGGCGACCCGACGGAGCGCGCCGTCGTCTCGACGGCGTCGTACGAGGCGCGCGAGTTCGGCGTGGGGTCGGGGATGCCGCTGCGCATCGCCGCCCGCAAGGCGCCCGACGCCGTGTTCCTGCCGGTGGATGCCCCGGCGTACACGGCGGCCTCGGAGGAGGTCATGGCCGCGCTCCGCGCACAGCCCGGCGCGGTGGTGCAGGTGCTCGGCTGGGACGAGGCGTTCGTCGGCGTGCGCACCGAGGACCCCGAGGCGTACGCCCGACGGCTGCAGGAGGCGGTGTTCGAGGCGACCCGGCTGCACTGCAGCGTCGGCATCGGCGACACGCTGGTGCGCGCGAAGGTGGCGACGGGCTTCGGCAAGCCGCGCGGGGTGGCCCGGCTCACTGCGGCGAACTGGCTCGAGGTCATGGGCCCTCGGCCGACGAGGGAGCTCTGGGGCGTCGGCGCGAAGGTCTCGAAGCGTCTGGCGGCGCTCGGCATCACGACGGTCGCGGAGCTCGCCGCCGCCGATCCGGCGGTGCTCGCGGCCGAGTTCGGCCCGCGCATGGGCCCCTGGTACGGCGAGCTCGGCCGCGGCGAGGGGGCGAGCGAGGTGGATGACACGCCCTGGGTCGCGCGCGGCCACAGCCGGGAGACGACCTACCAGCAGGACCTCGAGGACCCCGGCCAGGTCGAGGCCGCGCTCCGCGAGCTGGCCGAGCGCGTGCTCGACGACGTCGCCGCGGAGGGCCGGCCGGTGGTAGGGCTGACGCTGAAGGTGCGCTACGCCCCGTTCGAGACGAAGGTGTTCACGAAGCGGATCCACGAGACCGGCGATCGCTCGGTCGTGCTCGACCGGCTGCTCGACCTCTCGGCACGCATCGAGCCAGGGCGTGGCATCCGCCTGCTCGGCGTGCGTGCCGAGATGACGATGCCCGAGGACGCCCGTGAGGGGCACACGCCCACGCGCGGCGGGTGGTGACGGGGCCGATGGGCGACTCGCCCATCGGCCCCGTCGGGCGCGGTCTCCGACCTACTCGGCGGCGGCGCGTGCGCGGCGCCGCACCACGACGAGCGCGGCACCGCCCGCGGCGAGCAGCAGCAGCGCGAGGCCGCCGACCCACGCTCCCTCGAAGCCGGTCGAGGCGAGGTCGCGCTCGCTTCCGCCGGCGGTCGTCGAGCCGGCTCTGCCATCCGGAGCGCCGCCGCCGCCCGCGCCCGGTCCGGCACCGGGACCGGTGCCGGGGTCGACCGGCGCGGCCGCGATCGTGAACGACCCCGTGATCGGGTCGGACACCCGGGTGCCGAAGCCCTGCCGCAGCTCGAACTCGTAGACGCCCGGCTCGGAGAGCGCGGCACGGATGCCGCCCGCCCCGACGGCCATCGCCGCGACCCCCGCGCCGCCACCGACGCCGGACACCGCCGGCGTGCCGAGCTCGATGCGCCAGGCGCCCGAGTCGTCGACGACCGCCTCGCCCTCGAGCCCGCCGGTCAGCGTCACGGTCGCGCCCGGCGTGCCGGCGCCCTCGATCGCCTCGACCGTCGAGCCGGCGGGCAGCTGGCCGCTCGGCACCTCGGCCGCGAAACCCTCGAGCGAGGGCCGCGCCGTCAGCCATTGATCGGGCGTCGTCGGGTGGTCGATCACGCGCGTCTCGCCGATGCAGCCGTTCCAGCCGTTGCGTGCCGCGTCGTCGACCCAGTCGGCCCCGAAGATCCACGGCATGCCGCCGTTGACGCTCTGGCCGAGCACGTCGGTGGCGTTGCGGAGTACGGGCGCGCCGTCGACGTACATCGTGGTGCGGGACGTCGCCGAGTCGTTCACGAGTGCGACGTGCACCCAGCGGTCGAGGATGATCTCACCCGACCAGGAGGTCCGGTCGCCCTTCGTGGTCGTGACCGGCACCTCGGTCCATTGGAACTCCTTCAGGTTGGAGATGCCGAGCGCGGCCGGCGACGCGGTGTAGTCCCACTGCGACCAGGGCATGCCGGGCAGCTGCGAGCGGTTGCCGCTGCGGACGATGGCCTTCGACCAGGCGTTCGCCTCCGAGGTCCACGACGGGTCGACCTTCAGGAACGTCTCGATCGTGTAGCCCTGCTCGAACCGCAGGTCGTTGACGGGGGCATCCGCGGCGGTGGCGAGATAGCTGAACCGGTCGGTGCGCTGGTCGGCGTTCGCGAAGCAGATCGCGGCGCCGTCCGACGAGAACGGGTTCGCGTCGGTGACGACCGCCACGTCGCCCGGCTGGGCGGTGCCCGACCCGGAGTCGGCGATCGCGACCCGGGCGAGGTCCGCGTCGCCCGCGACATCCTCGAACGTCTGTCCCTCTGCCACTGGGCCTTCGCCCTGTGCGCCGAACCGCCAGTGGGCGACCGTGCCGTCGACCTCGACGAAGTCGTCGCGCGAGCCCGGCTGCGCCAGACCGATCGGGTCGGGGCCCTCGAAGCCGTCGAGCAGCAGGTCGCGCGCGACCTGGGTGAGCGAGGGCTGGTCGGCCGGACCGGTCTCGAAGTCGGGCGCGAAGCCGGCGAAGCGCTCGGCGAAGTCGATATCCAGCGTGTACTGCTGGTTCGCCGCCTCCAGGAACGGCTGGTCGTACGAGGTGAGCGACTCCTGCGGCTTCTGCACCACCCAGGGCGACGCCGTCTGCACGGAGATGCGACCGGCGCCCAGGTCGAACTCGACGAGCCCGAGGTAGCCGTTGCCGCCCTCGTAGGCCATCTGGTGGTCCATGAGGATATGCGTCACCTCGTGGCCGGCGTCGTTCGCGCGGGTGTAACGGGTGGACCCGTGGAAGTGGCCGTTGAAGGTGAGGAAGATCTGGTCGTTGCCCCGGATGAGCCGCTCCCAGAGCCGCTCGCCGTACGCGTCGAGGCGCGCGGTCACCGCGTCGGCGTCGATGTTGATCAGCGAGTGCGTCGTGAGGATGGTCGGCAGGGTCGGGTGGGCGTCGAGCACGCCCTGCGCCCAGGCGAGGGACGCGTCGGAAGAGCGCCAGCCGAGCGCGAGCACGAGGAACTCCTGACCCTGGGCCTCGAACACGTGATACCGGTTGAAGCCGGTCGGGTCGCTGCCGCCGTAGCCGGGGACCGCCTCGGCGCGCGACGTGCCGAACCACTGCAGGTAGGGCTCGGCGGCGAGGTCGTAGTCGGTGTCGTACCAGTCATCGCGCGAGTTCCGCACGTCGTGGTTGCCGGCGAGGATCGAGTACGGCATGCCCGCCTCGTCGAGCGTGTCCATGGCGCGATCGGCCGCCTGCCACTCGACGCCCCGGTTCACCTGGTCGACGACGTCGCCGAGGTGGGCGACGAACGGGATGTTCAGCTCGTCGCGGTGTTCGGCGAGCCACTCCGTCTGCACGGCGAACGGATCGCTGCCGTACCGCGGCACGAACTGGTCGGCCGAATAGCGGGAGTAGAACTGGGTGTCGGGCAGCACGGCGAGCGTGAACCGAGAGCCGAGTTCGCCCGGCTCGGCTTCGGCCGCCGTGGCGAGCGTGGGGGCGGTGAGCAGGGCACCGGCCGCGGCGAGCGCGGCACCGGCGGCGAGCGAGCGGATGCCGCGCCGCGGTGCGGCCCGGTGGCGTGGGGGAACGAGCGTCACGCGAGTCCAATCCTTCGAACGGGATGCCGCCCAGGGTTCGGGCAGCCTCGATCACGCTGGCCAGGTCGGGTGAACGGGAACCGTCGGCAGCTGGTCGTCGGCCTGAACCGGACGGGAAGGGGAGCCCGGCTCCGGCGCGGCGGCGTCCGCCCGCGATGCGGCGCGACTCCCGCCCGACGCGGTGCGGCTTTCCCGGTCGCGGTCGCGCGCTCACCGCTACCATGACGTCGACGAAGAGACGGGAGCGGCATGACCGACGGCACCGGACAGCAGATCGCGGCGGGCTGGTACCCCGACCCCGCGGGCTCGGGAGGGCAACGCTGGTGGGACGGCACCGGCTGGACGTCGCACGTCGCGCCGCCGGTCGTGGCCCCGGCCTCGGCCGCGGCCGCGCCCGCCGCCCCGGTGGCTCCGCCGGCTCCTGCAGCTCCCGCTGCTCAGCCGTACCGGCCGGAGCTGGTCGGCGGAGACATCCAGGTGCCGGCGTCGACGCCGACCGGTACCGTGTGGATTTGGCTGCTCATCTTCGTGCCGCTCGTGTCCCTCCTCCCGCTGTTCCTCTGGGACCCCCTCAGCTCGATGTCGGGTGCGCTCACTCAGCCGTACGCAGCCCCGTTCGCGACGTTCCTCGACCCGGGGTACCTCCTGATCACTGGGCTGAGCTGGGTCGTCTACGGGGTTAGCGTGTGGTTCGCCTTCCTCGACTCCGCGGCGCTCGCCCGCCTGGGGTACGCCCGCCGATTCCACTGGGCGTGGACGTTCCTCTCCTCGCTCGTATACGTCATCGGGCGGAGCGTCGTCGTGCGGCGACAGGCCGGCGGCCGCGGGCTCGGGCCGCTCTGGACGGTCGTCGCCGTCAACGTGGCCGCGTTCTGCGTCTCGATCGTGTGGATCATCTGGGTGACGGTGCGCATCTTCGAGTTCAGCATGGCGTCGGCGCTCACGACCTACTGACGCCTCAGGCCGCGGGCCGCCCGGCGCCGGCTCGATCCGCGTCGAGGAAGGTCTGAATGGCGGCCGAGGTGCGATCCGGGCACTCGAGCATGGGCAGGTGTCCCGACGGGAGCTCGCCGCTCCAGTGCTCGCCGAGCCGCTGCGCGAACCGGCGCTGCAGCGCGGCGGGGAACTCCGGGTCTCGCGTCGTGCCGAGGTAGCCGCGGGCGGCGGTGAACGGGCCGTCACCGGTGCGGTCGAGGTAGAGCCTCGACGACTCGGGGGCGAACTCGGCGACGAGCCGGTCGGCGGTCGCCTCCGGGATTCCCGCGGCGACGCCCCGGCGGATGGCGGACTCCGGCGGCCGGGTGCCCGCGAGGCGGAGCATCGCCGCGAGCAGCCAGCGGTTGGGCGCGGGCATCGCCGACACGAACGAGTCGCCCGGCGCCGGGACGGCCGCGGCGAGCCCGAGGACCGCGGCGACCCGGTCGGGCGCGCGCCGCGCGAGCTCCAGGCCCACGACGCCGCCGATGGAGTGGGCGACGACGGCGAACCGCTCGGCGGGGGCGGCATCCAGTGCGGCTGCGACGTGGTCGGACAGGGAGGCATCCGGGTCTGTAGGCCGGGGCGCGACCGCGCTCGTGGACGGGAGCGACGCGCGGACGTCGTCCCAGATCCACGGCTGGAGGCCGGCACCGCTGAGGAAGAGGACGGGAAGGCTGGTTTCGGTCATACGGCCATGCTTTCGGCCGCGGATGTCACCCCTATGTCACCATTTCTGGATGAATCGCACCGACCGGCTCTACGCGCTCCGCGAGGAGCTCCGCCGCGCCGGGGAGGCCGGGCGCACCGCGGAACGACTGGCCGAGACGTTCGAGGTGAGCGTCCGCACCGTGAAGCGCGACATCTCCTCGCTGCAGCAGGGCGGCTTCCCCGTGTGGGCGAGGCCCGGGCCGGGCGGCGGGTACGTCGTCGACCGGCACGCGACCCTCCCGCCGGCGAACTTCACCGAGTCCGAGATCGCCGGGCTCGCCGCGGCCGTGTCGGCCCACCGCGGACAGCCGTTCGAACAGCACGCCCGACTGGTCCTCACGAAGGCCCTCGGACTGCTGGGCGCAGCGGCGAGAACTCGCGCCGAAGCGCTCACCAGCCGGGTCTGGATCGACGCCGACTCCGAAGCCTCCGAAGCCGCCGCACGAGGCGGCATCGAGCGCGCCCTGAGCGAGATGCGCATCGTCTCGCTCCGCGTGCGCGACCGCGATGGGGGCCTCACCGAGCACCGCGTCGACCCCATCCTCCTGGCCCGCACCCGCGGCCACTGGTATTTCGTCGGCCACTCCGACACGGTCGGCGCGATCCGCTGGTTCCGGCTCGACCGCATCGACCGGGCCAGCCCGACGAGCGAGCCGGCGTCGGGCATCCCCGTCAGCGAGGTGGGTGCTCCGCCCGCGACCGCCGCTCCCCTCAGTGCGTTCTGAGCAGGCCGACGCGCTCAGGCGCGGGGGGCGTCGCCGTCAGTCTTCCGGCGCGCGGTAGCGCTCCTCCGGCTGGAAGGCGATCTCCGCCGACTCGTCGAACTCGAGAGCGACCGAGCCCTCGCCGTCGGTCAGGACGACCATGCGCGTCCCGACGACGGGGACGCGATCGGCGTCCGCGCGCATGCGAGCCCGCGCGAGCCGCTGGGCGCCGTCGGCGTCGTAGGTCGCCTCGATCGTGAACTGCGGCTGGCTGCCGACCCAGTGGTTGCCGAAGGTCACATCCGTGAGCACGGCCGCGTGGCGCCGTCCGTTCGCGCGAAGTCGCTCGAGGGTCCGCTGGCGCGACCGCGCGTGGTGGATCGCCCCGGGCAGTCGGCACAGGATCACGAGCGCCCACACGGCGTAGACGGCGCCGATGAGGGCGCTCAGCTCGCGAGGGATGTCGGGCGCAGTGGCGATCCGCTCGAGGTCGAACGGCGGCTCGGGGTCGGTGCGGAGGCTCGCGGCGAGCCATCCCGCCGTGCCGGCGGCCAGACCCGCGCTCACCGTCAGCCAGGCGAGGAGGCCGGCCACCCGCGTCTGACCGAACGAGGCCTTCGCACGTTCGTACACCCAGATCGACTGGAGGATCGCGAACCAGCCGAGCGCCAGCGCGGCCACCGCCGCCCACGGGCTCCCCAACACTCGGCCGACCTCCGAGCCCGGAGCGAGACCGAACAGGGCGGCGGACATCACGAACGACACGATCGCCCACGTCGCCCAGCCGAGCACGATCCGCAGGATCACGGCCGCGCCGAGGCGTCCGACCGGCCGGCCGGGCTCGAGCGTCGTCATCCGCCCGCCGCGATCCGTGGTCGACAGGGTGGGCAGGCGGTCGACCGCCGTGATCTCATTCGACACGCGTGCCCTCCTCCGCTGCGCTGTCCCTATCAGAGCACGTCGCAGGCGCCGCGATCAACGAGTCCGGTCGGGTCGGTCGAGGGCTAGGTCAGGACGCTGGGGATCCGCGTGCTCGACGCTGCTACCGCACCGCCTGAACCGCGGACGCCTGCTGCAGCGACCAGCTGAGGTCGGGCCTCAGCTCGTCGAGGAAGCTCGCCGCGTCGAACATGGCGCCGGCCGAGGCGACCCCCGTGGTGCGAGTCCGGCCTTCGAGGATGCGCTCGACCGCTGTGACGGCGAGCGGGCCGGTGATGGCGTAGATGTCGCGACCCCAGGCGGCGGCACGGCGCTGCTCCGTTCCGCGGCGGACCACGACGTCGACGACGAAGGTCTGCTCCGATCGGCCCCGCTCGTCGGAGCTGTCTGGGCCCGGAGTCTCGGGCGAGATGAGCTGCGTCACCGCGTCGACGGTCATGAAGCAGGTCACCTCGGGCACGCGCAGGTGCTTCGGGATGGTGACGATGTCGGCCATCGAGAAGTGGCTCCGCACCTGGCGTGCGCCGGCCTCGGGGAAGTCCCACTCGGTCGTCTCCGACAGGTCGTCGCCGTACTGGAGGCCGCCCTCGCGGTAGGTGACGTGGCGCCCGTCGCGTCGCTCCCGGGAGACCGCGCCGGCGGCGCGCGTGCCGACGGTCGGCCGCCAGCCGCTCAGACCGTACGCGACGAGCACCTCGTCGGCGTCCTCCCAGTCGTCTGCGGCGACTGTCGCGAGCAGGTCGCCCAACCCTCCGAAGAAGGCCATCGCCGGGACGACGACCGCATGCTCCGCGCCCGCCTGAGCCCCGAATCGGCTGAAGGTGTCCTCGTTCGCCTCGATCTCGGCGGCGACGTCGACGTAGGCGGCGCCTCGCCTCAGCGCCGCCTCGAGCAGCGGTCCCGCGGTCAGCGCGAACGGCCCGGCGCAGTTGACGACGACCGCGACATCCCTCATCGCGTCGTCGAGCGCGGCGGCATCGGTCACGTCGGCGGCCCGCGCCTCGAGACCATGCGCCTCGGCGAGTCGCTCGAGCGCCGCAGCGTCGCGCCCGGCGAGCACCGGCCGACGTCCGCGTCGGAGGAGTTCGTCGACCACGAATCGCCCGGTGTGCCCGTATGCCCCGTAGACCAGGATGCCCCGGCCGTCTGCGGAGCCCGCCGACGCGGCGTGCCCCTCCGTGTGCTGCTGCACTCCGTCTCCTTCGTCAGACCCTGCGGCGGCGCCCGCCGCGAGTGAACCTATCAGGCGGCACGGACACCGCGACCGAGGTGCTCACGCGGTGAGCGCGGGCGTCCGGATGGGGCGCAGCGCGCGCGACCACGTCGCGACCTCGTCCACCACCCGCGCCAGGTCGTCCGCGTGGCGGGCATCCGGGGCGAATACGCCGGTGGCGGTCGGGTCGCCGAGGTCGACGCCGCGGTAGTCGAAGTCGGTGTACGTGTTCAAGACCACCTGCGACCGGACCACCGCGAGGTGCAGCTCGGCGGCGACCTGCCGCAGCTGCTCGACGGCGCGGACCCCGCCGTTGACGCCGTAGCTCACGAAGCCAACGGCCTTGTGGTGCCACTCGGCGAAGAGGAAGTCGATGGCGTTCTTGAACGGCCCGGGCACGCCGTGGTTGTACTCGGGGGTCACGAAGAGGTACCCGTCGAACGAGTCGATCGCCTCCGACCACCGTCGGGTGTGCTCGTGGGCGTAGATCCCCCACGCACCCGGAGCGGGTTCGTCGAGGACCGGGAGGGCGAAATCGGCGATATCGACGAGTTCGAGCTCGACGCCCTCGGGCGCCGTCCGGCGCGCGGTGGCGAGGGCCCAGTCGGCGACGGCCGCACCGCGGCGGTGGGTGCGGGTACTGCCGAGCACGATGGCGAGACGGATCATGAGGCGACCTTCCTGTAAAGTACAACGGGTACTTTACACACTAGGCTGGTCCGCGACGCAACCCACGAGGAGCACCGTGACCGCACATCCCGCGACGCACGAACCCCCCGCCGGTGCCCGCCCGGAGAAACGGCGGGCGATCCTCGCCGGCGCGCGCGACGTGTTCGCGCGCGACGGCTTCTCGCGCGCGAGCATCGACGCGATCGCCTCGGCCGCCGGGGTGTCGACCCGCACCATCTATAAGCACTTCGGCGACAAGACCGCACTGTTCGAGGCCGTCGTGATCGAGTCGTCGCGAACGGTCGCCGAGGCCGAGATCGCGGCGCTCGACGCCCACCTCGGGGCGGTGTCGAGCGCCGACGACGTCGAGGGGGCGCTCCGGACGTTCGCACTCGCGTGGCTCGGCGCGACGGGACGCCCGGCAGACGACCACGAGCTCGTCACGCACCGCGCACTGATCGCGCAGCTGCGCACGGACGCCGCGCAGCTGCCGGCCGAACTCCGCCGGGCCTGGTGGGCGGACGGCCCCGGACGCGTCCGGGGCGCCCTCGCCGCCGTGTTCGAGCGGTGGTCGTCGCGAGGATGGATCGAGGTCGAGGATGCCCCGCTGGCCGCGGCCCAGTTCTCGGCGTTGGTCGCGGCCGTCCCCGACCCGCTCGAGACCGACGTGTCGGATGCGACGCGCGCGAAGCGGATCGCCGCAGGCGTCGCGACGTTCGTTCACGGGGTGTCGAACCGCAGCTCGAGCGGGCGCCGGCCCGGCTGATCGCCGACCCGCCCGAACGGCGGAGCCGGCAGGTCGTCGCGCGAGCCGCGCGAGAGTCTGATGCGGTAGCGAGGGCGGGACTCGAACCCGCGACACCACGATTATGAGCCGTGTGCTCTAACCACCTGAGCTACCCCGCCGCGAGGCTTTCGGCCGAACGAGTCGAACCGAGAACCAGAGCCCCGAGTCAGGATTGAACTGACGACCCCTTCCTTACCATGGAAGTGCTCTACCACTGAGCTATCGGGGCGTGCTGCCGCTCGCGGCAACCGTACGAGGATATCACCTCGCGGGCGGTGCTCCGAATCGGCTCCGACATCGGTCGACGGCCGCCTCGAGGCGCCCTCCGAACGGGGCGTTCACCACTCCGGGCCGGGCACTCCGGGCAGCCGCCAGGCCGCGAAGGCAGGCCCGTCGGAGGCGAGGATCATGGTGTCGCCGGACGACTCGACCCGCACCGATCCGAACGCCACGAGCCGCTCCGCGAGCGCCTCGGGCGAGGCGTGCTGCAGCTGCGGCAGCGCCGCCTCGTCGAGCTCGAGCCGGGCGGCGTCGCGTGCGGCGAGCACCAGCACCGAGGCATCCGCCGACTCGCGCACGAAGGCGACCGCGTCGTCGCCGACGGCAAGCCAGCGGAGGCCGCCCGTCGCCAGCACGTGGTTCGACCGGCGCAGGCCGATCAGCGCGCGGTACGCCTCGAGCATCGGTGCGACGGCGGGGCCGCCTTCGCTCCCCCACGGCATCGGCGTGCGACTCGCCTCGCCATCGACGCCCGTGAGCCCGAACTCGTCGCCCGCCCATACCACCGGCAGGCCCGGCAGGGCGACCGCGAGGCCGAACGCGACCGGCGGCGTTCCGGGCCGGGCGTGCGTGGCGAACCGCGGCGTGTCATGCGTGTCGAGCGCGTTCATCGTCGCGAGGCGCGTGCGCCACGGGAACCCGGCCGCGAAGCGGCGGTGCGTCTCGACGAACTCGGGTCCCGTGAGGGTCGGTACGCGGCCGAGCGCGAAGCCGATGCCGCCGCCCGCAGGACTCCCCGGCTGCTGCAGCCAGCCCCAGAGCGGCCGGGTGAAGGGCGTGTAGGTCATCGCGCCGTGCCACGCATCGCCCTGGAAATCGGACGCCGCATCGTTGGTGGACTCCCCGAGCAGGACGGTGTCGGGGTTCACCTCGAGCATGGTGCGCCGGATGGTCCGGCGCACCTCGGCGTTCAGGTCGACCGAGCCGAGCCGCCCGGTCATGTTCGCCACGTCGATACGCCAGCCGTCGAGCCCGAACGGCGCCTTCAGGTACCGGGCCACCACCGAGTCGGGGCCCTCGATGAAGCGGCGCCGCAGCTCGGCCGACGACCAGTCGAATTTCGGCAGGCTCGGCACACCGAGCCAGGACTCGTACGAGCCGTCGTCGCGCAGGTAGTAGAACTCGCGCTCGGGCGCCGACAGGTCGGCCTTCGCCGCCTGGGACCACTCGTGCGCGTCGCCCGAATGGTTCGAGGTGAGGTCGCCGATGACGCGGATGCCTCGCGCGTGCGCAGCCTCGACGAGCCGGACGAGCGCCTCGTCGCCGCCGAGCAGATCGTCGACGCGGTCGAACGTCGTGGCGTCGTAGCGGTGGTTCGAACGTCCGGGGAACACGGGCGTGAGGTAGAGCAGGTTCACGCCGAGCGCCTCGAGGTGGTCGAGCCGCTCCCGCACGCCGTCGAGGTCGCCGCCGTACACCTGCTGCGAGCGGCCCGGCGGTTCGGGGTCGACCGGGTCGGACCACTCGGCGGGGATCGCCCAGGCGGGCAGCTCGCGCGAGTCCGCGGCATCCGATCGCGCGAACCGGTCGGGGAACACCTGGTACAGCACCGATTCCGCCGCCCACTCGGGCGCCGGAGGGTGGGCGACCAGCCGGAAGTCGTCCTGATCGCGCGTCTCGATCGCCGAGAGGCCGAGCTGGTTCAGCCACCGCTGCCGGCCGTCCTCCCCCACGAGCAGCCACCGGTAGCCGTGCTCGGGGTTCTCGACCTCGACCTCGGCCTCCCACCAGTCCCAGCCGCCGATCGAGCGGCCGGCCGGAGACTCCACGCGGCGCGCCTCGCTGAACCGCGGCTCGTGGTTCGGGTTCGATCGCGTGCCCGCCCACGCGAGCGGGCCGAACGCGTGCGGCACCCGCAGCCGCACGCGCACGACCTCGCCGAGCTCGGGCGTCGCCGTGGAGACGTGCAGCGGAGATCCGTCGTGGTGCGGGGTCAGCATGCCCGGAGCGTATCCGACCGGTGCGACTACTTGACCGCGCCCGCGGTCAGCCCGCCGACGATGTACTTCTGCAGGAAGAGGAACAGCGCGACCACCGGCGCCGCCGACATCACCGCGCCCGCGGAGAACGCCGACCAGTCGGCGTAGCGCGGGTTCGACACGAGCTTCGTGAGGCCCACCGCGAGCGTCTGGTTCTCGGTGTCGATGAGCAGCACGGATGCCACGACGAACTCGTTCACGCTCGAGATGAACGACAACAGCGCGACGACCGCGAGGATCGGCGCCACGAGCCGCAGGATGATGGTGAAGAAGATGCGGGCGTGCCCCGCGCCGTCGATCTTCGCGGCCTCGTCGATCGAGGCGGGCACGGTGTTGAAGAAGCCGTACATGAGGTAGGTGTTCACGCCCAGCGCGCCGCCGAGGTACACCATGATGAGGCCGATGTGCGTGTTCAGGCCGATCGCCGGGAACAGGTCGCCGATCGTCGACATCAGCAGGAAGATCGCGACGACCGCGAGCAGCTGGGGGAACATCTGCACGATCACGATCGTGATCAGACCGAACCGGCGCCCGGTGAACCGCATGCGCGAGAACGAGTACGCGGCCAGCGCGCCGAGGAACACCGTGCCGAGCGCGGTGACGCCCGCGATGATCAGCGTGTTCGCGAACCACCGCGCGAACGGGATCTGCGGGTCGGAGAGGATCCGCACGTAGCTGTCGAGCCCGATCTGGGAGAACAGCGCGTTCGAGCCGGTGAGTGTGCCGTGCGGGTTCAGCGACGACGACACCACGAACACGATCGGGAAGAGCGAGAACACCACCATGACGACGCCGACGATGTGCCGCCAGCCCGTCTGACGGAACCACCGGCCGAAGTTGAACGGCCGCTTCGTCGGGATCCGCCGAGGGGCGTCGCCGACCGCGACGGACGCCCGCGTCGAGTCATCCGCGAACTCGTCGACCTCGCCCGCGAGGAGTCCGCTCTGGCTGCCGGGGACGGGATGCTGCGCGGCCATCAGTTCAGCTCCTCGAGGCTCTTGGTGCGCCGGAACGCGATGATCGAGATGATCGCGACGACGATGAAGATGATGATCGAGTACGCGCTCGCGAGGCCGTAGTCACGCGTCTGCCCGGTGAACGCCACCTTGTAGACCATCGTGATCAGGATGTCGGTGAACCCGACCGGGATCGGCGCGTTCGAGTCGCGCGGACCGCCGTCGGTGAGCATGTAGATCGTGTTGAAGTTGTTGAAGTTGAACGCGAACGACGCGATCAGCAGCGGCGCGACCGTCACGAGGAGCAGCGGCAGCTTGATCAGCCGGAACACCGCCCACGGCTTCGCGCCGTCGACCGTCGCCGCCTCCTGGAGCTCATCGGGGATGGACTGCAGGGCGCCCATGCACACGAGGAACATGTACGGGAAGCCGAGCCAGAGGTTCACGATGAGGATCGAGACCTTCGCGAGCAGCGGGTCGGTGAGCCAGGGAACGGATGCCCCGCCGAGGAGCACCTGGTTGATGAAGCCGAAGCTCTGGTTCATCATTCCCGCCCACACGAGCGCCGAGAGGAACGACGGGATCGCGTACGGCAGGATCATCAGGACCCGGTAGATCTTGCGGCCGCGCATCCGCAGGTCGTTGAACACGATCGCGAGGAAGAGGCCGAGGAAGAAGGTCGACGCCACCGAGATCAGGGCGAACGCGAACGTCCAGAGCGTGACGTAGACGAGCGGGCCGGCGAGGCGCGCGTCGGTGACGGCGCGGACGAAGTTGTCGAAGCCGACCGTGATCTGCCAGCCGGGCAGCAGCTGCTCGCCGTCCTCGGCGGTGAACGCGCCCACGCCGGTGTCCGCGTAGACGGTGCCGGTCTCGAGGTCGGTCATGGTGCCGGCCGCCTCGTCGTACTCCAGCGTCGAGACGTAGAGGTAGCCGCTGGAGCCGTCGGGCGTGCGGATGGCGCCGTCGTTCGGGTCGTCCGAGAAGGGCACCGCGAGGGCGGTGACCTCGTCGGTGCGCGCGAGCACGTCGGCGAACTGCAGCGTCGTCCAGCCGTCGGCCGCGACCGCCTTGTCGCCCTCGAACTCGACCCCGGAGACCGGCTCGAGCGGCCGGTCGTTCGTGCCGATGCTCGCGTCGCCGTCGGGGTCGGTGACGAGGAGGCCCAGCTGGCCGCCCTGCTCGACGACCGTGACGGGGTAGGTCGGCGAGTCCTCGACCCGTTCGAGCGAGGAGGCCATGAGCGAGGAGACCGCCTGCTCCTTCGACCCGTTGTGGCCGGTGCCGTAGTTCGTGAACGCGATGTAGCCCGTGTACAGGAGCACGAACACCTGGAACACGGCGAGGAAGATGACGCCAGGCGTGAGGTACTTCGCGGGCAGCTTCTTCCGCGAGAAGTAGATCCAGTTGACGACGGCCGTCACCGCGACGACCACGACCATCGGCACCCACTGCGCGTGGGCGATCAGCACGAAGATCGCGTACACGGCGAGCGCGTCGACGATCGCGAGCGCGATGAGCTTGACGAAGAAGACCTTCATGCCGCCGGATGCCGCGTCGGCGATGGCCGCCGCCTGGCGCTGGCGCCTGCTCGGCTTCGGCGGCGGGGCGTCCTGCCTCGTGCCGTCCTCGATCGTCGTGCTCATGGTGCTCACTCTTCCCACGTGGATACAGGGCTGCGCTCCGGGACGGGCGCCGGTCGGCGCCCGTCCCGGAGCGGCTCGGGATTACTCGGAGATCGCGGCCTGCACGTCGGACGCGAGCTTCTGCCACGTCGCGACCGGGTCGGCGCCGTTGATGATCGCGGCCTCGGCGATGCCCCAGTACTGCCACACCGCGCCCATGGCGGGGATGGCCGGCATCGGCACGGCCTCGGCGCCGACGGCGGCGAAGCCCTCGATGATCGGGTCGCTCGACGCGGTCTCGGCCGCGGCGGTGAGCGCCGGGAGGATGTTGCCCGCCTCGAACAGCTCGAGCTGCACGTCCTCGGTGCCGAGGTAGTTCACGAGGAAGTCGTTCGCGGCGACCTTGTTCTTCGACTCCGAGGAGATGAAGAAGCCCTTCACGCCGGCGAACGGCTGCGCGGGCTCGGCGGTCGGGCTCGGCACCGTGTCGATGGCGACGTTGATGCCCGCGTCGACGGCGGCGCCGACGTTCCACGGGCCGGTCAGCCAGAACGCCGACTTGCCGGTGAGGAAGCTCTCCTTCGCGATGTCACCGTCGATGTCGGTGTTGAACACGCCGGTGCCGTTCTTGCCCTGCGAGCCGAGCCACGTGGCGAACTGATCGCCGCCGGCGTTGCCGAGCTGCAGGTCGGTCGGGTCGTAGCCCTCGTCGTTGGTGCCGAAGACGGGGGCGCCGAACGCGGTCTGGAAGGGGTAGAGGTGGTAGGGGTTGCCCTCGGCGCCCTGCTCGACGACGAAGGGCTGGGTGAGGCCGGCGGCCTGGCCCTTCGCGATCATGTCGTCGAAGTTCGCGGCCGGCTCGGGCACGAGGTCGGCGTTGCGGAGCACGGCGATGTTCTCGACGGCGTAGGGCAGCATGTAGACGGTGCCCTCGTAGGTCGAGGCCTCGATGGCGACGGGGAGGTAGTCGGCGGCGGAGTCGCCCAGCTCGATGGGGGCGACGACGCCGTTGGTCGAGAGCTCGCCCAGCCAGTCGTGGGCGCCCATGGTGATGTCGGGGCCCTTGCCGGTCGGCACCTGCTGGATGAAGTCGTCCTTGATGTCGGCGACGTCCTTGCCGACGATGTCGACCTTCACGCCGCTCTTCTCGCTGTACGCCTCGGCTGCGCCCTTCAGCGCGTCGACGCGCTCGGCGTCGACCCAGACGGTCAGCGTGCTCGCGGCCGACGAGTCGCCCTCGGAGCCGCTGTCGCCACCGGCGCAGCCGGCGAGCCCCAGCGTCGTCACGACGGCGACGGCGCCCGCAGCGAGGAGGCCCTTCCTGTTCACCCTCATTGGTGTGCCCTTCTCAGTTCGCGTGAATCGGCGCCTTCGCCTGGTGGAGGAGGGCTGTCCCTCGTCGTCCCGCGTGAAGCGGAACCGCGCACCGAGCCCGAAAGGCCGTTCTTCCGTGTTGGATGCTCGCCGTATGCAAGCGATTACAGGTATACCTCGTCACAAGATGTTCACAAAACCGAGCGCCCGCCTTTGATACAGGTTCGTGACCATTGTGTGTCCGGAAGCGACTGCAAGCGTTTCCAACAAATGTCGAAATGTCGTAGGGTTTCGGCATGACTTCGGAATGGTGGCGCACCGCCGCGATCTACCAGATCTACCCCCGCTCCTTCGCCGACGCCAACGGCGACGGCATGGGCGACCTCGCCGGCATCACCTCGCGACTCGGCTCGCTCGAGGCGCTCGGCATCGACGCGATCTGGCTGTCGCCGTTCTACACCTCCCCCCAGAAGGACGCCGGGTACGACGTCGCCGACTACTGCGACGTCGACCCCCGGTTCGGCACCCTCGCCGACTTCGACGCCATGCTCGAAGAGGCCCACGCGCGAGGCATCCGCGTCATCATCGACCTGGTGCCGAACCACTCCTCCGACCAGCACCCCTGGTTCCAGGAGGCCCTCGCGTCGCCGCCGGGCAGCGCCGCCCGCGGCCGCTACCTCTTCCGCGAGGGCCGCGGCGAGCACGGCGAGCTGCCCCCCAACAACTGGGAGTCCGTGTTCGGCGGCCCCGCCTGGACCCGCGTCATCGAGGCCGACGGCACGCCCGGCCAGTGGTACCTCCACCTCTTCGACAGCTCGCAGCCCGACTTCGACTGGACGAACGAGGAGGTCCGCGAGGAGTTCCGTCGTATCCTGCGCTTCTGGCTCGACCGCGGCGCCGACGGCTTCCGCGTCGACGTGGCGCACGGCCTGGTCAAGGCCGACGGCCTGCCCGACTGGACCCCGCCGCAGGGCTCGGGCTCGATGGGCGGCGCCGGCGGCGTCACCGTCGGCGAGGACGGCGCGGGCGTCGCCCTCGAACCCGCGATCAGCGAGGAGAACGGCGACGGCGCACCGTACTGGGCACAGGAGGGCGTCCACGAGATCTACCGCGACTGGCGCCGCGTCCTCGACGAGTACCCCGGCGACCGCGTGCTCGCCGCCGAGGCGTGGGTCGACCCGCTGCCGAAGGTGGCGAAGTGGGTGCGCTCCGACGAGATGCACCAGTCGTTCAACTTCGCCTACCTCGAGACCCCGTGGAACGCCGCATCCCTCCGCACCGTCATCGACGACTCGCTCGACGCGTTCGGCTCCGTCGGCGCGCCCTCGACGTGGGTGCTCTCCAACCACGACGTCGTCCGCCACGCCACGCGCCTCGCCGTGACCGCCGACAACCCGCAGGGCCACGGGCTCGGACCGCGTTCGAAGGGCATCCCCGAGTACGCGGACGGCCTCCGCCGCGCGCGGGCCGCGACGGCGCTCATGCTCGCTCTGCCCGGCTCGGCGTACATCTACCAGGGCGAGGAGCTCGGCCTCCCCGAGGTCATCGACCTGCCCGACGACGCCCGCCAGGACCCCACCTGGTTCCGCACGAACGGCGAGCGCTACGGCCGCGACGGATGCCGCGTGCCGATCCCGTGGGAGGCCACGGCACCCTCGTACGGATTCGGGCCGACGGATGCCTCGTGGTTGCCGCAGCCCGCGCAGTGGGCCGAGCTCGCCCGCGACCGCCAGCAGGGCGTGCCCGGATCGACGCTGAGCCTCTACCAGGACGCCCTTCGCCTCCGCCGCGAGCACGACCTCGGCTCGGGAACGCTGGAGTGGCTCGACGGCTTCGACGCCGACACCGTGGCCTTCCGCAACGGCGACGTCACCGTGGTCGCGAACACGGGCTCTGCGCCCGTGGCGCTGCCGGGCGGCACCGTCCTGCTCGCCTCCGGCGAGCTCGACGGCTCGCTCCCCGCCGACACCACGGTCTGGCTCCGCGCGTAACGCGCTGCGCGGCGGGACGTGCCCGACGGGGCGCGTCCCGCCGCGTCGTCTCTTCCGCCGTGCACGCGGCTCCGCGCGCCCCGACTCGGGCTCAGGGGCATCCGCATTCGGACGCAATCGGGCGCCTCCGCGCGGTGGTCCCGCGACGAAACGAGTCCGAACCGCGCGCGGTGCACGCGATCAGCGGATGACCCCGCGGTCGGCCGGGCGGCCCCGCGCGCCTAGTTGGTGTTGGCGTAGAGCCACTCGAGCGGGTCGACCCATTCGCCGTTCACGCCGCCGATGCGGATCTCGAAGTGCAGGTGGGGACCCGTCGACATGCCGGTGTCGCCGGTCGTGCCGATGACGTCGCCGACGTGCACCGTGTCACCGACCTCGAACCGGCGCGAGTCGAACTCCATGTGGGCGTAGACGCTCGTGACGACCTCGCCGTCGATGACGTGGTCGATCATCATGACGACGCCGAGGGATCCGCCGGAGTCGGTCGAGACCGACACGACGCCGTCGGCGATGGCCTGGATCTCGGCGCCGAGACCCGGGTTGAAGTCCTGACCGTGGTGGTCGGCCGAGCAGCCGGCGCAGTTGCGGTAGCCGAACCGGTCGCCGATGTGCACGCCGACGGCGAAGGGCCACTGGATGGTGCCGAGGGGGTTGTTCGTGAACGTCGCCTCGGGCCGGATGCCGGCGGCCGCCGCGTACTCGGCGATCGTCTGGTGCTGGTAGCCCTCGCGGTCGACCGTGGGCGACGCGATCGCGTCGCCGTCGACCGTCACGCGCTGGCCCGGGCCCTTGGCGTCGGCCGCGGCGGCGAGCGCCATGGCCTGCACCTCTTCGGGGCTGAGCAGCGACAGCGCGGGCACGGACGTGGCGAGGGCGAGCGTCGCGGCGAAGCCCATGGCGACGACGGCACGCATGCCGCGCCGGCCGCGGCGCGCGCGGGGCGGTGCCGTCGGGGTGACGGATGCCTCGGCCGGGCGCCGGGAGGCGAGCTGGCGCGCCCGTTGGTCGGCCGCCTCGCGGCGTTCGGCACGCCCGGGGCGAACGTCGGTCTCGACGCGGCGCTGGTCGCGTCGGGAGGCCTGCTGGGGCGCGACGACGCCATTCGGCAGACCATCGGTCGCGACGGAGTCGTCGAAGGCGAGTCGGGGGCGACGAGCGGATGCCCCGAGCGCGGCGGCGAACTCGGCGGATGCCTCGGCGACCGAGCGGTCGGCCGGCGGCACGGCGGCCTGCGTCGCGCCGGGCTCGACGCGCCGCCCGGCTCGTCGGCCACGGGCGGCGGAGTCGGGCTCGGCGTCGGCGGTGAGGTCGCCGAAGAGGGCGTCGAACGCTTCGACCGGACGTTCGTCGGTACGCGTCGAGCGGGCATCGCGGCGGGTCGGAGCCGCTGGCGCACTCCCTGCCGGGGGCGTGGCCGGCCGCTGGACGATCGGCTGCTGCGCCGAAGCCGGCTGCACCGAGACCGGCTGCACCGGCGAGACGGGCTGCACCGGCGAGACGGGCTGCGCCGGTGCGGCGTGCTGCTGCACGACCGGCTGCGAGGCGGCGGGCCACGAACCGTGAGCCTGCGTCGCAGCCGGGTTCGGCTCCTGCGTCGCACGGGCCGCGGCCTCGCGTTCCCTCAGTTCCCGCCGGGTCAAGGGTCGTTCGGGCCGCAGCGGGGACTGCGTGCCTGGCGTGGGACCGTCGGGCACGAGAGGGGACTCGAGCACGTGGGGGGAACCTTCGGCGTCGGGGAACGGACCGGATGGGGAGGTGTGCATCCCGACGCCTTGGCCGAGATAACGGATCGGTAAAGCGTACCCCGAGTCAACCGTTCGCGCCACGCGAGACGAGCGATTCCCTCGCTCACCGGGCCGAAGCACGACGAATCCCGCAGATCACGCCCGATTCGCCGCAACGATCACGCCGACGCGTGCCGCCAGGGTCAGGCGGGCGCCCCCGCAGCACGGAGCGCTGCGCGCAGCTCCTCGTGCAGTCCTGGCGCCGCCGCGAGCAAGAACTCGACACTCTCGGGGCCGCCGTCGACGCCCGTCACGATCGCCCCGGCCTCGCGGGCGATGAGCGCGCCCGCTGCGTGATCCCACGGGTTCAGCCCGACCTCGTAGAACGCGTCGAGCCGGCCGGCTGCGAGGCCGCACAGATCGAGCGCGGCCGAGCCGATGCGGCGGATGTCCCGCGCGAGCGGCAGCAGTCCCGTGAGCACCTGCGCCTGCTCGCGACGCCGCTCGGCCGAGTACGCGAATCCGGTGCCGACGAGCGCGTGCGACAGCGGGACCTCCTCGTTCACCGCCAGCTCCCGGCCCGCGAGCCGGGCGCCGCCGCCGCGGCTCGCCTCGAACAGCTCGCCCGTGACCGGGTTGACGACGACGCCGGCGAGCGCGGTCCACTCCCCGGGGTTCGGCGGCCCGGCGACGACCGCGATGCTCACCGCCCAGGCGGGGATGCCGTAGAGGAAGTTGACGGTGCCGTCGATGGGGTCGACGATCCACTCGACGCCGCTGGTGCCGACGCGCGCGGCGTCCTCCTCGCCGAGGATGCCGTCGTCGGGCCGGGCCTCGAGGATGAGCTCGCGGATCAGCGCCTCGGTGTCGCGATCGACGGCGGTGACGATGTCGACCGGCGTCGACTTCGTCGCGGCGACCTCGACGCCCGCGCGTCGCGCCTCGAGGGCGGCGCTGCCGGCGCGCACGGCGATGTCGCGTGCGATCTCGAGCAGGTCGGCCGGAGCGGGAATGGATGCCTCTGACGCGGTCATGTCTCCACGGTACGCGGTGCGCATCGGGCGAGCCGCGACGGCCGGCTTGAGGCAATGGGGTGCAGCCGCGGCTCGCTGAGCCGATGCGCACATTCGACTCCGTGCGATTCTGACCGACGGCGTCCCCGGGCGACAGCGCCCATCCGGGGGACATCCGGGATGCCTCGTCCAGGCCCGCTCAGGGCAACGGCGTCGCCGCGAGGTGCGCGTTGCGGTGCTCGATCAGCCGTCGCAGGCACGGCCGCAGCACGAGTTCGGCCAGGCGGCCCAGCACGCCGAGCGGGGGACCGAAGTCGACGCGGTCGAGCATCAGGGTGCCGTCGCCGTCGGGCTCGAAGCGGTGCTCGTGCCGGAAGCTCGCGAACGGCCCGCGGAGCTGTTCGTCGACGAACGACTCCGGCCGGGACATCCGGGTGATGCGGCTGGTCATCGTGAACGTCACGCCGAGATGCCGCGCCCGCCAGGTCACCTCCTGGCCGGCCTCGATCAACCCGGAGGTCACGCCGCGGACGGCACGCTCGCGGGAGGCCGCCATCGAGCCGATATGCAGGTCGATGCTGCGGGCGCGGTCGAACGCCTCCGGCACCGGGACGGCCAGGCGCGTGCGGCACTCGAAGGATGCGACCACCCGCACAGGTTATCCCCGACCGACGCGGGACGCCGTGAGATGGCAAGCTGGGTACGTGGGCATCCTGACGTGGAACTTCATCCGCACGATCGAGATCGAAGATCGTCCGCTCGCCCACCTCCGGAGCGTCGTGTTCGCGAAGCTGCGCCGGGGCGAGTCGTTCTCCTACTCCTGGGAGACGCCGCTCGAGCAGGGCAGCGGGCGGCACTCCATCTGGTTCAGCCCCGACGTGCCCGTCACATTCGAGTTCTTCGACGGGCGGGACATCCCGCTCAATCCGCACTGGATCCGCGAGCTCACGCGCGCCGCGAACTCGCCCGGCGGCCTCGTGCTGCTGCCCGAGCCCGAGGCCCAACCGTCGGCCGCTCGTCCGGAGGGCCGCGGCGAGACGGACTGATCCGCGCCCGTCACCCGGACGCCGGGCGTGCTCAGCCGTCGGACGGTGCCGCAGCGGGGCCGGTCGGCCCGGGCGGCTCGGGCACGACCGTCAGCCCGCCCGCGGAGTTCGCGGACCGGTTGAGGGCGTGCACCCAGGCGGGGTTCAGGCGAGGCGCCCGACCACCGAAGTACTCGAACGCGACGGGGATGGAGGGCGCCAGCCAGACCGAGGTGCGCCCGAACCCGCTCGCTGAGGACGACTCGGTCCAGGAGAAGGCGAACGGCTCGCCGCGGCGCAGCTTCGCCCAGATCACGGCCTGCAGGTGGGCCAGCACGCGGTCGTCGAAGGAGACCACCAGCTTGGAGTCGTACGTCAGAGTGCCCATCACGGGAAGGATATCCGTTCGGAGCGGGCCGCGCTCTCGGGGAGCGACGGACGTGATGGAGCGGCCGCGAAGTATACGGGATGCACCTGAGTCGCCGGTCGCGTTGCACGCAGGGCTTGACACGGTGATGCTGGACGAATGGAACGCGGCGCGTCGAACGCGACAGCCGGCCTCGAGGTCGGCGAGCTTCGTCGCGCCGTGACCCGAGGGGAGCTCGTCGCCTACTACCAGCCCGAGTACGACCTCACCACCGGCAGGCCCGTCGTGCTCGAGGCCCTGTGCCGATGGGTGCACCCCGACCGGGGCCTCATCCTGCCCGACTCGTTCATCCCGATCGCCGAGCGTTCAGGCCTCATCGCCGACCTCGGACGGGCCATCCTCGAGCAGTCGGGGCGGCGCGCGGCCGAGTGGCACCAGCGCGGCCTCCGCGTCGGCATCGCCGTCAATATCTCGCCGTCGCAGCTCACGCCGGCCTTCGCCGAGGCGGTGCTCGAGATCGTGCACGGGCTCGGTCTGCCGCGCTGGACCGTGACCGCGGAGATCACCGAGACGCCGGCGCTCCTGGAGTCCTGCGACGAGTACCGCGCGCTTGCCGCGCTGATCGACGGCGGCGTCGGCATCTCGATCGACGATTTCGGGGCGGGAACGACCTCAGTGGAGGGGCTCCGCCGGATGCCGTTCACCGAGGTGAAGATCGACCGCTCGCTGATGCGGGATCGACGCGCCGAAGCCGACGACCTGGTCGCGGAGTGCGTCGAGATCGCCCGCGCACAGTCGGCGATCGTCGTCGCGGAGGGCGTCGAGACGGCCGACGACCTCGAGCGCGCGAGGCGCTGGGGCTGCGACCGCGCGCAGGGCTACTACTTCTCGCCGGCCGTCGCGGCCGAGGAGCTCGAGCCGCTGCTCCAGCCGGCGTGAGGTCGCGCGTCGCCGACTGAGGCGGCGCGTCGCCGCCGCCTCAGCGCGGTCAGAGCCCGAAGTCCTCGTCGTCGCCGTCGCCGGCCCTGTCGTCGCGGCGGTCGGCGAGGTCGCCTCCCACCTCGATCTGCGACCACGTGACGGGCATGCCCGGCGAGAACAGGATGTCGATGCCGGGGCCGCCGCGCAGCGGCGGGATGTTCACGTAGCCGCCGCCCGCGCGGATGGCCTCGAGGATCTGCTGCTTCAGCTCGGTCACGGGGTCGGGCAGGAAGTAGTCACGGCCGTCAACGGTCAGTCGGTGCACGAGAGTCACAGGTTCAGGCTATCGCGACGTAGGATCGCTTCGATGGGACACCTCCACTACGGCTCGCCGCCCGCATCGTTCGAACTGCCTGATCGCACCCTCGCCCACATCGAGTTCGTCGTGCTGGCCAAGCTCCGGCGCAAGGAGAGCTTCGCGCTGTCGATCGAAGGCGAGGCCGGCGGCCGTCAGCAGATCTGGATCAACCCGGCCGCGACGCTGCGGTTCGAGTTCGACGAGAACGTCACCGACATCAACCGGCACTGGCTCGAGGAACTCATCGAGTCGGCGAACGGCGCCGCGGGCATGCGGCTCGTGCCGGAGCCGACCGGTCGCTGACCGACGCGGCCGCAGCACTGCCGAGGCGCGGCGCCGACTCGGGCGACCCGCGCTGATCGCCCCGCCCCGCCCCGCCCCGGCCTACCCGGCCCGGCCGTCTCAGCGCGACGTGCGGTTCCGGCCGGCGTTCTTCGCCCGGTACATCGCGGCGTCCGCGGCCTCGAGGAGTCCGGCGCGCGGCGAGCCGGGGTCGGCCACGACGATGCCGCACGACGCCGTGACCGACAGCAGCACCCGCCCGGTGACGATGGGTGCCGCGATGGCGCGGATCATCCGATCGGCGACCGCCTCGACGTCTTCACCGATCACGCCGTCGAGCAGCACCACGAACTCGTCGCCGCCGAGACGCACCACGACGTCTTGCTCGCGCGAGTGCGCGACGAGCCGGTCGGCGACCTCGAGGATGACGGCGTCGCCGATGTCGTGGCCGTGCTGGTCGTTGATGCGCTTGAAGTCGTCGAGGTCGACGAAGAGCACGGCCTTGCCGGCCTCGCCGACGGGGCCGAGCGTCGCGAGCCGCTCGACGAGGTAGCGCCGGTTGTAGAGCCCGGTGAGTGGGTCGCGCATGGCGAGCTCCGCGAGCTGGGCCTCTGCGCGGCGCTGCAGCGCGATCTCGAGCTCGCGTCCGAGTTCGGCGGCCTCCTCGACGACCGTGCCCCAGGGTTCGCTGCGCCCGCGCACGGTGCGCCGCCACGCGGAGAACGAGGTCCGCGGGGAGAGTTCCCCGGGGCGGTTCGTCCCGCCCGGGTCGCCCAGCCAGGACACGTCTCGGGCGACTTCCGCGCGGAAGAACACCAGGGCCTCGCCGGCATCGGTCAACGGCACCACGAGGAGGCCGGCGACGCCGGGCAGGAGCCTCGCGAGCTCGGGCCGGTCGGTGACGAGACTCTCCGACACGAAGGAGCCGCCGCCGAGCCGTTCGAGCACGCGGAGGACGGATCCGAGCGGCGGCACCTCGCCTGCCGCACGAGAGGTGCCCCCGATGCGCACGAGCACGCCGTCGGCCGGCACCAGATCGAGCACCGTCGAGGACCCGCCGAGGAGCGCGGCGTGGATGTCGTCGGACCCGTAGAGCGGGGCGAGCAGCTCGCTCCGCCGCTCGCGCACCTCGACCATGTGGCGGAGGCGGGCGATCTCGCGCATGGACGCCATCTGCATGGCGATCTGGCCGGCGAGCACCTCGAGGGCGCGCCGGAGCAGCACGGGCAGCCGCCGCTCGGTCCGGTGCGCACAGGTGATCATGCCGATGAGCCGGCCCTGATCGACGAGGGACAGGGAGAAGGTCGAAGCCTGGCCCATGTTCCGCATGAACTGCAGGTGGTACGGCGAGACGCTGCGGAGCTCCGCGTTCGACAGGTCGACGTCGTGCGCGTCGCCGGCGAGGGCGAGCAGCGGGATGCCAGGAGCCGTGGTGCTCGCGATCATGCGCCCGATCTTCGAGATGTAGAGCGCGCGCGCCTGGGGCGGGATGTCGGACGACGGGAAGTGCAGACCGAGGTAGGGCTCCATCGCGGGGTCGCGTTCGTCGGCGACGATCTCGCCGTGCCCGTCATCGTGGAAGTGGTAGACCATCACACGATCGAAGCCCGTGATGTCGCGGATCTCCCGCGCGGCCAGCTCGCGCACCTCTTCGATGGAGGTCGTCTGCGCCACGCGGGTGATCGCGCCGACCACGGCGGTGCGCGCATACTCGTTGCCCGGTGGCACCGGCTCGATCTCGACGAGGGTCAGCCCGTCGACGCGATGGACGATGGCGTCGGACTCGACGCCCTCCCACGTGATGCGCACCGGATCGACGGCCCGGCCCGTGCGAACCGCGTACTCGAGCTCGGCGTTGCCGACCTCGAGCACGAGCTGACCGAGCCAGCGGGCGGCGTTCTCGCTGACGACGGCGATCACGCCCGTCTGGTCGACGCCGAGGAGCGTGCCGTGGCCCTGGATCGAGCCGGGGGTCCGGATCGGCTCCTTCGCGCACTCCACGAGACGGCGGAGTTCATCGGGGTCGAGGGCGAGCTCGGCGGGGTCCACGGATCCTCCGTCTTCCGGTCGGGTCGATGGAGAACCGGTGGGGAAATCGTATGTCACCGCGCACGACCGGGCACGGCGGGCCGCCTGGAACGGCAGAAGCCCCGGCGAACCGGGGCTTTCCGTGGCGAGTGAGGGATTCGAACCCCCGAAGTCGTAGACAGCTGATTTACAGTCAGATCCCTTTGGCCGCTTGGGTAACTCGCCATGTGCACCCGACCACGTTCTGCACACAACCGGGGGCCACACAATGGTACCCGCCGACCCGCGCAGGGCGAAATCAGGCCGGGAGTCGTCGAGCCCGCGTGCGGACGTACCCGGAATCGGTCCGCTACGTGCCGTCCTGGGTCGAGATGGGCTGCGTCCAGGTGTCGCGTTCGCCGGCCTCGCCGGCCATCGGGTCGCCGACGATGCGGTCGAACGGATGCGCCGTGGCGGAGGCATCCGTCATCAACATCGGCATCGTGACGCCGGCCGGATCGACCGGGCGGCCGAACCGGCCGGCGGTCGGGCCGCTGACCGCTCCGCCACGGAGGCCGGCGCGCTGGATGACCCGCTGGATGGTGAGTCCCCGCTCGTCGGGGTCGCCGACGAAACGGATCTCGCGCAGGCCCTGGTCCTGCGCCGCCGACTCGAAGATGAAGTGCCCGTAGCCGAGCACCCGGCCGATGAGCGGTTTCTTCACCGAGATGTCGAGGATGCGGGAGATGGGCATCGTCGCGATGTGCTGCGACAGGATGCCGTGCACCCGGAACACGCGCATGTTCGTGATGACGAACCGGTCCATGCGGACGTCGAGGATGCGCCACGCCGCGTGGATGGCGATCGCCGGCGCGGCGAGCAGCGGCAGGAAGTAGAGCTGCGAGGGCAGCACGAGGATGAGCAGCAGCACCGGGATCGCGAGCAGCAGCTCGAGGACGGGCTTGACGCTCGCCGTCCAGTGCTTCTCCACCTCGTCGACGATCACCTCGCCCTGGTCGGCGATCAGGTGCCGGTCGACCTTCGGGTCGAAGAGGCTCATCGGTGCCGCACCCGGCTCAGCCGGCGAGAGAGCTGAAGAACACGCCGATCGACGAGATCGCTCCCCACACCGCTCCCACGGCGGCCTGGACCGCGCTCGCGGCGTCTTCGGGCCTCGTGACGAGGTAGAACAGGGCGAAGACCACCACCAGCGCCACGACGATGCGCTTGACCCACTTCACGCGAGCATTCCCTTCGGTCGGCGTCGGCAGGCAAGCCGCGCCCCCCGTGGGCAAGCCCCGAACGGCCATTTCTACCGCACGCCCGACGGCCGCGGCAACGCGCCACGCGGTGCGGCGGGCGATAGGATGCCTCAGTCCGGGCAGGCCCGGGAGGATCCGGTTCCACCGGGCTGACTCGGCACGGCCGGGAGTGAGGGCGCATGGCCGGCATCGAAGAGGTCGCGAAGCTCGCGGGGGTCTCCACCGCGACGGTGTCGCGCGCGCTGTCGGGCCGCGGCCACGTGTCGCCGACGTCGAAGGCCAAGGTCGAGGAGGCGGCGGCCAGGCTGGGCTACGTCGTCTCGTCGAACGCGTCGAGCCTCGCCTCGGGGCGGACCCGCAACATCGGGGTCGTCATCCCCTTCCTGAACCGGTGGTTCTTCTCGTCGGTGCTCGAGGGCGCTCAGCAAGCGCTGCTCCGGCATGGGTACGACCTCACGCTCTACAACCTCTCGGGCGACGGGCGCGAGCGCGAGAGCGTCTTCGAGCACTTCCTGCTGCGTCAGCGCGTCGACGCCGTCATCGCGGTGTCGCTCGAGCTCACCGAGCCCGAGGTGCGTCGACTGCACCACCTCGGCAAGCCGCTCGTCGGCGTGGGCGGACCGATCCCGGGCGTGCGCACGCTCACCATCGACGACGTCGCCGTCGCGCGGCTCGCGACCGAGCATCTCCTCGGGCTCGGGCACCGCCGCATCGCGCACATCGGCGGCGACCTCGAGTTCGACCTCGACTTCCATCTGCCGACCAACCGGCGCCTCGGGTACGAGGCCGCGCTCCGCGACGCCGGCGTCGACGTCGAGCCGCGGTTCTTCGCACCGGCGGACTTCACCATCCGCGGCGGCTACCACGCGGCGAAGCAGCTGCTCGGGGTGCCGCATGAGCGGCCGACCGCGATCTTCGCGGCCTCCGACGAGATGGCGATCGGCACCATCCTCGCCGCCCGCGACCTCGGCATGTCGGTGCCGCGCGACGTCTCCGTGATCGGCATCGACGACCACGATCTGGCCGACTTCTTCGGGCTGACGACCGTGGCGCAGTTCCCGCGCGTGCAGGGCGAGCAGGCCGTCGAGGTGCTGATGGACGAGCTCGAGCCGGGCGGCGACGCTCCCGAGCCCGAGGCGACGCCGCTGCCGTACGACCTGCGCGTGCGCTCGTCGACGGCTCGCCCAGCCGAATAGCGCCGAAGAGCGCCGGGGCGGGGCATCCGGTGTCGAGTGCCCGCCCCTGACCTGCGGAATCGCGCTCGCTAGACTGGCGGGCATGGCAGATTCGACGTTCGACATCGTGAGCAAGGTCGACAAGATGGAGGCCGACAACGCCGTCAACCAGGCCCGCAAGGAGATCGAGCAGCGCTACGACTTCAAGGGCGTCGGCGCGTCGGTCGAGTGGAGCGGCGAGAAGATCCTGCTGAAGGCGAGCTCGGAGGAGCGCGTCAAGGCCGTGCTCGACGTCGTGCAGTCGAAGTTCATCAAGCGCGGCATCTCGCTGAAGTCGCTCGACGCGGGCGAGCCGTACCCGTCGGGCAAGGAGTTCCGCATCGAGGTCGGGCTGAAGAACGGCATCGACCAGGAGCACGCGAAGAAGATCGGCAAGATCATCCGCGACGAGGCGCCGAAGACCGTGAAGAGCCAGATCCAGGGCGACGAGCTGCGCGTCTCCTCGAAGAGCCGCGACGACCTGCAGGAGACGATCCGGCTGCTGAAGGCGGCCGACCTCGACGTCGACCTCCAGTTCGTGAACTTCCGCTGAGCCGCCGGGTGAGTTCGGTGGGTACGGGCGAGCGGATGCCGCAACCCGGGGTCGACGTGCCCGACCGGCGCGGACGCACGGGGCTCGATCAGGTGGGCCGCGACCTTGATCGCAACCCCGACGTGATCGTGCGCGACGTGCGCGTGCTGACGTCGAACTGGTACGTCACCCGCGCCACGACGTTCGATTACCGTCACGCCGACGGCCGCTGGACGACCGAGGAGCGGGAGACGTACGACCGCGGCGACGGTGCGACCATCCTGCTCTACGACGTCGACGCCCGCACCGTCGTCCTCACCCGGCAGTTCCGCTTCCCCGCCTACGTGAACGAGCACCCCGACGGCCTCCTCATCGAGACCGCCGCAGGTCTCCTCGACGCCGACGATCCCGAGACGGCGATCCGGCGCGAGGCCGAGGAGGAGACGGGGCTCCGAGTGGGCGAGGTCGAGCACGTCTTCGACGTGTACATGAGCCCGGGGTCGGTCACCGAGCGCCTCCACTTCTTCGCCGCGCCGTACCTGCGCGGCGACGTCGCGGCGGGCGCCAGGGCCGGACTGGCTGACGAGGGCGAGGACATCGAGGTGCTCGAGCTCGACCTCGACGACGCACTCGACCGCATCGGCCGCGACATCGTCGACGCGAAGACGATCATGCTGCTCCAGTGGGCGGTGCTGCGGGGGCCGTTCCGCGGCTGATCGCGGGGCGTTCGGTGGCGGCCGTGGCCGCCCCGGCCCGTCAGCCGTCGCCGAGCGTGAACTCGAGCAGGCCGAGCGTCGTCGCCGCATCGCGCAGCACGAGGAACCCGACGATTCCGACGATCCACGCCGTCGTCTCGCCCGACGTGCGCTGCAGCCAGTCCGCGAACCGGCGGAGCGCGGGCTCCACGAGCGGCCGAGCCGCGACGCGGACGAGGAGCAGCAGGAGCGCGGGCGCGATCATCACCAGGCAGTACGCGGCGAGCACCCAGATCCACTCGGAGGCCGGGAGCCCTGCACCGGTGATGAGCCCGACCGCTCCGAGGTAGGGCAGCATCGTCGCCGCCTCGATGAGTCCGGCACCGAGCGCGACCACGACGACGGCACCCGCGGGGCCGTCGTCGAGCAGGCGCGCGCGCCAGCGGGTCAGCCGCCCGGTGCGAGCCGTGGAAGCCACGGGCGGTGCGGCCTCGCCGGCGGCATCCGACCCCCGCTCCCCCGCCTGCCGGTCGCGACCGATGAAGAAGCTCCACACGAGGAGCACGGCGCCGACCACGAGCTGCACCCAGCGGGCGGCCGGCGTCTCCAGGGCGGCCGCGGCGCCCTCGATGATCGCACCGGCGCCGGCCGTGAGCCCGATGCCGAGGAGGAAGTAGAACCCGGCGATCGTGCCGAGGTAGGCGAGCATCCGCCCGGCGCGCACTCGTCCCGGCGCGATGAGGAAGAACAGCGGGATGAGCAGGGTGCCGATGCTCAGGCTGTCGACGAGCGCGAGCGCGGCGAGCGTCAGGGCGAGTTCGGGGGTCATGCTCCGATCGTGCGCGCCCGCGGGCAGGCACGCATCGGGCGAACGACGTGCCGACGCTGCATCCTTCGGATGACCCGCCCCGCGGCGGGCTGTGCTGGGATGAGGGTATGCACCCCGCCCGCCGGCTCGTCGAGCGTGCGACGACGGCGTACCGCCGGCATCCCGAGCTGTACTCCGCCGTCGCGACGGTCGGCGCGGGCGCGATCCTCGTCGCCCTCGACCTGCCGCCGCTGTGGATGTCGGCCGCCTGGGCCGATCCCGCGGCGACGCCCGACGCCTGGCGGTACGCGCTGCTCGCGGTCGCCTTCGGCGTCATGCTCCTGCGGCGGCGGCATCCGATCATCGCGCTCTCCGCCGGCACGGTGCTCTTCGCCGTCGACCTCGCGATGGGCGGCACCATCGGGATGCTGCTGGTCTTCTTCGACCTCATCTACTCGGCCGCATACTGGGGCTCGCCGCGCGCCCGGACCGTGCTCCTCTGGCTCATCGTCGCCGCCGTCGCGGCGAGCGCCGTGATCCCGGTCGCCGTCGGCCTGCCCGCTCAACTCGTCGTCCTGCTCGTCCTGCAGTCGTTCGCGATCCTCACCACGCCGTACTGGTGGGGTGCGGCGGTGCGGCGCAGCCGCGAGCTCGCCGCAAGCGAGGCCGCCCGCGCCGACGATGCGATGCGGCTCTCCGCGCACGAACGGGAGCGCGCGATCCGCGCCGAGCGCGCGCGCATGGCGCAGGACCTGCACGACGTCATCGCGGGCAACCTCTCGGCCATCGCGATCCACTCCGAGGCGTCGCTGTCGCGCTCGCCCGACACGGCGCGCGATCGGGCCGCCCTCGCCGCGGTCCGCGAGGCCAGCGTCGCCGGGCTCGACCAGATGCGCTCGATGATCGTGCTGCTGCGCACCGGCGACGAGTCGCGCGCGGCGCCGCCCCGACTGGCCGAGCTCGACGACCTCATCGCCGCGTCCGGTTTGCCCGTGACCGTCACCGGCACCCCGCCCGATCTGCCCACCGCCGCCGACCAGGCGGCCGCCCGCATCCTCGTCGAGAGCCTCCGCAACGCGGGCAAGCACCACACCGGCGGACGGGTCGAGCTGCACTTCGACGCCGGGCCCGGCGTGCACACGATCGTCGTCAGGTCGACGGGCGGCACCCCGGCCCGCGCACCCGGGACCGGTCACGGGGTGCCCATGATGCGCGAGCGCGCCGAGGGCGTCGGCGGGTCGCTCAGCGCCGGGCCACAGGGCGACGACTGGGTCGTGACGGCCCGCCTGCCGAGGGAGGACGGATGAGCATCAGGGTGCTCGTGGCCGACGACCACGCCGCGATCCGTGCGGGACTCCGGGCCATGCTCGACGGCGACGGCCTCGAGATCGTCGGCGAGGCGGGGGACGGCGCGGCGGCGGTCAGGAACGCTCGCGCGCTGCGGCCCGACGTGGTGCTCATGGACGTCCGCATGCCGGGCGTCGACGGCATCGAGGCGACACGCGCGATCGTGGCCGACGGCCTCTCGCAGGTGCTCGTGCTCACCACCTTCGACCTCGACGACTACGTGTTCGGCGCCGTCCGCGCCGGAGCCGCCGGGTTCCTCCTGAAATCGTCCACGGCCGACCAGCTCCGCACGGCCGTGCTGGCGGTCGCGCGCGGCGAGGGCGTGCTCGCTCCCGAGGTCACCCGCCGGGTGCTCGCCGAGTTCGCCGGCCCCCGCGAGGCGCCGCCGCCGCCCGGACTCGACGACCTCACGCCGCGGGAACGCGAGGTGCTGCAGGCGCTCGGGCGCGGCCTGTCGAACGCCGAGCTCGCCGCCGAGCTGGCGATCAGCGAGCCGACCGCGAAGACGCACGTCTCACGGATCCTCGCCAAGCTCGGCGCGTCGAGCCGCATGCAGCTCGCGGTCATCGCCCGGGAGGCCGGGCTCGCCTGACGCCGGTCCCCGTCGACGGCTGCTCAGTGCGGCGCGTAGCCGCCGAGCCACCGCGTGATCGCGCGATACGCGGCGGCACGGACCGGGGGTCGGGAGAGCAGCACGTCGTGCAGCGCCCCGTCGATGCGGGAGACGGATGCCTCCGCCCCGAGCCGCAGCGACCGTTCGGCGATCTCGTCGACCACGAGCACGATGTCGCTCGAGCGCATCTCCTCGCTCCACTGCGGCTGAATGGTCGAGCGGGCCGACAGCAGCGTGAGCACCGGGGCACCCACGTCGATGCCCGCCGCGACCGTCGCGTGCCCGGCGAGGATCGCGGTGAGCCAGGCCGGATGCGTCGTGAACCCCCGGTCGGGCCGCCAGTCGTGGTCGTACTCCCACTCCCCGCCCAGCTCCTTCGCGACCGAGCGCGTGTAGAAGCCCAGATCGACGTTCGGCAGCGGCCCCTGCGGGTTGAGCCGGGCCCCCCAGCCGATCACGGGTGCGAGCGCCTCACGGCCGACGCGGCTGAGCTGGAACTCCAGCCATGGGCTGTTGAGCACCAGTGCATCGGCCCGGCCCGGATGACGGGCCGCCCAGAGCGACAGGGTCAGCCCGCCGGTCGAGTGGCCCATCAGGATGAGCGGGCGCCGGGAGGAGGCATCCCGATCGTCGCCGTCGCCCTGCCCCATGGCGATCAGCGCGGCCTCGATGTCGGCGTCGTAATCGGCGAGGTCCGTGATGTAGCCGCGGGTCTGGCCGGGTCGGATGCTGCGACCGTACTTGCGCAGGTCGAGGGCGAAGAAGCGCGCGCCGAGCCGGCCCCAGTACTCCGCGAGCTCGGGGTTGAAGAAGTAGTCGCTCCAGCCGTGGACGTAGAGCACGTCGGTCCCGGCCGCGGCGCCTGGGGCGAAGCGCAGGCGGAACGGCGGGCGGAACCGGACGAGGGTCGCGACGACCTCGCCCTCGTCGTCGGTGCCGAGCGGCAGCGTCAACTGCTCGAAGCGGTCGCCGAGCACATCGGGCTGCCAGTTCCGCGGCACGGCCGGCTCGGTCACGGCGCCTCCCCTCGTCGTGCGAGCCAGCCTAGTGAGGGGCGCGGCCGCCGAGTCGCAGCCGCGGCAACCGTCACGGCTCGGCGGGCTCGGGCAGTGACGGCGACTCGGGCGGCTCGAACGCTGGCGGAACCGGCGTGAATCGCTCCGGACGAGCCTTCTGCGGGCGCCGGCGCGTCTGCGCGAGCGGGCGCAGCCGTCCCTCGAAGAACGCCACGGCCGCGAAGGCCACCACGTGATTGAGCGTGATCCGCCGCCCCTCGATCGGCAGCGGGTAGGAGGCGGCGTGGTACGTCGCGGCGATCCGCCTGATCGCACGGAGCTCGTCGACCGTCATCGTCAGCGCACGATCGGCGAGCCGGTCCTCGCCGTAGTCCCACAGGCTGGCCGCCGTCTGGCTCTCGGAGAACACGATGCTGAAGTTGCTCCGGCCCTGCATCGCGCGCACGACGTCGCTGTCCCATCGGTCCGACTCCATCGCGGTCCTCCCTGCACGTCACCCGCGCCCGACCACCATGCTGGCACGGGGCACCGGCGAACCATCGTGTCGCGCTACCCCACGAGCAGCACCGCGACCAGCGCCCCGGCGAGCATCGACGGGCCGAACGGAATCGAACCGCGCAGCGTGACGCGCCCCAGCGCGAGGGCGATGATCGCGATCGCTCCGCCGATGACGAACGCGCCGGCCAGACCGATGAGCCACGCGTTCAGCCCGAACCAGCCGAGGAGCATGCCGATCACGCCCGCGAGCTTGACGTCGCCCATGCCCATCGAAGCGGGCGAGACGAGCGCGAGCAGCAGGTAGGCGGCGAACATGGCGGCTCCGCCGAGGAGCGCCCAGACGAGCGGCAGCCAGGCTCCCGTCACGGCCGAGGCGCCAGCGAGCAGTGCGGCGACAACGGCGAGCGTCGGCACGATGACCCGGTTCGGCAGGCGCTGCTCGGCGAGGTCGACGATCGCGAGCACCGTCGACGCGGCCGTGAACGCCAGCACCGCCGGCAGCACCGGCTCGAGGCCGACCCGCCAGACGACCACACCCCAGACGACCGCGGTCGTCGCCGCCGAGACGAGCCGGATGGTCGCCAGCGGCATCCGATCGCCGTGCATGCTGCGCGCAGCCCACGATGCGAGCGGCCACCAGCCCAGTGCACCCCCGAGCACGGCGGCGATCAGCACGCTGATCGACGTCGCGAGGGGCATGCAGGCACCCTAGCGCCCGCGCCGGCGGTGCCTTCCGCGTCGTGCACACGCGGGTGGCCGGGAGCTCGGGGCGGTCGCCCGGCGACCGCCCGCTAGAGCTCGCCGCGCGAGATGTCGACCATGTCCTCGCGCGGTACGACCTTGATGCGGGCGCGCCCCTCGGCCTCGCCGAGCGCCATCTCGTGCTCGTCGAGCCGGTGCCAGCCGTCGAGGTCGGTCCAGCGGATGCCTCGGGCCTCGAGCATCTCGACGACCGACTCCTCCGACGGTGACTCGGGGTTCCACCAGTTGCCGAGGTCGTTGATGACGTGCTTGATCGTCTCCATCGCGTCGGACTTCGTGTGCCCGATGAGGCCGACGGGGCCGCGCTTGATCCAGCCGGTGGCGTACACGCCGTACATCTGACGCGCCTCCCCGGTCTCCTTGTCGCGGATCAGCACCTGGCCCTCGTGGTTCGGGATGACGCCGAACTTCTTGTCGAACGGGATCCCGGGCAGCGGGGAGCCGAAGTACCCGACGGCCCGGTACACGGCCTGCACGGGCAGCTCACGGATCTCGCCGGTGCCGACCACGCCGCCCTCGCCGTCGGGTGCGGTGCGCTCCCACCGGATCGCGCCCACGCGGCCGGTGCCGTCGTCGACGAGCTCGAGCGGCTTGGCGAAGAAGTGCAGGTGCAGACGGCGCGACGCCTGGCCGACCTCGCGCTGACGCCACTGCTGCAGCACCTTGTCGATGACGAACACCTGCTTGTTGCCGGCCACGGCGGCGCGAGCCGCGTCGTCGTAGTCGAAGTCCTCGTCGTAGACGATCATGTCGACGTCGCGGAGCTCGCCGAGCTCGCGCAGCTCGAGCGGCGTGAACTTCACCGAGGTCGGGCCTCGGCGGCCGAACACGTGCACGTCGGTGACGGGCGAGGCGGCCAGGCCCTCGGCGACGTTCGCAGGGATCTCGGTGGGCATGAGGTCTTCGACGTGCTTGGCGAGGATGCGCGAGACGTCGAGGGCCACGTTGCCGTTGCCGATGACGGCGACCTCTTTCGCGTCGAGCGGCCAGGTGCGCGGGAAGTCGGGGTGGCCGTCGAACCAGCTGACGAACTCAGCGGCGCCGTAGGAGCCCTCGAGCTCGATCCCCGGGATGTTGAGCGAGGCGTCGCGCACGGCGCCCGTGGCGAAGATCACGGCGTTGTAGTGGCGCTTGAGGTCGTCGAGGGTGAGGTCCTCGCCGAAGCGCACGTTGCCGAAGATGCGGATGTCACCCCGGTCGAGCACCTCGCGGAGCGCGGTGATGATGCCCTTGATGCGCGGGTGGTCGGGCGCCACGCCGTACCGCACGAGGCCGTAGGGAGCCGGGAGGTGGTCGAACAGGTCGATCGAGACGTCGAAGTTCCGTTCCGCCTTGAGCAGGATGTCGGCGGCGTAGATGCCGGCGGGTCCGGCGCCGATGATGGCCAGGCGCAGCTTGTTCCTCGTCACGGGTTCGGTCTCTCCTAGTTGGATCGTTCGACGATGGTGTCGGCGAAGCGCGTGAGCGCCTTCTTCACGGGGCCCTCGGGCAGCGGCGCGAGCGCATCGACCGCGTCGCGGGCCCAGCGGTGCGCCTCGTCGAGGGTGGCGCGGGTCGCCTCATGATCGCGGAGCTCCGCGACGATCGCGTCGACCGTCTGCGCCGAGGGCACGATGCGGGATGCCTGGGTGTTGGTGTCGAACGCGTCGGCGGCGGCCGCTGGGTCGGGCGGCATGACGTCGCGCTCGATGCGCGCGAGCAGGGCGGCGGAGGAGGCATCCGTCTTCGCCAGTTCGCGCAGCCGCAGCAGCGGCAGCGTGACGACGCCGGCGCGCAGGTCGGTGCCCGGCACCTTGCCGGTGGCCGCGGGGCTCGGCGAGAGGTCGATGACGTCGTCGATGAGCTGGAACGCGACGCCGATCTTCTCGCCGAACGCCACGATGGGCGCCTGGTACGCGGGGTCGGCGTTGGAGAAGATGATGCCCGACTGGGCGGCGGCGGCGATGAGCGAGCCGGTCTTGTCGGCGAGCACCTGGATGTAGTGCGCGATGGGGTCTTCGTGGCCCTGCGGCCCCACGGTCTCGTGCAGCTGCCCGAGCACGAGCCGCTCGAACGTGTCGGCCTGCATGCGGATGGCCCGCTCGCCGAGCCGCGCCATGAGCTGGCTCGCGCGGGCGAACAGCAGGTCGCCGGTGAGGATGGCCACCGAGTTGCCCCACACGGTCTGCGCGCTCGGGACGCCGCGGCGGCGCTCGGACTCGTCCATGACGTCGTCGTGGTACAGGCTCGCGAGGTGGGTGATCTCGATCGCCTCGGCGGCGGTGACGACGTCGTCGGTCACACCGTCGCCGAGCTGCGCGGTGAGGAGGGTCAGCATGGGCCGCACGCGCTTGCCGCCGGCGTCGAGCAGGTACCTCGCGGACGTGCCGGCGATCGGATCGGCGTAGCTGACCTCGCGCACGAGACCCGCCTCGACGCGGTCGAGCCCGTCGTCGATCGCCCTGGCCATGGCCCGATCGGCCGCGGAGGCGAAGACGCGCTCGCTCAGCCCGAGGTTGGCGGCGAGCGAGGAGCCGCGACGCGCGACCGGGAGGCTCGGTTTCACGATCCCCAGCCTACCGGGGCGGTCGCTGAGCGGTTGCCGCGTGCCGTCCGCTGGTCAGCTGGGCTTTCTGGCGCGATGCAGCGCGACCACGCCGAGGGTGAGGTTGCGCCACTGCACGTCGCGCCAGCCCGCCTCGCGGAGCCAGCCCGCGAGGGTGCGCTGGTCGGGCCAGGCGTTGATCGACTCGTTGAGGTAGTCGTAGGCGGTGTCGTTGGAGCTCGAGAGCCGCACGAGCGGCGGCATGACGTACCGCTGGTAGAACCCGTAGCCAGCACGCACGAGCCCGACCGGCGGGTGCGAGAACTCGCAGATGACGAGGCGGCCGCCGGGCCTCGTCACCCGAAGGAACTCCGCGAGGGCGAGCTTCGGCTCGTTGACGTTGCGCAGGCCGAAGGAGATGGTGACGGCGTCGAACTCGTCGTCGCCGAACGGCAGCGCGGTGGCGTCGGCCTCGACGAAGACGAGGTTCGGCACGTGCGCCTGGCGGCGCCGCCCGACCTCGATCATTCCGGGCGAGAAATCGGCGGCGACGACCGAGGCGCCCGACTTGGCGAGGCTCGCGCTCGAGGTGCCCGTGCCGGCCGCGACATCCAGGATCTTCTCGCCGCGCTTCGGGTCGACCGCGCGCGTCGTGGCGACGCGCCAGAGGGGTGCGTTGCCGACGGAGAGCACGGTGTTCGTGCGGTCGTACCCAGCGGCGACGCGGTCGAACATCGCGGACACCTGCGAGGGGTCTTTGCCGAGGTCTGCGCGGGTCATCCTCCGAGTCTACGGCGGGCGGGAATGCCCCGCCCGTGCGCCTCGTTCTCTCTCAGTGACGCTCGGCCCACGCCGGGCGTCGCGCACGCCGCGTGGTGTGCGCACGCCCATCGAGAGGAACACATGCAGGCCATCTGGAACGGCGCCGTCATCACCGACTCCGACGCCACGGTCGTGGTCGAGGGCAACCACTACTTCCCCCGCGAGGCGATCGACGAGCGCTACTTCGCGCCGAGCGAGAACCGCTCCGTCTGCCACTGGAAGGGCACGGCGTCGTACTTCCACGTCGAGGTCGACGGCAAGCGCAACCCGAATGCCGCGTGGTTCTACCCCGAGCCGTCGCCCGCCGCGGCCGAGATCGCCGGGCACGTGGCGTTCTGGCACGGCGTCGACGTCGTCGACGCCTGAGCGCCGGGTCGCGGCGACGCGAGCGGAGCGGGCGTCGCGGGCAGCGGCCCGCTCCCCCGACGTAGGCTGATCCGGTGAACCACACGGATGCCACGGCGCCGGGCGCCGCCGAGCCGCGGCTCGTCGTGCGCACCTTCCCCGTCGACGAGACCGAGCCGCTCATCCCCCGCACCGACCCGCGCAACCCCCTCGTGTGGTTGCGTCGCGGCGAGGGCATCGTGGGGCTCGGCGAGGTGCTGCGGATCGAGTCGAACGGCCGCACCCGCGTGGAGGACGCCGCAGCGGCGTGGACCGAGCTCGCCTCCCGGGCCGAGGTCGACGACCGCGTGGGCCTGCCCGGCACCGGCCTCGTCGCCTTCGGCGCGTTCGCCTTCGCCGACGACTCGGCCGCGACGAGCACGCTCATCGTGCCCGAGCTCGTCCTCGGACGCCGCGACGGCCGAGCCTGGGTGACGCGCATCGGCCTCGCAACGGGCGACCCCGAGGCGACGGCCGGCGCGGGCGTCGTCCCGGACGAGGCCGTCATCCCCGAGCCGGCTCCGAAGCGCAAGGTCCCGCGCGTGACGTTCGCGCCCGGGAGCGTGCCGCCGGCGGCATACGAGTCCGCCGTGGCCGAGGCGGTCCGGCGGATCGACGCCGGCGACCTCGAGAAGGTGGTGCTCGCACGCCAGCTCGTCGGACGGCTCGACGAGGAGGACGGCCTGCGCGCGACCATCTCCCGCCTCGCCGAGGACTACCCAGACACCTGGGTCTTCGCCGTCGACGGGCTCATCGGCGCCAGCCCCGAAACCCTCGTCCGCGTCGACCACGGCCAGGTGTCGGCCCGCGTGCTCGCAGGCACGGCGTCCCGCGGGGCGGGCGAGGCCTCCGACCGCGAACGCGCCCTGACGCTCGCGAGCTCGCCGAAGGACCTCGCCGAGCACGCCCTCGCGGTCGCGAGCGCCGTGAAACGACTCGCCCCGCACACCGCCAGGCTCGATGCGAGCCCCGAGCCGTTCACGCTGCAGCTGCCCAACCTGTGGCATCTGGCGACCGACCTCAAGGGCACGCTGGGCGACGGCTCGAGCTCGCTCGACCTCGTCCGTGCGGTGCATCCGACGGCCGCGGTGGCGGGCACGCCGCGGCGGGTGGCGATCGCGACGCTCGCCGAGCTCGAGGGGTTCGATCGCGGCCGCTACGCCGGCCCCGTGGGCTGGATCGACGGCGACGGCGACGGCGAGTGGGCCATCGCGCTCCGCTGCGCCCAGGTCGACGGCGACGGAACGGTCACCGCATATGCGGGCTGCGGCATCGTCCACGATTCGGTGCCCGCCGACGAGCTCGCGGAGACCGACATGAAGTTCCGGCCGATCGTCGAGGCGTTCGGCGGCTGAGGCCGGTCAGCTCGCGAGCAGCCGCGCCTTCTGTTCCGCCACGTCGTAGTCGGCCGCCGGCCACTCCAGCTGCATGGCCTCGAGCGCGTCGATGAGCAGGTGCTGGACCGCGAGTCGGGCGTACCACTTCCGGTCGGCGGGGACGACGTACCACGGGGCATCCGCCGTCGAGGTGCGGTCGAAGGCGACCTGGTAGGCCTCCGCGTACCCCTCCCACCGTTCGCGCTCGTCGAGGTCGCCTGGGTTGAACTTCCAGTGCTTGTCTGGCCGTTCGAGGCGTTCGAGCAGGCGTCTGCCCTGCTCCTCGCGCGAGAGGTGCAGCATGACCTTGATGATCGTGGTGCCCGTCGCCGCGACCTCGGACTCGAACTCGTTGATGGCGTCGTAGCGGCGCTCGATCTCCTCCGGCGGTGCGAGCTCACGCACCCGCCCGATGAGCACGTCCTCGTAGTGCGAGCGGTCGAAGACGCCGATCATGCCGGCCTCGGGGAGCCGCTTCCTGATCCGCCAGAGGAAGTCGTGCGCGAGCTCCTCGTCGGTCGGCTTCTTGAACGCAGCGAGCTGGACGCCCTGCGGATCGACCGAGCCCATGACGTGCTTGACGATGCCGCCTTTGCCCGCGGTGTCCATGGCCTGGAGCACGAGCAGGATCCGTCGTTCGTCGCCCATGCGGCTGTTGGCGAAGAGACGTTCTTGCAGGTCGGCGAGCAGCTTCGCGCCCTCGGCGAGCGCCCGGTGCCCGGCGGCCTTGTCGCCGTCGAACCCCGGATGCGCGTCGCTCGGCGCCTCCGCGAGTCGGAAGCCGGGCCCGACCCGCAGCAACGGCGCCGGGTCCTCGGTCCAGAACGGCTCACGGCTCATCTCGACTCCCCTCGACTGGCTGGCGCTGCTCGGCTCAACCGGTTCGGGTTCGGGTTCGGATCGGATCGGCCACGCGCCGAGCCCTATCCTGCCCGGCCGGGGCTCGCCGTGTCGACGGGTCGACCGAGCGGCTACCGCGCGAGCGGCACCTCGAGGAGGGTCGGCGCAGCCACCGCCGTGCCGAGCACCGCCTCGAGCTCGCCGCGCGTCGTCGCCCGCGCGTACGTCCATCCGTACGCCGTCGCGAGGGCCGCGAGGTCGACGTGCTGCGGCGTGAACTGCACCCGGTCGAACGCCTCCGCCGGCGCGGATGCCGCGACCTCGAGCGAGTCGAAGATCGTGCCGCCGCCGTCGTTGCCGACGATGAGCTGGATCCGCGGGCGGTGCTCGCCGTCGCCGAGCAGCAGCGAGCCGACATCGTGCAGGAGGGTGAGGTCTCCGATGAGGGCGCGCGTCGTGCCGGGCTTCGCGTCGGGCTCGCGCTGGCTGGCGATGGCGATGCCGAGCGCGGTCGCGACCGTGCCGTCGATGCCCGCGAGGCCGCGGTTGGCGTGCGCCGCGATGCGCCGGCCGGCGACGACGCGGTCGGCGTCGCGGATGAGCCGGGATGCCCCGAACACGAGCCGATCGTGCGGCCACGTGGCCGCCCACACCGCCTCGACGAGCATGCGGCGGGTGACGGGCTCGCGGACCCGCGCGAGCTGCGCCTTGAGGTAGGCCCGCTGCGCGGCGAAGTCGGAGACATGGCCGGTCTCGTCGACACCGCTCAGCACGGGCGCGTCGCCGCGCGAGGCAACCGTGGTGCCCGGATCGGCCGCCTCGCCCGCGGCGAGGATCGCGCGGCTCGCGTGGACCCAGCGTCCGGTCCAGGCGCGCTCCTCGGCGGTCTGCTCGTGCGGTTCGGCGCGCACCGCGCGCTCGAACCGGCGCACGCGGTGGCCGGGGTTGAACCACTCGATGCCCGACGGCGCGACCGCGATCGCCTCGACGCCATCGCGCTGCACGAGCGACGGCACCTCGCGCGACAGCGTGGGATGCCCGAACACGACGACCCGCTCGACCTGATCGCCGAACCCGGGCTCCTGGATGAGCTCTCGGTAGGCCACGACGAGGTTCGGCCCGAAGTGCGCGCCGCTCGTCACCTCGGCCGCGAGCGGCCAGCCGCCGGCGCGGGCGAACGCCTCGGCCTCGGGTCCGGCCCCGGCGCCCGCGATGACGAGGGTCCTCGGCCCGGCGGTGATCACGGCGGCGGCGCCGGCGGCGTCGGGGCCCGGGCGCTGCTCGGCGAGCGTCGCGCGGCGCGCCTCGACGGCCGCCCGATCGACGGCGACCGCGGCCGACAACGGTTCGACGAGCTGCAGGTTCAGGTGCACGGGGCCCGGCCCGGGATGGGCGATGGCCGCGCCGCGGTCGTCGACGCCCTGGGAGGCGTCGACCGCGCGCCGGGCGAGCCGGCGCGCGGCGTCGCGTTCATCGGCCGCGCCGCTCGGCGCGGTGACATCCCGCTCGTACCGCACGGCCCCCGCGAAGATGCCGGGCTGCATGGTGGTCTGGTTCGAGCGGATGCCCCGGAGCTCCGCCGGACGGTCGGCCGTGACGGCGATGAGCGGCACGCCCGAGTGGTGGGCTTCGAGCACCGCCGGGTGGAGGTTCGCGACGGCCGTGCCCGACGTGGTGATGACGACCGCCGGGCGACCCGTCTCGACGGCGAGCCCGAGCGCGAGAAACCCCGCGCCCCGCTCATCGATGCGTACGTGCAGGCGCACGAGGCCGGCACGCTCGAGCTCGGCCGCGGCGAGCGCGAGGGCTTGGGACCGCGAGCCCGGCGCGACGACCAGGTCGGTCACGCCGAGTGCGACGAACTCCGCGAGCAGCGCGAGCGCGAACTCGGCGGCGGGCGACTCGCGGGAGGGGCGCTCGTGACCGGGCTCAGCCATTCGGCCGGCCGGTCGAACCGGAGTCCCCGGGGTCTGGCGCGTCGGGCCGCTTGTGCTCGTGCGGTGCGCCGGGGCCGTCGGCGCCTCGGCCCTCGGCATCGGTGCCGGCATCGCCCGGCTCCGAGTCGAGGTCGGCGAGCTCCTGCTCCAGCCGGCGGATGCGCTCCTCCTGCTCGGCGTCGCGCTCGAGCCGGCGGAGGAACTCGGTGTCGTCGTCGGGCGCGACCTGTCCGCCGCGCGGCACGCCACGGGCCGCGCCGCGGGCCCGACCGCGACCGATGATGAACCACAGCGCGGCGCCGATGACCGGCACGAGGAGGATGACCACGATCCACCACCCGCGAGGGAGGCCGCGGATGCGCGACCGATCGAACAGCGCGCAGTCCACGACGGCGTAGATCATGAAGACCACGGCCGCGACCACCAAGGGGATGGCGAGCCTGACCATGCCCCAAGTGTAGGCACGTTCGGCTCACGGTCGGCTGGGAGCGCTCGCCCAGGTCGCCGCGCCTACACTGTCAGGGTGAAATCCGCCCCCGCCTGGCTCTGGTACACCGTCCTGCGCGTGCTGCTGTTCGCCGTGCCGTTCGCGGTGCTGATGCTCTCGGGCGTGGTCTGGTGGCTCTCGGCGATCGTGGCGGCGCTGTTCGGCCTCGCCGCATCCGCGGTGTTCCTGCGGAAGCAGCGGGACCAGATCTCCCGCGACCTGTACGCGGTCCGTCACCGCGAGCGCCCGGCGGTCACGGCCGACGACGAGGCCGAGGACTCGGCGATCGAGTCGCGCGAGCGCGCCGCCGAGTAGCCGAGCGGGCGCACACAGCCGAGCCGGCGAGCCGCACGGCACCGCGGCCGGCGCCTACAACGCGAAGACCAGTCCGAGGCCGATGCCGTAGACGAGCGAGGTGAGGCTCGCCAGCTGGAGCGCGGTGATGAGCTCCCGCGGCGTGCGCCCCCAGATGACGATGATGCACGCGGGGATCGCCGCGAGGAGCGCGAACAGCACGAGCACCGCCGCCGGGTAGAGCAGCGCGAAGAACGCGACGAGCCCGAACGGCACGAGCATGAACACCGCGAAGAGGATGCGTCCGGCGAGGGGGCCGATGCGCACGGCGAGGGTGCGCTTGCCGGCGAGGCGGTCCTGTTCGACGTCGCGGAGGTTGTTGGCCATCAGCACCGCGCAGGCGATGAGCCCGACGCCGACGCCGCCGAGGATGGCCTCCAGGTTGACCGCCAGCGCCTGCACGTACGCCGAGCCGACCGTGGCGACCAGGCCGAAGAACACGAACACGACGAGCTCGCCGAGCCCGGCATAGCCGTAGGGCCGCTTGCCGCCGGTGTAGAACCAGGCCGCGACGATGGCGACCGCGCCGACGGCGAGGAACCACCACTGCTGGGTGATGATCGTGAGCGCCAGGCCGGCGAGGGCGGCGAGGGCGAAGAAGGCGAGGGCCACGGCGAGCACCTGCTTCGGCCGGGCGGCGCCCGAGCCGGTCAGCCGGGCCGGGCCGACCCGGTGGTCGTCGGTGCCGCGCACGCCGTCGGAGTAGTCGTTGGCGTAGTTCACGCCGATCTGCAGCGCGAGCGCGACGACGAGCGCGAGCAGCGCTCGCACCGGATGCCACGGCTCGTCGGGCAGCAGCACGACGCCGGCGCCGGTGCCGAGCGCGACGGGCGAGATCGCGAGCGGCAGGGTGCGCAGCCTGGCTCCGGCGATCCAGTCGGACGCCGTCGCCGGCCCCCGGGCGACCGTCGGGGCCGCGGCGGCCTTCGCGGGGTTGCCCGAGCGCCCACGGGTGCGCGAGCCGGATCGGGGGCTGGGGGGAGTCATCCGCTGCTGTCTCGGGCGTGCCACCCGGCCATCGTAACGACGCCGGCTTGCCGGTTCCTATGCGTGATCGCGGGCGAGCGCGGCGATCGCACGCCGGTCTGGCTTGCCGCTCGCGAGCATCGGCAGTGGGTCGGCGACGACGAGGCGGACGGGGCGCCCGGCCGGCGGCAGGCCGGCGGCATCCGTCGCCGCGGCGAGCGCGTCGAGCGAGACGGATGCCCCGGTCGCGACCACGGCCGCCCGTTCGCCCCATTCGCGGTCGGGCACCGCGACGACGACCGCGTCGGCGAGCCCCGGCAGCGTGCGCACCGCGCGCTCGATCTCGCCGAGCGCGACCTTCACGCCGCCGGAGATGATGACGTCGTCGGCGCGTCCGCGGATGCGCAGCACGCCCTCGGGCGAGAGCTCGCCGAGGTCCCCGGTGCGGTACCAGCGTGAGCCGTCGGAATCGGTCGTGAAGGCGCGGGTCGTCCGCGCCGGGTCGCCGAGGTAGCCGTCGGCGAGGGTCGGCCCGCCGAGCTCGACGACGCCGTCGCCGGCGACGCGCACCCGGACTCCCGGCAGGGGCCGGCCGTCGTAGACGCAGCCGCCGGCCGTCTCGCTCGCGCCGTAGGTCCGGACCACGCGGGCACCGAGCACCGCGGCCGCGACCCGCACCGGCTCGGGCAGCGCCTGCCCGCCGATGAGGATGCCCGCGTACGCGCGGAGCGCCCCGGCGACCTCGTGGTCGGGGTCGCCGGCCGCGGCCTCGACGAGCCGCGCGAGCTGCACGGGCACGAGCGAGGTGAGGCGCGGACGGGCGTCGCGGGTCCGCATGAGACGGGCCGTCGCCTCGACGAACGCGCCGGGCTCGAAGTGCCCGCCGTCGAGCACCGCCGGCTCCGTTCCGGCGAGGATGCTCCGGACGAGCACCTGCGCGCCCGCGATGTAGTGGGCGGGCAGGGCGAGCAGCCAGCGGCCGTGGCCGCCCATCCGCTCCGCGGTCGCTTCGGCGCTCGCCCGGAGGGCGGCGGCGGACAGCGCGACGCGCTTCGGCGCCTCGGTGGAGCCGCTCGTCTCGACGACGAGCGCAACCCCGTCGGGCACGTCCGCCGGGAGCGCGTCGGCCCGGAGCACGTCAGCCGGAAGCGCGTCGGCCGCGCCACGGGAGTCGGGCGCGGTGCCCACGGTCGTCTCGGCGACGGGCCAGACGGCCGGGCCGCCGTCGAGCGCGTCGCGCAACGCAGCCGTGACCGCCGCGACGTCGCCCGTCGGGACGCGGACGAGCGCCGTCATCGCCGGCTCCCCCACCGGCCGGCTGCCGTCAGTAGTGCCATGGGTACGGGCCCCAGTCGGGATCGCGCTTCTCGAGGAACGCGTCACGTCCTTCGACGGCCTCGTCGGTGCCGTACGCGAGCCGCGTCGCCTCCCCCGCGAACACCTGCTGGCCGACCATGCCGTCGTCGACCGCATTGAACGCGAACTTCAGCATGCGGATCGCGGTCGGCGACTTCGTGAGGATCGTGCGCGCCATCGCGATCGCCTCGCGCTCGAGCTCGGCATGCGGGACGACCCGGTTCACGGCGCCCATCTCGTAGGCCCGGTCGGCCGAGTACTCCTCGGCCAGGAAGAACACCTCGCGGGCGAACTTCTGCCCGATCTGCCTGGCGAAGTAGGCCGAGCCGTAGCCGGCGTCGAACGAGCCGACGTCGGCGTCGGTCTGCTTGAACCGGCCATGCTCACGGCTCGCGATGGTGAGATCGCAGACCACGTGCAGGGAGTGCCCGCCGCCGGCCGCCCAGCCCGGCACCACGGCGATGACGACCTTCGGCATGAACCGGATGAGCCGCTGCACCTCGAGGATGTGCAGCCGCCCGACCGCCGCGTGGCCGTGCGGGTCGGCGGTGCCGCCGGCGCCGTCGACGATCGCCGTCTCGGCGTCGGAGTACTTGTAGCCGTCGCGGCCACGGATGCGCTGGTCGCCGCCCGAGCAGAAGGCCCACCCGCCGTCTTTCGCGCTCGGCCCATTGCCGGTGAGGAGCACCACGCCGATGCGCGGGTTCGTCCTCGCGTCCTCGAGCGCGCGGTACAGCTCGTCGACCGTGTGGGGACGGAACGCGTTGCGCACCTCGGGCCGGTCGAACGCGATGCGCGCGATCCGACCGTCGAGCGAGTGGTGCACGGTGACGTCGGTGAAGGATGCCCCGACCGGAGCCGCCTGCCACTCGGCCGGATCGAACAGTTCGGAGACCTCGGCGCTCATGCTCACAGCCTAGTTTCCGCGGGGCCGTGGACCCTCGTTCCCGGACGTGCCCGCGCGGGGCGGGCGCGCACGGCCGGCAGGGGGCACGATGGGAGCGTGACCGACGACGCCGCACCCCTGCCCCCGCTCACCGACGTGCTCGCGACGGCCCGGGTGGTCGCCCTCCCGCTCGTCACGAGGTTCCGCGGCATCGACGTGCGCGAGGCCGTGCTCTTCGAGGGACCTGCGGGGTGGACGGAGTTCTCGCCGTTCGCCGAGTACGACGACGAGGAGGCAGCGGCCTGGCTCGAGGCATCCCTCGACTACGGCTGGCGGCCCGCGCCGCCCGCCCGGCGCGACCGGATCCGGGTGAACGCGACGGTGCCCGCGGTCGATCCCGACAGCGTCTCCGCCGTGCTCGCCCGCTTCCCCGGGTGCCGGACGGCGAAGGTGAAGGTCGCCGCGGGCGATCAGACCCTCGCGCAGGACGTCGCCCGGGTGCGCGCGGTGCGCGAGGTGCTCGGCCCCGAGGGCCGGGTCCGCCTCGACGCGAACGGCGGCTGGAACGTCGATGAGGCCGAGCACGCGCTGCACGCGCTCGCGGAGTTCGATCTCGAGTACGTCGAGCAGCCGTGCGCGAGCGTCGCCGAGCTCGCCGAGATCCGCCGGCGGACGAAGTACATGGGCATCCCGATCGCGGCGGACGAGAGCGTGCGGCGTGCCGCGGACCCGCTCGCCGTGGCCCAGGCGGGCGCGGCGGACCTGCTCGTGGTCAAGGCCCAGCCGCTCGGCGGCATCCGGCGGGCGCTCGCAGTCGTCGAGGCCGCCGGCCTGCCGGTGAACGTGTCGAGCGCGCTCGACACGAGTGTGGGGCTTGCGATGGGCGCGGCCCTCGCGGCCGCCGTGCAGGAGCTCGACTACGACTGCGGGCTGGGCACTGCGTCACTGCTCGCCGCGGATGTCACGGCCGAGCCGCTCGTCCCGGTCGACGGGGCGGTGCCGGTCGGCCGGGTGGTGCCCGACGCAGCCCTGCTCGACCGGCACGCCGCCGACGCCGAGCGCACGGCCTGGTGGCTCGCTCGCCTCGAGCGCTGCCACGCCGTGCTCGCCGGCTGATCCATGCTCCCTCGCGCTCCACGGGGGCCGGGCGGCGGTGCGGTGGTGCGGTGGGCCGGGTTCACGACTCCGGCGACGACCCTTCGTCGAGCGCGGCGTCCTCCCCCGCCTCGGAGGAGATGAGCGCGTCGATCGCCGCGAAGAACGCACGGATGCCGGGGAGGTTCCCGCCCTTGGCCCGCGAGGCCTCGAGGGCCAAGGCATCCGCCCATTCGACGAGGTCGAGCCATTCATCGCCCGCGAGCCGCACGAGCCGCGCACCGCGGAAGCCCTCGCGGTCGGCGGCGAAGTCGGCGAGCATGGCGGGTCGCGCGGCGAGGAGCGCCTCGCCGTCGGCAGCGGTGAACCGGGTGAGTTCGATGGTCATCGTGCGCTCCTTCCGCGTACACCGAGGGACGCTATAGTGAGTATCAGTGATCGTCAAGATCAGTGACTATATTGACCGCAGGGGACGGATATGACCCGCAGCGACCGCAAGACCGCCGACCCCGACCTCGGGATGCTCGCCGCGCGCGTGCTCTTCGCCGTGCAGCGCGAGTTCACGGCAGACCTGCGCGCACGTGGCGTCGACGGCCTGCGACCCAAGCACGGCGCCGTGCTCGCCTACCTCGACGAGGGAGGCAGCCGCGCGACCGATCTCGCCCGGCGTTCCGGACAGCACAAGCAGGTCATCGGCACCCTCGTCGACGAGCTCACCGAGCTCGGCTACGTCCGGCGCGAGCCCGATCCGGCCGATCGGCGCGCGAAGCTCGTCGTGCCGACCGAGCGCGGGCTGGAGGAGATGCGGCGCTCCGACGCGATCGTCGCGGAGTTCGAGGCGCGCTGCGCCGACGCGCTCGGCGCCTCGGAGTACGGGGCGTTCAAGGACGCGCTCCGCCGGGTCGCCGCAGTCGGAGCGGGCGACACCGCTGAAGCCCGCTGAGGCGACGGCGCCGGCTCAGTTCGTGACGGTCGCCCGGGCGAGGTAGGCGGTGATCGCGTCGCGGTTGCGGGTGAGGCATCCGATGCGCTGGTCGAGCTGCGCGCGTCGTTCGGCGAGCGTGTCGGCGACGTCCTGCATGATGACGGGCGCGGTCGGCGACGACGTGTTCGCGAGGCACGGCAGCATGTCGTAGATCACGCCCGTCGGGATGCCGGCCTCGATGAGCCCGCGCACCTGGGAGACGCGCTCGATGGCGCTCTCGGGGTAGTCGCGGTAGCCGTTCGCCTCGCGCTCGGAGGCGATGAGTCCCTGCTGCTCGTAGTACCGCAGCAGCCGGGTCGACACCCCCGTGCGGGCCGCGAGTTCGCCGATGCGCATGCCACTCCTTTCCGCCGACAACATTCACACTAATGTCAAGGTAGTCGCAGGGCCACCCGGGATGCCCCGACTTGACCTTGACACTAGTGTCAAGGTTTCACACTGACGGCATGGCCTCACCGATCACCGCCTCAACCCCCGCCGTCGACGCGCACGCGACGCCCGGCGCTGCATCACCCCGGGCGGCGCGACCGACCCGCTTGCCCTACAACGGGCTCCTCGCCCTCGCGTCCATCGTGTTCGTCGGCGTCGTCACCGAGATCATCCCTGCCGGGCTGCTGCCGCAGATGACCACCGACCTCGGAGTCTCCGAATCCCAGGTCGGCCAGCTCGTCGCCGTCTACGCCGTCACCACGGCGATCACCGCCATCCCCCTGACCGCGCTCACCCGCGCCATCCCGCGGCGCCGGCTCCTCGTCGGCCTCGTCGTCGGATTCGCGCTCGTGAACGGCGTCACCGCGATCGCCGCGGACTACCCGACCATCCTCATCGCCCGCATCGCGGGCGGCATGCTCGCCGGATTGCTCTGGGCCGTCGCCGCCGGCTACGCCATGCGCATGGTCGAATCCGCGCACGCCGGACGCGCGCTCTCCGTCGCGATGGTCGGCACTCCCCTGGCCTTCGCGTTCGGGCTGCCGATCGCCACCACGCTCGGCACGACGCTCGGCTGGCGGGCCGCATTCGGGGTGATGGCGATCGCCAGCGTCGGCCTCGCGGTGTGGGCGGCGCTCGCGCTCCCCGCGTTCAGCGGTGAGCAGGCCGGCGCACGTGCGGGCCTGCGCTCGGTCCTCCGCCTGCCCGGCATCGCCCCCGTCCTCGCCACCACCGCCGCGTTCGTGCTGGCGCACAACGTGGCGTACACCTACATCGCCCCCCTCACGGTGCCGTCGGGCGTCGACCAGCACCTCGACGTCGCGCTGCTCGTGTTCGGCGTGCTCGCCGTCGCGGGCGTGCTCACCGCGGGGGCGCTCGTCGACCGGCACCTGCGGACGATGGTCGTGATCTCCGCCGCCCTGCTCGGCGGCGCCATGATCGCGATCGGTCTCGTCGGCGACGTGCCGTGGATCGTCTACGCGGCCGTCGGCGTCTGGGGGTTCGCCTACGGCGGCGCGCCCACCCTCCTGCAGGCCGCGCCCGCGCGGATCGCGGGAGAGTCGGCGGATGTCGCGCAGTCGATGGTGGTGGCGACGTGGAACGGGTCGATCGCGGTCGGCGCCTTCCTCGGCGGCGTCGTGCTCGACACCGCGGGCGTCGGCTGGCTGCCATGGGTCGCCCTCGCGCTCGTCGGGGTCGCGGCGCTCATCGCGACGACCTCTCGCGCCGCGTTCGCCCGAGCGAGCTGAGCGCGGCGGCGCCGCGGGTCGACGCCGCAGGGCGACGCCACCGTGCAGCGGTTGCGCGGTGCGGCGGGGCAGGTGCCCCGCCGCACCGCGCGGCACCCGCTACCAGAGCAGGACCGGCAGCGGCGGGTAGCCGGAGTCGGCGTAGCCCTCGCCGCCGTCGAACGCGACCTGCACCCAGTGCAGCCCGCGCCCGAGCTTCGGCAGCTTCACGTCGAACCGGCCCCGGTCCTTCGCCGTCAGCTCCTCCGTCGCGACCGGCTCGCCGTCGACCGTCACGGTCACCGTGCCCTCGGGCTTCGCGCCGTCCACGGCGAACACCTGGCCGATCACGCGTACCGCGCTGCCCGCCTTCGCGAAGAGCTTCGACGGCGTCGCTAGCACGAACGTCGCCACGGCGGGCGGCGGCTGCTCGTCGACGAGGACCGCGGCGCTCCGCGCCGGGATGGTGAGCGTGCCCGTCGCGGCATCCCACGACGTCTGCTTCACCACGTCGTCGGCGCCGTTCGCCTGCACGTCGTTCAGCGCGAACTCGCGGCCGGCGAGCCCCTCGATCTGCTCGGTGATCGGCTCGGGCGACGCGTTGAAGACGACCAGCGCGCCGTCCAGCGCGGGGTCCACGTCAGTGCCCACCCGATCGTCGACGAGCATCGCGATGAGCCCGGGCGTGGCATCCGGACCGCTGTTCGGGAACGTGACCTTCTCGTCGATCAGCTCCGCGCTGCCGAGCCGCAGCAGGTCGACGCTCGAGCGCACGCGCAGCAGGTCGAGGGCGGATGCCTCGGCCGCGGCGATGTCCGCGGGCGCCGGCTTCAGCGCGGGGTCGGCGAGGAGCGGCGCCATCTCGTCCCAGAAGTCGCCGTTGTCGGCCTCCATCGGCAGCCCCGAGCCGAACGTCGACTCCTGGCCCGTCCAATCGATGCGGTTGAACCAGTCGCCCGAGTTGTAGCTGTTGCGGTCGAGCGACTTCGATCGCAGCAGCTCGGTGCCGGCGTGCCAGAACGACGGGGTCTGCGCGAACGCGGTGGTCGCGAGCGACAGCGTGTTCATCCGCACCCGGTCGGCCATCGGGGTGTCGGCCGGCAGCTTCAGGATGCCGTGGTCGTACAGCGTCTCGTTGTCGTGCGCGTCGACGTAGGTGATGATCTCGTCGGGCTGATCGGCGTAGCCGGCCGGCGAACCCCGGTAGTCGAGCTCGTCGCCCCGCACGACGGTGCCGTCGGAGGCCTCGAGCTCGTACGCGCGGAGGTTGCCCGCGAGGCCGAGCTTCACGAGGTCGGACTGGTGCGCGAGGTCGGCGAGCTGCTCCTCCGGCGTCGCGTCGGCGTGCGCGTTCGGGTCGGTGCCGAGGCCGGTGCCGAAGCCCTGGTCGGACTTCGTGTCGGCCGCGACCGGGCTGCCGCCGTGCACGGCGTCGCGCAGCCGGTCGCTGAACGTCGCGATGCCGGTGCCGCCGAGCTGGCCCTGGGTGGCCTGCTCGAAGAGCGCGTTGTCCGCGACTTCACCGAAGTTCCAGCCCTCTCCATAGAGGAACACCTTCGAGCCGTCGACGCCGTCCTCCTCGAGCGTGAGCTCGTCGAGCGCCGCCCGGATCGCGAGCATGTTCTGCTTCGAGTGGTGGCCCATGAGGTCGAACCGGAAGCCGTCGACCTTGTACTCACGCGCCCAGAGCACGACCGAGTCGACCATGAGCTTCTCGGCCACGGCGTGCTCGGTCGCCACGTTCTGGCAGCACGTCGAGGTCTCCACGCCGCCCGCCGCGTTCAGCCGCTGGTAGTAGCCGGGCACGACGCGGTCGAGCACGCTCTTGCCGCCCTGCCCGGACTCGGCGGTGTGGTTGTAGACCTCGTCGAGGACGACCTCGAGGCCCAGGCCGTGCAGCGCGCCGACCATCTCGCGGAATTCCGAGACCCGCGCCCCGCCGTTCGCGTCCACCGCGTAGGAGCCCTCGGGCGCCTGGAAGTGGTACGGGTCGTAGCCCCAGTTGAAGCCGTCGGCGTCGCGGATCGCGGCGATGCACGCCTGCTGCTCGGCCGAGGCCGGCCCGAACGATGCGAGGTCGCACGCGGGCGTGGCCTGGAGCTCCCGCCGCTCCTCGATCGTCGCGAGGTCGAAGGTCGGCAGCAGGTGCACGGTCGTGATGCCGGCATCGGCGAGCTCGGCGAGCTGGGCGGTGCCGGCGCTCTCCCGGGTGAAGGCGCGGTAGGTTCCGCGTTCGGTCTCGGGCACGGTCTCGTCGGAGATCGAGAAGTCGCGCACGTGCAGCTCGTAGATCGAGCGGTCGACGGCCTGCTCGACCTCGGGTGCCGGCGTCTCGGCCCACTGCTCGGGCGCGAGCGACGGGTCGTCGAGGTCGACGACCACGGAGCGCACCGAGTTCGGCGTGAGCGCGGTCGAGTACGGGTCGGTGACCGAGTTCACCTCGATCGCGTCGGTCGTCGGCGCGTAGACGGTGACCGACCAGCGGTACTCGCTGCCCGAGGCCACGGGTTCGCCGTCGGGGCCGGTCGCCCCGGCCACGGTCCAGACGCCCGAGTCGGCGTCGAATGCGGCGGGCGTGAGCGCCGGCTCGCCGGACTCGCCCGCGGGGAACACCTCGAGCGCGACGTCCTGCGCGGTGGGCGCCCACAGCCGGAGCGTCGGCTCGTCGCCCGACCAGCTGACGCCGAGCTCGACGTCGGCGACGGCATCGGCGTAGAGGTCGTCGAGGACCCCCGGCACCTGCACCCCGGTGAACGCGGTGAGCTCGCCGTCGGGGTCTCCGGCGCGCTGCGCGACCGCCAGCTCCTCGGTGAGCAGCTGCGCCGCACCAGAGCGGTCGAGGCCGACCGGCTTCAGGGCGAGGAAGTCGGCGAGCGCCGGGAACCTCCTGGCCTGCTCGTCGCTGAGGCCTGCGGGGTCGAGCTCGAGCGCGACGGGCTCGCCGCCGCCCGCGACCTCGCCTTCGGCGACCTCGAGGCCGGCGTCGGCCGCGTGCTCGAGCGTCCACGCGAGGTCGGCGGCGTCCGCGCCGCCGAGGAGCGACGGCGGCCACGCGAGCGTGTCCGCGTCGATCCAGTGGGCCCGAAGCTCCCCGGTGCCCGCGAGCGGCGGGTCGCTCACGACGATCTCCAGCACGTGCGTGGCGAGCGTGTAGCGGAACTCGACGAGCTTGCCGCCGGACGTGGTGAAGGTGTAGTTCGCGCCGCCGGGTGCGCCCCCGACGCCGTAGTTCTCGTCCCACGACAGGCCGTGCGCGACCTTGCCCTCGTACGCGCCCTCGGGGATGCGGTCGGTGGCAAAGGTGTAGACGCCGTCGCGGTCGCCGTCGAACATCATCGAGGCGAGGCAGTCGGGCGACCAGTCGCCGGCGCAGCCGAGCTCGGACTGGAAGGAGCCCGGTACGGTGACGATAGGGCCCTCGGCCGTCGAGGTCATGACGTGGCTCCGCGGGTCCCAGTAGAACGTGATCGGTCCGCCGTCGTGGTGGTAGGTCACGTTCGGGCCGTTCGGCACGCCGCCGGCGCCGTAGTTCAGATCCCAGCTGCCGTTCACGGCGACCTTGTACTCGTAGTCGCCTGCGGGCACGTCGAAGGTGCCGGCGTACACGCCGTCGGCGCGGAGCGAGAGCTTCGCCTGCTCGCAGCCCGGCGTCCAGTCGCCGGCGCAGCCCATCTCGGAGTTGTGGTTTCCGGGCACCGTGACCAGCTCGATCGGCTGCTCGGGCTCCTCCTCGACGACGAGGCTGACGGCGTTGCCCACGGATGCGTAGGTCGAGGCGGCGGCGCGGTTGCCGGCCGCGTCGGTCGAGATCGCGCGGTACTCGAGGAGCGTGCCGTTCGCGAGCCCCTCGGTGTCGTGGAACACGCGCGGCGTCGTGTCCTCCGCGGTGCCGAGCGGATGCCACTCGGCGTCGCCCGCGACACGCCACGCGAAGCTCGTCTCCTGCCAGGTCGCATCGTCGACGTCGGCGGCGACCGGGCTCACGCCGGTCACGCCCGCACCGGCGGTGGGTGCCGACACCGAGATCGCGTCCGCCGCGTCGGGCGCCGTCACCGGGCGATCGGCGCGGTACACCACCGTGCCGAGGGCCGGCACCGTGACGGATGCCACGCCGTCGGCGCCCGCCGTGACCGCTCCGCCGTCACCGTAGAGCGGCGCGAAGACGCCGTCCGCGGTGAGCGTCGGCACGTCGACCGTCTTCGGGGCGGCCGAGTTGTTCGCGGCCACGAGGTACTCGACCCGCTCGTCGCGATCGACGCGGCTGAACGCGTAGACCCCGGCGCCCGAATCGGCGTAGCGCTCGATCTGCGCGCCGGTCGAGAGGGCCGGATGCGCCGCGCGGAGCGCCGCGAGCCCGGCGATGTGCTCGTAGAGCGGGGCATCCGTCGACGTGTGCTCGCCGGTGCCGAACGGCTCGCCCGTGACGAGCGTCTGACCGGTGTACTCCGACACCTGCGACGGGAACAGCGTCTGGCGCGCGCTCTGGTCGCCGCCGGTGCCGGCGAAGCCCTGCTCGTCGCCGTAGTAGACGACGGGCTGTCCGCGGGTGAGGAAGAGCAGCTCGTGGGCGAGCTCGTCGCGCTGCAGCGGGGCATCCGTCGACTGGAGGAAGTATCCGATCCGGCCCATGTCGTGGTTGCCGAGGAAGGTGGGCAGCGCGGTCGCCGACGAGTCGGGCGTCGTGTAGTAGTCGTCGCCCGCGAAGAGCGACTGGAGGTTCTTCGCCGAGTTGCCGGCCGCGAAGCTGACCGTCTGGGACTGGAAGGTGAAGTCGAGTACCGAGTTCATGTCGGTCTTGCGGACGTAGGGGCTGAGCTTCACCGGGTCGGCGTCGTAGACCTCGCCGAACATGAAGAAGTCGTCCTTGCCGAGGCCGTGCGCGTACTCGAGCACGTCAGCCGACCACTGCTCCCAGAACTCGAAGTTCACGTGCTTGGCCGTGTCGATGCGGAAGCCGTCGATGCCGAGGTCGATCCACTGCTCGTAGACGTCGACGAAGCCGTTGACGACGGTGGGATGCTCCGTCATCAGGTCGTCGAGGCCGACGAAGTCGCCGTACGTGACCGACTCGCCCTCCCACGTCGAGTCGCCCCGGTTGTGGTAGAGCGTCGGGTCGTTGAGCCATGCCGGGACCTTCAGCGTCTCCTCCCCGGGCTCGAGCACGGGGGTGTACGGGAAGCTCGTGGCGGCGTCGAGCGCCGGGAAGTCGGCACCCGTGTCGGCGTCGGCGTAGTCGGCGGGGTCGAAGGGCGTGCCGCTGGCGTCGCGGTAGGGCTCGGTCGCCTGGTCGATGTACGCGTACTCGCCCTCGGCGTAGTCGATGACGTCGGCCGTGTGGTTCGTGATGATGTCGAAGTAGACCTTGATGCCGCGCTCGTGCGCGTCGGCGATGAGCGCCTCGAGCTCGGCGTTCGTGCCGAGGTGGGGATCGATCTGGGTGAAGTCGGTGACCCAGTAGCCGTGGTAGCCGGCGCTCGCGTTCGCGCCCTCGCCCTGCACCGGACGGTTCTTGAAGCTCGGGGTGAGCCAGATCGCCGTGGTGCCGAGACCCTCGATGTAGTCGAGCTGCGAGCGCAGGCCCGCGAGGTCGCCGCCCTGGTAGAAGCCCTTGTGGGTCGGGTCGAAGCCGGTCGTGAGCGCGTCGCCCTCGAGGCCGCCCGTGTCATTGGCCGGGTCGCCGTTCGCGAACCGGTCGGTCATCACGAAGTAGAACTGCTCGTCGCTGCCGGGCTGGCGCACCGGGTCGGCGGCGAGGGCCGCGTCGGATGCCTCGTCGTAGGCGCCGCGGACGTCGAGGAGCTCGAGGCCCACGCGGTGGGTGGTGTCGTCGAACAGCACGCGCACGCGCGTGTCGCCGGCGACGGTGAGCGGGATGTTGTCGCCGCCGCCGTTCAGGCCGTACGACTCGTCCCAGGTGTCGTTGACGGCGATCTTGTACTCGTAGCTGCCGGCCGGCACCGTGAACTCCGCGGCGTGGATGCCGGGGGTGTCGGTCGCGGCGAGCTCGGTCTCGGCGCACTCGGGCGCCCAGTCGGCCGGGCAGCCGAGCTCGGACTGCAGGCTGCCGACCAGCGCGAAGGTGCGATCCTCCGCCGCGGCCGGAAGGGCCGGGAGCACGACGACCGCGGAGGCCGCGAGCGCTCCCGTCACCATCGCTGCGAACCATCTGCGCGCGCGTGCGCTCTGCGTCATCATCGACTCCCGAGGCTCAAGGGGCACGACCGCGTGCCTCCGACATCGCTCGCGACGCTAGCAGCGGGACGCGGAGGAATGCAAGCGCTTGCAACGCGAGAGCGGCACCGTGACTCGAGCGAGCAGACGCTCACGCCCGCGCGCTGCAAACGCTCTCACGCCCGGCAGGCCTGCCAGACGTACCCGGCTCACGGCCCACCGCTCACGACTTCGGGAGGAGCTGCTTACAGCCCCGAATACGCGTGGAGGCCCTTGAAGAAGAGGTTCACCACGGTGAAGTTGAACAGCACCGTCGAGAAGCCGATGATCGCGAGCCACGCCGACCGGGAGCCGCGCCAGCCCCGCGTCGCGCGGGCGTGGATGTACCCGGCGTAGACCACCCAGATGATGAAGGTCCACACCTCCTTGGTGTCCCAGCCCCAGTACCGGCCCCAGGCCTTCTCGGCCCAGATCGCGCCCGCCATGAGGGTGAACGTCCAGAGGATGAACCCGATGATGTTCACCCGGTACGCGAGGTTCTCGAGCGAGGTCGAGTCGGGCAGGGTGGCGAGGAACGACTGCTTCACGGCCGCAGCGCTCGCGACGAGCGCCTCACGGCGGGCCTGCATGAGCTGCACGACCGAGAGCGCGAAGCCGAGGGCGAAGAAGCCGACGGAGGCGGTGGCCACGAAGACGTGGATCACGAGCCACACCGACTGCAGCGCCGGCGGCAGCGGGGCGACCTCGACGCGGAAGTTCACCGCGGCCACCCCGAGCAGCACGAGCACGAGTCCGGTGACGAACGTGCCGAGGAAGCGGAGGTCCTGCTTGGCCACGAGCAGCACGACGAGGAAGACGGTCGTGACGACGAGCGTGCCCGTCATCGCGAACTCGTACATGTTCGCCCACGGCACGCGGCCGGCGGCGAAGCCGCGGAGCACGGTGGCCGCGAGGTGCAGCGCCCACGCCAGCACCGTCATCGCGACGGCGACGCGGAGCGAGGGCGAACGGCCGTAGTCGACGGATGCCCCGGCGTCGGTCGCCTTCTGCCACCGGGAGCGGGACCGGCCGGGCTCGCCGTCCGCCGCGCCGTCAGCCGCTGACACGCCGGACGGAGTCGCACCGGTGCCCGTCGACGCCGCGCCTCGCGGGCCATACGTGGCCGCGCCCGCCGACACCCCGGCGCCGACCACCGCGGCCTCGACCGCAGCGGGCTGCCCGGCCGAGGCATCCGCCGCCTTCGTCGCCGCCGCGCCGCGGCGCGCGAGGTCGATCGAGTACGCGATGAACGCGATCGCGTACACGGCCAGCGCCGAGTAGAGGCAGAGGACCGAGATCTCGTCGAGCGTGAACGTCACGGGACCACCTTACGTCGTGGGTTTCGGGGATTCATCAGCGGATTCGTCCGCGCGCACCGGGCCAGCGTGCGCGTCGGCGAGGGCGCGCACCGCGGCGTCGAGGCCGGGGTCCTCGCCGCGGGCCAGCCCGGCGTACTCGAGCACGACCCGGCCGTCCGGTCGCGTCGCGGCCTTCACCCAGATGCGGCGGCGCGGCACGAACAGCGAGGTCAAGAGACCCGCGAGGATCGCGATGGCGAAGACGAGCACCCACACCTGCGTCGGGTCGCGGTGGATGTCGAACGACGCGAACCGCTTGACGCTCTCGGAGTAGTCGCCCTCCGCGGCATCCGGCGAGGCGTTCTCGAAGGTGACCGTGCCTCGTCCGTCCGGCAGATCGGCGGTCTCCCCCGGCATGAGCTCGACGGAGTCGACGCCCGTCTGCCCGCCTGTGAGCTGCGTCATCTCCGACGTGTCGAGCGCGTACACCGAGGTGGGCGTGCCGCCGTCGATGCCGAGGTCGCCCTCGTACACGTTGAGCGTGAGCACCGGGTAGACGAGGTCGGGGTACGTCGACGTGTAGGCGCCGGTCTCCAGCGTGCTCTGCGTCGGGTAGAGGAAGCCCACCATGCCGAGCTGCTCGGGCAGGCCGTCGGGCACCTTGACCACGCCGATCGAGGTGAGGTTCGCGTCCTGCGGGAGGAACGGCACCGAGTCGGTGAAGACCACCTCCCCGTCGGGATCGCGCACGGTGATGGTCGGCGCGTACCCGTTGCCGAGCAGGTACACGTCGGTGCCGTGCGTGTGGAGCGGCTCGTTGACCTTGACCGTGCGCTCCTCGGCGCCCTCGCCGTCGCCCTCGCCGTCGACCGTGACCCGCGCGGTGAAGTCGATCGGCTGGCCGATGGCGTTCGCGTTCTGCGTCTCGTACACCGCGTCGAGCCCGTCGAGCGTGAGCCGGTACGGCTCGAGACTCTCGCCGTCGAAGAAGCGTCCGGGGTTGAACGAGTCGAACGCCGCGAGGGTGTTCACGAACGACTGCCCCTCGACGAGCACCCGCTGGCCCGAGAACCCGAACCCGCCGCCGATGCCGACGGCGACGAGGACGCCGAGGAGCGCCGTGTGGAACACGAGGTTGCCGGTCTCCCGCAGGTAGCCGCGTTCCGCGGAGACGGATGCCTCGCCCCGCAGCTCGTACCGCTCGACCCGGTACCCCAGCCCTTTCAGCCGCTTCGCGGCATCCTCGATCGCCGTCGCCGCGTCGGCGCCCGGGGACAGCTCGCGCTCGGTGTACCCGGCGAGCCGGGAGAGCCGGACGGGCGTGCGCGGCGGCCGGGCGCGAAGCGCCTCGAGGTGGTGCTTCGTGCGCGGGATGATGCAGCCGATGAGCGACACGAACAGCAGCAGGTACACCGCGGAGAACCACGCCGACGTGTACACGTCGAACATCTGGAACGAGTCGAGCACCGGCGCGAGGTCGGGGTTGTCCTGGAAGTACTGCGTGACGCCGTTCGGGTCGCTGGAGCGCTGCGGCACGAGCGAGCCGGGCACCGCGGCGATCGCGAGCAGCAGGAGCAGCAGCAGCGCGGTGCGCATGCTCGTGAGCTGCCGCCAGGCGAAGCGCAGCCAGCCGACGAAACCGAGCTTCGGCTGCGCGATGCCGGGTCCGCCGCCGCCCGCGCCGCCGTCGTCGTCGGGGTCGGCGGAGTCGATGTGGTCGCTCGGCCGGAGCGGGTCAGAGGACGAGGTCGATGCCACTCATCACCCCTTGCAGCTGGGTCATCCACGCGGTCCACAGCCCCGACACCATGACGATGCCGATGACGATGAGCAGGCCCCCGCCGATGAGGTTGATGGTGCGGATGTGCCGGCGCAGGAACGCCATCGAGCCGGTCACCCAGCCGAATCCGAACGCGACGAGCAGGAACGGGATGCCGAGCCCGATGCAGTACGCGAGCCCCAGCACGGCGCCGCGCCACGCCGACTCCGCGTTCAGGCTGAGGCTCAGCACCGCGGCAAGCGCCGGGCCGATGCACGGCGTCCAGCCGAGGCCGAAGACGATGCCGAGCAGCGGCGCGCCCGCGAGCCCCGTCGCCGGGCGCCAGCTCGGCTTCAGCTGCCGCTGGAGGAAGGTGAACTGCCCGACGAACACGAGGCCCATGACGATGAGCACCACGCCGAGGACCCGGGTGATCGGATCCTGCCAGGCGCGCAGCCACGCGCCGGCGGCGCCCGCGAGCACCGCGTAGACGAGGAACACGGCGGTGAAGCCCGCCACGAACAGCGCGACGCCGAGCAGCAGCCGGCGCCGGTTGCGACGCTCGACGGATGCCTCGGCCGAAGCATCCGTGAATCCGCCGAGGTAGCCGAGGTATCCGGGCACGAGTGGCAGCACGCAGGGCGACAGGAAGGAGATCAGCCCCGCGGCGAGCGCGATCGGGATCGCCACGACGAGCTGACCGCTGAAGACGAGATCGCCCGGTCCCACGGTCAGGCGCCCTCGGCGACGAGGTCGCCCACGATGGAGGACAGGATCGAGTCATCCTCGATCTGCCCGAGGATGCGCGCGGCGACGCGTCCCTCCTGATCGAGCACGAGAGTCGTCGGCACCGCAGCCGCCGGCACCTTGCCGGCGAACGCGTACTGCACGCGTCCCTCGTCGACGTCGAGGATCGACGGGTAGGTGATGCCGAAGTCCTCCTCGAACGGACGGGCGGTGCCCGCCTGGTCGCGGACGTTGACGCCCACGAAGGTCACGTCGTCGCCGAAGTCCTCGTGCACCTGCTGCAGGATCGGCGCCTCGACGCGGCACGGGGCGCAGCCGGCGTACCAGAAGTTCACGACCGTCACCTCGCCGAGCGAGTCGGCCGAGTCGAAGGTGCCGCCGTCGACCGTGGTCCCCTCGAAGGAGACGGGTTCGCCGCGCTGGTCGGCCGCGAACTCCGCGACCGAGCCGTCGCCGGCGATGTAGTTCTTGCCACTGCCCTCGCGGTACTGCTCCGCGAGCGGGTCGGAGCTGCACCCTGCGAGGAGCAGGACGGCCGCGAGACCGGCCGCCGTCGCCGACGCGAAGCGGGCGCCGATACGCGCGCGACGCTGGGGTCGAGGCATCCGCTGCATGCTCACACCGCCCCCACATCGGTGGCGCGCGCGCCGAGGCCCGCCGCCGGATCGCGATAGCCGACCTCCACGAAGCGGGTCGCGGTCGCGCCGCGCCCGCTCGCGAGCGTGCGGCGTTCGAACGTGGTGATGCTGGACAGCGCGCATCGGCGTCGGCGCGGATCGTGCGCGAGCGACTCGCCCGCGAGACGCCGGTGCACCATCCAGATCGGCAGCTGGTGGCTCACGAGCACCACGTCGCCGCCGTCGGCGGCCTGCCAGGCGTCCTCCATCGCGGCGAGCATGCGCGTGGCGATGTGCCGGAACGGCTCGCCCCAACTCGGCTCCCAGGGGTTCACGAGGAATGCCCAGTTGCGCACGTCGCGGAGCGCCGACCCGCGCCCGCCCATGCGCTTGCCCTCGAACCGGTTCTCGGGCTCGATGAGGCGCTCGTCGACCGAGGCGGTCACGCCGAAGGCCTCCGAGATCGGCTCAGCCGACTGACGGGTCCGCTGCAACGGCGACGCGGCGAGGGCGACGACCGGACGGTTGCGGGCGGCCAGGTCGTCGGCAGCGGCCTGCGCCATCCGGCGACCGAGGTCGGAGAGCCCGAAGCCGTCGAGCCGACCGTAGAGCACGCCCTGGGGGTTGAACACCTCGCCATGGCGCACGAGATGGATCTGCTCGGCCGGCACGGCTTCCAGTCTAGAGAGGCGATTCCTTTGAAACCGCCGAGATCCGGGCCGCGGGTAGGATAGTGCGCTGTGACTTCACGCACCCTCATCTCGGACCTCGCCGCCCTGCCAGACGGCCCCGTCACCGTCGCCGGATGGGTCGAGACCGTCCGCGATCAGAAGAAGGTGCAGTTCGTCATCCTCCGCGACGAGTCCGGCGCCGCCCAGCTGGTGAACCCCGCGACCCGCGAACTCGCCGAGGATGCCCCGGCCGACGGGCCCGGCTCGGCCGCCGCGCTCGAGCTGACCGAGGCGATCTCCGGCCTCTCGCACGGCTCGTTCGTGCGGGTCACCGGCGAGCTGAAGCACGACGAGCGCGTGAAGCTCGGCGGCCTCGAGGTGAAGATCGGCTCGCTCGAGGTCGTCTCGGCCGCGCTCGAGACCCCGATCGCCGCCGACTCGGGGCTCGACAAGCGCATGGACTGGCGATTCCTCGACCTGCGTCAGCCGAAGCAGAACCTCATCTTCCGCGTGCAGACGACCTTCCTGCACGCCCTCCGCGGCGTCTGGGTCGAGAAGGGCCTCATCGAGATCCAGACGCCGAAGCTCATGGCCTCGGCCTCCGAGTCGCGCGCCGAGCTGTTCGAGGTCGAGTACTTCGAAACCAAGGCCTATCTCGCGCAGAGCCCGCAGTTCTTCAAGCAGATGGCGCAGGCCGCGGGCTTCGGCGGCGTGTTCGAGGTCGGCCCCGCGTTCCGCGCCGACCCCTCGTTCACGAGCCGGCATGCGACCGAGTTCACCTCGATCGACACCGAGATCAGTTGGATCGAGTCGCACGAAGACGTCATGGCTCTCCACGAGGAGCTCCTCGTCGCCGGCTTCCAGGCCGTGGCCGACAAGCACGGCGACGAGATCCGCGAGCTCTTCGGCGTCGAGGTCGTCGTGCCCAGCCGTCCGTTCCCGCGCATCCCGCTCGCCGAGGCGAAGCAGATCGTCGCCGACCGCGGCTACGTCGTGCCCCGCGCCGACGCCGACATGGACCCCGAGGGCGAGCGTCGCATCTCGGAGTACGTGAAGGAGGAGCTCGGGCACGAGTTCGTCTTCCTCACCGACTACGCCTCGAGCATCCGGCCGTTCTACCACATGCGCCACGAGGGCGACCCGGGTCTCACCAACTCGTACGACCTCATCTACAACGGCGTCGAGATCTCCACCGGCGCGCAGCGCGAGCACCGCGTCGACGTGCTCGTCGAGCAGGCGAAGGAGAAGGGGCTCGACCCCGAGGAGCTCGGGTTCTACCTCGACTTCTTCCGCTACGGCGTGCCGCCGCACGGCGGGTTCGGCATGGGCCTCGCCCGGGTGCTGATGCTCATGCTGCACGAGCACTCCATCCGCGAGACGACGTACCTCTTCCGCGGCCCCACGCGCCTGCTGCCGTAGGCCGCGCGGGCGGGTGATGTCGCGCAACTCGACCTCACGCGCGAGGAATGACGACGGATCGCGCGACATCACGTGCCGATCGAGCCCGTCCAGCCACGCTCGCGCAGCGCCAGGCGCACCTCCTCGATGCGAGCGACACGCGCCGCACCGCGATGGCGCTTCGTGAAGCGGATCGCGCGCCAGCCCTCGGCCGCGAGCTCGTCATGACGATGGATGTCCCTGGCGTACTGCCGATCGTCGGTGCGGTGTTGATCACCGTCGTACTCCGGCATCACGCGGTACTCGGGGTAGGCGAGATCGGCGATCGCGATCAACCGGCCCGAGGCATCCGTCACCGCGTAATTGACTCGTGGTTCCGGCAGGCCGGCGTCGCGAAGGTCGAGACGGAGGAGCGTCTCCTGGGGTGAATCGGTGTTCGCCCGCAGTAGCGGGAACGCGGCGGCGAGCGCGCGATGTCCGCGGCGACCGGCATGGCGACGGAGCGCACGCCCGAGAGCATCGAGGCTTGAACGAGGCGCGTGCCGACGCAGCAGAGAGTCTCCCGCCACGACCAGCTCCCGCACGGTGACGAGGGTCGCGAGCTGACACCACGCATCCTCGGGCGAAACGATGGGCAGGCCTGCGAGCAGCCCGACCTCCGTGCCGCCGCTCGCGAGCCGGTGACCACGGACTCCTCGACCGCGTGGAATCGCCCGAGGCGCGAAGCCGGCGACGTCGATCTCTTCGACGATCGCTTCCCGCACGCGCCGCGGCAGGACGATTCCATGGAGCGCCGCGGCCGTCGCATGACTGAACACATCGCCCGGCCGCATCGTGACGAGTTTCGCCTGGCACCGCTCGAGGAAGGTCGGCGGCTCCTGGGCGGGCATCCGCACCCCGTGGAACGGACGCGCGAGATCGCGTCCTCGCAGCCTCCCCTCCTTCGCCCCCGCCCGGAGCGCCTCGCCCACGGCGAACGCCCGAGTGCTGAGCTCTGCCGGTAGCGGAGTGGGTGGGCGCACCTCGGCAGTCTCGCCTCGCCCACCTCCACCCGTCGAAGCCCTTCCGGCACCGTCGACGGCTCACCCCGCCGCCGCCCTGTGGAGGGACGCTTCACCGGCGGCGGGCGTCCGCCCGGTGCTGCCCGCGCCTCCCCGGCGCCCCGAGTCCTCCACTCACCCGTCGGCGCACGATGTCGCTCGAACCGTCGTTGAGCACCCCGAATGGCAGCGGTTTGAGCGACATCACTGGATAGGAGGAGCAGGGAAGGCAAGGGGAAGAGGAAGGCGAGGGGAGGCGCGGACGCCGCGTAGGCTCGGAGGGTGACCGAGACGACGCCGATGGTGCGGGTGCCCGCGGGACGGTTCCGCATGGGCTCCGCCGAGTTCTACGCCGACGAGACGCCGGTGCACGAGCGCGAGGTCGCGGCGTTCGAGATCGACATCCACCCGGTGACGACCCGGCAGTTCGCCGCCTTCGTCGAGGACACCGGCTACGTCACCGTCGCCGAGCGTCCGCTCGACCCCGCCGAGTTCCCCGGCGCCGACCCGGCCGACCTCGTGCCCGGCGGCCTGGTCTTCACCCCGACGCCCGGCCCCGTCGACCTGCGCGATTGGCGTCAGTGGTGGCGATGGGGGGCCGGAGCGTCGTGGCGTCGCCCGTTCGGTGCCGACGGGCCCGACGCCCTCGACGAACGCGGCGATCACCCGGTCGTGCAGGTGAGCTTCGAGGATGCCTCCGCCTACGCCGCGTGGGCCGGGAAGCGGCTGCCGACGGAACCCGAGCTCGAGTACGCCGCCCGCGGCGGCCTCGACGGCGCGCGCTTCGCGTGGGGCGATGAGGAACGACCCGACGGCCGCGTCATGGCCAACCGGTGGCAGGGGCACTTCCCGTACGAGACCGACGTGCCCGACGGCTGGGCCGGCACCTCCCCCGTGATGACGTATCCGGCCAATGGCTACGGCCTGTACGACGTCGCCGGCAACGTCTGGGAGTGGACGACCGACTACTACACGCCCCGCCACCTCGTACCGGGTGCCGAAGACGCCGCGGTCGACGCGGGCGCCCGGCCGAATCTGCTCGCCGCCGCGTCGGCCGAGCCCGGCTCGCGGATCCCCCGCCGGGTGCTGAAGGGCGGGTCGCACCTCTGCTCGCCCGAGTACTGCCTCAGGTACCGGCCCGCGGCCCGCTCGCCGCAGTCCGACGACACGGCGACGAGCCACATCGGCTTCCGCTGCGTCCGCGACGCGGCCTGAGCGGCCGTTCAGCCCGAGGTCGCCCCGAGGCATCCATCACGGCATCGGGTGAGGCCGCTCAGCCCGAGGCATCCCGCTCGGCGTCGGCCGGGAAGACGGTCGCCCAGTCGCGGCGGACGCTCACGACCGTGAACCCGTGCTCGGATGCCGCGGCGAGCGCCTGCTCCGCGCCGGCGTCGTAGGGCTGATCGCCGCGGCCGGTGTCGTCGTCGTGGTGGACGAGGAGGCTGAGCGATCGGGGCGCTCCGCCGACGTACGTGAGCATCGGCACGTCGCCGTTGGAGTTCCCGGCCGCGAGGATCGGGCGCCGGCCGATGGCGGTCCAGATGCGGATCGGCTTCTCGGGGCCGTCGTCCATGAAGTCGAAGGCGGTGCCGTAGCGCACCTCGTTCGAGGCCTCGTCGTACTCGAGGCCGACCGCCGACCCGATGACCCGTTCGACGGGGATGCCGTAGTACTCGGCGCTCATCGGCCGCATGAAGTCGCGGTCGCCGCCCGAGACGAGGTAGGTCGTGAAGCCGTGCTGCTCGAGGTGCCGCAGCAGTTCGAGCATCGGCTGGTAGATCGCCTCGCGGTACGGCCGGTGCAGCACGGGATGCCTCGCCTCACGGTAGAAGGCGGCGACCTGCTCCGCGTACCGCTCGACCGATTCGTGCGCCGTCGACCCGAGGATCGCGCCGATCATCTGCTTCAGGTCGGTGTCGTCGCCCGCGTAGTGGCGATCGAGGGCGCCGCCGAGCCAGGCCAGGTCCCCGCTGACGGCCGCGCGGTACGGCTGGCGGTCGGCGAGCGATGGGTCGGCGGAGGCCTGGCGCTTCCAGCCCTCGACGATGAAGTGCAGCTGCACCGGCATGGGCTTCTCGGTCCACAGTGTGCCGTCGTTGTCGAAGACGGCGACGCGCTCGGCCTCGGGCAGCGCGTCGGGGCCCGACGAGACCGACTCCACGAACGCGAGGATCGCGTCGCGGGTCGGCCCGTCGGACCACGACGGAAGCGGGCGGGCTCCGGTCACGTCAGTCGCGGGCCATGGCCGCCGCGAGGTGCGCTTCCAGATCGACGTACGCGTCGTCGGCGATGTCGAACACGACCTTGCGGATCTCACCGTTCACGAACGGGAAGTTCGACCCGGCGTAGTCGGCGGCGACGGCGTCGGCCGAGTCGTACCCGATGCACAGCCCCTCGCCGCAGAGCGAGAAGTGGCCGAGCACCGTGCGGATCTCGGTCTCCGCGACCTGCTGGTCGTCGATGTACAGCTTCAGCGGCCCGATGCCCTCCCGGTAGTCACCCATCCGCTCCTTCGTGAAGTCGACGCCGATGATGTGCGGCCCCGAGGTGGGCGCCGGCGCGGCCACCCGGTAGATCGGCGGGACGCCGAGGAAGTTGTACACGTAGACGATCTGCCCGTCTTTCACGAACAGGGCATGGCCGCCGAACCGGGATCCGTGGGCGAAGATCACGCCCTCGGTCGTGGGCGTGAGGTCGACCTCGGCGAGCACCTTGTACGAGACGCCGTGCGTGTTCGCCGCCGACCGCTCGGGCACCTCCGACGTGCCCGGATAGTACGTGTACTGGCCCGACGGCGGCACCGGGACGTGGAACTCCATCTTGTTGACGAAGAGGTCGAAGTCCTCGGGGTTGGCGATGATCGCGAGGTCGTTCAGCGGCAGCACGAGGTTGCGCTTCGCCTCCGACATCCACAGCTCCTTCAGCTCTTCGAGCTTCTCAGGATGCTCCGCCGCGAGGTCGTGGGCCTCGGCCCGGTCGACGTCGGTGTGGAAGAGCTGCCAGACGTCCTCCTCGTACTTCCCGCGCCCGCTGATCGGACCGTGCTCGGTGACCGCCTTCCAGCCCTCGTGCCAGATGCCGCGGTTGCCGAACATCTCGTAGTACTGCGTCTGCTTCTGCGTGGCACCGTCGGGCTCGGCGTCGAAGCTGTACCGCATCGAGACGCCGTCGAGCGGACGCTGGGTGACGCCGTTGTACTCGTCGGGCAGTTCGACACCGCAGGCATCGAGGATGGTCGCGACGATGTCGGTCGAGTGGTGGTACTGGTTGCGCACTTCGCCGCGCGCCTTCATACCGGCGGGCCACGAGATGACGAGCGGGTCGCAGACCCCGCCCTGGTAGACGTACCGCTTGAACATGCGGTACGGCGTCGAGAACGCTGCAGCCCACCCGGTCGGGTAATGGTTGTAGGTGTCGGGGCTGCCGAGCTTGTCGACGAGGCGGAGGTTCTCCTCGAGCGAGTCGGGGTAGCCGCCGAAGATCTTGCCCTCGTTGACCGAACCGTTCGGGCTGCCCTCACCGGAGGCGCCGTTGTCGGCGGCGTAGATGACGAGCGTGTTCTCCAGCTGCCCGGATTCCTCGAGGTAGTCGATGATGCGGCCGACCTGGGCGTCGGTGTACTCGCTGAAGCCGGCGTACACCTCGGCCATGCGGCAGAACATCGCCTTCTCCTCGTCGCTGAGCTCGGCCCAGGGCCGCACCCGGTCGGTCTCGGAGAACGTGCCCTCCGGCATCGGGTTGAGGGGGGTGAGTTCGGTGCCCTCGGGCAGGATGCCCTTCTCGAGCATGCGCGCGAGCACCCACTCGCGGTACGCCTCGTAGCCGTCGTCGAAGGCGCCCTTGTACTTGTCGATGTACTCCTGCGGCGCGTGGTGCGGCGCGTGGTTCGCGCCGCGGCAGAACCAGAGGTACCAGGGCTTGTCGGGCTCGGTCTGCTTGACGTCGCGGATCATCTTCAGCGCCTGATCGGCGAGGTCCTTGGAGAGGTGGTAGCCCTCTTCAGGGGTGTAGGGCTGCTCGATGTAGTGGTTGTCCTCGGCGAGCGACGGGTACCAGTTGTTCGTCTCGCCGCCGATGAACCCGTAGAAGCGGTCGTAGCCCTGCGCGAGCGGCCAGTTCTTCTTGGACGCACCGGCCGTCCATTCGTCGATCGGCACGTTGTGGTTCTTTCCGACCCAGAACGTCGCCCATCCGGCGTCGCGGAGCAGGTGCGCCATCGGCACGTTCTCCGGCGGGATGTGCGAGTTGTAACCCCGGAAGCCGGTCGACGACTCGGAGATCGTCGCGAAGCCGTTCGAGTGGTGGTTGCGGCCGGTGAGGAAGGTCGATCGCGTCGGCGAGCACAGCGCAGTGGTGTGCCACTGCGTGTAGGTCAGCCCGTCGGCCGCGAGCCGCTCCATCGTGGGCATGTTGATCCGGCCGCCGTAGGGCGACCACGCCGCCTGGCCGGTGTCGTCGTACAGCACCACGAGCACGTTCGGGGCGCCCTCGGGCGCCGTATCTGGGAGGAACGCCTCCCAGTCGCCGACCGAGTCACGGACGTCGAGTTCGATCTTCCCCTGGAACTCCCGAGCCAATTGGATCCCCCTCTGCATGGCGGTGGGGGGCGCTCACCGACCCCCTGCCGCCACCCTAGGCGGCGGACGTGCGACTCGGCTAGATCTGCGACGCCGCCGGCAGGCGCGGGAGATCGCGGAGCGCGGGCCCCTCGATCCGGCGCCCGTCGGCGGTGAACCGCGAGGCGTGCAGCGGGCAGTCCCAGGTCTGCTCAGCGGAGTTCCACCGCACGATCCCACCGAGGTGCGGGCACACCGCCGACACCCGGCAGGTGTCACCATCGACGGTCGCGGTCGCCACCGGACGGATGCCTCGCCGCCCGACCGTCCCCTCGCCGTCGGCGGGGGCATCCGTGGTCTCGGGGGTCGTGAGGGCGCGGGCCCAGCCGGTGACCGCGCGACCGAGCACCTTGGCGTTGCCGAGCGCGCCGGCGGCGAGGTCGGCCGGCACGGTGAGGCGGGTGCCGATGACCTGCGCCCATCCGGGTCGGCGGGCGCCCTGGTCGGCGAGGAGTTCGGCGGTGAGCCGGATGGCGGCGCCGGCGGCGTTCGTGAGTCCCCATTTCGCGTAACCGGTGGCGAGGAAGACGCGCCCGCGGCCGCGGGGCATCCGCCCGACGAACGGCAGCCGGTTGAACGACTCGTAGTCCTGCGCGGCCCAGACGACTGGATCCGCCGCGTCGGGGAACCAGGCGGCCGCCCAGTCGAGCAGGCGTCGGCGTTCGACGGCCAGCCGTTCGGTGTCGCCGACATCGACGGAGCCGCCACCGATCCAGAGCCGCTCCTGGCCGCCGGAACCGGCACGTCGGATGCTCCGCACGGGTTGGTCGACGGAGATGAACAGCCCGTCCGGGGCGTTCGACGGCAGCGTGAACGACGCGATCTGCGACCGCGACGGCGAGAGCTTGGCGAAGTAGTGCCCGCGATCGAGGATGGGCGTGCCGGTGGCGATGACGACGCGTTCGGCGGTGAGCATGCCGCGCGCGGTGCGCACCACGACCGGGTCGGCCGCCCGGACGCCGAGCGCGCGCACCCCGGTGACGATCCGCACCCCCGCCGCCTCCGCGGCCCGGGCGAGTGCGGCGACGAGTTCGGCCGGGTCGAGGGCGAGCTGGCCGGGCAGCGCGGCGGCGCCGAGCAGCGGGAAGGGCACGTCGAGCCGGTCGACGCGTTCGACCGGCAGGCCCGCCTCTCGGGCGGCGGCGACTTCGGCGTCGACGCGTTCGAGTCCCTCGGGCGACTGGGCGTAGCTGTACGCGGTCGCCTCGCGGAACGGCACGCCCTCGCGCTCGCAGAACGCGCGGAGCCAGTGCTGCCCCGATCGGTTGGCGTCGACGTACGCGCGCACGAGCCGGGCGGGGTGGTGACGTCGGATGGTCGCGAGCCGGGTGCCCTGCAGCAGGGTCGCCTTGCCGGTGTTGCGCCCGCTCGCGAGCTCGCCCGGGCTCCCCTGCTCCACGACGAGGACCCGCACGCCGCGTTCGGCGAGCATGATCGCCGTGCACAGCCCGGTGAGGCCGGCTCCGATGATGAGCACCTCGGCGTCGGGCGCGCGCCCGTCGACCGGTCCGTGCCGGCCCGCCGGGTCGTGCAGGTCGGCCGGCTCGCGCCGGCCGGCGGGTCGGATGTCTCGCTGCCCGTCCATGCCCCAAGTCAAGGCGCCGCGGCGGTCGGGCGGCCAGGCCTTGACGAGTGGCGGACCCGGCTCTACCGGCCGGCCTCGAGCAGTGCGGACTTCAGCCGAACGGGGTCGATGCGCCAGTAACCGTGCACGTCGTCGTCGATGAGCACGACGGGGATCTCCTCGGCGTACCGCTCCGCGAGCGCCGGGTCGTCGAGGATGGAGAGCTCTTCGAACGCGAACTCGGGTGCGTCGGGCTGTGCCGCGACCTCCTCGCGCACCGCGGCGACCACGTCGCGGGCATCGTCGCAGAGGTGGCATCCGGGTTTGCCGACGAGGGTGAGGCGGTGCTGGGTCACCCTCTCAGGGTACGCCGAAGGGCGCAGCGAAAAGCGCCGGGCCGACGAGGCCCGACGCTCAGCCAGTGGTCGTGCGTGCGACTACTTCTTGTTGCGACGCTGGTGGCGCGTCTTGCGAAGCAGCTTGCGGTGCTTCTTCTTCGCCATGCGCTTGCGACGCTTCTTGATGACGGAACCCATCAGTACCTCACTGGAAACTCGAGCCGGCGGCGCGTGCCGCTGCCGGGGGCGGGAAAAGCCTCGGGATAGTCTAGCCGATTCGGCCAAGTGCCCCGTTCGGGGTGCGCCGGCTCCTGCGATAGCGTCGAAGGATGCCTCGCCCGAACCTCATCATCCGCACCACGCGCGAGGACGACTGGGCGGCCGTGCGGGCGCTCCGCCTCGAGATGCTGCGCGACTATCCGCTCGCCTTCGGCGAGACGCTCGAGCACGCGCTGCAGGTCGAGGAGGCCGTGTGGCGGCAGCGTGCGCGCCGCGGCGAGACGCCGGGACAGACCTCGGTGGTCGCCATCGAGGGCGAGCGCTGGGTCGGGCACATGGGCGGCTACTTCCCGGATGCCGCGACCGGGCCGATGCTCGTCGGCGTCTACGTCGCGCCCGACCGGCGCGGCGACGACTGGGGCGTCTCGCGGGGCCTCCTCGCCGCGGTCGAGGAGTGGGCCGCGCAGTACGGGTCCACGCTGCGACTGGAAGTGCATGAGGACAACCCCCGCGCCCAGCGGTTCTACGAGAAGCTCGGGTTCACGCTCACCGGCAGCAGCCGTCCGTACGAGCTCGCGCCCGGCGGACTCGAGCTGGAGATGATCAAGCGCCTCTCCTGAGGTCGGCAGGCTCCGCCAGACTGAGGGGATGTCGACGCTCATCGTGATCCTGCTCGTCGCCTCCGTCGTGGGCTCCGGCGTCGCCGGCGGGGTGTTCTTCGCCTTCTCGGGGTTCGTGGTGCAGGGGCTCGACCTCGTGCCCGCCGCCGCCGCGGCCCGCGCCATGCGCGGCATCAACGTGACGGCGCTTCGCCCCCCGCTCATGCTCGAGCTGTTCGGGACGGCGCTCGTCGCGGTCGCGGTGGCGGTGCTCGCATTCGTCGCGGGCAGCGACGCCGCGTGGTGGATCGCCGCCGCCGCCGTGATCTACCTGGTGAGCGTGGTCGTCGTCACGGGTGGCGCGAACGTGCCGCGGAACACGGCGCTCGCCGCCGCAGCCGACGACGACGCCTCGCTCGCCCGGGCCTGGGCCGCCTTCCGTCCGGGATGGCTCGCGTGGAACCACGTGCGGGCGGGCGGGGCATCCGTCTCGTGCGCCCTGTTCGCGATCGCGCTCGCGCTCGTCTGGTGACCGCTACTTGCGGCCGACGACCGAGGTGACCTTCTGCGCCGTCTCGGCGAACGCCTTGCCGATCGCGGAAGCGAACGCGCGCTGCTCCTGGCTGAGCCCCGCGGCGGCCGCGGCGGACTCGGCCGACGCGAGCGTCGCGGCATCGGCCGCGGCGCCGTCGGAGAGGAAGGGGATGAGCCAGTCCTCGAGCTGCTCGAGCGGAGCTCGGTCGAGCTTGTAATACCGGTGCTGCCCCTCCTCGCGCACCGCCACGAGCCCCGCCTCGCGCAGCACCTTGAGGTGCTTCGAGACGGTCGGCTGGCTGGTGCCGAGGGCGGTCACGATCTCCGACACGCTGATCTCGCCGCCCGACTGGGGCGCGTCGGTCTCGCGTTCGAGGAGGACGCCAAGGATGTCGCGCCGGGTCCGGTCCGCCACCACGTCGAAGATGTCCGCCATGGCTCAAGGCTAGTCATTCGCGCCGGGGAGTACCATGACACACGCGTCGCGGAGGCATCGGAGGGGGCTGCATGGCAACTCGGGCGATGAGGCCGCGCGGTCGCTTCGATCAGCGGTCCTGGCTGGGCCGGGCCCGCGACGCCCTCGACGGGCTCGTGAAGCACTCGCCGTCGCGCTTCGCGATCCTGATCTTCGCCGGGCTCATCCTCATCTTCACGCTGCTGTTCTCGCTGCCCATCGCCCGGGCCGGCGAGGGCTCGAGCGCCCCCCTGCACGACGCCCTGTTCACCGCCGTCTCCGTGATCTGCGTCACCGGCCTCGCGACCGTCGACATGGCGACGTACTGGTCGCCGTTCGGTCACACGCTCGTCTTCGTCGGCGTGAACATCGGCGGCATCGGCGTGCTCACGCTCGCGTCGATCCTCGGCCTCGTCATCTCGCGGCGCCTCGGCCTGCGGGCCAAGCTCATCGCGGCGAGCGACACGAACCCGTCGCGCATCCACGTGGGCCCCGTCGCCGAGCGGCAGGCGGTGCGCCTCGGCGAGGTGGGCGGGCTGCTCGCCACGGTCGCGATCAGCGCCCTCGTCATCGAGGTCGTGATCGCGGTCGCGATGATCCCGAGCATGCTGATCGCCGGGTACGACTGGTGGCACTCGACCTGGTACAGCTTCTACTACTCGGCCATGGCGTTCACGAACACCGGCTTCGCGCCGAATCCGGGCGGGCTCGCGCCCTTCGTGGACGATTACTGGTTCCAGTCGCTGCTCATGATCGGGGTCTTCCTCGGCAGCCTCGGCTTCCCCGTGATCTTCGCGCTCGCTCGCGCCTGGCGTCAGCCCCGCAAGTGGAGCGTGCATGTCAAGCTCACGCTCACCACCACGACGATCCTGTTCGTCGCGGGCGCGGCCATGTTCCTGCTGCTCGAGCACGCGAACCCGAAGACCTACGGCCACCTCGACGCGGGGCCGACGATCTACCAGTCGTTCTTCATGTCGATGATGACGAGGTCGGGCGGCTTCGCGACGATCGACATGCACGACCTCTACGGGTCGAGCCAGCTCGTGAGCAGCATGCTCATGTTCGTCGGCGGCGGGTCGGCATCCACCGCCGGTGGCATCAAGGTGACCACGCTCGCGGTGCTGTTCCTCGCGGCGTTCGCCGAGGCCCGCGGGGCCCCCTCGATGGAGGCCTTCGGCCGGCGCATCCCGCGCGACATGCTCCGCCTCTCGGTGAGCGTCGTGCTCTGGGGCGCGACCATCGTGGCGGTGTCCTCGATCGTGATCCTGCAGATCACGAAAGCGCCGTTCGAGAACGTGCTGTTCGACGTCATCTCGGCGTTCGCGACCTGCGGCCTGTCGACCGGCCTGACCGCCGAGCTGCCGCCGTCGGGCGTGTACGTGATGGCAGCGACGATGTTCATGGGCCGTGTCGGGACCGTCACCCTCGCCGCCGCCCTCGCAGCCAGCCAGAAGCGGCAGCTGTTCAAACGACCGGAAGAGAGGCCCATCGTTGGTTGATCGCATCAGACACGACGCCCCCGTCCTCGTCATCGGCCTCGGCCGTTTCGGCGCGGCGACGGCCGGCCAGCTCGACCGCCTCGGACGCGAGGTGCTCGCCGTCGACACCGACGAGGGGCTGGTCCAGAAGTGGTCGGAGCGCGTGACCCACGCCGTGGTCGCCGACGCGAAGTCCATCGACGCGCTGAAGCAGATCGGGGCGCAGGACTTCTCGATCGCCGTGTGCGCGGTGGGGTCGTCGGTGGAGGCATCCGTGCTCATCACCGCCAACCTCGTCGACCTGAAGATCCCGCAGATCTGGGCGAAGGCGATCTCGGCCTCGCATGGCAAGATCCTCGAGCGCATCGGCGCGAACCACGTGATCTACCCCGAGCGGGAGGCCGGCGAGCGCACAGCCCACCTCGTCTCGGGCCGGATGCTCGACTTCATCGAGTTCGACGACGACTTCGCGCTCGTGAAGATGTACCCGCCGAAACCGATCCGCGGGAAGAATCTGACCGAGTCGGGCGTGCGCAGCCGGTACCGGGTCACGGTCGTTGGTGTGAAGAGCCCGGGCAAGCCGTTCACCTACGCGACGGAGCAGACGGTGGTCTCGAACCACGACCTCATCATCGTCTCGGGCACCGAGGGCGACATCGAGAAGTTCGCCGCGCTGGAGTAGTGCCGTCGATTCCGTTTCGGGAATTCACAAATTTGTGAAATCGGCGTAGCATCCCCGTCTATGACGACAGTGATCAGTGCGCGCGGCCTCGAGAAGCGATTCGGCCGCACCATCGCGCTCGACGGATTCGACCTCGAGGTCGAAGCGGGTGAGGTCCACGGATTCCTGGGGCCCAACGGCGCCGGCAAGTCCACCACCATCCGCATCCTGCTCGGGCTCGCCAGAGCCTCCGGCGGCCGGGCCACCCTGTTCGGCGAGGACCCGTGGACGCACGCCGCCGAGCTCCATCGGCGCGTCGCCTACGTGCCCGGCGACGTGAGCCTCTGGCCGAACCTCACGGGCGGCGAGGCCATCGACCTGCTGTCGCGGCTGCGCGGCGGCACCGAGGACCGGGCCGCGTACACCGCCCGGCGTCAGCGCCTGCTCGAGGTGTTCCAGCTCGACCCCCGCAAGAAGGGCCGCGCGTACTCCAAGGGCAACCGGCAGAAGGTCGCCCTCGTCGCCGCGTTCGCGACGCCCGCCGAGCTGTACATCCTCGACGAGCCGACGAGCGGGCTCGACCCCCTGATGGAGCAGGTCTTCAACCGGGAGATCGCGCGCGTCGCGGCCGAGGGCGCGACCGTTCTGCTCTCGAGCCACATCCTCTCCGAGGTGGAGGAGCTGTGCGACCGGGTGAGCATCATCCGCGCGGGGCGCACGGTCGAGTCGGGCACGCTCGCCGAGCTCCGCCACCTCACCCGCACCCAGATCGCGTTCGCCGCCGACGGCGCGGGAGCGCCGCCCGCCATCGAGGGCGTGCACGACGTCGTCGTCGACCACGGACGCGTGAGCTTCACCGTCGACAGCGACCGGGTCGCCGACCTCCTGCCCGAGCTCGGACGGATGGGCGTGCAGGGGCTCACCGTCGCCCCGCCGTCGCTCGAGGAGCTGTTCCTCCGGCACTACGGCGACGAGCTCGCCACCGCCGGCGAGGGGGCCGGAGCGTGAGCGAGCTCGCCGCACTGCTCGGCCAGCGCCTCCGGCGCGACCGGTGGCAGCTGCTGCTCTGGATCCTCGGCACGTCGCTGCTCGCGTACGCCTCGGTCTCGGCGGTGGACGACACGTACGGGGAGGAGTCCGACCGGGAGGAGATCCTCGCCGTGGCGATCGCCACGCGGACGATCCTGATCTTCCGCGGCACACCGAACGGCACCGACGAGGGCGCTTTCGTATTCTTCCTCCTATTCGCCTGGCTCGCCCTCATGGGCGGCCTGATGAGCACGTTCCTCGCGGTGCGGCACACCCGCGCCGAGGAGGAGCAGGGCCGGGCCGAGCTGATCGCGGCGACGCCGGCCGGGCGAATCCTGCCGACCGTCGCGACCGTGGTGCACGGCGTGCTCGCGAACGTCGTGCTCGGGCTCGGCATCGCCGTGGCCTGGATCGCGACGGGGCTCGACCCGGCGGGCTCGTTCACCGCGGGAGCGGCGATGGCGGCCTCCGGGGTCGCGTTCCTCGCCTTCGGGCTGGTCGCCGCGCAGCTGTTCCGCACCTCGCGGTCGGCGAACAGCTGGTCGGTCGGGTTCGTGCTGGCGGCGTACCTCCTCCGCGGCATCGGCGATGCGGCCGGCACCCCGACCGACGATCTGCAGCACGTGACGCCCGCGTGGCCGAGCCTGCTCTCGCCCATCGGGTACGGCCAGATGACGGGCGCCTACGTCGAGAACGACCTGCTTCCGCTCCTGGTGCCCCTGGCGTTCGCGGCCGTGGCGGTCGCCGGGGTGTTCTGGCTGCAGTCGGTGCGCGACCAGGGTGCGAGCCTCGTCGCCGGGCGTGCAGGCCGTGCCTCGGCCGGCGGCTCGCTGTCGTCCTCCTTCGGCCTGGCGTGGCGACTGAACACCGGCATCCTCGCGGCGTGGACGGTGGGCGGCATCGCCACCGGCCTCCTCGCCACCTCGCTCTCGTCGGTCATCGAGCAGGCCGCGGGCACCTCGCCGGAGATCGTCGACACGCTGCGCGCCGCGATCGGCGACGACGCGACGCTCGAGCAGGCCTTCATCGCGACGTTCTACGGCGTCGTCGGCATCCTGGCGGCCTGCTGCGCCGTGCAGGTCGGCATCCGGGCGCGGCAGGAGGAGGCGCACGGCACGGCGGAGCTCGTCCTCGCGACCCCGGTGCCGCGCGTCCGCTGGCTGCTCGAGTACGCGATCGTCGGCGCCGCGGTGATCGTCATCGTGCTGGCCGCCTCGGCGGCGGCCGGCGTGCTCGGCGCGCTCGCCGGCGACGCCCCGGCCGACCTGGTCCCGAACGTCCTCGAGGCTGCGGCGGCGCAGCTGCCCGCGTGCCTGGTCTTCCTCGGCCTGACGCTGCTCGTGTTCGCGTTCGCCCCGCGGGCGACGGTCGCGGTGGGCTGGACGATCGTCGGCCTCGGCGCGATCCTCGGCACGTTCGGCCCGATCCTGCAGCTGCCCGACGCGTTGGTCGACCTGTCGCCGTTCGCGCACTCCCCCGTTCCGGCGGGCGAGGACACCGACTGGACGGGCGGGTTCTGGATGCTCGGCATCGGCGTCGCCGCCGCCGCGATCGCGGTCGCGTCGATGCGTCGGAGGGAACTCGCGACCGGCGGCTGAGAGACTGGACGGATGGCACGCGACGAGCAGGCACTGCGCGCGGCGGTCGAGCAATCGGCCGCCGTGCTCACCGCTGCGGGCTTCCCGAAGATGCCCGCGCGCGTCCTCATGGCCCTGCTCGTCGCCGACGAGGGCGGTCTCACCGCATCGGAGCTCGCGGAGTCGCTCGGCGTGAGCGCCGCCGCGATCTCGGGCGGCGTCCGGTACCTCCGCTCGCTCGGCATCATCCATCGGATGCCTCAGCCCGGGAGCCGCCGCGAGAAGTGGGAGATCTTCGACGACGCCTGGTACGTCGCGCTCGCGGGCAAGAACTCGGTCTACGGCACGTTCGCCGCGACGGCGGCGCAGGCGCTCGACGCGATCGGCGACGCGGATTCGGCCGGCGCCCGGCGCACGGGCGAGATGGTCGAGTTCTTCCGGTTCATCGAGCGCAAGATGCCGGATCTGCTGCAGGAGTGGGAGGCGCTGCGCGATGCCCGCCTGGGCGAGGCATCCGACGGCGTCAGCCGGCCACCAGCATGAGCACGACGGATGCCGCGAGCGCGGCGATCCCGACACTCAGGAGCACCCAGGCGAGCACGGCCAGGACCCTCGCGGCGTGGCCTCGCCGTTCGAAGGAGAGCCGACCGCCGGGGCGGGCGTAACCTTCAGCGCTCTCGTGGTCGGCGATGCCGTGCAGCTCGTCGGGGGCGATCGGTCGCTCGTGCAGCTCGCCGTCGGCGAACCAGCGCACGAGCGCCGGGCCGTGGCCGTCTGCAGGCTGGACGACCACGACGTCCACGCGTTCGCGGCGGTCCGCAGCGCGCGCGATGACGGCCGCGATGAGCACCGGGAGGCCGAGCCCCAACCCGACCCAGGCGAGCAGCTCGACGAGGACGGCGATCAGGTCGAGGTTGGGCACGAGCCAACCGTATCCTCCGTCCGCGCCGGCGAGCGCGCTCGGCGTCAGCCGCGCGTAAGCATCCCCGGCCCCAGGCGTTAGGGATCCGTGAGGATCGGCCCCGGGCCCCGGGCCCGGGTGTTGCATCGCAGGAGCAGCGAGCCGCTGCCCGCCGCCGCGGTCGCGGCGACGGCCGTCCACTCCTGGAGTCTTCGTGCTCGACCTCGTCTTCGTCATCGGCGTCATCGCCGTCTTCGTGGTCGTCGGCCTCATCGCGAAGGGGGTCGAGAAGCTGTGATCGTCTTCGAGCTGCTCGCCGCCGCGCTGGGCGTCGCCGCCGTGCTGTACCTCGTGTACGCCCTGATCAAGCCCGAGCGGTTCTGATGGGCGCGCTCTTCGCCGTCCTGCAGGCGGCCACCCTCGCCCTCATCCTCGCGCTGCTCTACCGCCCCCTGGGCGACTGGCTCGCCCACGTCTACACGATGACGAAGGACTGGCGCCTCGAGCGCGGCATCTACCGCGTCGTCGGCGTCGACCCCCGTTCGGAGCAGACCTGGGGCGCCTACCTCCGCGGCGTGCTCGCGTTCAGCCTCATCGGCGTGCTCCTCGTGTACCTGCTGCAGCGAGCGCAGGCCGTGCTGCCGTACTCGCTCGGCCTCCCCGCCGTGCCGGAGGGGCTCGCATTCAACACCGCCGCCTCGTTCGTCGCGAACACGAACTGGCAGTCGTACTCGCCCGAGCTGACGATGGGCTACACCGTCCAGCTCGCGGGACTCGCCGTGCAGAACTTCGTGTCCGCCGCGGTCGGCATCGGGGTGGCGATCGCGCTCGTCCGCGGCTTCGCCCGCCGCCGCTCCGGCACGATCGGCAATGTGTGGGTCGACCTGGTTCGCGGCTCGTTCCGCGTGCTGCTGCCGATCTCGCTCGTGGGCGCCGTCGTGCTCCTCGCGGGCGGCGTGATCCAGAACTTCGCCGGGTTCACCGAGGTCGGCACGCTGGCCGGCGGCTCGCAGACGCTGCCGGGCGGCCCCGTCGCGAGCCAGGAGGCGATCAAGCTCCTCGGCACGAACGGCGGCGGCTTCTTCAACGCCAACTCCGCGCATCCCTTCGAGAACCCGACGGCGTGGACGAGCCTCGTGCAGAACGTCCTCATGCTCGCCATCCCGTTCGCGCTGCCCCGCGCATTCGGCCGGATGGTCGGCTCGAACCGGCAGGGTTTGGCGATCCTCGGCGTGATGGCAACCCTGTTCGTCGTCTCGCTCACCGCGCTCAGCCTGCTGGAGGCGCGCGGGGCCGGCACGGCGCCCGAGCTGGCCGGGGCGGCGCTCGAGGGCAAGGAGCAGCGCTTCGGCATCTTCGCCTCGACGCTCTTCGGCTCGACGTCGACCCTGACCTCGACTGGTGCGGTCAACTCCATGCACGACTCGTACACGGCCCTCGGCGGCATGATGCCGATGCTGAACATGATGCTCGGCGAGGTCGCCCCCGGCGGTGTCGGCTCGGGCCTGTACGGCATGCTCGTGCTCGCGGTCATCGCGGTGTTCATCGCCGGGCTCCTGGTGGGGCGAACGCCCGAGTACCTCGGCAAGAAGATCGGGCCGCGCGAGATCAAGCTCGCGAGCCTGTACATCCTCGTGACGCCGACGCTCGTGCTCGCCGGCACCGCGCTGAGCTTCGCGGTCCCCGGCATCCGCGAGGACGTCGTCTCGACGTCGATCTGGAACCCGGGCGTCCACGGCCTCTCCGAGGTGCTCTACGCGTTCACCTCCGCCTCGAACAACAACGGGTCGGCCTTCGCGGGGCTCACGGCGAACACCCCGTGGCTGAACACGGCGCTCGGCGTGGCGATGCTGCTCGGCCGGTTCATCCCGATCGTGTTCGTGCTCGCGCTCGCCGGCAGCCTCGCCGCGCAGGACACGGTCCCGGCCACCGCCGGCACGCTTCCCACCCACCGGCCGCAGTTCGTCGGTCTCCTCGCGGGCGTCACCGTCATCGTGACGGCGCTCACCTACTTCCCCGTTCTCACGCTGGGTCCCCTGGCGGAAGGGCTGATCTGACATGGCCATCACGACCACCGACCAGGGCGCCGCGAGCACGCTTGCGCAGGCGCACCACGCACAGCCCCATTCGGCGCCGAGGGCGCCGTTCGGCCCGCGACAGCTCGTCGCCGCGCTCCCCGGCGCGCTCCGCAAGCTCGATCCCCGCCTCATGTGGCGCAGCCCCGTCATGTTCATCGTCGAGATCGGCGCCGCGCTGACGACGGCGATCGCGGTGGCGGAGCCGTTCCTCGGCGGGCCGGCGCCCTCGGGCGGCAGCGACGTGCCGGCGAGCTTCACCTGGGCCATCGCGGTGTGGCTCTGGCTCACGGTCGTCTTCGCGAACCTCGCGGAGGCGGTCGCGGAGGGGCGCGGAAAGGCCCAGGCCGACACGCTCCGGAAGACCCGCACCTCCACGCTCGCGCGCGTCGTCCGGGGGTACGACGAGGTGGGCGACCCGGCCGCGACGTCGGCCGAGCTGACGGAGGCCGCGAGCGGCGACCTGCGCGTCGGCGATCACGTCGTCGTCGAGGCGGGGCAGTTGATCCCGGGAGACGGCGACATCGTGTGGGGCATCGCCTCCGTCGACGAGTCGGCGATCACGGGCGAGTCCGCCCCGGTCGTCCGGGAGTCGGGCGGCGACCGCAGCGCCGTGACCGGCGGCACCCGGGTGCTCTCCGACCGCATCGTCGTGCGCATCGCCTCCAAGCCCGGCGAGACGTTCGTCGACCGCATGATCGCGCTCGTCGAGGGCGCTGCCCGGCAGAAGACGCCCAACGAGATCGCGCTGAACATCCTGCTCGCGAGCCTGTCGATCGTGTTCGTGGTGGTCGCGCTGACCCTGAACCCGATCGCGTCGTACGCCGCGGCGCCCGCAAGCGTGCCGGTGCTGATCGCGCTTCTGGTCTGCCTCATCCCGACGACGATCGGCGCCCTGCTCTCCGCGATCGGCATCGCCGGCATGGACCGGCTCGTGCAGCGCAACGTCCTCGCGATGTCGGGGCGCGCGGTCGAGGCCGCGGGCGACGTGACGACGCTGCTGCTCGACAAGACCGGCACGATCACCTACGGCAACCGTCGGGCGAGCGCGTTCGTCCCGATGCCGGGCGTGGACGAGGGCGAGCTGATCCGCGCGGCCGCGCTCGCGTCGTTCGCCGACCCGACGCCCGAGGGCGCCTCGATCGTCGAACTCGCCGCGGAACGGGGCATCCGCTTCGCCGACGCGCCCGCGGGCGAGCCGGTGCCGTTCACCGCGCAGACGCGCATGTCGGGCCTCGATCTCGCCGACGGCTCCGTCGTGCGCAAGGGCGCCGGGTCGGCCGTCGTGGCGTGGGTCGAGGAGTCCGGGCGCATTCCGTCCGGCGAGCGCGCCGAGCTGCAGCAGCGCGTCGAGGCGATCTCGACCGGCGGCGGCACCCCGCTCGTCGTCGCGGTCCGCGCGGCGGACGGGCCGGCGCGCCTCCTCGGCGTCGTGCACCTGAAGGACGTCGTGAAGGACGGGCTCGTCGAGCGCTTCGCCGAACTGCGGTCGATGGGCATCCGCACCGTCATGATCACGGGCGACAACCCGCTGACGGCCGCCGCGATCGCGAAGGAGGCGGGCGTGGACGACTTTCTCGCGGAGGCCACTCCCGAGGACAAGCTCGCCCTGATCAAGCAGGCGCAGGAGCACGGCGACCTCGTCGCCATGACCGGCGACGGCACGAACGACGCCCCCGCGCTCGCGCAGGCGGATGTCGGCGTCGCGATGAACACCGGCACGTCGGCGGCGAAGGAGGCGGGCAACATGGTCGACCTCGACTCCGACCCGACGAAGCTCATCGACATCGTTCGCATCGGCAAGCAGCTGCTCATCACGCGCGGCGCGCTCACGACGTTCTCCATCGCGAACGACATCGCGAAGTACTTCGCGATCATCCCGGCGATGTTCGCGGGCGTCTTCCCCGGTCTCGCCGTGCTGAACGTCATGCAGCTGCACTCGCCCGCGTCCGCCGTGCTGTCGGCGATCGTCTTCAACGCGGTGGTCATCGTGTTCCTCATCCCGCTGGCGCTCCGCGGCGTGAAGCTGCGCACGGGCGACGCGTCATCGACGCTCAGTCGCAATCTGCTCGTCTACGGGCTCGGCGGCATCCTCACCCCCTTCATCGGCATCTGGCTCATCGACCTCGTCGTGCGCCTCATCCCCGGGTTCTGAGCCGGCTCGCACCGGCCCCACGAAAGGAAGCCATCCCATGAGCACCACCCGCACCACCGTCCGCACCCACTGGGTCGCGATCCGGGCGATGGCGGTCTTCACCCTCGTCCTCGGCGTCGGCTACCCCCTCGTCGTCACCGGCATCGGGCAGCTCGCGCTGCCGGCCCAGACGAACGGCTCGCTCGTGCGCGACGCCGACGGCGAGGTCGTCGGCTCGTCGCTCATCGGGCAGTCGTTCACGGATGCCTCGGGCGACCCGGCGCCCGAGTGGTTCCAGCCGCGGCCGTCGGCGGCCGGCGACGGTTACGACGCCGGCGCGTCGAGCGGCAGCAACCTCGGTCCCGAGAACCCCGACCTCGTCGCCGCGATCGCCGAACGGAAGGCCCAGGTCGCCGCGTTCGACGGCGTGTCCGAGGCGGAGGTCCCGGCCGACGCCGTCACCGCATCGGCGTCGGGCCTCGACCCCCACATCAGCCCCGAGTACGCCCGGCTGCAGGTCGCCCGCGTCGCCGAGGCCCGCGGGCTCGCGGAATCGGCCGTCGCCGACCTCGTGGAGTCTAGGATTCAGGCACGGGACCTCGGGTACCTGGGCGAGCCGAGCGTGAACGTGCTCGAGCTGAACCTCGCCCTCGCCGAGCTGGAGGGGTAGCCATGCGGAGGGGGCGGCTTCGAGTGCTCCTCGGTGCCGCTCCGGGCGTCGGCAAGACCTACGCGATGCTCGAGGAGGGCCGGCGGCTGCGCAGCGAGGGCCGGGACGTCGTCGTGGCCTTCGTCGAGACGCACGGCCGGCGGGCCACCGCCGCGATGGTCGCCGGGCTCGAGGTCGTCCCCCGGCGGACGCTGTCGCACCGCGGCCTGGCGCTGGAGGAGCTCGACCTCGACGCGGTCCTCCGGCGCCGCCCCGACGTGGCGCTCGTCGACGAGCTCGCGCACTCCAATGCGCCGGGGTCGCGGCACGAGAAGCGGTGGCAGGACGTCGAGGAGCTGCTCGAGGCCGGCATCGACGTGATCTCGACGGTGAACACCCAGCACATCGAGTCGCTCGGCGATGTGGTGCTCGAGATCACGGGCGCCGAGCAGCGCGAGACGGTGCCCGACCGGGTGCTGAGGGCCGCCGACCAGATCGAGGTCGTCGACCTCGCCCCCGAGGCGCTGCGCGACCGACTCGCGAACGGGCTCGTCTACCCCGCCGAGCGGATCGACGCGGCGCTGTCGAACTACTTCCGGCTCGGCAACCTCACGGCCCTGCGGGAGCTCGCGCTGCTGTGGCTGGCCGACGAGGTCGATCAGGCGCTGAAGGCCTACCGCGCCGAGCACGGCATCGACCGCAAGTGGGAGGCGCGGGAGCGCGTGGTGGTCGCCCTCACCGGCGGCCCCGAGGGCGAGACGCTCGTGCGCCGCGGCGCGCGGATCGCGTCGCGGTCGTCGGGCGGCGAGCTCATCGCGGTGCACGTCACCGCGCCGGACGGCATGCGGGCGAGGCATCCGGGCGCCCTCGACGCGCAGCGCGCGCTCGTCGAGCAGCTGGGCGGCACCTTCCACCAGGTGGTCGGCGAGGACGTGCCGCGTGCGCTCGTCGAGTTCGCGAGGGCGTCGGATGCCACGCAGCTGGTCATCGGCGTGAGCCGCCGGTCCCGGCTCGCGGCGGCGTTCACGGGCCCCGGCATCGGCGCGACGGTCATCCGCGAGTCGGGCGACATCGACGTGCACATCGTCACGCACGCCGCCGCCGGCTCGGGCTTCTCGCTGCCGAAGGCGGGGGGCGCGCTCAGCCGCAGGCGTCTCGTCTGGGGGTTCGCGCTGGCGCTCGTCGCCGGGCCGCTCCTCAGCTGGCTGCTGCGCGCACTGCACACGGAGACCTCGATCACGAGCGACGTGCTCGCGTACCAGCTGCTCGTGATCGTCGTCGCCCTGGTCGGGGGCATCTGGCCGGGGCTGTTCGCCGCCGTGCTGTCGGGCATCACCCTCAACGTGCTCTTCGTCGAGCCGCTCTACACGCTCACGATCGCCGACCCCCGCCAGTTCCTCGCCCTCGTCTTCTACGTCGCCAACGCGCTCCTCGTGAGCTACGTCGTCGATCAGGCCGCCCGCCGGAGCCGCACGGCACGCCGGGCCGCCGCCGAGTCCGAGCTGCTCGCCACGATCGCGGGCAGCGTGCTCCGCGGCGAGGACGCGCTGCAGGCGATGGTGACGCGCACGCGCGAGGCGTTCGGGCTGACGGGGGTGCGGCTCCTCGTCGACGGCGAGCCGCGGGTCGCCGACGGCGAGCCGGCCCGCGACGACCGGGTGACGAACGTGCCCATCGGGCGTCGCGGCGTGCTCGAGCTGCACGGACCCGACCTCGCGGCGTCCGAGCGCCGGGTGCTGCAGGTCATCGCCGCCCAGCTGGATGCCGCGATCGAGCACGGCGCGCTCGCGAACGCGGCACGGACCGCCGATGCGCTCGCGGAGACCGACAAGGTGCGCTCCGCGCTGCTCGCGGCGGTCGGGCACGATCTGCGCCGTCCGCTCACGTCGGCGTCGGCGGCGATCAGCGCGCTCCGCTCCGACGAGGTGGCCCTGCCCGCGGCGCAGCGGACCGAGCTGCTCGACACCGCGGCGGAGAGCCTCGACTCGCTCGCCGCGCTCGTGACGAACCTGCTCGACGTGAGCCGGGTGCAGGCCGGCGCGCTCGCGGTGCAGATCTCCGCGGTCGAGATCGCCGACGTCGTGCTCGCAGCCCTCGACGAGCTGGGCCTCGGCCCCGGCGAGGTCGAGCTCGACCTGCCCGAGGACGCCCCCGCCGTGCTCGCCGACGCGGGTCTGCTGCAGCGGGTGCTCGTGAACCTGCTGGCGAACGCCGTCCGGCACTCCCCCGACCACGCACGCGTGCGCGTCTCGGCCTCGGGGTTCCGCGGCCGGGTCGAGCTCCGCATCGCCGATCGCGGGCCGGGGATCCCCGCCGAGCGACGCGAGGACGTGTTCACGCCGTTCCAGCGGCTCGGCGACACCGACAACGAGACGGGGCTGGGGCTCGGACTGGCGCTCTCGAAAGGGTTCGTCGAGGGCATGGACGGCACGCTCGACGCCGAGGACACCCCGGGCGGCGGCCTCACGATGGTGGTGCGGCTGCCGGCCGCCGGGGAGGGGGCGCGGTGAGGATCCTCCTCGCGGACGACGACGACCAGCTGCAGCGGGCGCTGCGCATCACGCTCACCGCGCGCGGGTACGACGTGCTCTCGGCTCGCGACGGCGCCGAGGCGATCGACCTCGCCGCGAACGGACATCCCGACCTCATCCTGCTCGACCTCGGGATGCCCCGCGTCGACGGGCTCGACGTGATCCGGGCGGTGCGCGCCTGGTCGGACCTGCCGATCCTCGTGCTCTCGGGCCGGGCCGACTCGGCCGAGAAAGTCGAGGCGCTCGACGCGGGCGCCGACGACTACGTCACGAAGCCGTTCGCGATGGACGAGCTGCTGGCGCGGATCCGCGCGAGGTCGAGGCGTCCGGCGGGCGGCGCGGACGAGGCGCTCGTCCGGATCGGCGACCTCGAGGTCGACCTCGCGGCGAAGACCGTGCGGCGGGCGGGCGGCGCCGAGGCGGCAGGCGAACACGGTGCACGGGAGGCCGCGATCCGGCTGACGCCCACGGAGTGGCGTCTGCTCGAGCTCTTCGTGCGGAACCCGGGCAAGCTGCTCACGCGCGAGATGCTGCTCTCCGACGTGTGGGGTCCGTACCACCGCAACGACGCGGGCTACCTCCGGCTCTACGTCGCCCAGCTGCGACGCAAGCTCGAGCCGGTGCCGTCGGAGCCGAGGCACTTCCTCAACGAGCCGGGACTCGGCTACCGCTTCGAGCCCTGACCCCTGTCGGGCGCCAGCGCCGCCAGTTGCGCGAGCCAGCGGTCGGCGGTGGCGCCGTCGAACGGCGCCTCGCGACCGCGCACGGATGCCAGCACCGCCGAGGCATCCGCTCGTACCCGCTGCACGACCTCGGCCGGGTAGCCGAACCGCTCGAGGTGCACCTCGAACTCGTCCTCGTCGTCGATGAACGGCGGCGCGCCGATGCGCTCCACCACGTCGAGGTCGAGGTCGATGTAGAAGACCGTCGGGCCCGAGGCATCCCGCTGCCACTCGGGGACGCTCGCGAGATCGACGTAGATCGCGAGGCCGCGCGGATGCTCCGCCGCGAACGACGCCGCCCACCCGGCCCGCGGGAACAGCGTCACCGACGGCCAGGTCGCGACGAACGCGTGCCCGGGCCGGGCGAACGGCGTGCCCGGCGGGAAGCCGACCCAGTCGCCGTGCCCGTCTGAGCCGAGGCCGATGCCCTGGAACTCCCAGTGCGGCCGCCGGTCCCACTTCGTCGCCCGCACGCGCACGGCCTCGCCGGGCCGGAGGGCGGGTCCGTTCGTCGCGCTCACGGCTCCACCGTACGCGCGGCGCGTACCCTTGACGGGTGCAGTGCCGGTACTTCGACGCCGGGCGATGCCGGTCGTGCTCGCTCATGGGCGAGCCGTACCCGGCGCAGCTGGCCGGCAAGCAGCGGCACGCCGAGGCGCTGCTCGCCCCGTTCGGGGTCGGCTCGTGGCTCGCGCCCGTCGCCTCCGGCGAGCGCGACTACCGCAACAAGGCGAAGATGGTCGTCGGCGGAACGGTCGCCGCGCCCACGATCGGCATCCTCGACGCCGACGGCCACGGCCTCGATCTCCAGACGTGCGGCATCTGCTCGCCCGGGCATCGCGCCGCGTTCCCGGTGATCGCCCGGTTCATCTCCCTCGCCCGGCTCACGCCGTACGACGTGACGACTCGAGCCGGCGAGCTGAAGCACCTCATCGTCACCGAGTCGCCCGACGGCGAGCTCATGGTTCGCTTCGTCCTCCGCTCGACCGAGCCGCTCCCGCGGCTGCGCAAGCACCTCCCGACCCTTCTCGCGGAGCTGCCCGCCGCGCGCGTGGTGACGGCGAACATCCTGCCCGAGCACAAGGCGGTGCTCGAGGGCGAGACCGAGCACGTGCTCACCGCGCAGCAGACCCTGCCGATGCGGCTGAACGACGTGACGATGCACCTGCGTCCGCAGAGCTTCTTCCAGACCAACACGGCCATCGCCGCGGCCCTCTATGCCGAGGCACGGGACTGGATCCGCGACCTCGCGCCCGACACCGCATGGGACCTGTACTCGGGCGTCGGCGGGTTCGCCCTGCATCTCGCGGATGCCGCGACCGAGGTCACCGGCATCGAGACGAGCGTCGAGGCGGTCGCGTCGGCTGAGCTGAGTCGCACGGATGCCGCGCTCGAGCGCGTGCGCTTCGCCGCCGGCGACGCGACGGCGTTCGCGCTCAGCGCCGCGCCGGCGGAGGCGCCCGACCTCGTCGTGGTGAACCCGCCGCGCCGCGGCATCGGCAGGGAGCTCGCCGGCTGGCTCGAGGCGTCCGACGTGTCGCACGTGCTCTACTCCAGCTGCAACGCCGCCTCGCTCGCCCGCGACCTGGCGGCGATGCCGTCGCTCCGGCCCGTGCGGGCGCGCGTGTTCGACATGTTCCCGCAGACCACCCACTTCGAGGTGATGGTGCTGCTGGAGCGCGCCTGATCAGAGGGCGCGCTGCTACCGCGCCAGCGTCGCCGTGAGCCGCGCGAGCTCCGCGATCCTCGCCGCCCGATCACGCGGCACCCCGGGCACGCCGGGCCGCTGCTGATCGGGCCGGGGCCCGTCGAGCGGACGGAAGTCGACGCCCTGCTCCTCGAGCCACGCGAGGTACGCGGGCAGCCGCGCGGCGAAGTCGGGCCAGTCGAGCGGTCCGCCGTTCCAGGCGACCTCGGCGAACGCCCCGAGCCGCGGGAACACGGCGTAGTCGAGCCGGTCGCGCGAGTCGAGGTGCTCGGTCCACACGTTCGCCTGCACCCCGAGCACACGGTCGGCGAACCAGGCCGGGGCGTCCGCCGGCACCGGGTCGAAGCAAGCCGCGTCCTCGAGGGAGAGCACCGTGCCCACCGGGATCGGCTCGGCCGGGTCGTCGGACTGCCGGTAGTCGAAGTAGGTCCAGAGATCCGGGCAGAGCACGACGTCGTGGCCGAGCCGCGCGCCGAGCTCGGCACCCACCGGACCGCGCCAGGACGCCACGACGGCATCGGGTGCGGGGTCGCGGCCTTCGAGCATCTCGTCCCACCCCACGACGCGCCGGCCGCGCTCGCGCACCCGGTCGGCGAGGCGCCCGAGGAACCACGCCTGCAGTTCCTCCTCGTCGGCGAGCCCGCGTTCGGCCATGAGCGTCTGCGTTCGGGCGTCCTCTCGCCAGAGTCGTTTCCGCACCTCGTCGCCGCCGATGCCGACGATCTCGGAGTCGAAGACCTCGCAGAGCTCGTCGAACACCGTGCCGACGAACGCGAGGGTCTCCTCCTCGACGTTCAGCACCTCGTCGGAGATGCCGAAGCGGGTCCACGGCTCGGCGACTCGGGCGCGCACCGCGTCGCCTCCCCCGACGCCGAACTCGGGGTAGGCGGCGAGGATCGCCTGCGCGTGCCCCGGCACGTCGATCTCGGGCACCACGCGGATGCCCCGCTCCCGCGCGTAGTCGACCAGTCGGCGCAGCTCGTCCTGCGTGTACCAGCCCTCGTGCGGCACGCCGTCGACCGTCGAGGCCGGTCCGTGCCCGAGCTGCGACCCCGAGCGCCGGCCGCCGATCTCGGTGAGCCGCGGGTACGCCCGCACCTCGAAGCGCCAGCCCTGATCGTCGGTGAGGTGCAGCTGCAGCACGTTGAGGCCGTGCGCCGCGATGAGGTCGACGAAGCGCAGCAGGTCGGGCATCGGCCGGAACCGCCTGGCGACGTCGAGCATCACGCCGCGCCAGGCGAACCGCGGCTCGCCGTCGAGGCGCAGCGGCGCCAGTTCGGCGTGAGCGCGGCCGTCGCCCGCGCTCACGCGCCGGCCGCCAGCTCGCGCGCGCGGGCGAGGGCCGCCTGCGTGGCGGAGTCGAACGTCTGCTTCAGCGCAGCCTCCTCGAGTACCGCGATCGCGCGCTCGGTGGTGCCCTTCGGGCTCGTGACCCTCCGGCGCAGCTCCGCGGGATGCTCGCCGGAGTGTGCGAGCAGCTCGGATGCCCCGCGGAACGTGCCCTGCACCATGAGCGCCGCCTGCTCGGGGGTGAAGCCGAGGTCGATCGCCGTCGCGGTGAGCTGCTCGATGAGGTAGAAGACGTAGGCCGGACCCGAGCCGGAGATCGTGGAGAGCGCGTCGAGCTGCGCCTCGGGCACGACCAGCACGTCGCCGACGGTCTCGAAGAGCGATACGGCGAGTGCCAGGTCGGCCTCGCTCGAACGGGTGCCGCTGGCGACGCCCGTGACCGCGCGGCCGACGATCGCCGGCGTGTTCGGCATGGTTCGGACGACCGACACGTGCTCCGGCAGCAGCGACTCGAACGTCGCGACCGTCACCCCGGCGGCGACGCTCACCACGACGGTGCCGGGCTCCAGCGCGTCGGCGATCTCGCGGAGCAGATCGGGCACCATCGCCGGCTTCACGCCGACGACGACGAGCTTCGCTCCGGCGACCGCCGTGCGGTTCGCCGCCGGGTCGGCCTCGGTCGAGAGCGAGGTCACGCCCGGCAGGGTCGCGAGCGCCTCAGCCTTCGCCGCGGTGCGGTTCGTGGCGCGGATGCCGTCGGCCTCGAGGCCCGGGCGGAGCAGGCCCGAGAGGATCGCCCCGGCCATCGATCCGGCGCCGAGGAAGGCGATCACGGGCAGCTTCACGACGGCGTCGGCACTCATGCGACCATCCTAGGATTGGGTCATGAGCGCATCAGGTGGCACCAAGGCGATCATCGCGGCCTTCCTCGCGAACACGGGCATCGCCCTGACGAAGTTCATCGCGTGGTTCTTCTCCGGATCCGCCTCGATGCTCGCCGAGGCGGTGCACTCGGTCGCCGACGCCGGCAACCAGCTGCTGCTCATCCTCGGCGGCCGTCAGGCGAAGCGGAAGGCCGACAAGGAGCACCCCTTCGGGTACGGCCGCGAACGCTACGTCTACGCCTTCGTCGTCGCGATCATCCTGTTCTCCGTCGGCGGCGTCTTCTCCATCTACGAGGGCGTCGACAAGCTGCAGCACCCGCACGAGCTCGAGGTGTGGTGGCTTCCGCTGCTCGTGCTCTCCATCGCGATCGTGCTCGAGTCGTTCTCGCTCCGCACCGCGGTGAAGGAGTCAAACCACGTGCGGGGCCGGCTGAGCTGGATCCAGTTCGTCCGCCGCGCGAAGGCGCCCGAGCTGCCGGTCGTGCTGCTGGAGGACATCGCCGCCCTCCTCGGCCTCGTGTTCGCCTTCCTCGGCGTGGGCCTCACCGTCATCACGGGCAACTCGGTGTTCGACGCGATCGGCACTCTCTTCATCGGCACGCTGCTCATCGTCGTCGCGATCGTGCTCGGCATCGAGACGAAGTCGCTCCTCGTCGGCGAGGGCGCGAACGACGACGACGTGGCCCGCATCGAGCAGGCGATCCTCGAGGGCGACGAGGTCGAGCGCATCATCCACATGAAGACCCTCTACCTCGGCCCCGACGAGCTGCTCGTCGCCGCGAAGCTCGGGCTCGCGGCCGACCAGAAGCTGCTCGAGGTGTCGGCGGCCACCAACGTGGTCGAGCAGCGCATCCGCCAGGCGGTGCCGGCCGCCCGCGTCATCTACATCGAGCCCGACGTGTACGTCGACCCGAACACCACGACGCCGCCGACCGACGCGATCGTCATCAAGGGCCTCGAGTGACCGGCCTCGACGCGCGCCGCGCGGCCGCGGCCTGACGCGTCCCCTGCGACGCCCGCCCGCTAGTCGCCTGCGGACACCCGGCGGGCCTGGAAGAAGTCGAGCAGCAGCGCCGCGGATGCCTCGGCCTCCACTCCCCCGATCACCTCGGCCCGATGGTTGAGGCGCCGGTCGCGGAGCACGTCGTAGACACTGCCTGCCGCGCCTGCCTTCTCGTCCCAGGCTCCGAAGACCACCGTCGGGATGCGCGCGGCGAGGATCGCCCCCGCGCACAGGACACACGGCTCGAGGGTCACGACGAGGGTGCAGCCCGGGAGCTGCCAGTCCTTCTTCGCGGCGGCGGCCTGACGGATCGCGAGGACCTCGGCGTGCGCGGTCGGATCGTGGCGGAGCTCGCGCTCGTTGTGGCCGCGACCGATCACGGCACCATCGGCGTCGATCACGATCGCCCCCACGGGGACGTCGGCCGACGCGCCGGCGGCGGCGGCCTCGGCGAGGGCGAGGCGCATCCACTCGAGATGCTCGCTGCGATGCATCCGACCCCTCTTCCGATCGCGGCCGCGAACTAGACTCGAGCCTATGCGAGTCCACGTGGCAGACCACCCGCTCATCACCCACAAGCTGACGGTGCTCCGCGACGTGAACACGCCGTCGCCGATCTTCCGCTCGCTGGTGGAAGAGCTGATGACGCTGCTGGCGTACGAGGGCACGCGCGGCGTCCGGGTGGAGCCGGTCGACATCGTCACGCCGGTGGCGCCGACCACGGGCGTGCGCATCGCCGAGCCGAAGCCGCTGATCGTGCCGATCCTCCGCGCGGGCCTCGGCATGCTCGACGGCATGGTGAAGGTGCTGCCGAGCGCCGAGGTGGGCTTCCTCGGCATGGCGCGCAACGAGGAGACGCTGCAGCCGGCGACCTACGCGGAGCGCCTGCCCGACGATCTCTCCGACCGGCAGTGCTTCGTGCTCGACCCGATGCTCGCCACGGGCGGCTCGCTGACGGCGGCGATCGAGTACCTCTTCGACCGCGGCGCCGTCGACGTCACCGCCATCTGCATCCTCGCCGCGCCCGAGGGCCTGCAGGCGGTCGAGCAGGCGCTGCAGGGGCGCGAAGTCACGATCGTGCTCGGCGCGGTCGACGAGCGCCTCAACGAGCTGGGCTACATCGTCCCCGGGCTGGGCGACGCGGGCGACCGGCTCTACGGCACGGTATAAGCACCATCCCTTCTGGCTGACGCGAAGGATCTTCGGTCAGCGACACGCCAGCGCGCTCCGCGACTACAGAAGATTTTCTAGATTCGCGCTTGATCGAGGATTCTTGCGTGACTGCGACCCGCCGCCCCGATCCTTCCGGATGCCCCGACCCGGTGCGCACCGCGTGCGACGTCATACCCCGTCATGCGGGCGTCACGAATTGACACACCACGGGGCATCCGTTTTACTCGCACCCATGACTGACACCGCACGCACCCTGACCGCCCGCGAGGCGAACAGGACTGCCGACATGATGATGTCGGCGCGCGCGCCCATGTGTTGTCGAATGTGCCGCTGACCCGCGCCCTTCCCGCCGAGCCGAGTGCGCGACCCGATCCAGGTCGCCCCGGCTCCGTCTGAACCCATCGCATCCGAGGGTTCGCCAGGCCACCGCCGGCCATTCGTCGCCGACCCCGCAACGCGGGGTCCGTCACCGCACCCCGCACAAGGATTCGTCATGTCTCTCGCTTACGCTCCCGTCCGCCAGACCACCGTCCACCCCGCCGCCCGCCCGGTCGGGCTCGCACCGCGTCCCGCCGCCCGGCCCGAGCTCGCCCGGCCCGCGGCGCCCGCGTCGACGCCGTCCATCCAGGCCGCCCCGACCGCGCCCGCCGCGCCGCGCGTCCGAGCCGTGCCGGAAGGCACCGAAGCCCGCGGCTTCGTCCTCTACGTCGGCCTCGACGAGGCCAAGGCCGCGGCCGACGGCACGAGCCTCCACCGCGTCGTCGAGGCACTGCGCCGCCTCGCCGCCGAGATCGCGCCCTCCTCGGAGACCTACGCCGCCGTCGCGCTCGCGCCGGAGGGCGCCGGCGGCCGCGACGTCGACGTCGTCCGTCTCGCACTCCAGGACCCGTCCGCCCTCGCCAAGCAGCGCGAGCAGCAGAGCCCCGGCGACGACACCGACCGCCACCCCAACGGCGTGATCATCGACATCTCGCGGAAGCGCGTCCTCCTCGACGGCGAGCCCGCCGGGCTCACCTACAAGGAGTTCGAGCTGCTGCAGTACCTCGTCCTGCGCGAGGGCCGCACCATCGACCGCCACGAGCTCATCGACAACCTGTGGGCCGCGGCCGACGACGACATCCCGAGCGAGCGCACGATCGACGTGCACGTCCGCCGGCTCCGCTCCAAGCTCGCCCACTACCAGGACATCGTGCGCACCGTGCGCGGCTCCGGCTACCGCTTCGACCGCCACGCCGACGTGTCTATCCGGCAGGCCTCCACGCCGTCGCCCGACGTGTTCTGACCCGAACGGAAAATCTCCGGGACGGGATCTAGCGCCCGTTACCGATCCGTTATATATTCGTCAGTGCACCGACTGTTTGCTGTGGCGGTCGGTGCGGAATGTGATTGCAGGACACTCTTGGTGCAAGGGAGAGGGCCGGTCGTCAGCCTCTACGACCGGCCCTCACTCATGCCCGGGGCATTGAGCGACGGGGCTGCATCCACGCAGCCTCTCCGACCGGCCCTCACTCATGCCCGGGGCATTGAGCGACGGGGCTGCATCCACGCAGCCTCTCCGACCGGCCCTCACTCATGCCCGGGGCATTGAGCGACGGGGCTGCATCCACGCAGCCTCTCCGACCGGCCCTCACTCATGCCCGAGGCATGAGCGACGGGGCCGACGAGCCGTCGGTGGGGGTGGCAGTCCGTATTCTTGGTTGAGTCCGACTCGACCGATGAAACGGAGCCGTCACGTGGCAGATCGCGCTCGCACCGTCGCGGCGTGGGAATCGCTGTTCCGCGCCCAGGTCGCCGTCATGCGCGCCCTCGCGGCCGAGTTCCCCTCCGAGCTCGTCTCGCTGAACGAATACGACGTGCTCTTCAACATCACCCGGGCGCCAGAGCGCCGGCTGCGGCTGAAAGACCTCAACCGGCATGTGTTGCTCACCCAGCCCAGCGTGAGCCGGCTCGTCGACCGCCTCGCCGCCCGCGGGCTGGTGAAGAAGACGGATGACCCGAACGACGGCCGCGGCACGATCGTGGCGATCACGCCCGAGGGATTCGACCTCTTCCGCCGCGTCGCGTACGTGCACATGGACGCCATCACGCGGCACGTCGGCAGCGCCCTCGACGAGCAGGAGCTCGCGATGCTCACCGAACTCTGCGACCGCCTCCGCATGGCCGTGAACGGGGCCTCGGCCAACGGCGACGCGTCGGCCTGAGCGACGACGGTGGGGCGGGAACCCTACCTCCCGCCCCACCGCGACCTCCAGAGGAGGCCTTCCCCGCCGAGCGACCCGAACTGAGCTCGGCGAGCACACCCCCGATCGTTCGGCGCTGGCGCGGCCGATCGCGAGACGTCACAGGGCAACGCCGCCGGTTCGGGCCCGGCTCGGGTTTGGTCGAGTTTAACGCGAGTAAGTCTCACGGTATAGTGCCCCCGAACACGGGGCATCCTGCAGGTCGCCGCCCGACGTCAGCTGGACGGCTGGACCACCGACCCAGCGTACTCGGGATGCCGCTCGAGGTAGGCGGCGATGAAGGGGCACTCCGGCACGATCTGCTCGCCCCGTGCGACCGCGTCGTCGAGGACGTGCTTCGCGAGACGGCCGCCGATCCCCCGGCCCTCGAACTCGGGCTTCACGATCGTGTGGGTGAAGACCACCCGGCCGGGCTCCTCGCGGAACATCGCGACCCCCGCGACCTGATCGCCGAGGCGCACCTCGTAGCGCTGACGCTGCTCGTTGCGCACGATCTCGAACGATTCCTCGGCCACGGTGCTCTCCTCTTCCTCGGGCGCCCGCACCGAGCAGGCGCCTCATGTTCTCAACGTCTCACACGCCGCGGGATTCCCGCAGGCGGGCGTCTGGAGGTTCCTCGGGATGGGCGGCGACCAGCCGGCGCGGCAGCGCGCCCCGCACGCGCGGGGTCCGGCGGCGCGGACGACCCCGGTGAAGCGGCGTGCTTCCCCCGCTCCGGGCCGGCGGACGCGTGCGGGCCGCCGCGACCTCCGGCTTCCGCCGTCGCCGCGCGACGAACCGGCGACGCGCCGGCGACCGCTCGTCGGCGGCGGCCGCCGACGTGGTCGCCACCAGCGCGATCAGCCAGGCGAACACGAGGCTGAAGGCGACGATCTCGAACACCGTGAGGTTGAACAGCCCGAGCCGGTCGTAGGCGACCATGGCCGCCACCTCGACGGTGATCGCGGCGTACGAGAAGACCACGAGGGTACGGGGCATCCGTCTGGCGTAGCCGCGCACGCCGATCGACAGCACCGCGAACCCGGCCGCCGCCCCGCACGCGAAGAGGTTGTGCAGATCGGTGGCACCGTCGATGGGCACGAGCCCGACGCCCATGAGGCTCGCTCCGATGACGGCGATCAGCACGCGGATGGTCGTGAGCCCGCCGCGCCGGAGCCCGAATCGAGGGGCGCGCAGCGCGCGCGTGAGGGCCGGGCCGAGCAGGGCCATCGCGAGGCCGGAGACCACGATCGCCACATTGAAGCACGCGGCGGCGATGTCGTCGGAGGTGCCGAGCGTGCTGAAGTTCAGCGTCCACCAGCTGCCCGTCGGGGTGAGGCTCATGCTGGCGAGGGCGCCTGAGGCGAGCAGCATCGCGACGAGGTTGAACGTGCGGTACGCCTCGTGCGAGACCGCGGCCGCGTGGAGGTGGGCGGTGCCCGTGCCGAGGCCGAGACCGAGCACGAGGGCGGCGAGGAGCGCACCTCCGGGCAGGGGCTCGAATGCCGGGGCGGTGAAGTGGACGGCGAGCAGACCGATCGCCGCCCAGACGAGGCCGTTCGCCTGAGCCCGGTGACGCACCTGCACCGACGGGAGCCCGACGCGGCCGAGCAGTGCGAGCGTCTTGGGCGAGGCCGAGGCCACGAGCAGCGCGGCACCGATCACGGCTCCCCCGGCGACCGCCGGGAGCATCCAGACGTCGAGCACCGCGCCGGCGCTCGACGAGCCGACCGGTCGACCTTCGCCGAGCCGGAAGATCACGATCGCGAACGCGAGGACGATGAGCAGGACGTGCACACGCCGGATGCACGCTTGTCCCCCTCGGCCCACCATCACGTTGACGATCGACGGCGCGGCTTGGCCGCCGGTGTGCACACCCCACATATGCGGAACTCTCGGTCACGGGAGAACGGTCGTGAGGCGAGCCTATCTTCGCGCGCTGCCACGGCTCGCGGCCGATCCGGAGATGACCCTCTGATACTCAGCCGATTCCCAGCAGCGCGCCGGACGACCCCACGAACCCTGGACAGGAACGGCGCCGGCGACAGAAACGGCCCCGGCATTTCGCCGGAGCCGTTTCGCACTGTCTCAACCAGTGTGCGCCCGGAGGGACTCGAACCCCCAACCTTCTGGTCTGTAGTCGTTTCACCCCTGGCCGGCATGCTCTGGCTCGGGTTGGCTTTGCGCTCGATCGTATCCGAGCGGTCGGAACGTCGTGGCGAAGCGGAAGCATGCTCCCGCATCGATCGAGACTGATCTGATGATCATTTCGGGGGAATGGGCTTCGGCCATCCAGGACTATCTCAATGCCATCACCGCCGCCGGCCACAGGCCGAATACCGTCTACGCGCGCCGGCAGCAGCTCCAGCACCTCGCGCGGCGGGTCGAGGTCGGACCTTGGCAGCTCGATCACGAGCAGCTCGTCGCGTACCTCGGCGCTCAGCAGTGGGCGCGCGAGACTCGGCGGAGCCGGATCGCGGCCATCGAGGGCTTCTATGACTGGGGCGTCAAGCGGAAGCACATCGGCCGGAAGCGTCGGCCGACCAAGGGCCTGACGAAGCTGTCGCCGGCCGACCCTCAGCCCCGGCCGGTGCCGGACCAGGTGTACCTGGAGGCGCTGATCCGAGCCGGCGCCGATGAAGCGCTCTGGATCGATCTGGCCGCCGAGCATGGGCTACGCCGCGCCGAGATCGCCGGCATGCACTCGCGCGATATCGTGCCGACTCTCCTGGGCTATGACCTGATCGTCCACGGCAAGGGCGGCAAGGATCGGCTGGTTCCGCTCACCGCGCCGATGGCTCGCGCACTCCTGGAGCGCGGCGACGGGTGGCTCTGGGTGGGCGACGATGGCGGGCACATCTCGCCGCGCTGGCTCGGCTTCCGGGTGAACCGGCTGCTGTCGGGCGCCTGGACAATCCACAAGCTCAGGCATCGAGCGGCCACGCGCTTCTGGGTCACCGCCGGCGGCGACCCGTACGTCGTCGCCGAGCTCATGGGCTGGGCGTCGATCGCAATGGTCCGCACCTACGTGAAGTTGCCCGACGATCGGCTGCGGAACGTCGTGGAGGGCGCCTCGCGCGCCGGCTCCCCCATCGTCAGGGGGATTCCCTGACGCCGAAATCCCGAGCGCTGGAGGTCGCATAGTGGCAGTCGAAACGATGGAGTACCTGGGCGCGGCGCGGCGTTTCATCCGCGCCGCCGGCCGCCGGGTCGCTGAGGCTGACGAGTATGAGCTGCGCGCGCTCGCTGACCTTCGGGCGGTGCTAGACGAGGCGCTCCAGGCCGGCGTCGATGGACAGCGCGCGACGGGCCGCTCGTGGGCGGCGATCGGCGCGGCGCTCGGCACGAGCAAGCAGGCAGCCTATGAGCGGTTCGGGCCGAAGCGGGAGAGCGCGGCGGCGCCTCGGGTCGATCCGAGCTTGCCGCCGCCGCTCGATCTGGACTGAACGAGCAAGCGCCCGTCTGGCTTCGGCCAGGCGGGCGCTTTCGTGTTCGGCGGGTCAGTTGGAGCTGGTGCGGACCTTGCCGTAGGCGTCCACGGTGATGATGAGGGTGTTCTTCTTGCGGTTCACGATGCGGACGATGACGACGATGCCCCAGATACCGGCCGTCAGGAAGATGAGCACGAGGTTCCAGAACCAGCCGATGCGCTTGTTCTTGGACAGGACGGCCTGTCCGGCGGTGGCGGTCTGGACGTTCCAGCCCTTGGTGGCGTACTTGGCGACCTCGGCGTTGAGGACCTGGGCGCGCGCCTCGTCGCTGAGCGTCGGGCGCGTGGTGGCTGTGGCATCGGACATGAGAGAACCCTATCGAGTGCGGAGAGGGGCCGGCCTCCCCCCCCAATGGAGGCCGGCCCCCCTCCCCTACTCGTCGGCGACGTGCTTGCCGCCGCGCTCGGCCGGCACGAGGTAGCCGGCCGCGAATGCCACGATGACCGTGGCGGCGCTGGCGACCTCGGCGGGGACGGTGACGCCGGCGAGGCCGACCGCCCAGACGCCGATGGTGACGACGGCGCCGGCGACGCCTCCAGCGGCGACCTTCGGGTTGATGCGTGTTGCCATGGTTGGCGGGTTCCCTTTCTACTTGATGATCTGGTCGGCGACCCGAGCGAGCACGGCGCCGGCGATGGCGGCGACGCCGGCGAACGACCAGGAGCGGCGCTCCAGTGCTCGGATGCGGCGCTCGTGGTCGTCGCGGCCGGCGTTGATCATGGTGAGCTGGGCCACGATCACGGCCACGTCGGTTTTGACGGCGTTGATCGCGTCGTAGACCTTGCCGATGCTGGGACGCTCGTCGGTGCTGCCCGTCACGGGCGCTCCAGGCCGAGCGCGAAGCAGGACCAGGAGAGCACCTCGGGGCGCCCGTCGCGCACGCCGCCGTGCTGGCTGTAGTCGCCGAACGCGATGGCGTAGTCCTGGATGCCGTAGCAACCGCCCCGCTCGATCACGCCGTCCTCCAGGCCCCGGAACATGCCGGAGTAGTTCAGGGTGACCTGGACGGCGGTGTCGAACACCTCGCGCGGGTCGCCGTCGTTGTTGTAGTCGGCGGGCAGCCGGCCCTTGCCGATGAGGGCGTTGGCGACGCGCTTGGCGAGGTCGCCCTGGGGCCGGCGGTAGGCCCAGTCGGCGCCGGAGCGGACGATCGGGCCGAGCACGCCGGACGAGGGCGCCGGCGCGTAGCCGCCGCTGGCAATGTCCTCGCCCGCGAGCGCCTTGCGAACCCAGGGCATCGGGTCCTCGCAGTACGAGTAGCCGACCGCGAGCGTGTTGCCCACGGCGAGGTGGAGGTGGGGGCCGGTCGCGTAGCCCCGGTCGGCGACGTAGTTGACGGTCTCGCCCTGGGCAACGTGGTCGCCCACGTCGAGGGGCGAGGGGTTCGCGGAGTGGCAGTAGGTGAACACCTTGCCGTTGGCGGCCTTGATCTGGGTGTAGCAGCCGAGTTCGGCGCTCACCCCCTTGGCGACGACGACGCCGCTGAACAGGGCCGGGATGGCGGTGCCGAAGCCGTGCGGGAAGTCGGTGCCGCCGTGCGGGCGGACGCGGCCGGCGGTGGCGCCGAAGCCGTCGGCGAGGTCGGGGTTCGAGTAGAACGTGGCGAGTGACATGTCATTCTCCTTGGGTGGTGGTGGGCGGTTCGGGGGTCGGGACGACGGCGGCCTGTACGGCGGCGATGAGCGCGAGGTGTCGGCAGCCGGCGCGGTGTAGCGGACGGTCGTGGAGGTCACGGTCTCCTGGGTCTGTTCGATCACTGGGGCTCCTAGGTGCGGATGATGAAGTTGAGGACGAGGTAGGGCTGGAGGTTGTTGTGGGCTTGGCCACCGCCCGAGCCGCCGGTGTTGATGCCCTGGGGGTAGATGCCTCCGGCCGAGTCGGAGTCGTAGTCGTTCCGGACGGCTGTCCCGCCCGTGTTGGCGCTCACGTTCTGCGCGTGGGAGTGGTTCGGCATCTCGGCGATGGTGAGTGTGTGGGTCTTGGCGCCGCCTGTCTCTCCCATGGCGTTGAACTCGGCTTGTGCGGCGTCGAGGGCGACCGGGACGCGGCCTTTGAGGTTCGGCAGGTTGAACGTGCTGGAGCCGTTGCCGGCGCCGTAGGTCGAGCCGATGAGGGCGTAGAGGTCGGCGTACGTGGTGCGGGATACGGCCGCGCCGTCGCAGAGCAGCCAGCCGGCGGGCGCCGCCGAACCGGCGAACGCTTCGACGGCGCCGGTCGGCACGGTGCGCGCTTCGGCGGCGTCCAGGTCGCCCTGGATGATGGCGAGCCGGGTGAGCAGGTCGCCGTTCTTGGACTCCAGGATGCGGAGCCGCTCTTCGAGTTCTCGGAATGCCATGGCGTCGTCCTAGAGGGGTTGGAGGTCGAGGGTGATCAGCCAGCGCGTCGGCTGAATGTCGTGGGTGATCGCGATGATCTGCGAGTCCTGTTCGGAGCCGTTGAAGCGAACGAGGATGCGCTGGCCCACGTCGAGGGCTCTGGCCATTGCGAGGTCCTGCTGGGCATTGAGGCGGAGCTGGGCGACGAGCAGCTCGGGCTGGTCGCGGGAGTCGAGGATCGCGGCCAGGCGGTCGTTGAGCGAGTCGTCGTAGGGCGGTTCGCTGTAGAGGTTCGTTCGGAGGGTCTGCGAGCGAGTGCCGTAGGCGGTGATGGAGGCCGGCGAGGTGACCACCAGCTCGTCGTTCTTCTCGTTGGTGCGGGCCTCGTCCACGCCGTAGTTGGTGACCACCAGGCGGTTGGTCATAGCACGGGTGTCGTAGCCGGCGGACACGTCGATGTAGCTGTGCGCGTCGGCGTCAACGGCATCCGAGAACACGGCGGACATCGGCAGGGCGCTGCCGGGGAGGACGAAGCGGGTAACGCCGTCCTTGCCGACGAGCCACGAGGCGCCGACCGAGTTGCATGCGAGGTCGAAGTGTGTGGCAAGGTCGGACTCCAGCACGGTCTCGCGGAGGCGCTGCGGATAGTCGGTGTTCCGCTCCAGCAGCTTCATGCCGGTGAACGCGGCGCGCTCCACGGAGTTCTGGGCGCCGGTGACAACGACGGCCTCGGCCAGGAGAATCTGGACGGTGACGGTCGTGGCGTCGGCGACGAACTCGACGTAGCCGAGGCTCGTCGGCGCCTGGCCGAGGGTGACCGGGGCGGCGCTCGATTCACTGAGGACGCGGAGTCGGTAGGCGTCGGCGAGCGGCGCGCCGGAGATCGAGCCGGATGCCTCGAAGCGGTACGCCTTGCCGGGCACGAGGCCGGCGATGACTCGCTGAATGCCGAAGGTGTCGGCGGCGAGGTTGACCGAGCCGGTCGAGAGCGACTCCAGCCAGAGCGCCTGGGCGGCGCCCTGGGTGCCTCGGCGGAGGCCCGAGGCGGTGAAGTAGCTGATGGCGGCGGGCTTGGCGCCCACGCGGGTCCAGCCGTCGAGGTCGCCAGAGTCCAGAACCAGGAGGTGGCTTCTCGAGCTGGAGTAGCTGTTCACGCCGCCGGCGGTGCGCGCGGCGACGCGGGCGTAGTAGATGCGCCCGCCGGACAGGCCGGGGTGCGTGTAGGTCAGGACGTTGCCCACGTCCACGTTCACGAGGTCGGTGGTGAACGTCGAGTTGGTCGCGATCTGGACGCGGTAGCCGATGAGGCCCGTGGTGACGCTGGGCGCGGTCCAGGAGGCGATGAGACCGCCGGCGGCGTTCTGGGTGAGGTCGGTGAGTGTCGGCGCCGGCAGGCCCACGGCAACCGAGAGCGAGGTGGACCAGGCGCCCCAGCCCTGCACGTTGCGCCCGCGCGAGCGCGCCCAGTAGGTGTATCCGGGCGCGACGGTGAACGTGGTGGTGCCGCTGGAGCTGACGGTCTGGACGTTGGTGGTGAACGCGGAGTCGGTGGCGATCTGGGCTTGCCACTCCAGGATCGGGGCGCCGTTGTCGCTGTTGCCGGAGAACCGGTAGCGGAAGCTGCTACTGGTCACCTCGTCAATGCCGATCGGCGTCGGCGCGTCCGGCGGCTTCGGGATGCGGGAGAACGTGACGCTGCCGCCGGTCGAGCCGTCGCCCAGCTCGCCCCAGGTGTTGTTGTCGTCCCAGCCGGCACTAAACGAGGCGGTGAGGTAGCCGGCGGAGTTGTGGCCGAGGTTCACCTGGCCGGAGCCCAGCACCAGCTCGGAGTAGTTGCGGAAGTCGTACGAGGGGATCGAGCCCGACCCCGGCACGCCTCCGATGTTCACGGACCAGTAGTGCGGGCCATCGGCCCAGCGGCCGGAGCCCGAGCCCTTGATGATGCGGAGCGACCAGCCGACGACGGTGTAGTTGCCGGCGTAGCTCTGGGCGTCCTGGGTGATGGTCAGGCGGAGGATGTATCCGCTCGCGAGTGCTGCGTCGAACGTGGCCATTAGAACGCGTACACCTCCCTCGGGGCGCCCACAGGTGGCACTTCGACGGGCGCCTGGGCGGAGCCGGACAGGCGGTTGACGCGGGACTCGAAGGTCTCGAAGCCCTCGGCGATCTGGACGCCGTAGCGGGGCGTGGCGGCGTGCACCTGCACGGCGTCGGAGGCGGTGACGGTGACGACGGCTCGGAGGGCGCCGGTGCCCTTGTTGATCGGATAGGCGGAGGCGATATCCACGATGCGCCCGGTGAAGAGCGGCCCGGCCTCGGCCATGACGCGCACGGCCTGGCCGGGCACGAAGGTGCCGCCGGCGAGCGGGTCTTGGGCGTCGCGGAGGGTGAAGGTGCAGAGCCCTACGTCGGTCTTGACGCCGAGGCCGTCGCGGCTGCCGCCTCGGCGGATGGTCACGCCGGTCGCGTCGGCGATGTAGGTGACCCAGGCGGCGCCTTCCAGGGCCTGAATGTCTACCTTCTCGAAGAGCGGGCGTTCGGTGATCACAGCCGGCCTCCAGCGCTCTCGTAGTCGCGGATGGACTGGACGATGATCCGGCCGGTCTCGGCGGTCGGGTTCAGGGCTGACAGGTAGATGTTGTAGACGGGCGCCGGCCCCCCGGCGGCGGATGCGCCGGCGGCGGCGAACCCGAGGTCGGGGGCGGCGACGGTCGGGCGGAAGTCGGCGACGCGGCCGGCCAGGCCGTCGAGGCTCTTGTCCACCAGGCGAGCGTTGCCGTCGAGGCCCTGCACCAGGCCCTGAACGACGTTCTTGCCGTAGCCGGCGAACAGGCGTGAGGGCGAGTGGATGCCGAGGAAGCCGAGGAACCCGTCGATGGCGCTGCCGGCGATATCGAGCAGCGCGGCGCCGACCGAGCCGGCGGCTTCCCAGAGCCCGCTCACGAGTCCGCCGATGAGATCGATGCCGGCCTGGATGAGCTGGGGCACGAGCCCGATGAGGGTGGAGACCATCTTGGGAGCGAGGTCGATGAGGGCGGTGATGAGCTGGGGCAGCACCTTGGGGATGGCCTCCACGATGCCGGTGAAGAGCTTGACGGCGGCGTCGATGAGCTTCGGGATCATGCCGACGACGGTGGTGATGATCTTGGGCAGCAGGTCGAGGATGGCCGTGATGAGCAGCGGCAGGATGATCGGCAGCGACTCCACGAGGGAGGTGAAGAGCTTCACGGCGGCGTCGAGGATCGCGGGGATCAGGCCCAGGATGGTCTCGATCAGCTTCGGCAGCAGCTCCACGATGGCGGTGACGAGCAGGGGCAGGATGACCGGCAGCGCCTCCACGAGGGAGGTGAACACCTGGACGGCCGCCTCCAGGAGCACGGGGATCATCGAGATCAGGGTGGTCAGGATCGGCGGCAGCAGCGCGACGATGCCGGACAGCAGCGCCGGCAGTACCTGGATGAGCGCGTTGAGCAGGCCCTGGAAGAGCTGCACGGCGCCGGCGAGGATGACGGGCGCCTGGGCGACCAGCATGGTCGCGAGCTGGGTGACCAGGGCCACGAGCCCGGTGACGATCGCGGGGATCGCGGCGACGAGGGCCTGGAGGATGGCGGGGAACACCTGGAGGGCGGCGTCGAACACGGCGGAGCGACCGGACACGATGCCGTTGACGATCGTGGCGGCGCCGCCGGCGGCGAGCCAGTTGGCGGCGTTCTGGATGCCGCTGACCGCGGCGTCGAGCAGGCCGGAGAACATCGAGCCGAAGTCGAGGGAGGCGGTGCCGTTGAGCAGGTTGAACACGAAGTCGGCGAACGTGTTGGAGGCATCCGTCAGGTAGCCGGTGAACGCCTCGAAGGCGGCGGACTCCTGTACTCGGGTGACGAGGGCGCCGATTGCGGCCGTGACGGCGGTGACGGCCGGCAGGAGGGAGAACCCGAGGGTGGCGAACAGGTTTTCGGTGCCGGCGGCGAGCCGCTGCTGGGCGCCGGCGAGGGTGGTGCTCTCGCGGGAGAACGCGCCCTGAGCGTCGGCGGTCTGCTGGTACAGCAGCGCGAGCGTCGCCTGGAGCTTGGCATTCTTCTCGGCCTCGCCGGTGAGCCCGGACAGGCCCATCTCGGCGAGCTTGGCCTGGACGGCTGCCTCGTTGATCGAAACGCCGTAGCGCTCGATCGGGTCGCGCTCGCCTCGGAGCAGCGACGAGAGCGCCGACACGGCGTCCGAGGTCGAACCGCCGAACTGGGCAGCGAGGTCGGCGCCGAGGCCGACGAGCTTGTTGGTCTGGCCGGCGAGCTGATCCTGGGCCACACCCATGTTCTTGAGCTGGGCGCCGAGCACGGTGGACAGCGAGGCGTACTCGCTCTTGGCCAGGCCGACCGAGTTGGCGGCCTTGGTCGCCCACGCTTCCATCTGGGTTCCGCTCTTGCCGAATACGGCGTACATGCCGCCCATGGCTTGCTCCAGCTCGGAGGCGCTCTTGACGGCCTTGACGCCGAGGGCGCCGACCGCGACGGCGGCGGCTGCCGCGACGGCGCTGGCGACCTTGCCGAACTTGGCCAGGCCCGACTCGCTCTCGCCGAGCGCCCGCTGGAGGCTGCGGGCGTTGCCGGTGATGCTGACGACGACGGTATTACCGGCCATGTCGGTGGTCCTTTCGGTGGCGGCTCACCCTCCGCCCCTGGTTGGGGCGGAGGGGCCGGCTGCTATCGGAGGCGGCGGGAGCGGCGGGCGGCGTCAGCGATGGCGCGCTGTTCGCCGAGGGTGAGCTGGTCGTACTCGGACGGCTGGATGCCGAGCACGACGAAGCTGGCCTTTACTCGGTCGCGCTCTCGTCGGAGCGCTCGCCTTTTCCCTCGTCGGAGTCCTCGGCGGGCTCGTCGTCGTCCAGGCCGATGACGGCGTTGGCCTCGTCCAGGGTCAGCGCCATCGCCTGGTTGAACGTGAAGGTGGGCTCGCCCGAGCGGCGCTTGGCCACCATGGCGAGAGCGGCGAGGGCCTTGCCCTTCGGGGACTCCGCCACGGCGATGGCGGAGATCGACAGGCCGGAGAGGTCTTCGATGATGGACACCTCGCCGAGGGTGAGCGAGTCGAAGTCGAACGATGCCATGGGTGTCTCGTTTCTGCTGGGGGCTACGTGAGCCCGTTGTTTCGGAGGATGAGATCTATGCCGGAGGCCAGCTCGGCGACGACGCGGCCCTGGGAGCGCTTGAGAGCGTCGGTGAGGAACGGCTGGGCTCGGTTGCCTCGGTGCGGGTCGCCGTAGTGGACGACGCCGGCGTGGGCGCCCCGGCTGCGGTAGCCGGCGCGGACGACGGCTTTGGTTTTGCCCTTGCCGGCGCGGAGGGTGCCGGCGAGCTCGCCCGAGTTGCGGGGCGGGCGGGCGTTGGTGATGACGATGGTTCCCAGGCGGTGCATCAGCTCGGACATTTCGCTGAGGTCGGAGCCGGCTGCCCGGAGCTTTCGATTCACCTCGGCCACGCCTTCCACCAGGACGGTTCCGCCCTGGTGGAAGGCGCTGCCTGCCTGGGTGGCCATTACGGGGTGCCGTCGTCCAGGACGGGCTCGCCGTCGATCTTGAACTCGAACTCGAACGAGAACGCCGAGGTGGGCGAGGTCGAGGCTTCGCCGCCGATGGTCGGCTTGGGGCCGATGGTGAGTGTGCCCACCAGGTGGGGCTCGTTGGCGGTCGGGGCGGCGTTGCCGTGGGGCGCGACCGTGTACGGGACTTCCGTCTGGCCGGTGTTCTCCCAGACGTAGCGCCAGAACGAGACCGTGGCGGTGGACTGCGTGGCCGAGCCTCGCAGGTAGAACTGGCGGGCACCGCCCGAGGCGGCGTCCTCGAACGTCACCACGTCCGAGTCGGCCTCCTCGTTCTCGATCGAGTACGAGATCAGGTCGGCGGACTGGTCGGTCCCCGGCGTGCCGAGGGTGAGGACGGGCTTCTTGTTGCCCCTGATGCGAGGTGAACCCATTTCATGCTCCTTGGGTGAAGGTCACGGGTGTCGTGACGGTGATGGCGGTGACGAGGCCCTGGGCGTTGTTGAACGCCATGGCGTAGGGCTGGCTGACCTGTTCGACCAGCCAGCCGTCCGCCTCCAGCGCGGCCTGGGCGGACTCGATCAGCTCGTCCAGAGCTGACGTTTCGGAGTCGTTGTCCCCGGTCTGGGTGCAGACGACGACCTCGAATCGGACGGTTCGCTCGCCGAGCGTCGGCCCCGATTCGATGTAGGGCGAGCCGGCCATGACGAACACGCCGGGAAGGGCCATGCGGCCGGGGACGTGGGTGTAGAGGTTGAGGTCGAGGCCGGCCAGCGCGTCAACCAATTCCTGACGGAGGGTGCCGAGCTGGCTCATGCGAACCCCAGCGGCAGGTAGGGCTGGAGGATCGGGTAGGCGCCGACCATCGGGTCACGGGCGACCCGGATGGCGGACCCGTCCGGCCCGGCGAACTGCGAGATGCCGTTCGGGGCCGCGCGGCGGTTGAACAGCTCAGAGCCGACCTCGATGGTCGCCCGGTCGAGCACCGCCTGGGGAACCGTGGCAGCGCCGACGTAGGCGACGACCAGGGCCTCCGCCTCGGTCAGGCTCGCCTCGATGAACTCCTGGTCGGTGGTCGAGACCTGGGCGGCCCCGGACTTGACGTAGGAGGTGAGGCGGGCGATCAGCTCGGCGGAGGCCATGGCGATCAGGCCGCCGCGAGCTTGACGGGGACGACGAGCTGGGGCACCTCGGCCGCGACGGCGCCGTAGCGGTAGACGCTGAAGTCCTTGGACAGGTTGATGATGTTCTCGTCCTGGAGCGAGACCAGGCCGCTGTCGTACTGACGGATGGCGCGGCCGTTGACGAACACCGCCTTGTCGCCGGCCTGGCCGGGGTCGAGGTAGACGGGCAGGCCGGCCAGGTTGCCGGTGAGGCCGGGGAGGTTGAGCGTGCCGCTCGCGTTCTTCTCGGCGACGGTGAAGACCCGCTCGCCGGCGACGGTCAGCGAGCGGAGCTTCTTGAACACGGTGGCGGACACGATGAGCGCCTCGGGGCTCGCGTCCTCGCCGTCGTACTTGAGCGCGGCGTCGATCAGGGCGTCCTCCCAGTTGCCGGCGACCGAGGCGGCGAGGGTGGCGCCGAGCAGGACGACGCCTGCGTTGGCGGCGATGCCCTCGCGGGCGGCGACGAGCGTGCCGAACGCCGAGCGCAGGACGGCCTTCTTGCGGGCGCCGGCGGCGAGGGCGAGCGCCTCCAGCGAGCGGTTGAGCAGCGGCATCGTGGAGCGCTCGATGGCCTGGCGGGTGAGCTGGGTGTAGCCGCCGAAGGTCTCGACCGGGGCGGTCTGGGTCGTCAGGGTGACCTTGCCGTAGGCGAGGTCGTCGCCCTCATTGGCCTGCTTCTCGACCTTGACGGTGTTGCTGGCCAGCTCGCCGTATTCGATCGTCATGCCCTGGGCCGGCAGGGTGCCGGTCGAGAACACCTCGGCGAGCACGCCGGACGAGCTGTCGAACAGGCGGGTCAGGTCACCGACCCACTGGTCCTGCATCGGCGCGTCGGCCGAGGTGCCGCCGGTGTAGGCGCGCTCCTGGGCCTGGTTGTAGCGGTCGATGGTGGACTGGTCGCCGGCGACGATGGCGCGGAGCACCTCGCCGGCCGAGCGGGTGTCGATCTCGGGGGCGTCGTCGCGCTGCTGGCCGAGCGCGAACCGGCGCTCCAGCTCCTGCACGGTGTCGGCGAGTTCGCGGACGTCGATCTCGGGCTCTTCGGTGACTGCGGGCATGGTGTTCTCTCTCTCCTGGGTGGTGGCGGCGGGGATGGCCTCGCGGACGCTCGTGACGACGGCGCCCTCGTAGGCGGGGAACGGCACGAGGCTGACCTCGTAGACCTGGGCACGCTTGTGCGTGATGTGGGGCACGTCGCCGGACTCGTCCACCTCGTACTGGTCGAAGCGGAAGCCGACCGAGTGCCGGGTGAGCACGCCGTCGCGGGCGAGCGTGAGCGCGTCGTCGCCGGCGCGCGTGTTCGACACGAGGGCGGTGATCTCCCAGCCCTCTTCGGTGTCGCGGTGCGAGGTGATCCGGCCGATCGGCTCGCCGTGCCGGTAGAGGTAGAGCGCGCCGTCCGAGTCCTGGATCGCGCCGCGCTCGAACTCTTCGGTGAACCAGCCGCCGATATCGGCTCGCTGGCCCCAGGGCACGGCGATGCCGGTGATCTCGCGGCGCTCGGTGTCGGCCGACCGGATGGTCAGCTCGCGGGTCGCGTGCTCGGCGAGCAGCGCGGCGTAGTCGGTCATGCGGTGGCCTCCTGGGTGGTCGGGGCGGTCTCGGGGAGCGGGCCGAGGTTCTCGATCTCGCGGACCTCGGCGACGGTCATGAAGCCGGCCTCCAGGGCGACCTTGTGCGCGTTGTAGCGGGTGGTCGTGTCCGAGCGGAGCAGCGCTTCGACGTTGAACTTGGCCGAGGTGCCGCGCGGCAGCAGCTCGGTCAGCGCGTCCTCGATCTCGACCAGGTAGGACATGAGGGCGAACCGGATGTAGCCCAGCCAGTCCTGTTCGACGTTGGCGTAGGTCTGGGTCGAGCCCTCGATCGAGGCGAGCATGAGCGAGGCCGGCACGCCGAAGAGGCGGGCGATCTGGGTGACGGTGAACTTCTGCGATTCGAGGAACTGGGCGTCCGCCGGCGAGAGGAAAATCTGCTGGTATGCGAGGCCGGCGCCGAGCACGGCGACGCCCTTGCGAGCGCCTTGGCTCTCGTTCCACTGAGCCTTGGCCTGCTTGGCCACCTCGGCGGTGAGGTGCTGGTCGGATTTGAGCACGCCGTTCGGGACGCCGGAGTCCTCGAACCAGTTGGAGCTGTAGTCGCGGAGGTCGAGGGCGCCGCGCAGCTCGACCTGGGCGGCCTGGATCGGGCCGAGGCCCTTGAGCGAGCCGGGGACGCGGAGCAGGCTGAGGTGCTGCACCTCGTGAGGCTTGAACCGGGTGGTGCCGGCGCCGCGCCGGTAGTCGTAGCCGATGAGCTTGCCGGCGGCGTCGGCGACGGGCTCGCAGTCGAGCGGGTTGAGCACGGCGACGTTCTGCACCTGGCCGAACGAGTCGAGCGTCTTGCGCCAGTAGGCGTTGCCGGAGCAGGCGAGGGACACGACGCTCTGTTCGATGAACGCCGAGCGGCTGACGCCGAGGTCGGGCCGGCGGATGAGCGCCGGGGTGCGCTTGACGAGCTTGCCGTCGCGCTCGGCGCCGAGCGAGAGCTGCTTGGCCGAGATCGCGTGAATCTGGATCGCGCGGTAGACCATCGAGATCGAGAACGCGTCGCCGGTCGTGACGGCGCGCGGCGCGGCAGTGCGGGCCGGCGGCGTGGTCGCGGTGCTCGGGTCCGAGGGCGGGGCGGTCTCTTCGCGGGTCGCGGGCTCGGCCGGAATCGGGCCGAGCAGCCAATCAGCGAACCGCCCCATGAGACTGCCTTCCGTCGTGGTGATCGAACGGAAGGCAGTCTCGGAGTTCCAAAATTTAGAACACCTGCAGCGTGTCGTCGGTCTGCGTTTCTGCGGCCAACACGCCGAGAGCGAGGGCCATGATGCCGTCGATCTCGATGGACGAGTCCTTGCGGCTGATCCTGAACCCGTCGCCGACGTTCTTGCGGACGGTGCGGGGCGCCTGGAGGTTCAGCAGCTCGGAGCCGTCGTGCTCCAGGTCGCCGGTCGCGAGCTTCGCGTAGAGCAGCGCCGAGCCGTTCATCACGTCGCCCTGGCTCGCGCCCCAGACGGGCAGGCCGCGCTTCTTGAGTTCGTTGCCGAGATCCTTGAGCGCGTACCAGTCCATGGCGAACGTGAGCGGCTGATGGCGGGCGAGATCGACGCACACGTTGACGAGCTGACTGAGCGAGGGTTTCGCGATCGAGGCGACCAGCTCGGCCGAGGTCGTGTCGCCGTGCTTGATCGTCGCGACGATCGCGGCGAATCCCCAATCGGGCGTGCGGTCGATCGTGAAGATCGGCCGGCCGGCGGGGAACTCATCGGCCTTGCGCTTGCGGCTGGCCCAGAGCGTGGCGGTGATGAATGCGTTGGTCGAGGCGGTGAAGCGGTTGAGGCGGTAGCGGATCACGTCGGCCTCGGGCATCCCTCGAACGTCGCTGATCGCGGTCTCCAGGTCGAGCCGGCCGCATGCGAGACCGGGCGAGGCGGCGATGAGGTAGCGGCCGAGGGTCTCGTCGTCCTCGGGGACTCGCGCCTCGGGCGCCTCCCAGATGAAGTAGCCGAAGCGCTCGGGGGCGTCCTCGGCCAGCTCGTAGAGGTCGATCAGCAGCTCGGAGTTCTCGTCGCCGGCGGTCGTGAGCCCGATGACGATGCCGTTGCGGCGGGCGGCGGTGCCGTTCACCATGTCCGACCACAGCTCGCGCTTGGTGATGTGCAGCTCGTCGGCGAGGCCAACGGTGAGGTCGAGGCCCTGGACGGCAGCGGACTTGGACGGCTTGATCTCGTAGCGCCCGCCGTCCACGGACTGGATGCCTCGGGTGTCGGTGAGCCGCTTGAACTTCGCGGCCAGGCGCTTGTTGCCTCGGATGACGGCGAGCAGTCGGGCGTAGATGATGCGGGCCTGTTCGGCGGACGAGGCGATGCCGATGACGAGGGCGCCGGCCTCGCGGACGAGCCCGTAGAGGCCGAAGATCGCACCCAGGACGCTCTTGCCGTTCTGGCGGCTGACGCTCACGAGCACCTGGCGGTAGCGGAGTTCGCCGGCGCGCGGGTGGCCCTCGGGGTACACCTCCAGGGCGGCGATGATGAGCCAGCGCTGCCACACGTCGAGCTGGATCGGGCTGCCGTCCGGGAGCTTCCAAACCTTATCGACCAGGCGGAGCAGCCAGTAGCCGTGCGAGGGGAAGCTGTCGGGGTTGCCGACCCAATCGAATCCATCGTCGGGGCTGACGCCGAGGGGCAGCGAGAACCGCGCCGGCAGCCAGAGCGGTCGCTCAGGCGCCGGCGCGGCGGGCGTCAGGACGGTCACGAGTTGCGGGCCTCGTCCAGGATGCCGTCAACCTCGTCGTCGTCGTCGCCGTCGAGCGCCGGCGCCTGGTTGCGGAGATCGCGGAAGGCCACGCCGAACTGGGAGACCATGGCGGCGGTGACGCGCTGGTCGAGTTGGCGGGCGAGGGCTCGGAGGGTCACCAGGGCCGGCTTGTGCTGGGGTCCCAGCCAGTCGCTCGCGTCGATGAACTCGCGCACGGCGCCCACGAACGAATCGTCGGCGTCGTCGGTCGCTTTCCGGTCGAGATCGGCGTCAATCTGGGCATCCACGAGGGCGTCGATCGGCCCCTGGTTTGCTCCGCTCATCTGCTGTTCCTTCGGTCTGAAATGTTTGGGGACTGTGCGTGAAAATCGGGACTGGGGGCGGGGTGCGGGAGGTGCCGGCCAGGAAACCGGCCGGCCATCAGACCTGGCTCAGCCATCGGCGGTTGAACCAGGTGATGCGAGCCCCGAGCCGATTGCCCTTCCGGCTGTTGCACGGCTTGCACGAGGCCACGAGGTTCAGCAGCTCGTCCTTGCCCCCGGCCTCCTTCGGGATGATGTGGTCGGCCTCGGTTGCCTCGCCTCCGCAGTACGCGCAGATGTGCTGATCGCGCTCCAGCACCTGGAGGCGCAGGGCATCCCACGCGGCGCCTCGGCTCGAATGCTGGCTCATGCACGGCCGGCCTTCCCGAGGTAGCGCTGCCGGTCGTAGTGCGGGCGGCAGAGCCCACGAGTCACGCCGTACTCGTTGCACCCTGTCTCGCTACACCTGGGCAGGGCACGCTCTCGCTCGATGAGGCGGTGGGCCGTGGCCTCGGTCTCGGCTCGTGTCTTGCTGAGGTAGACCCAAGAGGCCCGGCAGATCGAGCAGTAGACGACATGCGAGGCATCCGACGAGTCAACGGTCACGGGAGTCGGGCGCCCGGTCGCCTGGTGGTTCGCCACGGTGTCAGTCCTCCAGGATGAGCATGGTGATGCCGACGCCGAACATGGCGCCGACGAGCAGAGCGAGCAGGATCATCGGCGGGTCCGCTCGATCGCGGCGCGCCCGGAGTCGAGCCAGGCGATGCCGGCGTCGATGTCCCACCGGCCCGAGGCGACGAGATCGGCAGCCGCGACGGTGTTGCCGGCCGCGACGACGAGCAAGCAGGCATCCGTGGTGAGCCGGCCCAGTTCGTCGGCGCGCTCGTGCATGTCGTGGGCGAGCTTGAGCAGGTCGTCGTGGAGCGCGACGACGGCGTACTCGGGGCGGGCCGTGCGCTCGGCGCAGGGGCAGGCGGTCGAGGTCTGGACCAGGTGAGGGGCCGGGCTCGGCTTGTGCATCAGCGGACACCGCCCGTCATCAGCCAGGCCGCGACAGCGGCCATGCCGATCGCGAGCACGGTGAGGCCGGCGATCGTCAGCACCTGGGCGGCTGCCGTGTCGCGGAAGGTGCGACGACGGTGAGCCACAGGGCGGACGTGCTCGCGCTCAAAGCCGGTGCTGTGGAGGCCGGCGTGACCGGACTCCAGGACGCACTGGATGGCGGGCACTGCGGCCGTGAACTTGCTGGTGCATCGGGTCATGCGACTTCTCCTGTCGTGGTGTTGACGACGAGGGGCGCCTGCCCCTCATCGGGGCGGCGGGCGCCGCAGTGCCGGCAGTAGCCGGAGGTCTCGTAGGAGTGCTCGCCGGCACGACGGCCAGGGCACTTCGACTCGCTCGACTTGAGGCGAGCGGCAGCCAACGCGGCGGAGCCGCCAGAGGGCCGGGCGCTCTGCGCCTCCGATCTCGCTCTGTGGTTGCTTTGGGAAGTCTTAGAGAGTGTTTTAACTGGTGTTCTTATAGGCGTTGGATCATCCAATGCGGTCCGCGTTGGATCATCCGATGCGGCGATCGACTTATCCACAGGCCGCGTTGGATCATCCAATGCGGTTCCGAAGAGGGCCAGGTCGCCCTGGTCGTGCGGGTCGCTGATCTCCCAGTCGTGGCCCAGGAACTGCGAGCCGACGCCCTTGATCGGGATGCGCTTGAGGTAGCCGGCCTGCTCCAGCTCTTCGACGGCCGTGCGCACGGCGTCGATGCCTTCCCTGGGCGACTCGGCGGCGAGGTTCTGGAGCGTGATGGCCCAGCCGTCATCGTGCGACCAGACGGCCGAGAGGATGCCTCGGGCTCGATAGCTGAGGTTCTTGTCGCGGAGCCAGGAGTTCGCGATCTGGGTGAAGTTGCGCTCGTACCGTGCGCGGCGTCGGATGAGGCGCGGTTCGCGGCCGGCGCCGCTCATCGGCGCGTCCCAATTTTGTGCATAACGCCCACGTTCATCCACAGTGTGAATAAGTCTGTGGATTGATCGCGGCGTGTCGCGATTTTGGGCGCGGTGCGCGATATGCTGGCGCCCATGACGATGTTCGTGGAAACCCCGACCGGAACGCTGGCGGAACGCCTACGGAAGGCTCGCCTGCTCGCTGACCTCGACCAGAACGAGCTGGCGGCTCAGCTCGGCATCGCGCGCAACTCGATCTCGAACTACGAGACCGGGCGCAGCGAGCCGAGCGCCTCGACGTTCGTTCGGTGGGCGCAGATTACCGGCGTGACGCTCGAATGGCTCGCCGAGGGCGTTAACGCGAAAACGGCCCCAGTCGAAACTGGAGCCGTTCGCTCAGTGCGCCCGGAGGGACTCGAACCCCCAACCTTCTGATCCGTAGTCAGATGCTCTATCCATTGAGCTACGGGCGCGTGGGATGTCACCTGCGCACTCACGGCGATCAGGCAACCACGTAACTCTAACCCACGGCGCCGCGGAGCGCCAATCGAGCGCCGCGGAGCGCCGATCGAGCGCCGCCCGGCGTCGACCGGGCACCCCCGACCACCGATCGAGCGACCTCGGTCATCCCTTCACCGCCCCGCCGAGCCCAGCACCGCGGAGGAACAATCGCTGGAACACGAGGAACAGGACGACCGGGATGAGCGTCGAGATCGCCAGAGCGGCGAGGAAGACGTCGAGCTCGGTCTGCGACTGGACCGCTGGCAGACGAACGGAGAGCGGCTGGACGGCCGGGTCGGGCAGCACGAGCAGCGGCCACAGGAAGTCCTTCCAGGCCGCGATGACCGCGAACACCGACACGACGCCGAGGATCGGCTTCGACATGGGCAGCACGATCGACCAGAACATCCGGAACGGCCCGGCCCCGTCGGTGCGGGCCGCCTCGAAGACCTCGCGCGGGAGCCCGTCGAAGAACCGCTTCACGAGGAGGATGTTGAACGCGTTGGCCGCTGCCGGCAACCACACCGCCCAGTACGTGTTGAGCAGCGAGGTGTCGATGAGCGGCGGGTGCAGCACGGTCAGGTACAGCGGCACGAGCAGCACGACCGCGGGGATGAACAGCGTCGCGAGCACGAGCACGTTCAGCACCGGGGCGTACTTCGGCCGGAGCACCGACAGTGCGTACCCGGCGGTCGTCGCGACCAGCAGCTGGAAGAACCACGACCCCGCGGCGACCCAGATCGTGTTGAGGAAGTACTGATCGATGTGGATGTCGTTCCAGGCCGTCGCGAGGTTCGCCCAGTCGATGCCGCTCGGCCACAGCTCGAACGGATGGCTCAGCGTGTCCTGCGTCGTCGACACCGCCGACTTCGCGAGCCACAGCAGCGGCCCGAGGCCCGCGACCACGAGGCCGACGAAGAGGAAGAGCTGCACGAGCGTCATCGACGCCCGCACGGGTCGGCGGCGCCGGTCGTGGGCGCTGAGGATGCCGCGGTCGGAGGCATCCTCGTTCGCATCGCCCGCGCGGCGGCCGAGACGCCGGCGCTCGGGGCGGGCCGGGAGCGATCCGGTCGCCGCGTCGACGGCGGCTCCCTCGACGACGGCGGTCGCGCCTCCGGGCGCGGACTCTGGCATGGGGGCGGTCAATTCGTGCTCCACCGTTCGGTGAGCTTGAAGTAGGCCCAGCTCAGCAATCCGAGGAAGATCGCGAGCATGAGGCTGAGGGCGGTCGCCTCGCCGTAATCGCCGCCCAGACTGTTCTGGAAGGCGTACCGGTAGATCAGCAGCAGGATCGTGAGCGTCGCGTTGTTCGGGCCGCCGCCCGTGAACAGGAACGGCTCGAGGAAGACCTGCGAGGTCGCGATGATCTGCAGGATCAGCATGATGAAGAGGATGCCCCGCAGCTGCGGCAGCGTGACGTGCCAGATCTTGCGCCAGATGCCCGCCCCGTCGACCTCCGCGGCGTCGTACAGCTCGGGCGGCACGGCGATGAGGGCGGCGAGGTAGACGATGATCGACCCGCCCGCGCCCGCCCAGGTCGCCTCGAGCACGAGCGAGGGCATCGCCGTCGCCGACGACTGCAGCCACGGCTGGGGCGGGATGCCGACCCACCCGAGCACCGTGTTGAAGACGCCGTCGGCGCCGCCGGAGTAGAACACCTTCCAGAGCAGCACCGCGACGACCGGCGGGATGACGACCGGCAGGTAGGCGAGCGCGCTGTAGAGGCCCTTGCCGCGCCTGACCTCGCTCATCATGACGGCGAGCAGGATCGGCAGCGGGAAGCCGAACAGCAGCGCGAGCAGGGCGAAGTACAGCGTGTTCAGGACGGCGACGCCGAGGTTCGGGTCGGCCAGCACCCGGGCGAAGTTGTCGAGCCCGACCCACGCGGGCGGGGTGATCAGGTTCGTCTTCTGGAAGCTCATCACCACCGACTGCACGATGGGGCCCCAGCTGAACACCCCGAAGACGATGAGCATCGGCGCGAGGAAGACGAGGTTCGACAGTCCTCCGCCGCGCACCCACGTGATCGGCGTCCGGCGGCGGCGCCCCGTCGCGGAGGCCCGCGGCGGGGTCGCCGGCGGCGGGCCGTCCGGTGCGGTCGCGGCATCCGGTTCTCTGGTCATGGTCATCGGCTTCGTTCCTCCGTCGCGGCTGGCGGGTGGCCGGAGGCCGCGGCCGTGCGGGAAGGGCACGGCCGCGGCATCCGGGCTCGGCGGCTACTCGTCGAGCAGGGCCTGCGCGTCGACGTCGATCTGCTTCAGCAGCGCATCGATGTCGGCGTTCTCGTCGGTCAGGACGGCCTGGACGAGGTTGTCCATGAGCGCGTAGATCGGCTGGGTCTGGCCCTTGAACTCGCCGACCGGCGTCTGCTCGAAGATCCCCTCGGTGAACCCGGTCATCTGGTCGAGCGGGACGTTGATGTAGTCGGCGATCCACTCCTGCGACTCGAGGTAGGTCTCCTGGTCGAGCACGGGGAGCACAGGCGTGCCGACGGCCTGGTCGGCCTCGGCGAGCGCCTTCGCGTCGGCGACCGCGGCATCCTCGTTCAGCAGCTTCTGCATGTAGTACCAGTCGATCCAGGTGACCGCGGCCGCCTTGGTCTCCTCGTCGACCGTGGGCGCGACCACGGCGATGTCGCCGCCGCCCAGCACGCCGCCGCCGTCTTCGGTGGGGATGACGGTGAGGCCGTACTGGTCGGGGCTCATGCCGAAGTCGCGCACGAGGGCGGTGTAGACGTCGGAGCCGGTGGTGTACATGCCGATGTTGCCGGCGGCGAACTCCTGGTTGATCGACCCCCAGTCGAGGTCGAAGTTCGCCCCCATGGAGTTGTCCTCCCAGCGCAGGTCGTGCAGGTACTGCAGCGTCTCGCGCGTGGCCTCGTTGTCGATCGTCGACGTGTACGTGCCGTCGCCGTTGTCGGTCTGCAGCTCCGCGCCGCGTGAGTCGGCCTGCACCGAGAGCTGCCAGCCGCCCGTGTTGCCCGTCGTCATGGTGGCGTACCCGGCCTTGCCGGTCTTCTCGGCGATGGTCTTCGCGGCCGCGCGGACCTCGTCCCACGTGGTCGGCGGCTGGTCGGGGTCGAGCCCGGCCTGCTCGAACAGCTCGCGGTTGTAGTGCAGGCCGTTCGCGTACGCCTGCCGCGGGAAGCCGTAGAGCTTGCCGTCGTCGCCCGTGACCTCGTTCAGGATGACGGGGTTGAACTTGTCGGTGTAGCCGAGCTCCTCGATCTCGTCCGTCAGGTCCATGAGCTGGTCGTTCTCGAGCAGCGTCTTGGAGTCGGTGAACGGCACGGTGAAGACGTCGGGGAGGCTGCCGCCCGCGAGCTGCGCCGCGAACGTCGGCGCGGTCCACTCGTACTCGACGCCGACGACGTCGATGTCGGGATGTTCCTCCTCGAACTGCTTCTCCTGCTCGGCGAAGGCGTCGTACGCGGCCTGGTCGGCGCCGGGCGGGAAGGTGGCGACGCGGAGCTCGAGCTTGCCGTCGTCTTCGGCGGCCTGGCTGCATGCGGCGAGCGAGCCCACCATCACGAGCGCGGTGAGACCCGCGATCGCGATGCTGTGTGGTGACTTCATTGTCCAGATCCTTTCGGTGCTGTGTTCAGGTGTGGTGCGGTGGGTGCGTGCCGCGCGAGGCGGCCGCGGCGGTCAGCTGTTCGCAGGGGGTACGCGCAGCCAGGCCGTCGCATCGGTCGGGAGCAGGCCGTCCTCGAGCGGGGCGCTCGCGAGCAGGATGCTCTCGTGGTCGGGCAGGGCGACGCTCGCCCGCCCGAGGTTCGTGATCGACACGAGGTCATCGCCCCGGCGGAAGCAGAGCACCTCGGGTCCGCGGTCGACCCAGGTCATCGGGCCGTCGCCGAGCGCGGCCTCGCGGCGCCGGATGCGCAGCGCCTGGCGGTAGAGCCAGAGCATGGAGGCGGGGTCGGCCTCCTGCGCCTGCACGCTCAGCGCCGCCCACTCGGGCGGCTGCGGGAGCCAGGGCGCGGCGGCCGCCCCGTCGGGGCTGAAGCCGTACGGCGCCGAGGTGCCGCGCCAGGGCAGCGGCACCCGGCAGCCGTCGCGGCCGGGGTCGACGCCGCCCGAGCGGAAGTGCATGGGGTCGTCCAGCACCTCGCGGGGCAGCTCCACCTCCGGCAGGCCGAGCTCGTCGCCCTGGTACAGGTACAGCGATCCCGGCAGGGCCGCGGTGAGCAGCGCGGCCGCGCGGGCGCGGCGCCGGCCGAGCTCGAGGTCGGTCGGGGTGCCGAACCGTTTCTTGGCGAACGCGAACGAGGAGTCCTCCCGGCCGTACCTCGTGACGGGCCGGGTGACGTCGTGGTTGGAGAGGACCCAGGTGCTCGGCGCCCCGACGGGCGCGTGCGCGTCGAGCATCAGGTCGATCGAGGCGCGCAGCTCGGCGGCGTCCCACGGCCGCGACATGAAGTCGAAGTTGAAGGCCGTGTGCATCTCGTCGGGGCGGAGGTACGCGGCGAAGCGGGAGGCATCCGGCACCCAGACCTCGCCCACGAGCACGCGAGTGCCGTCGTAGGAGTCGGCGATGCGTCGCCAGGCGCGGTACACGTCGTGCACCTCGTCGCGGTCTTCCGTGGGGTGGGCGCCCGGCTCGACGACGTCGGGGACCTCGGGCAGTGCGGGGTCCTTGATGAGCAGGCCCGCGGAGTCGATGCGGACGCCCGCGACGCCCCGGTCGAACCAGAACCGGAGGATGTCCTCGTGCTCGGCGCGGACGTCGGGGTGGTTCCAGTTGAGGTCGGGCTGCTCGGGCGTGAACAGGTGCAGGTACCACTCGCCGGGCGTGCCGTCGGGCTCGGTGGTGCGGGTCCACGTGTCGCCCTGGAAGTTCGAGACCCAGCGGGTGGGCATCTCGTCGCCGTTCGGTCCCTTGCCGGGGTGGAACCAGAAGCGCTCGCGCTCGGGGCTGCCGGGGCCGGCGGCGAGCGCGGCCTGGAACCAGGGATGCTCCGAGCTGACGTGGTTCGGGACGATGTCGATGATCGTGCGGATGCCGAGCGCGGCGGCCTCGGCGATGAGCAGCTCGGCGTCGGCGAGGGTGCCGAAGGCCGGGTGGATGTCCCGGTAGTCGGCGACGTCGTATCCGCCGTCGGCGAGGGGCGACGGGTACCACGGGTTGAACCAGAGCGCGTCGACCCCGAGCTCCTTCAGGTAGCCGAGCCGGCTCCGAACGCCCCGAAGGTCACCGGTGCCGTCGCCGTCGGAATCGGCGAAGCTGCGCACGTAGACCTGGTAGATGACGGCGCTGCGCCACCAGAGGGCGTCGTCCGCGGGAGCGGCGGGCGCCGCGGCATCCGTCAGGGGCATCGTCACTGGTGCGGTCTCCTCGTTCGGCGGCGGGCCGGCGTTCGAAGGAGACACCGGCGTCGATGCCGGTCAACGTAATGACAGCAACAGAATGATGCAACTATTCAACAATCGAGCATCAGGTTGCGATGATTTGCGTGGAATTGCGGTTCCGGTTTGCGGGATCCGCGCAAACCGGGTCAGCGCGGCGCTGGGGCCGTCGAGCCGCGGACCACGAGCTCGGGCGCGAAGAGCACCTCGTCGCCGATCGGCCGCTCGCTCGACATCTGACGCATGAGCAGCTCGATCACCATCTTGCCCATGGCCTCGATCGGCTGGCGCACCGTGGTCAGCGGCGGCTCGGTGCAGTTCATGAGCGCCGAGTCGTCGTACCCGATCACCGACACGTCCTCCGGCACCCGCAGCCCCGCGCGACGGACCGCGCGGACCGCGCCGAGCGCCATCGGGTCGCTCGCGCAGACGATGCCGGTCGCGCCCGCCGCGAGCAGCTTCGCCGCGGCGGTCTGCCCTGACTCCAGCGAGTACAGGGAGTGGACGACGAGATCGTCGCCGAGCTCGAGACCGTGGCGTTCCGCCGTCGCCACCGCTGCGGCATGCTTGCGCCGCGAGGGCACATGGTCCCTCGGCCCCAGCAGGATTCCGATGCGCCGGTGCCCGAGCTGCACGAGATGCCCGAACGCCTGCTCCATCGACACCGCGTCGTCGCAGGAGACCGTCGCGAAGCCGAGCCCCTCGACCGGGGCGTTCACGAGCACCGCCGGCAGCTTCAGTTCGACGAGCCGCGCGTAGTGCTCATGCGAGGCATCCGCCTGCGCGTACGCGCCGCCCGCGAAGATCACCCCCGACACCTGCTGGTGCAGCAGGAGCTCGACGTAGTCGGACTCGGAGATGCCGCCGGCCGTCTGGATGCAGAGCACCGGCGTGAAGCCGTTCTGCGCGAGCCCGCCGCCGAGCACCTCGGCGAGCGCTGGGAAGATCGGGTTCTGCAGCTCGGGCATGACGAGCCCGACGAGCCTCGCGCGTTCGCCGCGCAGCTTCGTCGGGCGTTCGTAGCCGAGCACGTCGAGCGCCGTCAGCACCGCCTCGCGCGTGGAGGCGGAGACCCCCGGCTTGCCGTTCAGGACGCGGCTGACCGTGGCTTCGCTGACTCCGACCTTCCGCGCGACATCCGCAAGCCGTCTCGACATGGGCGCCATGGTACGCGAGCGCACGCAAGAAGACGACAAGCAGACGACGGATGCCGCGCCGCGCCGGCGCCGACCGCGTCAGCCCTTCAACCCGCTCGACGCCACCCCGTCGATGATCTTCCGCTGCGCGAGGAAGAACACGATGATCATCGGCACCGTGGTGATCACGCTCGCCGTCACGATGATCTCCCAGTGCCACTCGCCGCCGAAGCCGTACGCGTCGACGAGCGCTTTCAGACCCCTCGGCACGGTGAACGTGTCGGAGTCGCGCAGATAGATCAGAGCGCGCATGAGATCGGTCCACACGGCCTGCACCTCGAAGATGAGCGTCACCGCCAAGACCGGTTTCGCGAGCGGCACGGCGATGTGCCAGAATACGCCCCACTGGTTCGCCCCGTCGACCCGCGCCGCATCGAAGAGGTCGCGCGGCAGGCCGAGGAAGAACTGCCGGATCAGGAAGATGTAGAACGCGCTGCCGAAGAGGTTGCCCGCCCACAGGGGGGTCAGCGTGCCGACCTGCCCGAGCGCGTTCCAGATGAGGAACGTCGGGATCATCGTCACCGCGCCCGGCAGCATCATGGTCGCGAGCACCAGGCCGAAGAGCGCGCCGCGACCGCGGAACCTGAAGTACGCGAACCCCCAGGCCACCATGGCGCTCGAGATCGTCACGGTCGTCGCAGCGAGCACCGTGACGATCACGGTGTTCAGCAGCCAGAGCGCGAGCGGGGCCTCCTGCCAGACCTGGACGTAGTTGTCGAACGTGAAGGTCTCGGGGATGAGCCGGTTGTCGAAGACCTCGCCGCGCGGCTTGAACGACGCGCTCACGAGCCACACGAACGGGTAGACGAAGACGATGCCGAGCACCGTCAGGGCGATCCACGCGAGGACCTGCCCGACCCGCGACCGCCGCCGTCGGCTCGGGCCGCGCACCAGACGCGGCTCCGCCTCGGCGATCGCATCGGCCGACCCGGCCGTCCGGACGCGGCCCTTCGCGTCCGCCGCCCCGGCGGGCGGTACGAGCGGGGGCGTCACCCCGACGCCGGCGCTCACTTCCGGTCCCCCTCGTAGTAGACGAGGCGTCTGGACACCACGAGCTGGATCGCCGTCACGATCATGATCACGACGAAGAGCAGCCACGCGAGTGCGGACGCGTAGCCCATGTTCAGGAATCCGAAGGCCTGCTGGAAGAGGTAGATGACGTAGAACAGGGCGGCGTCGTTGCTGTACGTCGTATTGCCCGAGCCGAAGAACGCCGTATACGCCTCGTCGAAGGTCTGGAACCCCGCGATCGTGTTGACGACGATGATGAAGAACAGCGCCGGACTGATCATCGGCACGGTCACATTCCACGCGGTCCGCCAGAACCCCGCACCGTCGAGCCGGGCGGACTCGTAGAGCATCTCCGGGACGTTGCGGAGCGCCGCCAGCAGGATGATCACCGAGGCGCCGACCGTCCAGAGCGACATGAACACCAGGCCGGGCTTCACCCACGCCGGATCCGTGGTCCACGCCGGCCCGTCGATGCCGAACCAGCCGAGCACGGTGTTCACGATGCCGTTCTGCCCGTTGAAGAGGAGCAGGAACAGCACGCCGACGGCCACCGGCGGGGTCATCTTCGGCAGGAAGAACACGGTGCGGAAGAAGCCCGACGCGCGGCCCGCCCGGTCGAGCAGGAGCGCGAGGATCAGCGACACGACGACGTAGAGCGGCACCTGCATGAGCGTGAACAGGGCGGTGTTGCCGAGCGCCAGGAGCAGCTTGTCGTCGGAGGCCATCGCGACGTAGTTCTCCACGCCGATGAACTCCGGCGAGTTGATCACGTCGTAGTCGGTGAGCGAGAGGTACGCGCTGTAGATCATCGGCCACGCGGTGAAGACGAGGAAGCCGATGATCCACGGGCTGAGGAAGAGCAGCGCCGGCCGCGCCTCCCGCCACCACGAGCCGGGGCGACGGGAACGCACCGGACGCGAGGCATCCGGCCCCTCGGCGCCGCCGGGCCGACGGGCCGCCGGCGTCGCGGCGCCGGCGGCGGCCGATGGCGCGGCGGCGGTCATCAGTCGCCGTCCTCGAGCTCGGCCCACGCGTCGTCGAGCGCCTTCTGGGCCTTCTCCTGCGCCTCGGCGAGCGCCTCCTCGGGCTCGGCCTGGCCGTTCAGTACACGGTTCACCGCGTCCTGCATGGCGTCTTCGAACTCGGCGTCGGCGGGATTCGCGGGCATCGCGACGGCGTGGTCGTTGGCCTCGTACATAGCCTCGACCCCGGAGTCCCACGGCTCGCCGCCACCGGTCACCATGCCCTGGATCTCCTCGTCGGCCACCTGGTTGCCGGTGAGGATGCCGGTGAAGGGCTTGCCCTCCGCGTCGCGGGCGGCCAGTCGCGCCTCGGCTGCCGCGCGCCAGGCGTCGGTCGAGGTCATCGCGCGCGCCCAGCGGCACGCAGCCTCGGGGTTGTCCCCGCCGGAGGGGATCGCCCACGCCGAGCCGCCGGTGAAGGCGATGGGCTCGCCGTCGGTGCCGCGCACGGTGTCGAACGCCATGGGGGCATCAGGCGAGACGTCGTTCAGCACGTTGAGGTACCACTGTTCCATCGGCATCGCGCCGAGCGTGTTCGTGGCGAACTGGTTGCCCTCGCCGAAGAAGTCGGCGGAGTCGCGGAACGCCTTGACCGCGCTGAACCCGCCCTGGTCGTCGTAGATGCCCACCGCCCAGGTGAGCGCCTCGACGGCCTCAGGCGAGTCGAGCTGCGCGGTCTTCGCATCGTCGGAGATGAGCGATCCGCCCGCTCCGGCCACCCACAGGGGAAGGAACTCGGGCAGCTTCGAATCGACGCCGATGACCTGCACCTGGCCGCCGCTGGTCTTCGCGAGCTTCCGGTTCGCCTCGGTCATCGCCGCGCGATCGGAGCCGTTCACCTGCTCGATCGTGACGCCGGCGGCCTGCAGCAGGTCGGCGTTGGCCATGGTCACCTGCACCTGGCTGAACTCGGGGATGCCGTACACCTCGCCGTCGAGGGTCACCTGCCCGACCGCGGACTCGAGGAACTGATCCATCTCGATGCCCTCGCCCTCGATGCAGCGCTCGAGCGGGAGGATGGCGCCGCGGGCGGCGAGGGAGCCGATCTGGTCGCGGTCGGCGTAGAGCAGCGACGGCGGCTCACCGGATGCCACGGCCGAGAGGAACTGCTGCAGGTCGAGCTCGCCCTCGATGAGCTCGACGTCGACGTCGCCCAGCTCGGTCTCGGCGACGTCGATGCGGGCCTGCGCGACCTCGTCGACCGCTGAGAACCCCATGACGGAGAGCTCGCCGGACAGGTCGCTCCCCGAGTCGTACTCGGCGTCCGCGTCGCCTCCCGAGCCTCCCGTGCCGACGGCGCATCCGCCGAGGAGCAGTGCGGTCGCGGCCGCGAGGCCGAAGACGATGGGTGTGCGTTGCATGATGGCGCTCCGATCCCCCGGGCTCGTTGTGGGCTCCCGGCTCGGTCACGGTAGGTCGGCGAGCGCCGCGCCCGGCAGGGGCTTGACAGAAGCGCTTCTCTGGAAACAGGACGTGATCAGGGCTTCAAGACGACCTTGATGCAGCCGTTCGACTTCTCTTTGAACTGCTCGTACAGATCGGGTGCCTGCTCGAGCGAGCCGCGATGCGTCACGAGGTCCTCCAGGCCGAGCGGGTCGTCGTCGCGTTCTGCGAGCCCCACGAGGTCGTCGAGCCAGCGCTGCACGTTGCACTGGCCGAACCGCATGGTGAGCTGCTTGTCGAAGATCCGCAGCAGCGGCATCGGGTCGACCGCGCCCGCATAGACGCCGGCCACGGAGACGGTGCCCCCGCGTCGGACCGCGTCGGTCGCGAGGTCGAGCGCCGCCATCCGGTCCACCCCGGCGTGCGTCATCATCGCCTTCGCGGGCGCACCCGCCATCGAGCCGGTGACGTTCTGCACGAGGGCAGTCACGGGGTTGCCGTGGGCCTCGAGACCGACGGCGTCGATCACGGCGTCGGGTCCCCGGCCGTCGGTCCGCTCGCGGAGCCAGTCCAACGCGTCGTCGCGCTCGCCCAGGTCGTGCACCTCGGCGCCGTACCGCTCGGCCATCAGTCGGCGTTCGACGACCGGGTCGACGGCGACGGCCCGCAGACCGAGGATCCGTGCGACCCGCACCGCGAGCTGGCCGACCGGTCCGAGACCGAGGATGCCCACGATGGCACCAGGCTCGAGACCCGTGTACCGCACCGCCTGCCAGGCCGTCGGAAGCACATCGGTGAGGAAGAGGTACCGCTCATCGTGGAGGTCACGGCCCACCACGCGGAGGTTCGCGTCGGCGAGGAGCACGCGGATCGCCTCGGCCTGGCCGCCCGGCACCCGGCCGTACAGCTCGGTGTATCCGTAGAGCATCGCCCCCGTGCCGTGCTCGGTGTTCTGCGTCGTCTCGCACTGGGTCGTGAGGCCCAGCTCGCACATCCGGCACCGGCCGCACGCGATGACGAAGGGCACGATCACCCGGTCGCCCGGCCGGATCCGCTGCACCACCGGGCCGACCTCCTCGACCACGCCCATAGCCTCGTGACCGAGGACGTCTCCCCGGTGCATGAAGGGGCCGAACACGTCGATGAGGTGCAGGTCGGATCCGCAGATGGCGGTCGACGTGATGCGCACGATCGCATCGGTCGGCTCGAGGATCCGCGGGTCGGGCGCGTCCGCGACTCGGACGTCGCGGGCGGCATGCCAGGTGACTGCTCTCATCCGGCCAGTCTCCGCGCGGGCGGATCGTCCCAGGCAGGGGGTTGACAGGCAGCCCGCCCGGCTACGATTCCGACATGGGCAAACTGATCTACAACTCCTCGAACCGCGAGCTCGAGATCGACGACCGGACGCTGGCCCATCTCCGCGTGGCGATCCTCAACAAGCTGCGCCGCTCCGAGAGCTTCTCCATGACCTGGGAGCACGGCGTCGAGAACGGCAGCGGCCGCACGACGCTCTGGCTCCACGAGTCGATCCCGCTGCAGTTCGTCTTCAGCGGCAACCGCCCGCCGAAGCTCAACCGGCTGTGGATCGAGCAGCTCCTGCTCGCGGCCAACAGCACCGCGGGCCTGCAGTACGTGCCCGAGCCCGACGAGAACGAGGACTTCGACGACTGACGGCGGCCCGCCTAGTCGACCGCCTCGACCTGCGTGCGGATGTAGTCGCAGTCCTTCCGGCTGAGCCGAACCGGCGTCGCAGCGGATCCCCCGACGCGTTCGCTGATCTCCGCCGAGACGACCTCGTCGAGCTCGACCTCCTCCGCGTCCCCGGCCCCCTCGATGGCCGCGAGCACGCGGTGCTTCGCGTCGATCGAGAGCCCGGGCCACCAGCGCTCGACACCGTTGCCATGGGTCGCCTGCTCGGTCATCGACCACCTCCGCCTCGGCCGCGGTCCGCGGCATCCGTCTCCTTCCGTCGTATCAGCCGCTCCGACCGTCGACAACCCCCTCGCCCTCGGCGACCGGGTCTGCCTACCGTGGCGGCGGGCGCGAACCCGGCGCCCCCAACGGAAGGAATCGATCATGAGCACCACCGTGACCGCGGACATCGTCGTCGACGTGCCCGTGTCCGTCGCCTACGACCAGTGGACGCAGTTCGAGTCGTTCCCGCACTTCATGCACGGCGTCGAGGAGGTGCGCCAGGAGGGCGACACCATGACGCACTGGGTCGTCTCGATCGGCGGAGTCCGCCGCGAGTTCGACGCGGAGATCACCGACCAGGTGGCCGACGATCACGTCGCCTGGCGCAGCATCGACGAGATCACCCATCGCGGCCGCGTCGCGTTCCGCCCCGAAGGGCCCGAGCGCACCCGCGTCGACCTCGAGCTCGAATGGGAGCCCGAGAGCCTGACGGAGAAGGCGGGCGCCGCCCTGCAGCTCGACGACCTCCAGGTGCGCCGCGACCTCGACCGCTTCAAGGAGTTCATCGAGGACCGCGGCGGTGCGACCGGCGCCTGGCGCGGCGAGGTCCACGGCGGAGTCGAGACGCGCGGCGACGAGACGGGCGGAACGAGCCGGGTGACTGGTGCGGTGCCGCCGACGAGCGACGGCGCGCTCGGCCAGGACCCCGACCTGCGGGCGTAGCACCGGCCGCCGGGGCATCCGCCCTGCGACGAGACGACCCCCGCCCGGCAACGCCGGCGGGGGTCGTTCGGTTGCGCGTCCGAGGGGCCTTCGCGTCGCCCTAGGCGAGCTGCGGGTCGGCCTCGGCGAGCGGCTGGGTCGCGATCGAGATCGCGCCCGTGTCGAGGTTCTCGGGAACGAGCTGGATGCCGCCGGTCGAGTTGGCGGACTTCATGAGATCCTCGATCCACTGCCGGCTGAGGTCGGGCCGCTCGGGCTCGTCGAACACGAACCGCAGCGGGATCGACGGGTGCAGCCAGAGCGTGCTCCGCCCGCGGGGCTGATCGTCGGCGTGCTGCCACGAGAGCGTGAAGCTCTCGCCGCGCCGCAGCTTCGTGACGATCGCGACCTTCAGGTGGGCGAGCGCGCGGTCCTCGATGCCGATCGGGGTACCGGAGTCCCCGTAGTAGAGGGTTCCCATGCCGAGAGGATACGCCGAACGGGGCCCCGCCGTCAGTCGTTCCGGCGTCGTCCCGACACGGTTCGCGCGTCGTCCCGGCACGGTCCCGGCGTCGCCCCGACACGAAGGGTCCCGGCGTCGTCCCGACACGAAGGAGCGGGCGCCCGATGGACGCCCGCTCCTGCAGTGAGGTCGTAGTCGGCTACACCGACGTGCGGTTGCCTCCGATGTACCGCACGAGGAACACGATGACCGCGATGACCGCGAGCGCGATCCCGACCCAGATCAAGAAGTTCAGGGTCGGCACCACCCCACCGGTGATCAGCAGCACGACGGCGGCGATGGCGATGATGGCGACGAGGATGTTCATGTCATTCTCCTTCACGGGTTCCGTCGCGTCGGGAACGCGGCGGTGCCGGCGGTGAAGCCGGGTCAGGGGGCGCCGGGAGCGCCCCAGTGCCTCGAAGCTACGCGCCCTCCGGTCGACGGGGCGAGGGGTTGACCGGCCGGAGATCGCGGTGGTAGCCGTGCGAGTGCGCGCTCTCATGCGCGTCGGGACGCGGATGCCCACACATTCTCCCGAGGCACGTTCCGAGACCCGCTCTGGGTCCGGCCCTCCGACCTGTCAACCCCTCTCGTGGGCTCCCCGCGCACGCGTAGCGTGGCCGCACGACCGAAGGAACGACCGAGGAAGGGGGCATCGACGATGCACGACGACCACCTCGTCGACCCGACGACGAAGCACACCACCGACCGGTTCCCGCGCCAGGAGCAGACGCCGCCGGGGCGCACCGAGGACATGCACCCGCTGCCCGACCACGGCGAGCAGAGCTACCACGGCAGCGGCCGGCTCACGGGGCGCCGGGCCCTCATCACCGGCGGCGACTCGGGTATCGGCCGTGCCGTCGCGATCGCGTTCGCGCGGGAGGGCGCCGACGTCGCCATCGCGTACCTGCCGGAGGAGCAGGAGGACGCGGAGGAGACCGGCCGCTGGATCGAGGACGCGGGGCGGGTACCGCTGCTGATGCCCGGCGACCTGCAGGACGAGGCCTTCTGCCAATCGCTCGTGGAGCGCACCGAATCGGCGCTCGGCGGCCTCGACCTCCTCGTGCTGAACGCTGCGCACCAGCGCAACCGCGGCGGCATCGACGAGATCCCGACCGACGACTTCGAGAAGGTCATGCGGGTGAACCTGTTCGCCCCGGTCTTCCTCACCCGCGCCGCCGTGCCTCGCCTCAGCGCGGGCTCGTCGATCATCACGACGACGTCGATCCAGGGCTTCGACCCCTCGTCGGCGCTCGTCGACTACGCGATGACCAAGGCGGCGCTCGTCGCGTTCACGAAGGCGCTCGCCGAAGAGCTCGGGCCGCGAGGCATCCGCGTGAACGCCGTCGCGCCTGGCCCGATCTGGACCCCGCTCATCCCCGCGACCGGGTGGCCCGACAAGGTGCCCGAGTTCGGCCAGAACACCCCGCTCGGCCGTGCAGGCCAGCCCGCGGAACTCGCGGGCGCGTACGTGTACCTCGCCTCGGAGGAGGCATCGTACGTGTCGGGAGCGATCCTGCCGGTCACCGGCGGCAAGCCGCTGTAGGCGGGCTGCTCCCGCCGACACGCGGCCGGCAGATGTCGCCGGCCGCACGGACCACGAAGAGAAGGAGGATGCCATGCCGGGACGCAGGAACGCGTCGCTGAAGGACCCCGAGCTCTACGAGGAGCTGCGTGAGGACGGCGCATCGAAGGAGAAGGCGGCCCGCATCTCGAACGCGGCCGCGAACCGGGGGCGCAGCGCCGTCGGCCGCAAGGGCGGCAAGAGCGGCGACTACGACGACTGGACGGTGCCGCAGCTGAAGAAGCGCGCGAAGGAACTCGGGCTGCACGGCTACAGCGACAAGCGCAAGGGCGAGCTCATCGACGCCCTGCGCAACCACTGACGGTCGCCGGATGCCCCGCCTCAGGCGTGTCGAGCCGTACGCGTCGCCCGGCTGGCGACGCATCCGCCGCGGGTCGGGGTTCGCGTACGTGCACGCCGACGGGTCGACCGCCGATCGCGCCGAGCGCGCGCGCATCGCCGAGCTCGCCGTGCCGCCAGCCTGGCAGGACGTGTGGATCGCGGATGTCCCGAATGCGCACATCCTCGCCGTCGGGCAGGACGCGGCGGGTCGGCGCCAGTATCTGTACCACCCCGCATGGCGGGAACGGCAGGACGCCGCGAAGTTCCAACGGATGACGGAGCTGGTGCGGGCCCTGCCCGGCGCACGCCGGCTCGTCCTCCGAGACCTCTCCCTCGACGAACTGCCACGCGACCGCGTGCTCGCGGCCGCGTTCCGCACGCTCGACCTGGGCGGCATCCGCGTGGGGTCGGAGGAGTACCTCGCGACCGCCCGCAGCCGCGGCCTCACCACGTTGCTGGTGCGGAACGCGGCGGTCGATCCCACGACCCCGGCGGTGCGGCTGCGCTTCCGGGCGAAGGGCGGGATCGCGCAAGACCTGCTCATCCCCGATGCGCCGCTCGCGACCTTCGTCGAGCAGACCTCTGAGCGCGCGGCATCCGCCCGCCTCTACGCCTGGCGCGACGGGCGTCGCTACCGCGCCCTCACCGCCTCCGACGTGAACGACGACATCCGCGCGCGCACGGGAGGCGACTTCACCGCGAAGGACTTCCGGACGCTCCGTGGCACGCTCGTCGCAGCGACCCGTCTCGCGGAGCTGGGCCCGGAGTCCACCGCGCGCGCCAGGGCCGCCGCGATGCGGGAGGCGGTGGTCGCGGCATCGCAGGCGCTCGGCAATACGCCGACCATCGCGAAGGCCAGCTACATCGACCCGCGGGTGCTCCGGGCGTACGAGTCGGGGCTCGTCATCGTGCGCGGCGGCGACGCCGAACGCGCCCTGCTCGATCTCGTCGAGCAGGGCGCGCAGGCCTAGGTCGGGCGGGCGTCAGGCGACGCGCTGGGTGGCGGTCGAGGTGACCGGCTCCAGGTCGAGGTGCTCTTCGACGAGCTGAATGCCGCCGGTCGAGTTGGCCGACCGCATGAGTTCCTCGATCCACTCGCGGCTGAGTTCGGGCGTCTCGGGTGCGTCGAACACGAAACGGAGCGGGATGCTCTGGTGCACCCACAGCGTGCTTCGTCCGCGTGGCTGGTCGTCGCCGTGCTGCCACGAGAGCGTGAAGCTCTCGCCTCGGCGCAACTTGGTCACGACCGCCACCTTGAGGTGGGCGAGCGCGCGGTCCTCGATTCCGATCGGGGTCCCGGAGTCGCCGTAATAGAGAGTTCCCATGGGGCGAAGCGTACCCTCGAACGGGGCGTGTCGTCTGGCCCCCGTTTCGCACCCTTGACAGTGAACGTCGCGGCACGCTAGGCGGATGCCTCGCGCACGACCTCCTCGGGCGTCTTGTCGGGTCGGAGGCCCCGCCACCGTGGGTGCCTCGCGATGCCCTGCTTCGTCCACTCGCCGAACTCGATCTCGCCGACGAGCACGGGCTCGAGCCAGACGGCGTCGGGGACGTCGGCCTTCGGCACCTCCACGAACGGCGAGGTGTCGCGCTCCAGCGGGGCGAACGTCTCGAGCAGTCGGGAGAGCTCGGCCTGGCTGAATCCCGACCCGACGCGCCCTGCGTACTCCAGCCCGCCCTCGCCCGGGATGCCGATGAGCAGCGACCGCAGCCGCTCCGTGGTCCGCCCGTCGCCGCGCCGGTAGCCGCCGATGACGACCTCCTGCGTGCTCGTGAGCTTCAGCTTCACCCAGTCGTCGCTGCGGGTGCCCGGCCGGTACGGCGAACCGAGGCGTTTGGCGACGATCCCCTCGTAGCCGCGGCGGCGGCTCTCCTCGAGCGCCTCCTCGGGGGTGCCCTCGGCGGCGGGGGGCACCTCGACCGGCTCGTCGGTGCCCGGGCGCAGCAGTCGCTCGAGCCGTCGGCGCCGCTGCTCGTACGGCTCGTCGACCGTGGGCGTGCCCGCGATCTCCAGCACGTCGAAGAGCAGCAGCCGCACCGGCACGGATGCCGCGAGCTCGGCGATCTCGCGCCGGCCGGTGACGTTCATCCGAGGCTGCATCCGCCCGAAGTCCGGCCGCCCGTGCTCGTCGAGCGCCACGATCTCGCCGTCGACGAGGGCGTCCGCGCGGAGCGCGCGCGAGACACCGGCGAGCTCGGGGTACCTGGCCGTCTCGTCGCGGCCGCTCCGGCTGGTGAGGGTCACGGTGTCGCCGTCGGTGCGCGCCAGCACGCGGATGCCGTCCCACTTCCACTCCAGCGCCCAGTCGCCCCGGCCGAGGCGGCCGACGGAGCCGAGCGTGGCGAGCATGGGGCGCGGGACGGGCGTCGGGGCGGAGGCATCCGGGGCGGTCCCCGCGACGGCGCGCTTCGCCCGTGCGCGCGTTGACATCGGGGCGGAGGCATCCCGACCGCCCCCCGCGGGGCCCGCGTGCTGCTCCTTCATGCGGTGCAGCAGCCACTGCGACTTCTCGCCCTCGCCGGACGTGCGGATCAACGCCAGCCGGACCGTGCCGAGCGGGCCGCCGGGCCGACCCGAAACCGTGAAGATCACCTCGTCGTCGCGCCACTTCTCGGCCTCGTAGGTGCCCGTGTCCCAGACGGTCATGCTGCCGACGCCGTACTGGCCAGCCGGGATCGTGCCCTCGAACGTGAGGTACTCCAGCGGATGATCCTCGGTCTGGACCGCGAGGTGGTTCGTGCCGGTGCCCTCGGGCACGCCCTTCGGAACCGCCCAGCTCTTCAGCACCCCGTCGCGTTCGAGCCGGAGATCGAAATGCAGGCGGCGCGCGTGATGCTCGTCGATCACGAACCGCGGATGCCCCTCCCCCGGCGCACCCCACGGCGAGGCCGGCATCGGCTCGGGTGTCGCGGCCGCGTCGCGCATCGACAGGTACGTGCTGAGCGGGCCGTCGGCGATCGCGGCGGCCCCGCCGCCCCCGCCGCGCGCGGCACCCCCACCGAGCGCCGCAGCCGGGTCGGTGCCGGCGGCGACCCGGTCGAGCACCTCGTGGTACTCGAGATGCCGCAGCCCGGGGTCCTCGAGCTCCTCCCAGGTGCGCGGGGCCGCCACCGTCGGCCGCAGCCTGCCGCGCAGCGAGTACGGGGCGATCGTCGTCTTCGCCGCGTTGTTCTGACTCCAGTCGATGAGCACGCGCCCGGTGCGCAGCGCCTTCTTCATGCTCGACACGATGAGGTCGGGGTGATCGGCCTCCAGCGCCCGGGCCAGCTCGTGCGCGACCTCCGACACCTGCGCCGAGGTCTGCGAGCCGTCGAGGGCGGCGTACAGGTGCAGGCCCTTGCTGCCGCTCGTGACGGGCACGGTCTCGAGCCCCATTCCGGCCACGATGTCGCGGACGAGGCGGGCGACCTCCGCGCACTCGGCGAGCCCCATGCCCTCACCAGGGTCGAGGTCGAACACCAGCCGGTCGGGGTTGCCCGGCGACCCATCTGGCCGGAAGCGCCACTGCGGCACGTGCACCTCGAGCGCGGCCTGCTGCGCAAACCAGACGAGCGCGGCCCGCGAGTCGGCAATCGGATAGTCCTTCGGGCCGTCACTGTGCTGGATCACCCCGCGCCTCATCCACTCGGGCGCGTGCTCGGCGAGGTTCTTCTCGAAGAACACCTGGCCCGGGGCATCCGCTGTGCCGACGCCGTGGACCCACCGCTTCCTCGTCACCGGCCGCCCGGCCACCAGCGGCAGCATCACCGGGGCGATCTCCGCGTAGTAGCCGATCACCTCGCCCTTGGTCGTGCCCGTCTCCGGGTACATGACCTTGTCGAGGTTCGTGAGCCGCAGCCGCCGGCCGTCGACCTCGACGAGTCGGCGCTCCCCCTCGGCCTGTGCCATCCCCCCATCCTGCTCCACCTCGGGGCGATGTCGCGCAAACCGCGCGCATTCGGGCCGGATGACGACGGGTTGCGCAACCTCGCGCGCCGCGCCAGGGGGTGGTGGCGGCACGGGGGCGGGGTGTGTACTGGGGTGATGCGAGCCGTCTGGAAAGGGGCGGTCACATTCGGCCTCGTGAATGTGCCCGTCAAGCTGTACAGCGCCACCGAGGATCACGACGTGTCCCTGCACCAGGTGCACGCCGAGGACGGCGGACGGATCCGCTATCAGCGGGTGTGCGAGATCGACGGCGAGGTCGTGCCGTACCAGGACATCGACAAGGCGTACGACGACGGCGAACGCACCGTCATCATCACCGACGAAGACCTGAAGGCGCTGCCCGCCGAACGCAGTCGCGAGATCGAGGTCGTCGAGTTCGTGCCCACCGAGCAGATCGACCCGATCATGTTCGACAAGAGCTACTACCTCGAACCCGACTCCGCCTCGTCGAAGGCGTACGTGCTGCTGCGCAAGACGCTCGAGTCGACCGATCGCACGGCGATCGTCCAGATGGCCCTTCGCCAGAAGACGAGACTCGCCGCACTCCGCGTCTTCGGCGACGTGCTCATGGTGCAGACCCTGCTCTGGAGCGACGAGGTGCGCGACGCGAAGTTCAAGAGCCTCGACGAGGACGTGCGCATCTCGCCGAAGGAACTCGACCTGTCGAAGCAGCTCGTCGAGAGCCTCGTGGCCGACTTCGAGCCCGACAAGTACGTCGACGAGTACCAGGCCGAGTTGCGCACGCTCATCAAGGCGAAGCTCGAGCAGGGCGACGCGCTCGACACCGCGGCCACCTTCGGCGAGGAGCCCGAGGAGGCCGAGGGCGGTGAGGTCATCGACCTCATGGAGGCCCTCCGCCAGTCGATCGCCGCGAAGCGGGGTGGCGGATCCGGCGGCGGCGGGCGTGCGGCAGCCGGCGGCGGCGATGCGGATGACTCGCACGCGGACGACGCGGATGACTCGAGCGGGTCGGGCCGCTCGGGCGGTTCGGGCGGTGCGGGCGGTTCAGCGAAGAAGGCCGCCGGCGGGGGCGCGGGGAAGAAGGCGCCGGCGAAGAAGACCGCGGCCAAGAAGCCCGCCGCGAAGAAGACGGCGACGAAGAAGGCAGCCTCCTAAGACTCGCCCTCCGTCCCGCCAGGAGCGGTCGACAGCTCGCCGGCGTACTGGCCGAGGCCGCGACGGAGGGAGAGATAGAGTTCGCGCACGTCGGCGTGGTCGTCGCGCTCGTCGCGCCGCGCCCACTCGTCGAACGCCAGCCGGGCGATGGTGCCGAGGACGGCGATGAGCGCGCGGGTCGTGAGCGGGTCGGCGCCCGCACCGGATGCCTCCACCGCGGCATCCGTCAGCCGCGCCTCGTGCTCGGCGTCGCGGCGGAGCGCGACGGCGAGCAGCGCCGGGTCGTCGTGGACGAGCCGTCGGACCCGGCGAAAGCGGGCCCGCGCGGCCTCGTCGCCGGCGAACGCTCGATAGACGCGCATCCAGCTGCGCTCGAATGCGGGCACGATCGGCGTGCCCGACCGGATCGCCTCGATCGCGTCGTTCATCGCCTGCTCGACCTGTGCGTCGTCGATGAAGGCGGCGTGCTCCTTCGTCGGGAAGTACCGGAAGAACGTCCGCTGCGAGACGCCCGCAGCCTGGGCGATCCCGTCGACCGTGGTCGCGGCCGCGCCGCGGAGTTCGAAGAGGTCGAGCGCGGCGTCGGAGATCGCGGCGAGCGTCTCGCGGCGGCGACGCTCGCGCAAGCCCGGGGCATCCGGGGCGTCAGCCTGCCCGCTCGTCTCGATCTCCATGCCCGAAGCATACAGTTGCCGCCAACTTGGCAGTCTCTGTCATAATTGAGATCCACCCCGTCCGGCCCGACGATGCGCCGACCACGCCGAACCGGAGCACCCAGTGACCCTCGACACCCCAGACACCGTCGCACGCCCTGCCGTCGCGGCAGCCCCGCCGCGTACCGGCCCCGTCATCGCCCTGCTCGTCGCCTCGGCCTTCGTCGTCATCCTGAACGAGACGATCATGAGCGTCGCGCTGCCGCGGCTCATGGTCGACCTCGACATCTCGGCCGCGAACGCGCAGTGGCTGACGACCGGCTTCATGCTGACCATGGCCGTCGTCATCCCGCTCACCGGCTACCTCCTCGAACGCTTCCCGCTCCGCGGCGTGTACTTCACCGCCATGGGGCTCTTCGCCGCGGGCACGCTCATCGCCGCCCTCGCCCCCGGCTTCGGCGTGCTGCTCACGGGGCGAGTCGTGCAGGCGGCCGGCACCGCGATCATGATGCCGCTGCTCATGACGACCGTGCTGAACGTCGTCGCGCCGTCGCACCGCGGCCGCATGATGGGCGTCATCTCGATCGTCATCTCCGTCGCGCCGGCCATCGGCCCGACCGTGTCCGGGCTCATCCTCTCCGCGCTCGACTGGCGCTGGATGTTCTGGATCGTGCTGCCCATCGCCGCCGTCGCGATCGTCCTCGGCACCGTCTGGGTGCGGAACGTGACCGAGCCGCAGCGGGTGCGCTTCGATGCGCTGTCGGTGGTGCTGTCGGCGCTCGGGTTCGGCGGGCTCATCTTCGGGCTGTCGAGCATCGGCGAGGCCGCGACCGGTCACGCGCCCATGCCCGTGTGGATCCCGGTGACCGTCGGCGCGCTGGCGCTGGCCGCGTTCATCTGGCGCCAGCTCCGCCTCCAGCGCGAAGACCGGGCGCTCCTCGATCTCCGCACGTTCCGGTCGTCGTCGTTCTCCCTCGCGGTGGTGCTCGTCGTCGTCGCCATGGCCGGCATGTTCGGCACGCTCGTGCTGCTGCCGATCTACCTGCAGCAGGTCCTCGGCCTCAGCACCCTCGAGACGGGGCTCATGCTGCTGCCCGGCGGCATCCTGATGGGCGTCATCGCACCGATCGTCGGCTCGCTGTTCGACCGGTTCGGGCCGAAGCCGCTCGTGATCCCCGGCATGTTCGTCGCGGCGGCCGCCCTCGCGGCGATGACCACCTTCGATGCCACGACCGAGGTCGCCTGGATCATCGCCGTCCACGTCGTGCTGAACCTCGGCCTCGGCTTCGTCTTCACGCCGCTGCTCACCTCGGCGCTCGGCTCGCTGCCCCGCGCCCTGTACCCCCACGGCAGCGCGATCGTCGGCACGGTGCAGCAGCTGGCGGGTGCGGCGGGCACCGCCGTGTTCGTCACCGTGATGAGCGTCCAGGCCGCGGCCGCCGCGCTCGGCGGCGCCGACGCGGTGAGCGCGACCGCCTCCGGCATCCACCAGGCGTTCCTCTACGGTGCGGGCTTCGCGCTGCTCGCGGCGATCCTCTCCTGCTTCGTGCGCAAGCCCGCCGCAACGAGCGAACCGCAGCAGATACCGGCGGCGCACTGAGCAGGAGCGCCGAGACGACGACGGCGCGCGGCATCCGATTCGGATGCCGCGCGCCGGACGGTCGCGAGGGATTACTCCGCGGTGCACACCTCGGTGACCTTGACGGAGGCCTCCTGGATGCCCGACTGCTGCTCGGCGATCGCGTCGGCGTCGCGCTCGGCCTCGGGGTCGGCCGGCAGGGTCGCGGCGAAGTCGGCGGCCGCGTCGATGCGCTCGTCGAGCGCCTCGAGCGCGTCGGAGACCTTCTCGTCGGTCGCGTCCTCGGAGAGGGCGTCGACGCGCTCGGAGAGCTCCTCGAGGTAGGACTCGATCTCGGCCGGGTCGTTGGTCGAGGCGAGCGTGTTCTGCGCGCCGTTCGAGATGTTGCGGACCTCGACGCGGATCGTCTCGCAGTCGCCGGCCGCGGCGGTGGAGCCGCCGTCGCCCGAATTCGAGGCGCAGCCGGCGAGCAGCAGTGCGCCCGCGAAGACGAGCGCGGTGGACGTCATGATTCGTTGCATGGTGGCAAATCCCCCTGATCGTGTGACCACGGAAGTCTACCGAAGACCACCGACGCGACCCGGCCGAGGGCTGTCGTCAAGCCTCTGCCGGCGGCGAACGGCCGCGCCTATTCTGCCGGCATGGCACGAGACGAGAACGCGAGCGGGCCGAACCCCGCCCAGGGGCGCGACGACGGCGCGCTCACCGATGACGAGCTGATCCGCAAGGATGTGAGCGAGAGTCCGGGCAGCGAGGCGGAGACGGCGGCGAAGCAGACCGACCCCATCCCCGACGCGGTCGCGGAGGATATCGACACCGACCGGGTCCGCGCCGTCCCCGGCACCGGCGGGCCCGACGACGCCGGCGATGTCGACGTGTCCGCCGACGAGATCCACCTGCCGGGACGCGACCGCTGAATCGGCCCGAAGGGCGCGGTGTGCTTCACTGATCGGATGCCCCGACCGAGCACCCCCGCACGCCTCCGCCTCGGTGCGGCCGTCGCCGCCGTCGCCGTCCTCGCCGGCGGCCTCGCGCTCCAGCTGGGCGAACGCAACGCCGTGATCGACGCCGCCGGCAGCATGCTCTACGTCGTGCTCGTCGGCCTCGTCGTCATGATGATCGGACCACGGCTGGCGCCCTGGGCCGTCGCCGTCATCGCGCTCGCGGTCTCGGTCGCGATCGAGCTGCTGCAGCTCACGGGCCTGCCCGGCGCGATCGTCGACGCCGTGCCGGCCGCCCGGCTCGTATTCGGCAGCTCGTTCGACCCGTGGGACCTCCTGGCCTACCTGGCCGGTGCCCTGCTCCTCTGGGCGATCGCCGTGCTGATCCGCCGCATCGCCGTCCGCACCTCGACCGGCTAACACCGCGCCCGGCCGGCGGTCAACCCCTGGGGGCGCTCGCAGGCCGGTCGTACCGTCGGCACATGGCCGACCTCCCCGACACGCACGCGATCGACGAGTCGCTCGCGCTGCTGCACGACGGATACGCCTACGGCGCCCGCCGCTTCCGCGAACTCGATGCCGACGCGTACCGCACCCGTCTGCTCGGCCGCCCGACGGTCGTGATGCACGGGCGCGAGGCATCCGAGGTGTTTTACGACGGCGAACGGATGTCCCGCGCCGGCGCCATCCCTCCGCCCATCATGCACCTGCTGCAGGACGAGGGCAGCGTGCAGAGCCTGGAGGGCGCCGCGCACCACCACCGCAAGGCCGTGTTCCTCCGGATGCTCGATGAGGACGGTTCGTCAGGCCTCGGTTCCGACTTCGCCGACGCCTGGGCGATCGCGCGACGCACCCTGTCCGGACGCACGCTCTCGCTCTACGACGTCGGCACCCGGGTGCTGACCCGCGCCGCCCTGACCTGGACGGGTGTGCCGTCCGACGGCGTCGACATCGATCGGCTGGCCGGGCGCCTCGCCGCCATGGTGGACGACGCCCCACGGCTCGGACCGGTCAACTGGGCGGCCCGACTGCGCCGGCGCCGTGTCGAACGCTGGGCGACCGACCTGATCGCGCGCCAGCGGTCGGGGCCCGCCCCGGCCCCCGCCGACACACCGCTCGGAGTCCTCGCGTCCGCGCGGGATGTCGACGGAGCGCTCCTCTCCCCCGAGGTCGCCGCGGTGGAGCTCATCAACCTGCTCCGCCCGATCGTCGCGATCGCCCGATACCTGGCCTTCTCGGCGCACGCCCTCGAACGCCACCCCGACTGGCGCGAACGGCTGCGGGCCGACGCACGCGCCCGGCACGCGTTCGCCCAGGAGGTGCGCCGCTGGTACCCGTTCTTCCCGGCGATCGTCGGCACCGTCGCCCGGCCCTTCGCCTGGCACGGCCACGACTTCCGAGCCGGCGAACGGGCGATGCTCGACCTCTACGCGACCAACCACGACCCCCGAGAGTGGCGGGAGCCCGAGCGGTTCGATCCGTCCCGCTTCCTCGGCGAGCCGGCGGACCCGAATGCGCTCGTCCCGCAGGGCGGCGGCGACGCGGCGACGGGTCATCGCTGCCCGGGCGAGGGCGCGACGCTCGCGGTGATGGAGACCTTCCTCGAGCTCGCCGCGGCCGACCCGCCGCCGTACGACGTGCCCGCGCAGGACGCCCGCATCAGCCTGCGGAAGCTGCCGGCGCTGCCGGTCGACCGCATGCGCGTGACGTTCCGGGCCTGACCTCGCGAGACGACGAAAGCCCGGCGATGCCGGGCTTTCGTGTCGAGAGCGGAGACGGCGGGATTTGAACCCGCGGTCCCCTTACGGGGACTCCACCTTAGCAGGGTGGTGCACTCGACCGGACTATGCGACGTCTCCATGCGTGCAGCGCACGCGGTTGCCATCATAACCCGGCCGGCGCCGGAATCACGATTCGGTCGCGAGCGACGCGGGCCGCCGCTACTGGTCGTCGAGTGTCCGCCCGGCCGAGCAGCGGACGTCGGCGGCCGTCTGACCGGAGACGCCCTCGGGCAGCGCGGCCTGGGTCGGCGTGGGAGCTGCCTCGGCCGGGGCCTCCTCGGCCGGGGCCTCCTCCGCGGGGGCCTCTTCGGCGGGCGGCGCCGCGTTCGGGTCTGCCGCAGACGCGAAGTCCGTCTCCTGCGCCGTCGAGAGCACGACCGGGATGTCCTGCTGGAGCGCGAGGTTGACCTCGTCGGCGAGGTAGTTGGGCTCGACCGCTCCGCCACCCTCGACGTAGCTCGTCGGGTACTGGATGAATGCGATCTTCGACAGGTCGACGTCCTGCATCGCCTTGGCGATGGAGATCATCGTGGTCGGGTTCGTGAGGGCGGACGAGAGCTGCATGTTCGCCAGCGCCGCCTTGGCGATGCCGTAGAGCTTCACCGGGTCGCTCAGCGTGCCCTCGGACTGGAGCTTGCGCACGAGCGACGACAGGAACACTTGCTGGTTCGAGATGCGGCCGAGGTCGGAGCCGTCGCCGACACCGTGCCGCGTACGGAGGAACTGCAGGGCGTCGATCCCGGCGAGGGTGTGGTTGCCCGCGTCGAGGAACATGCCCGTGTACTCGTCTTCGATGGGCTCGGCGATGCAGACGTCCACGCCCCCGATCGCCTCCGAGAGGCCGGCGACGCCGAGGAACTGCACGATGCCCGCGAAGGGGATGGTGATGCCGAGCTGGTTCTCGACCGTCTTCACGACGCACTCCATGCCGCCGTACGACAGCACCGAGTTGATCTTGGCGGAAGACATCGGCGAGAGCGTGTCGCTCGGGTCTTCGGGATCGGTGCACTCGGGCACGGAGACGAGCATGTCGCGCGGGAAGCTGATGACCTCGACATGGGAGTGGTCCTGCGAGATGTGCAGGAGCATCGTCACGTCGTTCAGGACCGCGGTCTCCTCGTCGGGGTCGCCGAACGCCTCGCCCTGGCCCTGCCGGCTGTCGCTGCCGATCAGGAGGAAGTTCACGCCGCCGTCGATCGCCCCGACGTCGGGCACCCCCTCGAGCACCTTTTCGCTCTCGAGCGTGACCGTCGGCTTGACGGTGCTCGCGAGGTCCCACGCGGCGTACGCGCCGACCGCGACCCCTGACACGAGGACGACCGCGAACGCGGCGACGACGCTCTTCGCGATCGTCTTCCACACGCTGTTCGTCTTCAACCGGCCGTGGCGGGCGATCGACGGGGTCTTCGCCGCACGGCGCGTGCTGGGGCGGGGGTCCTGGTGCACCTGGCTCCTCTCCGTCTGCGACCGGCTCAGTCCGTGGTCGTCATCTTTTCGTCACGCTCATCATGCGCGGAGGGCGTGGGATTCGAACCCACGAGGCATTGCTGCCCACTGGTTTTCAAGACCAGCTCCATCGGCCGCTCGGACAGCCCTCCTCGCCGCGCGAAACGAGCGCCGCGGAATCCGCGGTGCTCGTCATCGGGCGGGTCGACCGCGATTCTAGCCGACGCGCATTCCGGCCAGCCTGGCAGGGGAGGCTGAAAAGGGCCTGAACCGGCTCACCCGTCGTTCGCGGTCGAGCATCGGACGTCGGCCCCCGTCTGGCCCGGTACGTCGCCCGGCAGCACGCGGGGCGGCGTCGCCTCGGGCGTCGCGTCGACCGTCGGCGCCGCGGCATCCGTCTCCTCGTCCGGCGCCTCAACCGGCGGTCCGGATGCCTCCGCCTGCGGCGCCACGGCCTGCTCGCCGGGCACCGTCCCGAACGGCGACGAGGTCGCGGCCTCCGGCGACAGCTGCACGGGGACGTCATCCCGCAGCGCTGCCATGAGCACCTCGGCGGACTCGGCGGGGATGAGCGCGGTGAGGTCGGAGGTGTAGACCGTCGGGTACTGGATGAAGGCGACCCGGCCGAGGTCGACGTCCTGCAGCGTGCGCGCGATCGAGATCAGCGTCGCGGGGTTCTGCAGCCGGTTCGACAGCTGCATGTTCTCGAGCACCGCCTTCGCGATCGAGTAGAGCTTCACCGGGTCACCGAGCACCCCGTCGCGCTGGATGGTCCGCATGAGCGAGGAGAGGAACACCTGCTGGTTCGAGATGCGGCCGAGGTCGCTGCCGTCGCCGACGCCGTGACGCGTCCGGAGGAAGGCGAGCGCGGTCATGCCGCTGATGGTGTGGGTGCCGGCGTCGAGGTGCAGGCCCGACCAGTCGTCTTCGACGGGCTCGGCGAGGCACACCTCGACGCCCCCGACGGCTTCGGCGAGCGCGGCGACCCCGTAGAACTCGACGACGCCGGCGACGGGGATGACGAGTCCGGTGAGCTGTTCGACCGTGGCGACGACGCAGCCGATGCCGCCGTGATGGAGCACGGAGTTGAGCTTCACCTCGGACTGCGCCGGCAGCGTCTCCCCCTCGGCGCCCGCCGGATCCGGGCATTCCGGCACGTCGACCAGCAGGTCCCTCGGGAAGCTCACGACCTCGACGTGCGAGTGGTCCTGCGAGATGTGCAGCAGCATGTTGACGTCGTTCAGCACGCCGCTCTCCTCGGCCGGGTCGCCGAAGGAGCCGTCCTCGGGGCGTTTGTCGCTGCCCGCGAGGAAGAAGGTGAGCCCGCCTTCCATGGCGCCGATGTCGGGCACGCCGTCGAGCACGTCTTCGTTCTGCAGCGCGGCGCCGGGGCTGCGTACCACCCCGCCGTACAGGTCGACCGCGACGAAGACGGCGACCGCGGTGGTCGCGGCGAGGAGTACGGCGGCGCCTCCGGCGAGGAATCCGGCCGTCGACCGACCCCACGAGCGCCGGTGCAAGCGGCCGTGCCTCGGCGGGGTCGCTCGGGCCGTCCGGCCCGCGCTCGGCGGTGCGGTCGGCTGCGCTCCGCTCGTCGACATCGGACCCCCTCCGATCGCCCCGCTCCCCTGCGGCGCCGCGACGTCACGGCGCTACGGCAACGTCTCCAGTATGGCCGCGAGCCCGGCCTCATGGATGGAACCGGTGACCTCGCGCGCGGCATCCTTCACATCGTCGGGCGCCTGGCCCATCGCGACGGCGCGACCGGCGGCCCCAGCCCAGGTGAACATCTCGATGTCGTTGCGGCCGTCGCCGGCGACGAGCACGCGGTCGAGCGGCACGTCGAGCCAGCCCCGGACGCGTTCGAGCGCGGTCGCCTTGTTGACGCCGTCCGGCGCGATGTCGAGCCACGCCGTCCAGCCGATCGCGTAACTGACGTGGTGCAGGCCCATGCGGTCGACGATCGCGAAGAACTCGTCGAGATCGTGGTCGAGGCTCGTGACGACGACACGGGTCGCCCGCTGGTCGAGGAGGTCCTCGAACGCGACCTCGCGGGCGTTCACGAGGTTCCAGTCGCTCATGCCCTCGGTGTACAGGCGGAAGCCGTCGGGAAGCTCGACCATGAACTTCCCGGCGGGCAGGAACCCGCGGATGCGCTCGAGGACGTGCGTCGGGTCGAACGTCTCGACGTGCACGCGGCGGTAGCCGCCCGGCTCCCGGTCGTCGCGGCCCATCGTGATGGCGCCGTTGGCGCACACGACGTACTCGGGGTCGAGGCCCAGCCGGTCGAGGACGGGAGCGGTGGTCGACCACGACCGGCCCGTCGCGAGCGTCACGAGGTGCCCCCGCTCGCGAGCGGCGGCGACCGCGTCGATGACGGCGTCGTCGATGGTCTCGTCCTCGTGCATGACGGTGCCGTCGATGTCGAGCGCGACGAGCCAGGGCGCGGTCATCGGGCGACGGGCTCGAGCACCTCGAGGCCACCGAGGTAGGGCCGCAGCGCCTCCGGGACGACGACCGAGCCGTCGGCCTGCTGGTGCGTCTCGAGGATCGCCACGATCCACCGTGTGGTCGCGAGGGTTCCGTTCAGGGTCGCGACGGGCGTCGTCCTGCCACCTTCGCCGCGGTGCCGGATGTCGAGGCGGCGCGCCTGGAAGGTCGTGCAGTTGGAAGTCGAGGTGAGCTCGCGGTACGCCTGCTGGGTCGGCACCCACGCCTCGACGTCGTACTTCCGGGCGGCGCTCGAGCCGAGGTCGCCTGCGGCGGTGTCGATGACCCGGTACGCCAGGCCCAGTGCCTGCAGCATCTGCTCCTGCCAGGCGAGCAGCCGCTCGTGCTCCGCCTCGGCGTCGGCCGGGTCGACGTAACTGAACATCTCGAGCTTGTTGAACTGGTGCACGCGGATGATGCCGCGGGTGTCCTTGCCGTGGCTGCCGGCCTCGCGCCGGTAGCAGGTCGACCAGCCGGCGTAGCGGATGGGCCCGTTCGAGAGGTCGAGGATCTCGTCGGCGTGATAGCCGGCGAGCGCGACCTCGCTGGTGCCGGTCAGGTACAGCTCGTCGTCGGGGAGGTAGTAGATGTCTTCGGCGTGCGAGCCGAGGAAGCCGGTGCCCTGCATGATCTCGGGGCGAACCAGCGTCGGCGTGATGAGCGGGGTGAATCCGGCGGCGATGGCCTGATCGAGCCCCATCGTCATGAGACCGAGCTCGAGCCGCGCGCCCACGCCCTTCAGGTAGTCGAAGCGGGCGCCCGAGACCTTCGCGCCGCGGGCCATGTCGATCGCGTCGAGCAGCTCGCCGATCTCGAGATGGTCGCGCGGCTCGAACGGGAACGCCGGGATCTCGCCGACCTCGCGCAGCACGACGTAGTCGTCTTCGCCGCCGGCGGGCACCCCCTCGAGCACGATGTTGCCGAGGCGCTGCACGGCTGCCGTGAACGCCGCCTCGGACTCGCTCGCGCGCTGGTTCGCGTCCTTCACCGCGGCGGCGAGCTCCTGCGCCTGCGCGACGAGCGCCGCCTTCTCCTCCTTCGGCGCCTTCGCGACCTGCTTGCCGAAGGCGTTCTGCTCGGCGCGGAGCGACTCGAACGCCGAGATCGCGGCGCGGCGCGCGGCATCCGCTTCGACGGCCTCGTCGACGAGCGAGGTGGACTCGCCGCGCATCGCCTGCGAACGCTTGACCAGGTCTGGATTCTCGCGGAGGAGCACGGGGTCGATCACGCGAGCCAGTCTAACCGCGGCGCCCCGGCGGGCCGCGGGCCGCGCGTCGCTCCGGGCGAGCGTTCGGCGCGATGCCGTAGCGTGTGCTGCGTGGGTGGGGACGGGCGCGAGGTGACGGATGCCGCGGTGACGCGCGCCGATCGGCCGGCCGGGGGTCGTCCGCGCGCGGCGATCATCGCGAATCCGACGAAGCAGGGCATCGACGAGCTGCGGATCGCCGTCGAGGAGGCCGAGCGGCGGCAGGGGTTCGAACCGAGCCTGTGGCTCGAGACCACCATTGAGGACCCGGGCAAGGCGCAGGCGATGGAGGCCGTCGCCGAGGGCGTCGACCTCGTCATCGCGGCCGGCGGCGACGGCACCATCCGGTCGGTGGCGGCCGGGCTGCGCGGCACCGGCGTGCCGATGGGCCTCGTCCCGCTCGGCACCGGCAACCTCTTCGCCCGCAACCTCGACCTGCCGGTGAACGACCAGGCCGATGCCGTCGTGATCGCGTTCTCGGGCATCGAGCGCCAGGTCGACGTGCTCGTCGCCGACATCCGCCGTCCCGACGGCGACGCCGAGACGCACGTCTCGCTCGTTATGGCGGGCATCGGCATCGACGCGGCGATGATCGCGAACACGAACGACGACCTCAAGAAGCGGGTCGGATGGCTCGCCTACGTCGACGCCGGACTCCGAGCGCTGCCCGCCTCGGTGCCGTTCCGGGTGCACTACCGCGTCGACACGGGTCGCGTGCACCGGCCGCGGGCGTCGAGCATCCTCGTGGCGAACCTCGGCTACCTGCCGGGCAACATCGAGCTCGTCCCGGATGCGGAGATCGACGACGGCATGCTGGACGTCGTCGTGCTGCAGCCGCGGAACCTGCTCGGCTGGCTGTTCGTCTGGCGGAAGATCACCTGGGAGAACCGGGTGCTCCGGAAGTCCGCCCTCGGCCGCCAGTTCATGGACCTCACGGGCGGCAGCCGTCGCCGGGAAGTGGTGTACGGGCGCGGCCGGCATGTCGCGATCCGCATCGAGGGCGCGGCCGAGGAGTTCGAGATCGACGGCGACGAGTTCGGTTCAGTCGTCGCGGCCGATTTCCGCGTCGACCCCGGTGCGCTGATCGTGCGCGTCGCGGAGTAACTCCGCGTCGGCGGCGGCGTCCGCGTCGCGATCCGCGGCCCGCTGCGCCGAGCGACGGGCGAGCGCGTGCGCGCCGACGACGAGGAGGGCGAGCAGGGATGCCGCGGTGAGCGTGGCAGACCCCGGCAGGACGAAGGTGTAGCCGAAGCTCTGCCAGGCGAAGAAGTCGATCACCTCGGCCGGCGGCTCGTCGCCCTGCCACGACATCTGCGGCCCCGGGCCGTTCATGAGCTGGGCTCCCCACTGCAGCAGCGCCAGACCGACGACCGCCAGCGCGGCGAGTGCCGTGATGGCCGCGACCCGGGCGCTCATCGCCGCTCCCGCCGCCCGCCTGCGACGAGCGCCCAGGCCAGCAGGACGCCGACGATGCCGAGGACACCGACCTCGGCGAGCGCGGGGCCGAGAGCGCTGACGATCGCCGACCGGACGGCCTCATCGGTGCCCATGGCGTACCCGTACGCGCCCCGTCCGCCGATCAGCGACCAGTAGGAGGCCACGCCGACGACGATGAGCAGGGCGCTCGCGGCGAGGACGAGCCACAGCCATCGGGTCGCGACGAACGGTGCCGGGGGCTGCGACGTGCTGCGGGCGTCGTCGACCACCGACGGGGTCGACGAGGTCCCGCCAGGGTCTGGGGCGGCCGCTGCGACGCCCCCGGCCGTCGGTTCGCCGGGCACTCCGGCCGGTGGACCGGCAGCCGGCACCGCCGTCGCGGTCGCGGGCCCGGCCTGGTCGACCGCCCGCCTCGACCGGCCCGCCTCCGGGTCCGCCGCCGTGGCCCGGCGCGGAACCGCATCCAACGCCGGCTCGGCGGGCGAGCGCTCGGGCGCCGGCTCCAGCGGCGCCGCCCCCTCATGATCCGCCGCGACGTAGCCCCGCTGGAACCGCGGGTCGTACCGGGGGTCGAACTCCTGCCTGGCCTCGGTCACGCCTGCTCCTTCGTCGGGGTGGCGACAGCCTAGCGGCCGGCGATCAGACGTCGGGCTCGCCGCTCAGGATGCCCCGCAGCCAGTCGCGTGCCTCGATGAAGATCTCGTCGTCGTACTTCGAGTGGTACTCGACCTCGCGACGGTCGGCGCGGGGATAGGAGCCCAGGAAGATGACGTTCGGGCTGAAGCGGCGGAGGCCGAGCAGGGCGTCGGCGACGCGCTCGTCCTCGACGTGGCCGTCGAGGTCGACGACGAACCGGTACCGGCCGAGCTCGTCGCCGATGGGGCGGGACTCCAGCAGCGACATGTTCACGCCCCGGGTCGAGAACTGCTCGAGCATCGCCAGCAGCGAGCCGGGCTCGTCGTCGGGCAGCTCGACGATGAGGCTCGTCTTGTCGGCCCCGGTCCTCGGCGGGATGGCTCGCGACCGGCTGACGAGCACGAACCGGGTGACGGCGTTGGGGTTGTCGCCGATGTCCTCGGCGAGCACGTCGACCTCGAGCCGGTCGACGATGCCGGGCGGGGCGACGGCGGCGTCGGCGTTGCTGCCCGGTTCGAAGAGCGAGGTCGCCGCCTGCACGTTGCTGGTCGCGGGGAGGTGCCCGTGGTCGGGCAGGTGACGCTCGAGCCATCCGCGCGACTGCGCGTACGCGACGGGGTGGGCGTTCACGACGCGCACGTCGGCGAGCGCGGTGCCGGGCCGGGCGACGAGGAGGAAGTTCACCGGCACGAGGACCTCGCTCACGATGCGGAGGCCGGGCACGGTGGCCAGCGCATCCTGCGTCGCGGAGACGCCGCCCTCGATCGAGTTCTCGATGGCGATCATCGCGGCGATCGAACGCCCGGACGTGACATCCGCCAGCGCCTCGCCCACGTTGTTCACCGGCCGCCAGTCGTGCCCGGCGGCCTCGGGGACCTGCTTCAGCGCGGCCTCGGTGAACGTGCCGGCCGGCCCGAGGTAGGAGTAGGTCTCCGTCTGGCGCGGGGCGGCGGGCTCGGTCATGCAGGCCAGCCTAGCCAGCGCCGGCGCGGCACCCGACTAGCGTGACCATGGGTGACGGGGCGCCCGCCCCGCGGCCCGACGCCGATGCGGAGGGGTGAGGATGACCACCACCACACGACCCGGACCCGCCGTCGCACGGGCGGTGCCGACCGATGAGGAGCGCCGCATCGCGCTCCGGAGCATGAAGCGGCTCGCGACCGGCCTGCTGGCGGTGGCCGCCGTCGTGTTCGCGGTCGCGTTCGCCCTGCAGGAGCAGGTGCCCTGGCTCGGCTACGTCCGTGCGGCCGCGGAGGGCGCCATGGTCGGCGCCATCGCCGACTGGTTCGCGGTGACGGCGCTGTTCCGCCGGCCGCTCGGGCTGCCGATCCCGCACACGGCGATCATCCCGACGCGGAAGGACGAGATCGGGGCGAGCCTCGGCGCCTTCGTGGAGGACGAGTTCCTCTCCGACGACGTGGTCCTCGGCAAGCTGCGCTCGATCGGCATCGCCCGTCGCCTCGGCGGCTGGCTCGCCCAGCCCGCGAACGCGGAGCGGCTGACGGCCGAGGCATCCGTCGCAGCCCGCGGGGTGCTCACGCTCCTCGGCGACGCCGACGTCGAGGACGTCGTCGAACGGCTCGCGCGCCGGCACCTGTTCGAGCCCGAGTGGGCGCCGACCATCGGCCGCGTGGCGGGGCGGCTCGTCGCCGATGACCGGCAGCACGCCGTCCTCGACGTCGTGCTCGACCGCGCGGAGACCTGGCTGGAGGCGCATCCGGAGGCCTTCGAGCGGATGGTGTCGGAACGGCTGCCGCGGTGGATGCCCGGCTTCGTCGACCGGTTCGTCGACGACCGCGCGCACCGGGAGGTGCTGGGCTTCGTCCGCGCGGTGCGTGACGATCCGGAGCATCCGCTTCGGGCCGCCGTCGACGACTGGCTGACCGAGTTCACCGACGCCCTCCAGCACGACCCGGCGACGATCGCCCGCGTCGAGTCCATGAAGGCCGAGCTCGTCGCGAGCCCGCGGGTGCGCGAGTTCGCGGCCGAGGCCTGGGCGTCGGCGAAATCCGCGCTCGACGCCGCGCTCCGCGACCCCGAGAGCGAGCTGCGGACCGCGATGCGGCAGGCCGTCGCCGAAGTCGGCGTGCGGCTCGCGTCCGATGAGCGGCTCGCCGCCAAGGTCGACGAGTGGGTGACGGATGCCGCGGCCTACGTCGTCCGCACCTACCGGCACGAGATCGCCGGCGTGATCACCGAGACGGTGGAGCGCTGGGACCCGAAGGAGACGACCGAGAAGCTCGAGCTGCAGGTGGGCCGCGACCTGCAGTTCATCCGCATCAACGGCACGGTCGTCGGGGCGCTCGCGGGCCTCGCGATCTTCGCCGTGGCGTCGGGCGTGCAGCTGCTCGTCTGACGTCGCTCAGACCGAGCGCCGAGGGCGGCCGGGGTGTGCCGCGATGACGGCCGGTGCCAGACTGGTGCGCATGCACGAGCGAGCGGGAACCCCGGCGACCGAGTCCGATCTCATCGACGTGGAGGCCCTGGTGCGGGCCTACTACGAGCGCAAGCCGGATGCCTCGGTGCCCGAGCAGCGCGTCGCGTTCGGCACATCCGGGCATCGCGGTTCGAGCCTCGGCACGAGCTTCAACGAGGACCACATCCTCGCGATCACGCAGGCGATCGTCGAGTACCGGGCGTCGCAGGGCATCACGGGGCCGCTGTTCATGGGCGCCGACACGCATGCGCTCTCCGCGCCCGCCCAGACCACCGCCCTCGACGTGCTCGTCGCCAACGGCGTGCGGGTGCTCGTCGACGAGTTCGACGACTACGTGCCGACCCCGGCGCTCAGCCATGCGATCCTGACGTGGAACAACGACCCCGCGCGCCGCGCGGAGGGCGAGGCCGACGGCATCGTCATCACGCCGTCGCACAACCCGCCGCAGGACGGCGGCTTCAAGTACAACCCGCCGCACGGCGGCCCCGCCGACTCGGATGCCACGAGCTGGATCGCGAACCGGGCGAACGAGCTCATCGCAGCCGGCCTCGACGGCGTGAACCAGGCCGAGCCGAGCGGCGTCGAGACGTACGACTTCCGGACCGCGTACGTCGAGGATCTGCAGAACGTCATCGACTTCGACGCCATCCGCCGCTCCGGGATCCGCATCGGCGCAGACCCCCTCGGCGGCGCGTCGGTGTCGTACTGGGCGGCGATCCGCGACCGCTACGACCTCGACCTGACGGTCGTGAACGAGCGGGTCGACCCGACCTGGTCGTTCATGACGCTCGACTGGGACGGCAAGATCCGCATGGACCCGTCGAGCGCGAACGCCATGGCGTCGGTCGTCGGCCGCGCGGGCGAGTTCGACGTCCTGACGGGCAACGACGCCGACGCCGACCGGCACGGCATCGTGACGCCCGACGCGGGCCTGATGAACCCGAACCACTACCTCGCGGTCGCGATCGAGTACCTGTTCGGTCACCGCGGCGGCTGGCGGCAGGATGCCTCGGTCGGCAAGACCCTGGTCTCGAGCTCGATGATCGACCGCGTCGCGGCGGGTCTCGGACGCCACCTGTGGGAGGTGCCGGTGGGGTTCAAGTGGTTCGTGCCCGGCCTCATCGACGGCTCGGTCGGCTTCGGCGGCGAGGAGAGCGCGGGCGCATCGTTCCTGCGGTTCGACGGCTCGGTGTGGACGACCGACAAGGACGGCATCCTGCTGTGCCTGCTCGCGGCGGAGATCCGCGCGGTCACCGGCAAATCCCCGTCGCAGCTTTACGCCGAGCTCGTGGAGCGGTACGGCGACCCGGCGTACGAGCGCACCGACGCGCCCGCGACGGCGGAGCAGAAGGCGGCCCTCGGCAAGCTCGACGGCGACGCGATCGAGGCGACGGAGCTCGCCGGCTCGCCGATCGCCGCGAAGCTGTCGCACGCGCCCGGCAACGGCGCGGCGATCGGCGGCGTGAAGGTGGCCACCGAGGACGCCTGGTTCGCCGCGCGGCCGAGCGGCACGGAGGACGTCTACAAGATCTACGCCGAGTCGTTCCGCGGGCCGGAGCACCTCCGCGAGGTGCAGGCCGAGGCGCAGCGGATCGTGGGCGAGGCCCTGGAAGGCTGACGGCCGCCGGCTGCGCCGCAGCTCAGCTCCAGCTCAGCTCAGCGCAGCTCAGCTCAGCTCAGCGAGAAGTAGTGCACCGAGCCGCCGCCCGTGGCGAGCGCGGTGTCGACGTCCCAGTAGTCGGCGTCCTTCGTGTGCCCGCCGACCCAGACCTTCGTGCCGGCCGCAGTGTGCTCGACCCTGGTGACGACGGCCGTGTGGTCGCGGTCGCCCGAGCCGTCCCAGTCGAACTGGGCGATGTCGCCGACCTTCACGAGGTCGCGCTGCGCGTCCTCGAGCGGCGTCGCGAGATCGGGGCGTCCGAGCAGCCAGTCGCGCATGGCGGTCGAGCTCGTCCATGACGGCGAGGTGGCCCCGGTCGCCGCGTCGTAGTACCACGCGCCGTCCATCGTCCAGCCGCGGGCGATGAGCGACTGGCTGGCGAAGTTGGCGCAGTCGTAGCCGTCGATGACGGGGTACTGCGCCGCGTTGTACGACGACCAGTAGGCCAGCACGTAGCCGACCTGCGCGTCGATGCCGGGATCGGTCGTGTACGTGAGCGTCAGCGCGTCGGCGGCGGCGGCTTCGGCACTCACGGGCGCGACGGCGGCCGCGGCCGGTGCCGTCGCTGCAGCCGGCGCGCTCGCGGTGGCAGCGGCCGACGGCGACGTCCCTGCGGTCGCCGCGACGCCGGGCAGCTCCACATCGGCCGGCGCGCCGGAGGCATCCGCGAAGGTCACGGCGACGTCGCCGAGCGAGGTGCCGGCCGTCGCCGGGACGGCGAAGGTGAGGTGGTCGGCCGCGGCCTCGACGATGGCGGCCGGGGCGCCGCCGACGCTGACCTGCGCCACCTCGTCGAGCTGCGCCCCCGCGACGGTCACCTGCGTGCCGCCGGTGAAGGGGGCCTGCGCCACCGAGAGCCCGCTCGTGATCGTGGGGCCGGGGTCCGCGGCGACCGCCGCGGAGATGGCGTCGGCGACGGGGGCGAGCGGCGCGTCGGACGCGTGCTGCGCGTACGCCATGCCGGGGTCGCCGGTCGGCTCGGCCGAGGCCGAGATCGCGCCGAACGCGCTCACCCCGACGATCGCGGTCGCCGAGGTGAGCGCCGTCCACCGGCGCGCCGAGCGTCGCGTGCCGCCGGGAGCAGGCCTGCGGTTGCCGATGCGGTCCGCGCGGTGCTTCGGTTCCTTCTCCGCCGAGGACTCCTCGCGCATCCCGCCCGGCTCGGGCACGGGCGGGCGGAACGTGGATCGACGGCGGGCGGGCATGGGGGTTTCCTGGGGCACGGTGGGAGGGGGTTTCCGGGTCGGCGTTTCGGGGGACCCGATACCTCACCACGCCAAATTGTGAGGAAACCTTCCGGACGCTGGGAAGGACGTGAGAGCGCGCTCTCAGGCCGTCGCGCGGCGAGCGGTCGCGAGCGCGCGGGCACCGACGAGCACGAGCGGCACGAGCACCACCGCGCCCACGAGGTTCACGGCCGGGAATCCGCCGGCCTCCAGCACCACGCCCGAGAGCGCGGCGGCGATCGCGGCGGCGAAGTTCATCGCGGCATCGGAGGCGCCCTGCAGGGGCACCCGCAGGTCGGTGCCGACGGAGGTCGTGAGCAGCGCCGAGCCGCCGATCATGCCCGCCGACCAGCCGAGGCCGAGCAGCCCCAGCGCGAGCGGCACGAGCAGCAGGTCGTCGGCGGGCGCCAGCATGCCGATGAGCGTCGCCGAGAACAGGATGACGACGCCCGCGGCGATCACGGGGATCGCGCCGAGGCGGTCGACGATCCAGCCGACCAGGGGGCTCGCCGCATACATGCCGAGGATGTGCACCGAGATGACCAGCCCGATGAGCGAGAGCGACAGCCCGTGCGCGTGCATGTGCACCGGCGTCATGACCATCACCGCGACCATGACCGTGTGCGAGCACACGATCGCGACCAGGGCGAGGAGCGCGCGTGGGTCGCGGGCGGCGATCGCGAGGGCGCGCCAGGATCCGACGGGGCGGCCGGGCGGGTCGGATGCCTCGGGCGCCTGGATCCCCGCGCCCGGATCCGCCGGAGCCGGCGGGCTCGGCGTGGCTGCCGGGGTCGCCGGAGGCGAGGCATCCGTCACCGGCCCGACCGCCGACGCGTGGTCGGCCTCGAGGTCGCCCGGACGCGGCATCCGCAGCAGGGTCGCGACGACGAGCGTCGAGATCGCGAACGCCGCGCCCGACAGCAGGAACGGACCGACGAGCGGCGGCAGGCCGAGGCTCCGCCCGAGGTCGTCGCCGAACTGCGAGAGGTTCGGGCCTGCCACCGAGCCGATCGTCGTCGCCCACAGCACGAGCGACATCGCTCGCGCCTCGAACCCGGGCCGGGCCACCTCCGTCGCCGCGAACCGGGCCTGCAGGCCGGCTGCCGCGCCCGAGCCGAAGGCGGCGAGGCCGAGGAATACGAGCGGGACGAACTCCGTCACGGCCGCCGCGATGACCAGCACCGCGCCGACGAACGCCAGCGCGTAGCCGGTGCCGAGGGCGACGTGCCGGCCGCGCGCCACGGCCAGCCGGGCGAGCGGGATCGCGGCGATGCCGGCGCCGAGCACCGAGGCGGTCTGACTGAGCCCGGCGAGCACGGCCGTGCCCGTGAGCTCCTCCGCGAGGAGCGCCGCGACGGCGATCCCCGACGCGACGCCGACGCCCGCGAGCAGCTGGTTGCCGATCAGGATGCCGAGGGCGAGGCCGCGGCGGGGTGCCCTGGCGTTCATCAGCCGTAGTCGGGCGCTGGCGGGAGGGCGAAGAACTCCTCGAGCGTGGTGAACCCGGTCTCGCGCATCTCGGTCGCGAGCTCCACGCCCACGTAGCGGAAGTGCCACGGCTCGTAGGTGTAGCCGGTGACGTCGCGCTTGTCGGCCGGGTAGCGCAGGATGAAGCCGAAGCGGTAGGCGTTGTCGCGGAGCCAGATGCCCTCGGGCGTCTCGCCGAAGCACTCGGCGAGCGAGCACTCCCCCGATTCGGCGCCGATGTCCATCACGAGCCCGGTCTGGTGCTCGCTGAACCCCGGCCGGGCGGTGGTCTCGTCGTCGCCGTCGTAGACCTCCTCCTGCGCGGAGTACGAACGGTAGGCGCTGTTCGATGCCAGGTACAGGTCGGCCTCCGCGGCCGCGGCGTCGAACATCGCGACGACGGCGTCGGCGGCCTCCTGCCGAAGCAGCGGCTCCCAGGTGTGCGCGACGGGCACCTCGACGAGGTCGTCGGGCTCGAAGTCCTGCGGGTTCATGGGGCGCAGCTTGTTGACGACCACCCAGGTACTCGTCGGGTCGTCGAGTGAGCGCGCCGAGCGGTCGAACGTGTCGACGCTCGCGGGCGGTGGCGCGGCCGTCGGTGCGGGGCGCGGCTCGGCGGTCGCCGGGTCGGATGCTCCGCCAGGGCCGCCGCCGGCGGCGGGCGATCCCGAAACGAGGCCGACGACGAGCGCGGCGGCGGCGAGGAGCACGCCGATCACCGGGAGGGCGACGGCGAGCCGTCGGCGCGACCGCTCGCGGGCGTCGGCGACCTCGCGGGCGTCGCGCCCGGGCGCCTGCCCGGCAGACTCGTACCGGTCGTACGGACGGTCGTCGCGGGGCTGGGATGGCACCGTCCGAGTCTACCGGCGGCGGTTCCGGCGGCTGCCGAGGCGCCCGGCGGCGCGGCGCGCGCCGGCGCCGGCAGTCGCGCTGCACGGGGAGAGTCGGCACCATGAGAGCGCTCTCTTGACAAGCCGCCCGTCTTCCGCATAGGGTCTCACCGATGTCGTGAGAGCGCTCTCACGCTGGTGCATGAGAGCGCTCTCAAGCGCCATCCATCTGCACCATTCCCCATCCCACGCACACAAAGGAGTGACCGTGAAGCTTTCACGACGCACCCGCGGTGCCGCTGCCCTCGCGGGCGCGGCATCCATCGCCCTCCTTGCCACCGCCTGCTCCACCGGTGGCGACTCGGGCGGCGACGGCGAGGACATCACCCTCACCGTCACGACCTTCGGCACCTTCGGCTACGAAGAGCTGTACGAGGAGTACGAGGCCGCGAACCCCGGCATCAAGATCGAAGCCACCAACATCGACACCGGCGGCAACGCCCGCACCGACGCGTTCACGAAGATCGCGGCCGGATCGGGCCTCAGCGACATCGTCGCCGTCGAAGAAGGCTGGCTCGGCGCGATCATGGAGGTGTCCGACCAGTTCGTCGACCTCCGCGACCACGGCATCGAAGACCGCAAGTCCGACTGGGTCGACTGGAAGTACGAGCAGGCCACCGACGCCGAGGGCCGCGTCATCGGCTACGGCACCGACATCGGCCCCGAGGGCATCTGCTACAACGGCCCCGCGCTCGCCGCGGCCGGCCTGCCCACCGACCGCGAGTCGGTCGCGGGCCTCCTCGAGGGCGACTGGGCGCACTTCTTCGACGTGGGCCGCCAGTACCAGCAGGCCACCGGCAAGGCGTGGTTCGACCACTCCGGATTCGTCTGGAACGCCATGGTCAACCAGATGCCCGAGGGCTACTACACCTCCGACGGCGAGCTCAACGTGAAGGACAACGCCGACCTCAAGGCGAACTTCGAGCTGCTCGGCGCCGCAGTCGACGACGGCCTCTCGGCCGCGCAGACCGCGTGGGACTGGAACGGCGGCAAGTCGTTCGTCGACGGCACCTTCGCCACCTTCGTCTGCCCCGGCTGGATGCTCGGCGTGGTGCAGGGCCAGGTCGAGGCCGGCGGCGGCGACGCCTCCACCGGCTGGGACTTCGCCGACGTCTTCCCCGGCGGCGCCGGCAACTGGGGCGGGGCCTTCCTCTCGATCCCCCAGACCTCGAAGCACCAGGAGGAGGCCGCGAAGCTCGCCGACTGGCTGACCCAGCCCGAGCAGCAGGTGAAGCAGTCCGCCGCCGCGGGCAACTTCCCCTCGACCGTCGAGGCGCAGGAGACCCTGGCCGCCGACGCGACGCCCAACGAGTTCTTCAACGGCGCCCCCACCGGTGCCATCCTCGCCGACCGCGCCCAGGGCATCACCGCCCAGTTCAAGGGCCCGGACGACTCGGTGATCCAGGAGAACGTCTTCGGCCCGCCGCTGCAGAAGCTCGACCGCGGTGAGGTCAGCGTCGAGGAGGCCTGGAACGAGGCCCTCTCGCTGCTCGACGAGCTCGTCGGCTAGTTCCGACCGGGGTCCCGGGAGCGATCCCGGGGCCCCGCCACGCCGGCGGGCCCCCTCCCCCGGCCCTCGATCACCACTCTTCCCTCAGGACGGCTCGACATGACCACCACGCTCCGCCCGCCGCGCGTCGACGAGGCGACGACGACGCGCCCGGCCGCGCCCCCGCGAGCGACCTTCCGGCAGCGCCTCTCCCGCTTCGACGTCAAGGCGTCGCCGTACTTCTACGTCTCGCCGTTCTTCATCCTCTTCGCCCTCATCGGGCTCTTTCCCCTCGTCTACACCCTCGTCGTCTCGATGCACGAGTGGGACCTGCTGAAGGGCCAGGGCGAGTTCGTCGGCTTCGAGAACTTCGCGTCGATCCTCAGCGACGGCATGTTCTGGAACTCGATCTTCAACACCGTCAGCATCTTCCTGCTGTCGGCGATCCCCCAGCTGACGGTCGCGATCGTCGTCGCCTACCTGCTCGACCAGGGCCTTCGGGCCCCGACGTTCTGGCGCATGGGCGTGCTGCTGCCCTTCGTGGTCACCCCCGTGGCCGTGGCGCTCATCTTCTCCAGCATCTTCAACGAGGCCGACGGCCTCGCGAACAACCTGCTGAACCTCTTCGGCATCGCCGACCAGGAGTGGAAGCACGACGCGTTCCTCAGCCACCTCGCGATCGCCACCATGGTGAACTTCCGCTGGACGGGCTACAACGCGCTCATCCTGCTGGCCGCCATGCAGTCGGTGCCGCGCGACCTCTACGAGTCGGCCGCGATCGATGGCGCGGGCAGCGCCCGCCGCTTCTTCTCGATCACGATCCCCTCGATCCGCCCGACGCTCATCTTCGTGATCATCACGGCCACCATCGGCGGCCTCCAGATCTTTGCCGAGCCGCGCCTCTTCGACGTCTCCAACGCGGGCGGCATCGGCGGCAGCGACCGGCAGTTCCAGACCACCGTGCTGTTCATGTGGGAGCTCGCGTTCTTCCGGCGCGACTTCGGCGAGGCATCCGCCGTCGCCTGGCTGCTGTTCCTGCTCATCGTGGGCTTCGGCCTCATCAACTTCCTCATCTCGCGGCGCATCGCCACCGGCGACGGTCGCCGCCAGAACCGCCGCACCCGACGCGCCCTCGAGCGAGGAGAGCACCGATGAGCACCGCCATCCCCGAGCCGCTGCCCGCGGTCCAGGTCGACACCGTCGGCCCCGACGAGCCCCGCCGCCCCGGCCGCGACGGCCTGCCCCGCGGACGCCGCCGGTCCGGCACCGCCGGCATCGGCAGCCGCCCGGGCTTCCTCACCTACGGCCTCCTCGCGGCCTTCCTCATCGGCAGCGCCTACCCGCTCTGGTGGTCGTTCGTCGTCGGGTCGGGGACCAACGCGACCCGCGGCGAGACGCTCCCGCTCATCCCGGGCGGCAACTTCCTTGCGAACGCGCAGAAGGTCTTCGACGCGATCCCGTTCTGGCTCGCGCTCGGCAACTCGGTGCTGATCTCGGCGATCATCACGATCTCCGTCGTGACGTTCTCGACGCTCGCCGGCTACGCGTTCGCGAAGCTCCGCTTCCGCGGCCGCGACGGGCTCATGGTGTTCGTGGTCGCGACGATGGCGATCCCGACCCAGCTCGGCATCATCCCGCTGTTCATGGTGATGAAGCAGCTCGGCTGGACGGGCTCGATCGGCGCCGTGATCGTGCCGACGCTGGTGACCGCGTTCGGCGTGTTCTTCATGCGCCAGTACCTCGTGGACGTCATCCCCGACGAGCTCATCGAGGCCGCCCGAATGGACGGCGCGAACCAGTTCCGCACCTTCCTCACCGTCGGACTGCCGGCCGCACGGCCCGCGATGGCGATCCTCGGCCTGTTCACGTTCATGACGGCGTGGACCGACTACCTGTGGCCGCTCATCGTGCTGAGCCCCTCGAACCCGACGCTGCAGACGGCGCTCAGCCAGCTGCAGTCGGGCTACTACGTCGACTACTCGATCGTGCTGACCGGCGCGATCATGGCGACCATCCCGCTGCTCATCCTCTTCGTGGTGGCGGGCAAGCAACTCATCTCCGGAATCATGGCAGGAGCGGTCAAGGGCTGATGGCAGCGAACGACACGGCATCGAGGGACTTCAGGGCATCGGCCTTCCCGCGGGACTTCATCTGGGGCTCGGCCACGGCCGCCGCCCAGATCGAGGGCGCCGCGCACGAGGGCGGCAAGGAGGACTCGATCTGGGACGCGTTCGCGCGCGTGCCGAACGCGGTCGCGGGCGGCGACACACCCGAAGTCGCCGTCGACCACTACCACCGCATGCCGGAGGACGTGGCGCTGATGCGCCGGCTCGGGCTCGACTCGTACCGGTTCTCCACGAGCTGGGCGCGCGTCGTGCCCGGCGGGCGCACGGTGAACCAGGAGGGGCTCGACTTCTACTCGCGCCTCGTCGACGAGCTGCTCGAGGCCGGCATCCTGCCGTGGCTGACGCTCTACCACTGGGATCTGCCGCAGGCGCTCCAGGAGCAGGGCGGCTGGGCGAACCGCGACACGTCGTACCAGTTCCTCGAGTACGCCGAGGCGGTGTACGGGGCGCTCGGCGACCGGGTCACGCACTGGACGACCTTCAACGAGCCGCTCTGCTCGTCGCTCATCGGCTACGTCGGAGGCGAGCACGCGCCCGGCCTGAACGACCCGGTGGCGGGGCTCGCCGCCGTGCACCACCAGCACCTCGGGCACGGCCTGGCGGTGCGGCGGCTCCGCGAGCTGGCGGATGCCTCGGGGCGGGACATCCGCCTCGGCATCACGCTGAACCTCACCAACGCGGTGCCGAACGACCCGGCCGACCCCGTCGACCTCGAGGCCGCGCGCCGGATCGACGCGCTGTGGAACCGGATGTACCTCGAGCCCATGCTGCTCGGCGCCTACCCGGCCGACCTGCTCGAGGACGTCGCCGAGTTCGGCCTCGCCGACCGCATCCAGCCGGGCGACCTCGAGATCGTTTCGCAGCCGCTCGACTTCCTCGGCGTGAACCACTACCACGACGACAACGTGTCGGGGCATCCGCTGCCCGCCGACGCGCGCCCGTCGCTGCGGCCGACGGACAAGCCGGGCCGCTCGCCGTTCCCCGGCAGCGAGTACGTGACGATGCCGAGCCGGGGCCTGCCCCGCACGGCGATGGACTGGGAGGTGAATCCGGCCGGGCTCGAGCAGCTGCTCGTCCGCCTGGGCCGCGAGTACGACAACCTTCCCGCCCTGTACGTCACCGAGAACGGCTCGGCGTACGACGACGTCGTCGCCGAGGACGGCGCCGTGCACGACGTGGAGCGCACACAGTACCTGCTCGACCACGTGGCGGCCGTCGGCCGTGCGATCGAGCAGGGTGCCGACGTCCGCGGGTACTTCGTGTGGTCGCTGCTCGACAACTTCGAGTGGGCGTGGGGGTACGAGAAGCGGTTCGGCATTGTGCGGGTCGACTACGACACGCTCGTGCGCACCCCGAAGGACAGCGCCCTCGCCTATGCGGCGCTGATCGCCGAGGCGAAGGCGGCGTCCGCCGTCGGCGCGGCGGCTATCGTGGACTGAGCCGGCAGGGAGGGGGTTCGCGATGACCGGAACCGCCGGGGGCGGCGCCCCCACACTCGAGATGGTCGCGGCGCGAGCCGGGGTCTCCCGCGCGACGGTGTCGCGGGTCGTGAACGGCTCGCCGAAGGTCAGCCCCGATGTCGCCGAGGCCGTGCAGCGCGCCATCGCCGACCTGAACTACGTGCCCAACCGCGCCGCCCGGTCGCTGGCGAGCCGGCGCACGCAGGCCGTGGCGCTGGTCGTGCCCGAGTCGGCCGCCCGCGTCTTCGACGACCCGTTCTTCGCCTCGATCGTGCAGGGCGTCGCGCTCGCGCTCGCGTCGACCGAGTACACGCTGACGATGATGATCGAGTCCGAGGTCGACCCCGACAAAACGAGGCGCTACCTGCTCGGCGGCAACGTCGACGGGGCGCTCGTCGTCTCGCACCACACGGGCGACCATTCATTCGCCCAGCTGAGCCGCTCGCTGCCGCTCGTGTTCGGCGGCCGCCCGCTCGACCCCGCGGAGTCGAGCGGGTACACCGTCGACGTCGACAACGAGCACGGTGCGAAGACCGCGGCGGCGCACCTCGTCGAGCGCGGCCGGCGGCGGATCGCGACCATCGCGGGCCCGCAGGACATGCCTCCGGGCGTCGACCGGCTGCACGGCTTCCAGAGCGCGCTGACGGATGCCTCGCTCCCCGCCGACCTCGTCGACTTCGGCGACTTCACCGCGGCGTCGGGCGCGGCGGCGACGCGCCGGCTCCTCGAGCGCGAGCCCCGGCTCGACGCGGTCTTCGCCGCGAACGACCAGATGGCCATGGGGGCGTTGTCGGCGCTCGCGGAGGCCGGGCGCACCGTGCCCGACGACGTCGCCGTGGTCGGCTTCGACGACGACCGGTACGCCGCGACCGCGGTGCCGCCGCTCACGACCGTGCGTCAGCCGTCGACCGAGATGGGGGCCGAGATGGCCCGGAAGCTGGTCCGACTGGTCGAGGGGCACGAGGTCGAGCCCGAGACGATCCTGACGACGGAGCTGGTGGTGCGTGCCTCGAGCTGAGGTCGCGCGTCAGCCGACCTTCGGCAGCACCTCGCTCGCGAGGAACTCGAGCAGGTCGAGGTCGTCGAAGTCGAGGACCTGCAGGTACAGGGTCTCGACGCCGATCGCGGCGAGGCCGGAGATGCGGTCGACGACCTGCTGCGCCGTGCCGCCGATGCCGGTGCGACCGAGCTCTTCCGGATCGCGGCCGATGCGCTCGGCGCGGCGCCGGTACTCGGCGTCGGTGGCGCCCGCCGTGGTGGTGAGCGCTGCCGAATAGACGAGGGAGCCCGGGTCGCGTCCGGCCGCCTCGGCCGCGGCGCGGACGCGGCCGAACTGCTCCGCGATCTCCGCGTCGGAGCGGAACGGCACGTTGAACTCGGCAGCGAAGCGCGCCGCGAGCCTCGGGGTGCGGGTGGGTCCGCCGCCGCCGACGATGACGGGGATCGGCTGCTGCACGGGCTTCGGCAGCGCCGGGGAGTCGACGAGCTCGTGGTGCTCGCCGCGGAAGGTGTAGGTCTCGCCCTCGGGGGTGCCCCAGAGGCCGGTGATGATCTCGAGCTGCTCCTCGAGCAGGCCGAACCGCTTGGCCGGGAAGGGGATGCCGTACGCCGCGTGCTCGGCGTCATACCACCCGGTGCCGAGGCCGAAGTCGATGCGGCCGCGGCTCATGGCGTCGACCTGGGCGACCTGGATCGCCAGCAGGCCCGGGTGGCGGAAGGTCAGGCTCGTGACGAGCGTGCCGAGGCGGATCGACGAGGTCTCGCGCGCGATCGCGCCCAGCGTCACCCAGGAGTCCGTGGGGCCGGGCGCCCCGTCGACGTCCATGGCGAGGAGGTGGTCGCTGCGGAACCACGCGTCGTATCCGAGCCGCTCCGCGGCCTGCGCCATCGCGACCTGCTGCTCGTACGTGGCGCCCTGCTGCGGCTCGGTGAACACCCGGAACTTCATGCATCCATCCTTCCCTGGACGGCGTCGAACTCGACGCCCGCGACGCCGGCGAATCGCCGCCGCATCACCTCGATCGCCTCGGGGTTCTCGTCGACCAGCACGAAGCGCCGCCCGAGCGCCGTCGCCACGGCACCGGTGGTGCCCGAGCCGGCGAAGAAGTCGAGCACCCAGTCGCCCTCGCGGGTCGAGGCCTGCACGATCCGGCGCAGGATCCCCTCCGGCTTCTGCGTCGGATATCCCGTCTTCTCGCGACCCGTCGGCGAGACGATCGTGTGCCACCACACGTCGGTGGGCAGCTTGCCGTTCGCGGCCTTCTCGGGCGTCACGAGCCCCGGCGCCATGTACGGTTCGCGGTCGACCGCCGACGAGTCGAACCAGTAGCGCTGCGGGTCCTTCACGTACACGAGGATCGTGTCGTGCTTCGTCGGCCATTTCCGTTTGGCCTTCGCCCCGTAGTCGTACGCCCAGACGATCTCGTTCAGGAAGCACTCGCGGCCGAAGAGCGCGTCGAGCAGCACCTTCGCATAGTGCGCCTCGCGGTAGTCGAGGTGGAGGTACAGCGTGCCGTCGTCGGCGAGCAGCCGCCACGCCTCCACGAGCCGCGGTTCGAGGAAGCCCCAGTAGTCGTCGAAGCGGTCGTCGTACCGCAGCAGGTCGCCCCTGATCCGCTCGTACCGCTTGCCGGCGAACCCCGTCACGGCGCCGACGACGGGTGCGGATGCCTCGTCCGAGGCATCCGGCTCGACGATCCGCACGTGACGCATCGACTGCCGCGACTGCGCCCGCCCGGTGTTGAACGGCGGGTCGAGGTAGACGAGCGTGAAGGCACTGTCGGGAAACGCGGGCAGCACGTCGAGGTTGTCCGCATGGATGATGCGGTCCGGTCCGTCGAGCGCCACGCGCTCAAGTCTGCCAGCCGGCGGCGCCCCCGCTGGGAGCGCCGCCGGTCGCTTCATCCCGCGCGGACGGATCCCAGCGCCGCCGCCACCCTCGCCGTTCGCACGTCGATCCGGTGATGACCGGGGCCGAGCTCCGCCCAGGCGCCGGACTCGCCGTCGACGGCGACGACCGACTCCGCGGTGATCGGCAGGTCGAGGACCGCGCGGGCGCCGGGCGGCACGTCGAGGTCGATCCGGAGATCCCGCGTCTCGGGGTCGAGCTCCCAGTCGATCGCCACGCGTCCGTGCCGGGCGTTCACGTGCGCGGCCGCCGCGGTGACGCCCTCCGCAGGCCGGGGCCGGACGAGGACCGTGCGATAGCCGGGGTCGTCTGGCGTCGGCGCGATCCCCGCGACGTAGCGGTACAGCCAGTCGACGACCGCTCCGTACGCGTAGTGGTTGAACGAGAGCATCACCGAACCATCGCTCGCCATGTCGCCCGAGTGGATGCTGCCGTCGGGACGCAGCGAGTCCCACCGCTCCCAGACCGTCGTCGCGCCCATCTCCACCTGGTAGAGCCAGCTGGGCGACTCGCGGCGAAGCAGCATCAGGTAGGCCTCGTCGATATGCCCGGTCTCGGCGAGCGCGTGCAGCACCAGCGGCGTGCCGAGGAACCCGGTCGCGATGCGCCCGTCCTCCGTGCGGACGAGCGTCGCGAGCTCCCGACCGATGCGATCGCGATCCGACTCCGGCGCGATCCGGAACTGGAGTGCGAGCGCGCAGCCGGTCTGCGACTGCACGGCATGCTCGCCCCAGCGCGCCCAGGCGCGCTCCGCCACGGCGTCGGCCATGGCGTGATACCGGCGAGCCGACCCCTCGTCGCCGGCCAGCTCCTCGGCACGCGCCGTCAGCCGGGCGCTGTGCGCCCAGAACGCGTGCGCGACGAACTCGGCAGACACCTTCGCGCGCCACGGCTCGTCGCTCGGCGCGTCGGGGTCGAGCCAGTCGCCGAACTGGAACTCGACCGGGAGGAACCCGTCCTCGCCGGACCGCCGCTCGAGGTGATCGACCCAGCGGCGCATGCTGTCCGCCTGCCGGAGGATCACCGCGGGGTCTCCGTACGACTCGTAGACGGCCCAGGGCACGATGGTCGCGGCATCCGCCCATCCGGCCCGGCCCATGCTGCCCTGGCTCTCGCCTTCGGCGCTGAACGCTTCGCCGAGGATGTTCGGGACGACCGCAGGCACGCCCTCCGCGTCGCTCTGGTCGATCTCGAGGTCGCGCAGCCACGACGACCAGAACGACTCGACGTCGAACAGCGTGCTCGCGGTGGCGGCGAACGCCTGGGCGTCACCCGTCCAGCCGAGGCGCTCGTCGCGCTGCGGGCAATCCGTCGGCACCGACACGAAGTTGTCCAGCTGCGACCACACGACGTTGGAGTGCAGCCGGTCGAGCGCGGGCACCGAGCTCGCGAACGACGACCGGGGACGCACGGCGCTGCTGATCGCGACCGCGGTCGCCGAGACGACCTCTGCCCCGGAGACATCGGCGAATTGGAAGCCGTGGAAGGTGAACGCGGGCTCGAGGGTCGTCTCGCCGTCCGCTGCGAGCACGTAGGTTTCGGTGGCGCGGGCGGACCGGAGCGACCGGGTGTGCAGCGATCCGTCTGGCTCCAGCACCTCGGCGTGGCGCACGGTCACCCGGTCGCCGGCGCCGCCGCGCACCACGAGCCGAACCCAGCCGGCGATGTTCTGGCCGGCGTCGAGGACGAGGGCGCCGCCGTCGGCCGTCGAGTCCCGCACGGCCATCGGCAGCTCGGCGACCGTGCGAACGCCCGTCGTGACACGCGGCTCGAGCAGCGAGCGGTCGAGGTCGACGATCGTCGCCTCCGCCCAGCCCGAGTCGTCGAACCCGGGTGCATCCCACCCGACCGGCTCGGCCGCGAGGTCGAGATCGGCGCCGTCGTACAGGCTGTTGGTCCGGACGGCGCCCGTCGCGGTCCGCCAGCCCGGCCCGGTGACCACCCGGACGGTGCTGCCGTCGGCGAGCTCCACGTCGAGTTGGGCCACCAACGCCAGCTGCGTGCCGTAGTGCTCCACACCGTCGACCCAGCCGAGGCGGCCCCGGTACCAGCCGTCGGCGAGGAGCCCGCTGAGGACGTTCTCTCCGCGGCGCAGCAACCCGGTCACATCGAGCGTCGCGACGACGACCCGCTCCTGGTAGGCCGTCCAGCCGGGCGCCAGATGCTCGTCGCCGGCCTTCGCACCGTTCAGCCGCAGCTCATGCAGGCCCAGAGAGGTCGACCGCAGCCGGGCGCGGATCGGCTCGCTCTCGAGGCGGAACGTCGTCCGCAGCAGCGCCGCCGGCCCGCCGAGCGGCAGCTCAGCCCCGATGCCCTGCGCCACGAAGTCCGCCGCCGCGAGCGCGCCTTCGACGACGAGCGGCTCGCTCCATGCGCTCCACCCGTCGGCCGTCGCGACGCGAACCGCGTACCGCCGCGTCTCATCGCTCCCGAGCACCCCGCCGGGTGCCGGCATGCCGATCGATGCCGCAGAGCGCACCGGCTCCTCCTCGATGGCCGCCTCGCCCCAACGGAGCTGGTAGCCGATCTGTGCGGCCGAGCCGTGTGCGAGCGCCCACGTCAGCCGCAGCCCCTCCGACGGCACCCCGAGCAGTTCCTCGGGGTATTGCGTGCGGAGCGAGACGACCCGAGTGGCGGCGTCGTGGGCATCGAGAGCGGGCAGGACGGTCGGCATGGTGAAGGGCCCTTCGTGCTGGGGACTGACGGGAACGCGGGGAGACCGATGCTGCGCGGTCATCCCTTGACCGCCCCGGAGGTCATGCCGGCAACGATCTGCCGGTTGAAGAAGATGTACATGATCAGGGGCGGGATGGTCACGAGGAGAACGCCCATGAAGAGCAGATTCCACTGGCTGAGCGACTGCGACGTGTAGTTGTACAGCAGGAGCTGGATGGTCGCGTTCTCATCGCCCGGCAGGAAGTAGAGCGCGTACGTGAAGTCGTTGAACACCGCCACCGACTGCACCACGATCACGGTGACGATCACCGACCGCAGCAGCGGGAAGATCACGGAGAAGAAGAGCCGCAACGACCCGGCCCCGTCGATGATGGCCGCCTCGTCGAGCTCCCTCGGGATGGAGGCGACGAACGCGCGGAACAGCAGGATGCAGAACGACAGGCCGAACGCCACGTGGAACGCGATGAGGCCGGGCATCGTCTTGAACAGCCCGAGCCCCTGCAGCACCCAGATCGTCGGGACGACGGCCGGCGGGATGATGAGGCCCGCGAGGACCAGGCCGTTGACCAGGACGTTCCAGCGCGAGCGGCGACGCTGGAGGACGTAGCCCACCATCGCGCCGAGGACGACCATGACGCTCACCGCCACGACGGTGAGGACGACGCTGTTGACGAGGGCCTTCGGGAAGAGGAAGTTCCGGTCGCTGATCACCTCCACGAGGTTCGGGAACAGATTCCACTCGGTCGGGAGGGTGAACTGGAAGAGCGACGCCTCCTGCGCATTCTTCGAGGCCGTCAGCAGGATGAACAGGAACGGCACGATGAACAGCACGACGGCCACGAGGATCGCCGCGGCACCGCCGCCCCAGCGCCAGAGCTTCGCGGACAGGGTCACAGGTCCTTCTCCCGTCGGTTGAGCCAGGCGTAGATGGGCACGATGAGCACCGCGACGACGATGAAGAGCACCACGTTGCCCGCCGTCGAGAGCCCGAAGAAGCCGGCCTGGTACTGCTTGTAGATCACGGAGGCGATCACGTCGCTCGTGAAGCCGGGGCCGCCGCGCGTCATCGCCCAGATGAGGTCGAAGGAGCGCAGGCCGCCGATGAGCGACAGGGTGACGACGGTGATCGTCGCCGGGCGCACGAGCGGCAGCGTGACGTGCCGGAACCGGGCCCACGCGCCGGCGCCGTCGACGCGGGCGGCCTCGAAGTAGTCCTGCGGGATCGCGACGATGCCGGCGATGTAGATGAGCGTGGCGAGGCCGACGCCGCGCCACACGTCGACGAGGGCGACGGAGACGAGGGCCCATTGCGGATCGGTGAGCCACCCCGGCCCCTCGATGCCGATGGAGGCCAGGCCTTCGTTCACGAGACCGTCGAACGGGTCGAGCAGCACCTTCCAGGTGATGCCGACGCCGATGGCCGAGACGAGCACCGGGAAGAAGACCACGCTGCGGAGGAAGCCGCGTGCGATGATCTGGCTCGTCAGGAGCACCCCGAGCGCGAGCCCGAGCACGACCTTGAGCCCGGAGGTCAGGAAGGCGAAGACGAACGTGTTGACGAAGCCCGTGACGAGGGCGGGCTCCTGGAAGAACCGCACGAAGTTGTCGAAGCCGACCCACTCCGCGCTGAAGAGCGTCCAGCGCGTGAAGGCGAAGTAGAACGACACCGCGGTGGGGACCAGGAACAGGACCAGGTAGAACACTCCGGCTGGGAGGTAGAACCAGGTCGGGTAGGGACTGCGGATGCCTCGGCGGCGACGACGGCGACCGGCCGGCGGCGCCGTCTCGGCGCTCGGGCCGGCGGCCGGCGGCGCGGGGTTCAGGACGGTGGTTGCCATGGATCTCTCGACCTCCGTGCGGTGGGGCCCGCTGCGCGGACCCCACCGTCCGATTCGGGGTGGACGGCCTACCAGCCCTCGAGGCCGAGCTGCTGTGCCTGCTTCTTGACGTCCTCGTCGTACTGGGCAGCGCCCTCGGCGGCCGGGGTGATGCCCGATCCGACGGCCACGGTGATCTGCTCGAGGGCCGGGCCCTTGATCGGCGAGAGGAATTCGAGCGCGAGACCGGTGCGGCCTTCATCGAAGTAGGGCTGCATGTCGGAGACGAGCGCGGGGACGTCGTCGGGCAGCTCGCAGCCGTCGATGACGAAGGGGCCCTGTGGGGCGATGACCGTGCTCTGCAGGTCGCAGCTTTCGGGGCTCACCAGGAAGTCGAGGAACTGCTTCGCGGCCTCGAGCTTGTCGCCCTCGGTGGTCTTCGGGATGTACACGGCGCCCGGCATCCACACCGTGAGCCCGTTGGACTCCGCGCTCGGCCCGGGCAGCGGGAAGGTGCCGACGGTGTCGGCCGCCTCCGGGTAGTTCTGCACGAGCGGTGACGCGGCGAAGGTGAGGATCGGGTAGTGCGCGCCCTCGCCCTGCGCGATCATGCGCACGCCGTCGTCGTACGTCGCGGAGGCGAAGTCCTCGTTCGCGAGCCCCTTCTCGAAGACCTCCTGGCCGTGCTCGAAGCCGGCGAGCGCCGGCTGGTCGACGTACTTCGCCTCGTTCGCGGTGTATTCCTCGGCCCAGTCGGGATTCTCGGCGAGCACGTTGAAGAAGTCGCCCAGCACGAACAGCTGGCTGGTCCAGGTGTCGCCGTAGGTCTGGATGATCGGGGCGGCGATGCCCGATGCCTTGACCGCTTCGGCGTTCGCGATGAACTCGTCCCACGTCGTGGGAATCTCGAGGCCGAGCTCGGCGTAGACGTCCTTGTTGTAGAGCACCGCCCCGGCCATCGCCTGCCCCAGAGGGACGCCGTACACGCCGTCGCCGCCGCCCACCGCCTGCACGAAGTTGTCGTCGAGCCGGTCGACCCATTCCTGGTCGGAGAGGTCGACGAGCGTCTCTCCGGGCGTGAGCGCCTGCAGCAGCGAGCCCGAGTTGTAGGCGAAGAGGTCTTCCATCTCACCCGTGGCGAGCTTGGTCTTGACGAGGTTGTCGCCCTCGGCTCCCTGCGGCCGGGTCTCGACGTGGATGTCGATGTCGGGGTGGTCTTCCATGAAGGCCGACGCCAGCACATCCATCTGCTGCACGGCCAGATCGCTGTTGTCGACCAGGATCGAGAGGCTCGTCCCGTCGCCGGAGGACTGATCGCTCGTGCTGCATCCGGCCAGCGCGAGCGCTGCGGTCGCGGTGACCGAGGTGGCGAGCACGAGGCGCCGCCGAGATTGCGTGTTGAACACTGCTCTTTACCTCCATGTAAAGACGACATCGTCATCGGTGCCGTGGACGAGTGTAGAACGATCCACTTCACAGCACGATAGGGTCGCGGCGTCCGCGCGTCAACCGATCTACATATAACGTTTCAATCACGCTCGCGATGCGCTCGGGCATGTCATCATGGGGCGTGCCCCGTCGCGGAGTCGTCCGGCGGGCCCGAGGAAGCAGGTGCAACTCGTGACGAACACGTCACCAGGACGTGCGGCGACGATCGAGGACGTCGCTCGCGAGGCGGGGGTATCCCGTGCCGCCGTCTCGAAGGTGATCCGGAACGCCTACGGAGTCAGTCCCGCCATGCGGGAGCGGGTTACCGCAGCCATCGACAAGCTCCAATACCGGCCCCGACATGCTGCACGCGCAATGCGCGGGTCGAGCTTCACCCTCGGCATCGAGATCCCCGAGTTCGGCAACCAGTTCTTCACCCGGGTGCTGACCGGCGCCACCAGAGCCCTCGAGGGCACCGGCTACCAGCTGATCATCGCGCCAGCCGAGCCGGGATCGAAGTGGGGCTACCGGGCCCTCGAATCCCTCACCGACCACCAGGTGGACGGCATCATCGCGATCTCGCCGCTGGTCGAACCCGCCTGGCTCGAACGCCTCGCCACCGCCATCCCCGTCGTCATGCTCGGCCGCCATGACGAGGGTGCAGGCTACGACACCGTGACCGGCGACGATCGGGCCGGCACCGACGCGGTCATGGACCACCTGATCGAGCTGGGCCACCGGCGCATCGCGCACCTCACCATCGCCGAGTCCATGATCGACCCCTCGCTCGCGAGCCCGCATGCGATCCGGCTCGCCACCTACCTCGATCGGATGACTGCGGCCGGTCTGACTGAGCACGCGCAGGTCGCGCGCGTCGGTGCGGACGACGACGCCCACGCCGCGGCGCTCGACCTTCTCGGCGGCCGCGATCGCCCCACGGCCGTCTTCGTCGGAAACGACCAGCCGGCGCTCGGCGTGCTCCGCGCACGGATGGAGCTCGGCCTGACCGCGCAGGATGTCTCGATCGCCGGCTACGACGACATCGAGCTCGCCGCCCATCCCGCGATCTCCCTCACCACCGTCGATCAGGACGGCGAACGCATGGGCGAGCGGGCCATCGAACTGCTCCTCGAGCGGATCAAGGACGGCCGCAGCGCACCCGAGCGCTACAGCGTCACTCCCAGACTTCGGGTCCGAGGTTCCACGGCGCCGCCGCGAGCCTGACCGTCGCTCAGCGCTCGACGTCGAGGCGGATGCGGCCGCGGAAGCGATCGGGATCGTCGTCGCCGGCATCCGCCGACGCGAACGCGATGCCCTTGTCGCCGTCGCCCGGCAGCGGCGCCGGAGCCGGCAGGCGGCTCTGCCGCTCCTGCTCGACGGCGGCCTCGTACTTGCGCGGTGCGAACACCTCGTCGCCGATCATGAGGACGCCGCCGGCGGTTCCGCCGCGCTTGGTCTTGTCGGAGAGGTCGATCCAGCCCGCGCGCTGCGCGAGCCAGCCGAGCGCGATGACCGCGACGGCGATCAGCACCCAGATCCACCAGTCCACCCGGCGAGTCTAACCGGCTGACCCGGTTGCGCGATCCGGGGCTGTGGAACCGGCAGGCGGGTTGCGCGGGGCCCCGGCAGCGGCTACGGCACCCGGTACAGCCACTCCCGCGTGGCGAACTTCGTCTCCACGAGCTCCTCGGCCTCGGCGAGCTCGTCGGCGGTCACCGCTCCGGGCGTCGCGCCGTACAGCGAGGTGAAGGTCTGCTTGAGACTCTCGATCACGGCCGCCCGGCTGAGGCCCGTCTGCGAGCGCAGGGGGTCGACGCGCTTGGCGGCGGAGGCGATGCCCTTGTCGCTGATCTTCTCGCGGCCGATCCGCAGCACCTCGAGCATCTTCTGGTTGTCGAGGTCGTACGACATCGTCACGTGGTGCAGCACCCCGCCCGAGCCGAGACGCTTCTGCGCGGCGCCGCCGATCTTGCCGAGCGGGCTCGCGATGTCGTTGAGGGGCTGGTAGGTCGCCTCGATGCCGACGGCCCGGAGCCCCTGCAGCACCCAGTCGTCGAGGAACGCGTACGAGTCGGCGAAGCTCATGCCGTGCACGAGCTCGGCCGGCACGTAGAGCGAGTAGGTGACGACGTTGCCCTTCTCCATCATCATCGCCCCGCCCCCGGAGATGCGACGCACCACGTCGAAGCCGTACTTCGCGGCGCCCTCGGGATCGACCTCGTTCTTCACCGACTGGAACGAGCCGATCACGACGGCCGACTCCTCCCACTCCCAGAACCGGAGCGTCGGCTTCCGGCGTCCCTCGCCGACGCGCGTCGCGAGCACCTCGTCGAGCGCGAGGTGCAGCCGAGGCGGCACGGCCGCGTCGTGCACGATCTCCCACTCGTAGTCGGTCCACGTGCGGGCGTCGGTGAGCGCACGCCGCACCGCGACCGCGACCGCGTCGGCCGAGAAGCCGAGCATCACCGCGTCGGGCCGCAGGCCCTGCGTGATGGCCTTCGCGATCTGTTTCGCGTCGGACCCCGCCGCGAGGCCGTCGAGCGCGCGATCGATGTCACCGAGGGCCTCGTCGGGCTCGAGGAAGAAATCGCCCGCGACGCGCGGGTTGCGGATCACGTCGTCGACGACGTCGAAGTCGACGACCACGAGCTTGCCACCGGGAACCTTGTACTCGCCGTGCATGAGGGACAGCCTACGGATGCCTCGCCGCGAACGGGGCCGCGACGAGGCATCCGCGGCGTCACCCGACCGGCGGGACGGCCAGTTCGATCAGCTCTCGCGCCTGCTCGGGGAACCACACGCCGGCGGGCGGGTCCTCGATGCCGCGGATCGGGTCGAGCGGTCCGGCGGTGCCGCGGAAGCACTGGCCGTCGGATTCGCCCGGCACCTTGATCCAGAGGTAGGCGTCGACGAGGTCTGCACCCGTGTCGGTCGTGGGACGCTCGCCGAGCCCGCGGCCAGGCGGGTTGCACCAGTCCTCGGGCACCGCGAGCCCGCTGGACGAGGCATCCCACGGTCCCTGGCCGTTGCGGCTCGTGTCGATCACGAAGTGCGTCGACGGCGACACGTCGCCGAGCGCCGCGGCGTACCGCGAGTCGACCCCGGCGGTGTCGAGGGCTGGGTCGGCCGCGCCTGCGCTCCACCGCCCGAACGGGCTCATGGCGACGCCGTTCCAGCCGTTGGCCGGGCCGCCGTTCCAGTACTGGTTGCCGCATTCGCCGAAGGCGCCGGGGTTCACCTCGGTGACCAGCGCGATGCAGGAGGAGATCCAGGTGCCGTAGGCGGTGAGGTTCTCGGTGTAGTGGTAGTTCGACGCGTTCAGGAAGAACCCGTCCGCCCGTTCGACGCCGGCGCGCAGGAGCCGCTGGCTGATGTCGCCGACGTTCAGCCAGCCGCTGTGCGTGCCGTCGAGGTAGACGGCGGTCGAGGGCAGCGCGCCGAGCGCGTCGACCGCGTGGTTCAGCATCGCGAAGCGCTCCTCGGCGGCGGTCGCCGCGTCGGCCTCGGCCGGCTGGCACCACTCGAGCGCCCCGTCGAGGTTCGTGTACCACGGGATGATGCCGAGCCCGTCGGGCTCGAGGATGACGACGGCGTCCTTGTTGCCGATGCCCTTGGCGATGCCGTCGATCCAGGCGGTGTACTCGGCCGCGGTCGTCGCACCGCCGGCCGAGTACTGCGCGCAGTCGCGGAACGGCAGGTTGTAGGCGACGAGCACGGGCACCTGGTCGGCGGCGTGTGCGGCCGCGACGGCGCGTTTGACGTCGCGCTTCGCCTCGTTCGGCGTGCCGCCGTTGATCCAGGTCGCCGAGGCGTAGGAGCCGAGGAGCAGCGCGTCGGCGCGTGCCTGCCCGTCGAGTCCTTCGGCGGCCTCGAGGGTGGTGCTGTCGGGGTTCACCCAGAGCTCGGCGTCCGGGTGGAGCACGTCGTTCGCCGCCTGTGCCGGCGACGCGACGAGCGCGGCCACGGCGACGGCTGCGGCGGCGCCCAGCGCGAAGCGCCGGGCGATCGGTGGAAGCTGCATCGGTTCCTCCTTCGGTCGTCGTCGACCGGTGGCCGACGGCGAGGTCGGTGTCGGGTGGGTCCGCCGAGCGACCGTGAGAGCGCTCTCATGGCGGGTCCTGCCTCTACAGTGCCGCCGCGCCCCAGCCGCGTCAAGGCCCCCGCGACGGATGTCCCGGCCGCGGGCTTCCCAGCCGACTCAGTCGACCGCGAACCGCTCGTCGAGCCAGCCGATCAGATCGGCCCGGACCTCGGCCTGGTTGGTCTCGTTGAAGATCTCGTGCCGGGCGCCCTCGTACACGATCACCTCGACGTCGACGAGCCCCGACCGTCGCACGTACGCCTCCGCGAGCCTGCGGGCGGACTCTTCGCCGCCGAGCGAATCGTCGGAACCGACCATGATCAGCAGCGGCAGCTCGGGAGGCAGCCCCCGCGCCGGGCGACCGAGGAGACGCATGGCGTCGGCCGTGCCGAACAGCTTCCGCAGCGGCGTCGACGTCGTGTACGGGTCGGCCATGAACTCCGCCGCGACCGACGGCTCGCGGCTCAGCCACTCCACGGGCGTCGGGCCGAGATGCCGGTGGCGGCGGTTCAGGTCTCCCGCCTCCATGTGCCGGAGCGTCCGGTAGGCGGTGGCGGTCAGCACGACGCCGTCGTACCGGTCGGCGTGCCGGTTCACGATGATCTGCGCCATCAGCGAGCCCCACGAGTGCCCGAGGAGCACGAGGGGCAGGCCGGGATCCTCTGTCGCGCGGATGAGGTCGGTGAACTGCTCGACCGCGGCGATCGCGGCGCGCAGACCGCCCGGCCCGAGGCGGCCCATCCGGGTGAGATCGCCGCCGTGCTGCTCGAACCCCGTCTGCCCGTGGCCGCGGTGGTCGTCGGCCCAGACGGAGTAGCCGGCCGCGTTCAGCGCCTCGACGAGCCGTCCGTAGCGGCCGATGTGCTCGCCCACGCCGTGCGCGAGCTGGATGACCGCGTTCGGCTCCTCGACGCGCCATGACCGATAGTGGATGTGCACGCCGTGCGCGTCGGTGTAGGTCGGCATGGGGCCAGTGTGGCATCCGGTCGATCCGTCCGGACAGCACCCGGCGGCAGTCGCACCGTCCGGTCCTCCGCGCGGGTGCTGTGCACGTCGCGGGCGGGGCCGCCATTCTTGTCCCTGCTCACGCATCGTCGCGTCGAAAGGATGCCATGTCCTCCCAGTCCCCGCAGCTCAAGCGGAACGCCGTCGGCCTCGGCGGCGCGGTCGTCATGTCGGCCGCCCTCATGGGCCCGGCCGTGTCGGTCTACTTCAACCCGCAGGTCGTCGCGGGCGGCGCAGGGGCGGCGATGCCGTTCGTCTTCATCGTGGCGCTCGCGATCATGCTCGTCGTCGCCACGAGCATCACCGAGATGGCGCGGGTCTTCCCGAGCGCGGGCTCGTTCTACACCTACGTCTCGCAGGGCATCGGTCCGAAGGCCGGGTTCGTCACAGGCGGCCTGATGTTCCTCGCGTACGCGCTCCTCGTGCCCGCGGAGCTCGCCCTGATCGGCTTCTACACGTCCGGGCTGCTCGAGGGCTACGGCATCCACGTGCACTGGACGATCATCTCGGCGATCTTCACGGTGCTCATGATCGTGCTCTCCCGGCACGGCATCTCCGGCTCGCTGAAGACGGCGGCCACGCTGTTCGGCATCGAGGTCGGCGTCATCGTGCTGCTCAGCATCATCGTGCTCGCCCAGGGCGGCGCCGACGGCCTCACCCTCGAGCCGCTGAACCCCGCCGCCTCCCCCACGGGGCTCACCGGCCTCGCGCTCGGCATGACCTTCGGCATCCTCTCCTTCGTCGGCTTCGAGGCCGCGACGACGCTCGGCGAGGAGGTGCGTCGGCCGCGCCGCAACGTGCCGAGGGCGATCATCCTGTCGCTGCTGCTCGTCGGCGTCATCTACGTCTTCTGCACCTATGCCGAGATGGTGGGCTTCGGCGTCGGCAACGTCGACGCGCTGACGAGCGACCCGGCGCCGTTCACCACGCTCGCGAAGACGTACGCGCCGTGGCTCGAGATCCTCATCGGGCTCGCGGGCATCTCCTCGATCTTCGCCGTCACGATGAACTCGAACAACGGCATCGTGCGGATCGTCTTCGCGATGGGCCGTGAGGGGCTGCTGCCCGCCTCGCTCGGCCGCGTCCACCCCGTGCGCCGCACTCCGTCGGTGGCGATCTGGCTGGTCGCCGTCGTCTCGGTGGTGTTCACCTTCGGCGTGGGCCTGCTCGCCGGACCGTTCAACGCCTACGTCTACCTCGGCTCGGTGCTGACCCTCGCGATCATCCCGGTGTACATCCTCACCGCGATCGCCTGCATCCGGTACTTCTCGCGCGAGGGGCGCGCCGAGCGCTCGATCGTCAAGCACGTCGTGCTGCCGGTGCTCGGCATCGCGGCGCTCGCGATCCCGATCGTGGGCCAGGTCTACCCGGTGCCGGCGGCGCCGCTGGCCTTCTTCCCGTACCTGGTGCTGGCCTTCATCGCGATCATGGCGATCGTGGCGCACCGCATCGGCCGGGCGCGCCCCGAGGTGCTGGCGCGCGCCGGCACGGTCCTCGCCACGGGCGAGACCGAGGAAGAGCTCGAGCAGCAGGATGCCGCCGTGGCGGCGGCCGACCCCGAGCCGAGCGGTCGCCCGTGACGGAGCTGACGCTGGAGCGGGCGGAGCGGATGACCCGCGCCGCCCGCTCCCGGGCGGCCGAGCTCGGCGCACTCGTGAGCGTCGCGGTCGTGGACGCAGGCGGGCATCTGGTGTCCTTCGCCCGCATGGACGGCGCGGAGATCGCGGGGCCCACGCTCGCCGTGGACAAGGCCTACACGGCCGTGGCGCAGAGCGCCTCGACGGCGGAGCTCGCGGTGCTCGCCGCACCCGGCGGCCCGCTCTACGGGCTCGGCGCGAACGGCGGCGGGCGCTACGTGATCTTCGCCGGCGGCATCCCGTTGCGTGCCGACGGGCGCATCGTCGGCGCCGTCGGGGTGAGCGGCGGCAGCATCGAGGAGGACGAGGCCTGCGCGCAGGCGGGGGTCGCGGCGTTCGACGCGGGCTGAGCCGGCGGAATCATTAGCGACGCTAATTTGTTAGGCTAAGGAGATGACCGATCTCCTCGCCTCCGCCGCGCCTGCCGCGCCCGCGCCCGCGCCGGCCGCGCCGCCGGCGACTCCCCCCGCGCCCGCCAGGGGCCGTCGCACGACGCTGGCGGAGCAGAGCACCGAGCTCCGCCTGGCGGTCATGCGGCTGGCACGACGGCTCCGCCAGGAGCGCGCGGAGACCGAGCTCAGCGGCTCGCAGTACTCCGCGCTCGCGTGGACCGTCAGCGAGGGCCAGCTCACCCCGGGCCGGCTCGCCGAGCTCGAGCGCGTGACGCCGCCGTCGATGAACCGCACCGTCAACTGCCTCGTCGACGCCGGCCACCTCGTCCGCACGGCCGACGCCGGCGACGGACGCAAGGTGCTCCTGCGCGCCACCGAGTCGGGCGAGGCGATCGTGCGCGAGACCCGTCGCCGCCGCGACGCCTGGCTCGCCAAGCGCTTCGCCGCGCTCACCCCAGACGAGCGGGAGACGCTCGCCAAGGCCACGATGATCCTCGGGAGGCTCACCGACCAGTGACATCCATGTTCCGCTCCCTCCGCCACGCCGACTACCGCATCTGGTTCGTCGGCGCGCTCGTGTCGAACGTCGGCGCGTGGATGCAGTCGACCGCACAGAACTGGGTCGTGCTCACCGAGCTGAGCGCCAACGACGCGCTCGCCGTGGGGCTCACCATGGCCCTGCAGTTCGGCCCCCAGCTGCTGCTCGTCCCGGTCACCGGACTCATCGCCGACCGGTTCGACCGTCGCAAGATCCTCCTCGTCACGCAGGGCGCGATGATGGCCCTCGGCCTGGCCCTCGGTCTCCTGCTGCTCGGCCACGCCGAGCTCTGGCACCTCTACGTCTTCGCCGGCCTCCTCGGCATCGTGAACGCCGTCGACACCCCGGCGCGCCAGACCTTCGTCGCCGACCTCGTCGCGGGCGCCGACATGTCGAACGCGGTCGCCCTGAACTCCGCCTCCTTCAACGCCGCCCGCATGATCGGCCCAGCCCTCGCTGGCCTCGCGATCGTGGTCGTCGGGTCGGGCTGGGTGTTCATCGTGAACGCCGTGACGTTCCTCGCCGTGATCGGGGCACTGCTCCTGCTGCTCCGCCGGCCGATGCGGCGGATGGCCCGCGCGCCGCGCGAGCGCGGGGCGTTCGTCGCGGGCTTCCGCTATGTGCTCGGCCGCCCCGACCTGGTGGTCGTCTTCGTGATGGTGTTCCTCATCGGCGCCTTCGGCATGAACTTCCCGATCTTCTCCTCGACGATGGCGGTCGAGTTCGGTCGCGGCGCCGGCGAGTACGGCGTGCTGAACTCGATCCTGGCGATCGGCTCGCTGACCGGGGCACTGCTGGCAGCGCGACGCGACCGCGCCCGGATGCGGGTGATCATCCTCGCGACCGCGGCGTTCGGGGTCGCCGCGCTCATCTCGTCGGTCATGCCCGTGTACTGGTGGTTCGCCGCGTCGACGATCCTCATCGGCTTCACCGCCGTGACGATCCTCACCACCGCGAACGGCTACGTGCAGACCACGACCGACCCGCTGCTCCGCGGCCGGGTCATGGCGATCTACATGGCGATCCTGTCGGGCGGCACGCCCGTCGGCGCCCCCATCGTCGGCGCGGTCGCGAACTCGTGGGGCCCGCGCTGGGCCCTCGGCATCGCGGCGATCGCGGCCGGCGTCGCGGCCCTCATCGGGCTCGGCTGGCTGGTCGTCGCGCGCGGCATGCGGCTACGCCGCCACCCCGAGCGGCGCTGGGCGCCCGCGATCAGCTTCACGGATGCCCCGACCGCGGCGATCGCCGTCGTGCCGACGATGCCCGTGGCCGTGCAGGGCGCGTCGGCGCCGGTCGTGGACACGCTGATGGCGCAGGAGGCTGAGGCCGCCGACGCCGAGGAGCGCGAGGCACGCCGCGTGCCCGTGCCTGCGCGTGGCGAGGCTGCCGCCGTCAGATGACGCCGAGGGCGAGCATCGCATCGGCCACCCGGGTGAAGCCGGCGATGTTCGCTCCGACGACGTAGTCGCCCGGGGCGCCGTACTCGTCGGCCGTCTCCGCGCAGCGTTCGTGGATGTCGCGCATGATGCCCGCGAGCCGCTCCTCGGTGTACTCGAAGCTCCAGGAGTCGCGCGAGGCGTTCTGCTGCATCTCGAGCGCGCTCGTGGCGACTCCGCCCGCGTTGGCCGCCTTGCCCGGCCCGAAGAGCACGCCCGCGTCGCGGAACACGCGGATACCGCCGGGCGTGGTCGGCATATTCGCCCCCTCGGCGACCGCCACGACGCCGGCGCGGACGAGCGCTGCGGCGGCGTGGGCGTCGAGCTCGTTCTGGGTCGCGCACGGCAGGGCGACGTCGACGGCGTGGTCGTCGGCGATCGACCAGACCGAGGCATCCGCCCGGAACTCGGCGCGTCCGCCGCGCTCGGTGACGTACTCCTCGATGCGGCCGCGGCGGACCTCCTTGATCTCGCGGAGCAGGTCGAGGTCGATCCCGTCGGGGTCGTGGATCGAGCCGCTGGAGTCGGAGGCGCCGATGACGACGCCGCCCTGCGCCTGGACCTGCTCGATGGCGTAGATCGCGACGTTGCCCGACCCCGACACCAGCACGCGGGCGCCGTCGAACGAGCGGCCGCGGGTGGCGAGCAGGTGCTGCGTGAAGAACACGACGCCGTACCCCGTCGCCTCGGTGCGCACGAGCGAGCCGCCCCACGTGATGCCCTTGCCGGTCAGCACACCCGACTCGTACCGGTTCGTGAGCCGCTTGTACTGGCCGAAGAGGTAGCCGATCTCGCGGCGCCCCACGCCGATGTCGCCCGCCGGCACGTCGGTGTACTCGCCGATGTGCCGATGCGCCTCGGTCATGAACGACTGGCAGAAGCGCATGACCTCGGCGTCGCTGCGGCCCTTCGGGTCGAAGTCGCTGCCGCCCTTGCCGCCGCCGATGGGCAGGCCCGTGAGCGCGTTCTTGAAGATCTGCTCGAAGCCGAGGAACTTCACGGTGCCGAGCAGCACGCTCGGGTGGAAGCGCAGCCCGCCCTTGTACGGGCCGAGCGCCGAGTTGAACTGCACCCGGAACCCGCGATTGATCTGCACCCGGCCGCGGTCGTCGGTCCACGGCACGCGGAAGATGAGCTGCCGCTCGGGCTCGCAGAGCCGCTCGAGGATGGAGGCCTCGGCGTACTCGGGATGCTTCTGCAGCACGCGGTCGAGCGAGTCGAACACCTCGCGGACGGCCTGGTGGAACTCCGACTCGCCGGGGTTGCGGGCAAGGGTCTGGGCGAAGAGCCGCTCGATCGCGGGGTGGTTCTCGGACATCCCGACGACCCTACCCGCCTCCCGGGCGGCTCAGCGTCGTGTGACGGGCGCCGTCGACTCGCGGACCACGAGCTCGGGCTGGAACACGACCTGGTCGCGGAGCGCGGCGGCATCCTGCTCCGTCTCGGCGGGGGCCTGACCGGCGGGGGCCTGACCGGCGGGGGCCTGACCGGCGGGGGCCTGACCGGCGGCGGCCTCCTTCAGCAGCAGGTCCACGGCGGTGTACCCGATGAGCGCGGCCGGCTGGCGGATGGAGGAGAGCGGCACCACGGCGGCCGCCGCGAAGTCGATGTCGTCGTAGCCGATCAGCGCGATGTCGTCGGGGACGCGCACGGTGCCCAGCATGACGAGGGCCTGCAGCACACCCATCGCGAGCAGGTCGTTGGCAGCGAAGACCGCGTCGGGCCGGTCGCCGGGCGCGCGGTCGCGGATCGCCTCGCCGGCGGTGCGGCCCTGCAGGACCGTGAGCGACTCGGTCGGCACGACCTCGAGGGTCGCGCCCGGTTGCGCCTCCACCGCGCGGCGTGCGCCGGCGAGGCGGTCGGCGACCTGGCGGATGCCCGCGGGCCCGCCGACGAAGGCGATGCGGCGCCGGCCCGTCTCCAGCAGGTGCCGGACGGCGAGCTCGCCGCCGACGACGTCGTCGACCGCGACCGACGAGAAGCTCCGGTCGGCGGCCTCGCGGTCGACGAGCACGACGGGCGTGCCGCGCGTGCGCAGACGCTGCAGTCGGGGCAGGTCGTCGGCGAGGGGCGAAATGAGCAGCCCGTGCACGCGCTGCTCCTCGAACAGGTCGAGGTAGCTCGCCTCGCGGTCGGCGTTCTCGTCGCTGTTGCCGAGGAGGATCGTGAGGCCGTCCTCGGCGGCGCGGTCCTCGGCGCCGCGCGCGATGTCGGTGAAGAACGGGTTCCGCACATCGAGCACCACGAGGCCGATGGAGCGGCTGCGGCCGGCGCGCAGCTGCCTGGCGGCGTCGTTGCGCACGAACCCCAGCTGCTCGATCGCCGCCAGCACGCGCTCGACGGTGGCGGGCGCGACCTTGTCGGGCCGGTTCAGCACGTTCGAGACGGTGCCCACGGAGACGGATGCCGCGGCGGCGACATCCCGCACGCTCACTGCCATTCGCACCTCCACTGCCTCGTCATGATGGCAGATCCGCGGCCGGGTTCAGCCGGCGCGCGCCGGGCGCGGCGGATCGGTCGAGCGTCGGACGACGAGCTCGGGCTGGAACACGGTCTGCCGCGGGATGAGCTCGGGATCCGCGGTCTCCTCGAGGAGGATGCGCAGCGCGGTGCGGCCGATCATGGCGCTCGGCTGGCGCATCGACGACAGCGGCACGGCGGCGGCCGAGGCGAACGAGATGTCGTCGAAGCCGATGATGGCGATCTCGTCGGGCACGAGCATGCGCCCGTCGACCACGAGCGACTGCAGTAGCCCGAGGGCGATGAGGTCGTTCGCGGCGAAGAGCGCGTCGGGCCAGAGGCGTCTGGGGCGCTCGAGGATGCGTGCGCCTGCGGCGACGCCCTCCTCGACCGTCATCCCGGCGGTGGCGACGACCTCGATCTCGACGGGGACCGCCGCGTTCTCGGCCGCGACCCGCGCCCCGGCGAGCCGATCGGTCACCTGCCGGATGTCGAACGGGCCGCCGACGAACGCGATGCGCCGCCGCCCGGTCGCGAGCAGATGCTCGACGGCCATTCGGCCGCCGGCGACGCTGTCGACCGACACGGAGCTGAACCGGCTGCTGCCGCCGAACCGGTCGACGAGGACCGCCGGGATGCCCCGCTCGCGCAACCGCTCGAGCCGGGGCTGGATGTCGCCGTACGGCGCGATGAGCACGCCCCGCACCTGCTGTTCCTCGAAGAGGTCGAGGTAGAGCCGCTGGCGGGCGAGGTCTTCGTCGGTGTTGCCGTAGAGGATCGCGATGTTGTGCCGGGACGCCTCGTCCTCCGCGCCCCGGACGACGTCGTTGAAGAACGGGTTCTGTCCGTTCAGCACGACGAAGCCGACGGTGGTGCTGACGCCGGCGCGGAGCTTCCTGGCCGCGTCGTTCCGGACATAGCCGAGCGCCTCGATCGCCCGCTGCACCCGCGCGACCGATTCGGCGGAGACCTCGTCGGGGCGGTTCAGCACGTTTGACACCGTGCCGACCGACACCCCGGCGTGCTGCGCCACATCGCGGATGCTCGCTGGCAAATCGGGCTCCTCGTCGTCGATCGGGCCGGGCCGGTCGCGACTTGACCGGGTCCTGCGGTGTCTTTAGAGTAGCGATGAATCGCTCCTGAATCGATTCATCCCGAATTCACCTCGATGAGGAGGAACGCCCGTGCAGTCGGACACGCCGCAGCACCCGGCACCGCCCATGCTGGAGCTCACCCGGGTGGTGAAATCGTTCGGCGCGGTCGTCGCCCTGCGCTCGGGAAGCCTCACGCTCGAACGCGGATCCATCCACGCGCTCGTCGGCGAGAACGGCGCGGGCAAGTCGACGCTCGTGAAGATCGTCGCCGGGCTCTACCGCCGCGACGCCGGCGACTTCCGCCTGAACGGCGAAGACGTCGACTTCACCTCGACCGCCCAGTCGAAGGCCGCCGGCATCGCCGTGATCTACCAGGAGCCCACGCTCTTCCCCGACCTCACCGTCACCGAGAACGTGTTCATGGGCCGCCAGCCCGTCAACCGCTTCGGGCGCATCGACCGCAAGGCCATGCGCACCGAGGTGGAATCGCTCTTCCGACGGCTCGGCGTGCGCATCGATCCCGATCGACCCGCCGAGGGCCTCTCGATCGCCGACCAGCAGGTCATCGAGATCGCCAAGGCGGTCTCGCTCGACGCCCGCGTGCTCATCATGGACGAGCCGACCGCCGCGCTCTCGGGCGTCGAGGTCGAGCGCCTCTTCCAGATCGCCAGGAGCCTCCGCGACGAGGGCCGGGCGCTGCTGTTCATCTCGCACCGCTTCGACGAGGTCTTCGCCCTCTGCGACACGGTCACGGTCATGCGCGACGGCGCCTACATCAGCACCATGCCCATCGCCGAGACCACGGTCGACGAGCTCGTGCGCCAGATGGTCGGCCGCGACGTGACCGAGCTCTTCCCGAAGCAGGAGGCCGAGATCGGTGCACCGCTGCTGGAAGTCGAGGGCCTGACCAGCGCCGGCGTCTTCCACGACATCGACTTCACGGTGCGCGCGGGCGAGATCGTCGGGCTCGCCGGCCTCGTCGGCGCCGGCCGCAGCGAGGTGGCGCGCGCCGTGTTCGGCGTCGACGGATACGACTCGGGCTCCGTGCGACTGGACGGCACCCAGCTGCCCAAACGCAACCCGAGCGCGGCGATGCGTCAGGGCCTCGCGCTCGTGCCGGAGGACCGGCGGCGGCAGGGACTCGTGCTCGAGTCATCCGTCGCTCGCAACGTCACCCTCGCGATCCGCGATCAGCTCGCCCGCGCCGGTCTCATCACGTCGGGCGTCGAGAACCGCGCCGCCCGGGTGTGGGCGAGCCGGCTCGAGGTGAAGACGACGGCGCTCAGCACCATCGCCGGCACCCTCTCCGGCGGGAACCAGCAGAAGGTCGTGCTCGGCAAGTGGCTCGCCACCGAGCCGAGGGTGCTCATCATCGACGAGCCCACGCGCGGCATCGACGTGGGCACGAAAGCCGAAGTCCACCGGCTGCTCTCCGAGCTCGCCGGCCGCGGGATGGGCATCCTCATGATCTCTTCGGAGCTGCCGGAGGTGCTCGGCATGGCCGACCGCGTGCTGGTCATGCACGAGGGCCGCATCACGGCCGAGCTCGACCGCGCCGAGGCCACCAGCGAGCGGGTCATGTTCGCCGCCACCCACGCGACGGGAGCACACCAGTGACCGCCACCACGCCCCGGGCCCCCGAGAGTCCCCGGACGCCGACCGCCGACGTCACGAGGCGGCTCCGGACCATCGGCGCGGCACGCGAGCTCGGCATCCTGCTCGCCCTCGTCCTCGTGGTGGTCGCCGCCACGATCGCGAACCCGAACTTCCTCTTCTCCGCCGACGGCTGGCGCGACCTGCTGCTGACGCCGTCGATCCTCGTGCTCGTCGCCGTCGGCCAGGCGATCGTGCTCATCACGCGAAACGTCGACCTGTCGGTCGGCTCGGTGCTCGGCCTCTCGGCCTACCTCACCGGCCGCCTGTTCATCGACCTGCAGGGCATCCCGATCGTCGCGGTCTTCGTCATCGTCATCGTGTTCGGCGCCCTCCTCGGGCTGGTGAACGGCGCCCTCGTGGCGTTCGCCAAGGTGCCCGCGATGGTGATCACCCTCGGCACGCTCTACGCCTACCGCGGCATCAACGTGCTGTGGGCCGGCAGCGACCGGGTGAACGCGTCCGACCTGCCCCGAGACTTCCTCGCGCTCGGCACCGGTCAGGTCCTCGGCATCCCGATCCTCGCGCTCATCGCCCTGGTCGTGCTCGTGGTCGCGGCCTGGCTGCTGAAGAACACCCGCGGCGGCCGCGAGTTCTACGCCATCGGCTCCGACCCCGCCGCGGCGGAGCTGTACGGCCTCCGGGTCACCCGGCGCCTGCTCACCGCGTTCGTCCTCTCCGGGGCGCTGGCGGGGCTCGCGGGGGTGCTGTACGCGGCCCGCTACGGCACCATCAGCTCGCAGGCCGGATCCGGCTGGGAGCTCGACGCCGTGGGCGCGGCCGTCATCGGCGGCGTCGCCATCACCGGCGGCGTCGGCTCGGTGTGGGGCGCCGCGATCGGCGCGGTGCTGCTGCTCACGATCAACCGGGCGCTGCCGATCCTCGGCATCCCCGACTTCTGGCAGCGCGCCGTCGTCGGCGCGCTCATCATCGGCGCGATCGTGCTCGACCGCGTGCTCGCGGTGCGCCAGAAACGCCGGCTCCTCGAGGCCAGGGAGGACGACTGATGACCACGACCACCACGCCGGCCGTGCGCACGTACCGCGACTTCGACCGCCCGCTCTGGCAGCGCCTGCTCCTCACCCGCGAGATGGCGATCGTGGGCCTGCTCATCGCCGTCGCCGTCGTCGCGTCGCTGACGGTGCGCGGGTTCGGGCAGCCGATCACCGTCACCTACCTCATCCTCGACGTCGCCCCCATCCTGCTCATCGCCCTGCCGATGACGCTCGTGATGATCACGGGCGGGATCGACCTGTCGGTGGCCAGCGTCGTCGGCCTCTCGAGCGTGCTCACCGGCGTGCTCACCCAGGGCGGCGTGCCGTTCGAGCTCGCGGCGGTCATCGCCCTGGTCGTCGGCGCCGCGGCCGGCGCCGTGAACGGTTTCCTCGTGACCGTGGTCGGCCTGCCCTCGCTCGCGGTCACCATCGGCACGCTCGCCCTCTACCGCGGCCTCGCGGTGGGCCTGCTCGGCACGACGGCGGTCACCGACTTCCCCGAGTTCTGGACCGACCTCGCGACCTCCCGCCTTCCCGGCACCAACCTGCCGAGCGTGATCGTGCTCTTCCTGGTGCTGCTCGCGGTGTTCACGGTGCTGCTGCACTTCACCCCGTTCGGCCGGGGGATCTACGCCATCGGCCTCGCGAGCGAGGCCGCGCGGTTCTCGGGCGTCAAGGTCGAGCGCACGAAGTTCGTGCTGTTCGTGCTCGCGGGGCTGGTCTCGGCGCTCGCCGGCATCTACTACACGCTGCGCTTCGGCAGTGCGCGGGGCGACAACGCCACGGGCATGGAGCTGCAGGTCATCGCGGCCGTGGTGCTCGGCGGCGTGTCGGTCTTCGGCGGTCGAGGCGCGCTGCACGGCGTCGTCGCGGGTGTCCTGCTCATCGGCATCCTCGCGAGCGCCCTGCGACTTGCGAACGTCACCTCCGATGTCATCAACATCATCACCGGGGCCCTGCTGGTGCTCTCGGTGGTGACCTCCAGCTTCCTGGCGTGGCTGCAGCAGCGCCGCAGGTCACCAGGAGGAACACCGCGCGTCGAGGCCTCCACAGCAGGGTGACCCGGGCCGCGCGAACCGTCGATGCGATCACCCATCGACCACATCCACTGAAGGGAAGAACAACGATGTTTCAGAAGAAGGGCCGGGCCGGCGCGTTCGCCGCGCTCGCGGTGGGCCTCGCGCTCGTCGCCACGGGCTGCGCCGCCGGCGACGGCGGCTCGGGCGGCGGCGACGGCGGCAGCGGCAACCTCTCCATCACCTTCCTGCCGAAGAACCTGGGCAACCCGTACTTCGACACCTCGTCGGCCGGCGCACAGGAGGCCATCGAGGAGTTCGACGGCACCTTCGCCGAGGTCGGGCCCGCCGAGGCGACGCCCGACGCGCAGGTGAGCTACATCAACACGCTCACCCAGCAGGGCGTCGGTGCGATCGCCGTGTCGGCGAACGACCCCGAGGCGATCTGCGACGCGCTGAACGAGGCGCGCGACAACGGCGTGAAGGTCGTCACGTTCGACTCCGACACGAACCCCGAGTGCCGCGACCTCTTCGTGAACCAGGCCGACGCCGAGGGCATCGCGAAGGTGCAGGTCGACCTCATCGCCGAGCAGATCGGCGGCGCGGGCGAAATCGCCATCCTCTCGGCCTCGGCGAACGCGACCAACCAGAACGCGTGGATCGAGCTCATGGAGGAGTACCTCGCGAGCGACTACCCTGACATCACGCTGGTGGAGACGGTCTACGGCGACGACGACGACCAGACCTCGTTCGACAAGACCGCGGCGCTGCTGCAGACGCACCCGAACCTGAAGGGCATCATCTCGCCCACGACGGTCGGCATCGCCGCGGCGGCCCGCTACCTGTCGACGTCGGAGTACCAGGGCAAGGTCGCGCTGACGGGCCTCGGCACTCCGAACCAGATGCGCGAGTACGTGGAGGACGGCACCGTCACCGCGTTCGCCCTGTGGAACCCGGCCGACCTCGGCTACCTCGCGGCGTACGCCTCGAAGGCGCTCATCGAGGGCGAGATCACCGGTGAAGAGGGCGACACGTTCGACGCGGGCAAGCTCGGCGAGTACGAGGTGGGCGCCGACGGCGTGGTGCTCCTCGGCGACCCGTTCGTGTTCGATGCGGACAACATCGGCGACTTCGACTTCTGATCGAGGCTCGCTCGTGACGGGGGTCGGCGCACAGGCCGGCCCCCGTCGCGCATTCCCGGCGACCGCTTCCGGATCGGCGTCGGAGATGAGAGGGTGAACCCGGCGGAAAGCGCATTCCAGGTTGCGCCGCCGCTTCGGGTCGCCTATCTTTGAAACGATTCATACCAGGCGGATGCTCCGCCGCCACGATCTCGACGAAACGGAGGGCTCGACGATGAGCCAGCGCACCACCCCGCAGCGCGTGTGCTTCCAGCTGCAGGTCGATCCCGCCCGCCTCGACGAGTACCGCGAGCGTCACGCCGCCGTCTGGCCCGACATGCTGTGGGCCATCGAGGCATCCGGCCGGCGCAACTACTCCCTCTTCCTCCGCGAGGACGGCCTGCTCATCGGCTACTACGAGACCGACGACGACGAGGCATCCCAGCGCGCCCTCGAGGCGGACCCGCGCACCGCCGCCTGGGAGGCCGACATGGCCGGTTTCTTCGTCGCCCTCGACGGCGCCCGGCCCGACCAGGGCGCCCCACGACTCACCGAGGTGTTCCACCTCGAAGACCAGCTCGACGCGCTCGGCGATGCGCGCTGACGAGGCATCCATCACTCCACACAGAAAGCGATCGAGACGTGACCAACCTCACCCCTGAGATCCAGGACCAGCTCGCCGCGCAGGCGATCGAGCTGCCCAGCTGGGCGTTCGGCAACTCGGGCACCCGCTTCAAGGTCTTCGCGACCCCCGGCACCCCGCGCGACCCCTACGAGAAGATCGCGGATGCCGCGCAGGTGCACGAGTACACGCGCCTCGCACCGACCGTGGCGCTGCACATCCCGTGGGACAAGGTCGACTCCTACGACGACCTGCGGAAGCACGCCGAAGACCACGGCGTCGCGCTCGGCACCATCAACTCGAACACCTTCCAGGACGACGACTACAAGTTCGGCGCCCTCACCCACGAAGACGCCGCGGTTCGCCGCAAGGCGATCGACCACCACTTCGAGTGCATCGACATCATGCACGCGACGGGGTCGCGCGACCTCAAGATCTGGCTCGCCGAAGGCTCGAACTACCCGGGCCAGGCCGACCTGCGCGGCCGACAGGACCGCCTGCACGAGTCGCTGCAGGAGATCTACGCGCGCCTCGGCGACGACCAGCGCCTCGTGCTCGAGTACAAGTTCTTCGAGCCGGCGTTCTACCACACGGATGTCCCCGACTGGGGCACGAGCTACGCCCAGGTCGCCGCGCTCGGCGAGAAGGCCATGGTGTGCCTCGACACCGGCCACCACGCGCCGGGCACGAACATCGAGTTCATCGTCATGCAGCTGCTGCGCCTCGGCAAGCTCGGCTCGTTCGACTTCAACTCGCGCTTCTACGCCGACGACGACCTCATCGTGGGCGCGGCCGACCCGTTCCAGCTGTTCCGCATCATCTTCGAGGTGATCCGCGGCGGCGGGCTGAACCACCCCGACGTCGCGTTCATGCTCGACCAGTGCCACAACGTCGAGGACAAGGTCCCCGGCCAGATCCGGTCGGTGCTGAACGTGCAGGAGATGACGGCGCGAGCGCTGCTCGTCGACACCGAGGCCCTCCGCGCAGCCCAGGTCTCGGGCGACGTCCTCGAGGCGAACCGGATCTTCATGGACGCCTTCTACACCGACGTGCGCCCGGCCCTCGCCGAGTGGCGGGAGTCGCGCGGCCTTCCCGCCGACCCGATGCGCGCGTTCGCCGAGTCGGGCTACCTCGCGAAGATCGCCGAGGAGCGGGTCGGCGGCGTGCAGGCCGGCTGGGGCGCGTAGGAGCGAGCGGATGACGCAGCACCAGCCGTATGCGGCCGCCGACGGACTCGTGCGGGTCTACCCCGCCGGCGCGCCCGGCGGCGCCGGGCTCGTCTGGGCCCACGGCGGCGGGTTCGTCGCGGGTGACCTCGACATGCCGGAGGCCGACTGGGTCGCGCGCAGCTTCGCGGCCCGAGGCATCCCCGTCGTCTCGATCGACTACCGGCTCGTCGCGGGCGGCCGCGATGTCTACCCGGCCGCCTCCGACGACGTGCTCGCGGCGTGGAGCTGGGCGGTGTCGGCGGCGCCCGGGCTCGGCATCGATCCCGACCGGCTGGTCGTCGGCGGCGCGAGCGCCGGGGCGAACCTCGTGACGGGCGCGGTGCTGCGGCTCCTTGCCGGCGAGGTCCCCGGCCTCCCAACACCCGCCGCGGTGTTCCTCGCCTACCCGACGCTGCTCGCCGTGCAGCCCGACCCCGATCCGGCGCTCCGCGCCGCGCTCGACGCGAACCCCGAGGCCGACCGCTTCGCGCCCGGCCGGGTGCGGGAGATGTACGAGACCTACCTCGGCGGCCCCGTCGAGCACCCTCCGCTGCCGGCCGTCCCGGGCCTCGCCCGGCCCGCCGACCTGGCCGGGTTCCCACCCGCTCTGATGGTCAACGACGACGTCGACGAGCTCCGCGTCTCCGGCGAGGCGTTCGGCGCGACGCTCGCGGCCGCCGGCGTCGCCGTCGAGGTCGTCACCGAGCCGGGCACCGAGCACGGCCATCTGAACCGGCCTGACGAGCCCGCGGCATCCGCCACCGTCGACCGCGTCGTCGCGTGGCTCGCCCGCGTCGCCGCCCCGCAGCCCACCACCTGATCCAGATCGAAGGAACTCCCATGACGAACCAGGCCGCCGCCGACCTCATCGCCCGGTCGAACCGCCTCGGCGCAGATCCGAAGAACACGAACTACGCCGGCGGCAACACGTCGGCGAAGGGCATCGAGACCGACCCGGTCACCGGGGAGCCCGTCGAGCTGCTCTGGGTGAAGGGCTCGGGCGGCGACCTCGGCACGCTCACCGAGCAGGGCCTCGCCGTGCTCCGGCTCGACCGGCTCCGCGACCTGGTGAAGGTCTACCCCGGCGTCGACCGCGAGGACGAGATGGTCGCGGCGTTCGACTACACGCTGCACGGCAAGGGCGGCGCCGCGCCGTCGATCGACACCGCCATGCACGGCCTCGTCGACGCCGCGCACGTCGACCACCTGCACCCCGACTCCGGCATCGCGATCGCGACCGCCGCCGACGGCGATGAACTGACCGCGAAGATCTTCGGCGACAAGGTGGTCTGGGTTCCCTGGCGCCGCCCCGGCTTCCAGCTCGGCCTCGACATCGCTGAGATCAAGGCCGCGAACCCGCAGGCGATCGGCTGCATCCTGGGCGGCCACGGCATCACGGCCTGGGGCGACACCTCCGAGGAGTCCGAGCGCAACTCGCTCTGGATCATCGACACCGCCGCGGCGTACATCGCCGAGCACGGGAAAGCCGACCCGTTCGGCGCCGTCGTGCCCGGCTTCGAGCCGCTGCCCGAGGCGGAGCGCCGGGCGAAGGCCGCCGCCCTCGCCGCGACGATCCGGGGCCTCGCGAGCCACGACCGCCCCATGGTGGGCCACTTCACGGATGCCCCGGAGGTGCTCGACTTCCTCTCGCGCAGCGAGCACCCGCGCCTCGCGGCGCTCGGCACGAGCTGCCCCGACCACTTCCTCCGCACGAAGGTCAAGCCGATGCTGCTCGACCTGCCGGCGGAGTCGTCGGTCGAGGAGAGCATCGCGCGGCTGCGGGAGCTGCACGAGGCGTACCGGGCCGACTACCAGGCGTACTACGACGCCCACGCCACGCCCGAGAGCCCGGCGATCCGCGGCGCCGATCCGCTCATCGTGCTGGTGCCGGGCGTCGGCATGTTCAGCTTCGGGGCGAACAAGCAGACCGCGAGGGTCGCCGGCGAGTTCTACCTCAACGCGATCAACGTCATGCGGGGCGCCGAGGCCCTCTCGACCTACTCCCCCATCAGCGACGCGGAGAAGTTCCGCATCGAGTACTGGGCGCTCGAGGAGGCGAAGCTGCAGCGCATGCCGAAGCCGAAGCCGCACGCCACGCGCATCGCGCTCGTCACCGGCGCGGCCTCCGGCATCGGCAAGGCCATCGCCACCCGGCTCGCGGCGGAGGGTGCGTGCGTCGTCATCGCCGACCTCGATCTCGAGAAGGCGCAGGCGGCGGCGGCCGAGCTCGGCAACGCCGACGTCGCCATCGGCGTGCAGGCGAACGTGACGGATGCCTCGGCCGTGCAGCGCGCGATCGACGAGGCGGTGCTCGCGTTCGGCGGCCTCGACCTCCTGGTGAACAACGCCGGGCTCTCGCTGTCCAAGCCGCTCCTCGAGACGACCGAGGCCGACTGGGACCTGCAGCACGACGTCATGGCCAAGGGCTCGTTCCTGGTGTCGAAGGCGGCGGCCAAGGTGCTCATCGAGCAGGGCCTCGGCGGCGACATCGTCTACATCTCCTCGAAGAACTCGGTGTTCGCCGGCCCGAACAACATCGCCTACTCGGCCACGAAGGCCGACCAGGCCCACCAGGTGCGCCTGCTCGCCGTCGAGCTCGGCGAGTACGGCATCAAGGTCAACGGCATCAATCCCGACGGCGTCGTCCGCGGCTCGGGCATCTTCGCGAGCGGCTGGGGCGCCAACCGCGCCAAGACGTACGGGATCCCCGAGGAGGACCTCGGCAAGTTCTACGCCCAGCGCACGATCCTGAAGCGCGAGGTGCTGCCCGAGCACGTCGCGAACGCGGTGATCGTGCTCACCGGGCCCGAGCTCAGCCACACCACCGGCCTGCACATCCCGGTCGACGCCGGCGTCGCGGCCGCGTTCCTTCGATGAGCGGGGGCGCGGGCGGCGCGGGCCGGGCGGGCGTCGTCGCGGCGGTCGACCTCGGCGCTACGAGCGGACGCGTCATCGTCGGACGCGTCGACGGCCGGGGTGCCGGCAGCCTCGCGCTCGAACAGGTCGCCCGCTTCCCGAACGGCCCGGTGCGCCTCGCCTCGGGCCTGCACTGGGACCTCACCGGGCTCGTCCGCGAGGTGACCGGCGGCCTCGGGGCGGCGCTTCGCGCCGAGCCCGGCCTCGCCTCCATCGGCATCGACTCCTGGGCGGTCGACTACGGGCTGCTCCGCGGCGAGCGCCTGCTCGGCGAGCCGTTCCACTACCGCGACGACCGCACGGAGGCCGGCGTGCGCGCCGTGCACGCCGTCGTGCCGTTCGAGGAGCTGTACCGCCGCAACGGACTGCAGTTCCTGCCGTTCAACACGCTGTACCAGCTCGCCGCGGAACGGGAGCACGGATGGCTCGGCCTCGCCGACTCGCTCCTGCTGGTGCCCGACCTCATCGCGTTCCAGCTCACGGGCGCAACCGTCGCCGAGCGCACGAACGCGTCGACGACAGGTCTGCTCGGCGTCCGCTCGCGCGAGTGGGACGACGAGCTCATCGAGCGGCTCGGGCTCGAGGCATCCGTGTTCCCGCATCTCGTGTCGCCCGGCGACCGCATCGGCGCGCTCACGCCGGCCATGGCACGCGAGATCGGCGCGACCCGGTCGCCAGAGGCCGTCGCGGTGGGCTCGCACGACACGGCGTCCGCCGTCGTCGCCGTGCCGATGCGAGCCGAGTCGGCCGCCTACATCTCCTGCGGCACGTGGGGGCTGGTGGGGGTCGAGCTCGCGGAGCCGGTGACGAGCGATGCCGCGCGCGAGGCGAACTTCACGAACGAGGGCGGGGTCGACGGGCGCGTCAGATTCCTGCACAACGTCATGGGCCTCTGGCTCCTGTCGGAGTCGGTGCGGTGGTGGGAGCGGGAGTCCGGCCGGCCGATCGACCTGCCCGCGCTCCTCGCGGAGGCGGCGGCGGTCACCGGTCCCGTCAGCGTGTTCGACGTGGACGACCCGAGGTTCATGGCCCCCGGCGATCTGCCCGGGCGCATCGCCGAGTGGTGCGTCGAGCACGAGGTGCGGGCGCCTGGCACGCGGGCGGAGTTCGCCCGGACGATCGTGGAGAGCCTCGCCGACGCGTTCGCCCGCACGGTCCGCACCGCCTCGGTGCTGTCGGGCGTCGATGTCGACACCATCCACCTCGTCGGCGGCGGGTCGCTCAACGAGCTGCTCTGCCAGCGCACGGCGGACCGTGCCGAGCTGCCCGTGCTCGCCGGCCCCGTCGAGGCGACCGCTATCGGCAACGTGCTCGTGCAGGCGAGGGCGCAGGGACTCGTCGCGGGCGACGCAGACCTCGAGGCGCTGCGTGCGATCGTCGCCCAGGCGTACCGCCCGGTGCGGTACGAGCCCCGCAGCCGGTGACGTGGCCGGCGAGTCAGTGCTCGTGCGCGGGTCAGTGCCCGTGCGCGAGCTGTTGCAGCAGCACGACCACGCCGCCCAGCGCGACCAGCGCACCGAGCGCGACCAGCTGCTTCCACCAGGCGACCCTGGTGCGCCGCACCGCGACGTAGCCGATGAGCCCGAGCGTCGCGAGGTAGACGATCGACGCGGCGCGCAGCGCGCGGTCGAGCTCGAAGACGCCGGCCCACGCGAGCGCGAGGAGCAGCAGCGGCACTGCCACCGAGCCGATGGCGCTCGCCGAGACCCGCACCATGCGGCCCGCCTCGGCGCGGCCGGGGAAGGCGGAGTGCACGGCCAGATGCGCGACGACCTCGGCCACGAAGCCGGCGGCCGTGATCGCGACGATGCCCACGAGGAGCGTGACGGTCGCGCGCGCCGGGCTCACGTGCTCGACGTTCGCGTGCTGCACCAGCACGATGGCGAGGCCCGTGAAGGTCGCGTAGACCCGCTCCTTCAGCGCCTCGGCGCGCTCTTCGGCCGGCCGCTCGGAGCGACCCGTCCGGCGCGACCCGCGCCCCTCCCCGGTCATGCGGCCAAGCTAGCAGCGGGCCGGCGACGGAAGCATCCGCAAGGATGAGGTCATGACCGATCGTCCGCTCGTCGTCTCCCTCCCCGGCCAGGCCCTTCGCGATGCACTCGAGGCGACCCCCGGCGGGGTGCCCGACGGCGTCGAGCTCCTCACGTGGGACCTCGACTCGCCGGCGCCGCGCGAGCACCTCGATCTCGTGGTGCCGCCCTACATGGGCGCGTCGAAGCGACTGGGCGCCCTCGCCGGGGTGTCCACCGGGCTCGTGCAGTCGCAGTCGATCGGCTACGACGACGTGCCGGGCGCCCTGCCGCCGGGCCACATCTACGCCAATGCCGCCTCGGTGCACGAGACCTCGACCGCCGAGCTCGCGCTGGCGCTCACCCTCGCCGCGCAGCGCGGCATCCCCGACTTCGTGCGCGCCGCCGACCAGGGCCGATGGGCGCCGGCCCGGCACGCGAGCCTCGCCGACCGGCGGGTGCTGCTCATCGGCTACGGCGGCGTCGGGCGTGCGATCGAGGAACGCCTCGCGCCGTTCGAGGTCGAACTGACCCGGGTGGCGCACCGCGCGCGCGACGACGAGCGCGGACATATCCACGGCATCGACGAGCTCGACGCGCTGCTGCCCTCCGCGGAGATCGTCGTCGTGGTGGTGCCGCTCACCGACGACACGACCGGCCTCGTCGACGCCGCCTTCCTCGCGGCCCTGCCCGACGGCGCCCTCGTGGTGAACGTCGCCCGCGGCAAGGTCGCCGACACCGACGCGATCCTCGCCGAGGCGCGGTCCGGTCGTCTGCGCTTCGCGCTCGACGTCACCGAGCCCGAGCCGCTGCCCGAGGGACATCCACTGTTCGCGCTGCCGAACGTGCTCGTCTCGCCGCACGTCGGCGGCGCGACGACCGCGATGATGCCGCGGATGGCGCGCCTGCTGCGCCGCCAGATCGAGCGGATGCTCCGCGGCGACGAGCCGCTCAACGTCGTGTACCGGTCGTAGCCGCACCCGCCTCGCGGTCCCGTCTGCCGCCCGCCTGTCCCGAAAGGAAGCCATGCCCGCCTTCGATCACGCCTTCGACTGGGTCCGCCGCCACACGATCGAGGGTCCGCTGCCGACGGCCGTGCTCGGCATCGCCACCGCGGACGGCATCGTGGCGCTCGACGCGTTCGACGGTCGCGGCGGGCAGACGACCTCGGTCGACGACCACTACCCGCTCTTCTCGATCACGAAGCCGATCGTCGGCCTCGCGGCGCTCACCCTCATCGAGGCGGGCCGGCTGCTGCCGACGACGCCGCTCGCGTCAGCAGTGCCCGGCTTCGGCACCGGCCGCGCCGATGAGGTGCAACTGCGCCACCTCGTGAGCCACACCTCGGGCATCGTGGAACCGCCGATGGACACCCCCGGCCTGCGGCGGCTGCTGCTCGCACCCGGGCGCGACTTCGCGGCCGGCACGGTGTCTCGCTACTCGACGATCGCGTTCGAGGGCGTGGCCGCGCTCATCGAGCACGCGTCGGGCGCGCCGTGGGAGGAGCGCGTCGTCGAGGTGGCGCGCCGAGCGGATGCCCCGGGCGTGACGTTCGACTGGACGTCGAGCCGGCACGACCCGGTCGGGGCGGCCGAGCAGGACATCGACTGGGACCGCATGAAGCGCCTCCGCCACCCAGGTGCCGGGCTCTTCGCCACCGCGGCGGACCTGCTCGCGCTCGGTGCCGCGCTGCTGCGCGACGACGGGTCCGTGGTCTCGCGCCTCACGGTCGAGGCGATGCGGCGCCCCCTCACAGCCGGCCTGCCGAAGCTCGATCCCTACCCCGCTGAGCGCGGCCAGGACTGGGGCTTCGCGTGGAACCTGCGCCACTCGGCGCCCGGGCTCCTCGCGAGCGACTCGTACGGCCACGGCGGCTGGGCCGGCACCGAGTTCTGGATCACCCCGTCGCTCGGCATCTGCTTCGTGCTGCTCACCAACGTCGGCGGCGGCATCGGCCGGCTCGGCCTCGACGCAGACGAGCTGCACAACGCCGTGGCGGCCGCGGCGAGCGCGGGCTGACCCGGGCCCGTGCCAGGCGCCGCGGCGCACGTGCGGCCGCGCAGGCCTTGGCGCCCGACCGGCCGCACCCGCGCAGAGGCCGGACCCGGCGAGCCCTCGAGCGCCGCCGAGACCAGCTGCCGCTCGGGCGTGCGGCGTAGGCTCGGGGCATGGCCGCACAGGCAGAACCCCGCGTCGCCCTCTACTTCGACTTCGACAACATCGTCATCTCCCGCTACGACCAACTGCACGGCGACGGCGCGTACCGCAAGGACACGTCGCGCAGCAAGGCGCCGACCACCGGCACGAAGACCGCCGAGCGGCTGACCGAGGCCACCGTCGACATCGACGCCGTGCTCGACTTCGCCGCCACGTTCGGCACGATCGCCATCGCCCGCGCCTACGCCGACTGGTCGACGCCCGTGAACGCGAGCTACCGCGGCCAGCTGATCGACCGCGCGGTCGACCTCGTGCAGCTGTTCCCGCTGTCGGCGACCAAGAACGGCGCCGACATCCGGCTCGCCGTCGACGCCGTCGAGGACATGTTCCGCATCGACGACCTCACCCACATCGTGATCGTGGCGGGCGATTCCGACTACGTCGCGCTCGCGCAGAAGGCCAAGCGCCTCGGCCGCTACGTCGTCGGCATCGGCGTCGCGGGCGGCACGAGCCGGGCGCTCACCGCCTCGTGCGACGAGTTCGCCGACTACGACGCGCTGCTCGCGACGGATGCCGCCGTCGCCGACGACGAGCCGGCCGCTCCGCCGCAGGCGGCGGCATCCGTTCGCGGTCGCGCCAAGCAGGCCGCGGCGACGGATGCCCCGGCTCCCGAGCCCGCGGCAGCGGAGGCGGCGCCCGCTCCCTCGCGCCGGCGACGCGCGTCGTCGAAGTCGGTGGCCGACGCTCCCGCCGCGGAAGAGATGCAGCCGCCCGCGGCCGAGGAGGCGCCCGTCGGCGCGACCGGCGCACGACGTGCCGCGTCGACGGCCGTGACGTTCGTCGCACCGGGTCAGGAGGCGGCGGCCGCACCCGCGCACCCGACGCGGAACCCGGGGCGGCTGCTGCTGAAGGCGCTGGAGTTGCTCCGCGCGAAGACCGACCAGGAGTGGCAGCCGACCGGCGCGGTGAAGAACCAGATGCTGCGGATGGACCCGTCGTTCCAGGAGCGCCGGCTCGGATTCGCCTCGTTCACCGACTTCGTGCGCTCACGCGCGGGCGCGATCGAGCTCGACGAGGCGGGCAACCGGATCCGCATCCACCCGAAGAAGTCCTGACCCGCGCCGGCCCGAGGCCTGCCGGACGGCGCCCTCCCTCGCGCACCCTTGTGGTCTGACCACACCTGCTAGTGTGGTCAGACCACATCGGCGCGGCGGAGAGGACGAGGCATGCCCGGCGACACCCCCGACGCGCCCGGCCGCGCGTGGCAGGCGGTGCTCGAACACGTCGAAGCGCGCCTGCTCTCAGGCGACCTCGCCCCCGGCGACCGCCTTCCCGGCGAACGCGCCCTGTCGGCCGAGCTCGGCGTGGGCCGCTCGAGCGTCCGCGAGGCGCTGCGCGTGCTCGAGGCCATGGGACTCATCCGCACCGCCGCCGGCTCCGGCCCGAGCGCCGGCGCCATCATCATCGCCACGCCCGGCGGCGCGATGGGCGCCCTCATGCGACTGCAGGTGGCCGCGCACGGCTTCCCCGTCGACGACATCGTGCGCACCCGGCTGGTGCTCGAGGCATCCGTCGCCGACGATCTCGCCCGCGCACACCCGAAACCAGACCTCTCGGCCGCCGACCTGCTGCTCGACGCCATGGACGACGGGGCACTGACACCCGCCGAGTTCCTCGCCCTCGACGCGCAGTTCCACCTCGCGCTCGCGGAGGCATCCGGAAACCAGGTCATCACCGCCACGATGGCGGGCCTCCGCAGCGGCATCGAGGGATACGTCCTCGCCGGCCACGACCGCATCGCCGACTGGCACGAGACGAGCGCACGACTGCGCGGCGAGCACCGCGGCGTCGTCGCCGCGATCCGCGAGGGGGATGCCCCGCTCGCCCGCACCCGCATCCACGACCACATCTCCGGCTACTACGCCGAGATCTCCCCCGACCGCTGACCCCGAACCACAGGAGCAGACCCATGGCGACGCCGCGCTATCCGAAGGTGCAACGACAGTTCCCGAAGCCCGCCGAGGTCTTCGAGCTGATGAAGTTCAAGACGCCGACGCTGAACCCCACCGACCGGCGCCTCGAGCGCGCCCTCACGATCGCCGACCTCCGCGCCATCGCGAAGCGGCGCACGCCGAAGGCCGCATTCGACTACACCGAGGGCGCCGCCGAGGGCGAGCTCTCGCTCGCCCGAGCTCGGCAGGCGTTCCAGGACGTCGAGTTCCACCCGTCGATCCTGCGGAACGTCCCCGTCGTCGACACCACGCGCGAGGTGCTCGGCGGCACCAGCGCCCTTCCGTTCGGCATCGCGCCGACCGGCTTCACCCGGCTCATGCAGACCGAGGGCGAGACCGCCGGTGCCGGCGCCGCCGGAGCGGCCGGCATCCCGTTCACGCTGTCGACCCTCGGCACGACGTCGATCGAAGGCGTGAAGGCGGCCAATCCGACCGGCCGCAACTGGTTCCAGCTCTACGTCATGCGCGACCGCGAGATCTCGTACGAGCTCACCCGCCGCGCCGCCGCCGCGGGCTTCGACACCCTGTTCTTCACGGTCGACACGCCCGTTGCCGGTGCGCGCCTCCGCGACAAGCGCAACGGCTTCTCCATCCCGCCGCAGCTCACCCCGGGCACGATCGTGAACGCCATCCCGCGGCCGGCGTGGTGGATCAACTTCCTCACCACGCCGAAGCTCGAGTTCGCGTCGCTGTCGACCACCGGCGGCACCGTCGGCGAGCTCCTCGACGCGGCGATGGACCCGACGATCTCCTTCGACGACCTCGACATCATCCGCGGCATGTGGCCGGGCAAGATCGTGGTCAAGGGCGTGCAGACCGTCGAGGACGCGCGGCTGCTCGCCGACCGCGGCGTCGACGGCATCGTGCTCTCCAACCACGGCGGGCGCCAGCTCGACCGTGCGCCGATCCCGTTCCACCTGCTGCCCGACGTGGTCCGCGAGGTCGGCTCCGACCTCGAGGTGCACGTCGACACGGGCATCATGAACGGCGCCGACATCGTCGCCTCGATCGCACTCGGTGCCCGGTTCACGCTCATCGGCCGTGCCTACCTCTACGGCCTCATGGCCGGCGGGCGCCGCGGCGTCGACAAGACCATCTCCATACTGCGCTCGGAGATCGAGCGCACGATGAAGCTGCTCGAGGTCGCGACCCTCGACGAGCTCGGCCCGCAGCACGTCACCCAGCTCGCCCGGCTGCAGCCCATCGCCCGGCCGGTGCAGGCGGCCGCGGAGCTGGCGACTGAGGCGAAGCCCACGACGGTCCGTACCCCGCGTCCCGCAGGGACCGCGGCGAAGGCGGCGTCGAAGCGCACCTCGACGAAGCCGGCGGCCGCCGCCGAGGCCCCCACGACGGCGAAGCGCACCGCGGCGAAGCCGGCGGCCGCGAAGGCGCCGACGACCGCGAAGCGCACCGTGCCGAAGACCGCTGCAGCGCGGACCAGCTCCCGCACGCAGTCCGCACCGGAGGGCTGAGCTGCCCGGGTCGCCCGCCACGAGCGGCGCGACCCGAAGACGGCTCAGTCGCGGCGGGCCTCCCGCTGCGTCCGCTCGACGCGCTTCCTGAGGTCCTTCGCCCGTTCGGCGTCGGTCGGGGCGGCGATCGCCTGACCGACCGTGTGCACGGCGGCGGACTTCGCCATCTTCTGCACCTGCTTCGCCTGCGCGCGGCGCCGCTTCAGCAGCTTCGCCCGAGCCTTGGCCCGCTCGACGGCGTCCGCGTCGGCCCGAGCTCCGTCTGCGCCGGCTCGGCCGCGCCCGCCGGGCGGGCGGGGGCCGGCCCGCAGAGACATCCGCTCCAGGCGTCGCGCCGATCGGGCCGCACGGCGGGCGGCACGTCGCGGGGATGACCGTCGCTCGTCGCGGGCGGCGCGGAGGTCGAGCGCGGCCTCATCGGCGGCGGCCTCGAGCCGTGCCCGGGCGACGGTGCGCTTGGGCAGGTGCTTGGCGAGCTTCCGCGCCTCCCGTTCCGCCGTCTTCGCGGCGGCGATGGCCCGCTTGGCATCCCGGCGCTCTTCGCGCGTCCCGGCCGCCATCGTCACGCCCCATCGATGAGTTCGAGCAGCCGCTTGGCGGCATCCCGGATCTCATCGTGGTCGAACTGGCCGGCCCGGCTCTCGAGGGAGATCACCGCGCACCGGTGCACCCTCCGGAAATCCCCGTACGGGAACGAGTACGCCTGTTTCGTCTCGTCGTTCTCATCGTCGTCGATGCCGAGGTGCCAGTGCCGGTACTCGGTCCACCCCTCGCGCTCGATGAAGTCGTTCTCCTGGTCCGCGCTGGGCGCGTCTTCACTCCAGTCGTCGCGCTCGTCGCGCACGACCTTGCCGTCGCGCACGAGGCTGCGGGCGTGCCGCAGCGCCGTCTCGTTCAGCCGGATCGCCATCGCATCTCCTCTCGTCGGCAGTTCTTCCGGTCTACGTGACGGCGGCTGCGCGCGGCAAGGGGTTGCGCGAGTGGCGTGAGCGCGACGATGGCCGGATGTCGCGGGCCCGACGATGGCCGGATGTCGCGGGCCCGAGGCGCGATCTGACGTCCATTGCGGGCGGCGCCGTCGGCAGGATGAGCTGACGACAGAGGGAGACGACATGATCGGCGTGGTGGTTCCGGGGATCGACGGCTCGGGCGAGACGCACTGGCAGACCTCGTGGGAGCGTGCCGAGCCCGAGTTCACGAGGTTCGCGCCGTCATCGTGGAGCGAGCCGGAGCGCGACGACTGGCGCCTGGCCCTCGCCGCGGCGCTCACGGCCGCCGGACCCCGGGCGATCGTCGTGGCGCACAGCCTCGGATGCCTCGCCGCGGTCGATGCGCTGCTCGACCGGCTGCCCGCGGCTGGGGCGTTCCTCGTCGCGCCGCCCGACGTCGATGGGCCGGCCTACCCCGAGGCTGCGGCGTCGTTCCGGGGCATCCGGCTCGCGCGGCTCGACGTGCCTGCCCTCGTCGTCGCGAGCGACGACGACCCGTTCAGTTCCTCCGCGGCGACCGCGCGGTTCGCCGACGCGATCGGGGCGGGCGTGGTCTCCGTCGGCCGATTCGGGCATCTGAATGCGGCGAGCGGACTCGGCGACTGGCCGGAGGGGCGGCGCCTGCTCGCCGCCTTCGCGATCGGACTCGGGGCGGACTGAGCGGACGGCCGTCGGCCGGCCCGCCTCGACGAGGGGGCCGGCCGGACAGCCGGTCGGTCGAACCCGTCAGCCGGCCCGGCGCACGTACTCCGAGATCACGACGCCGGACTCGTACGCCGTCGTCTCCACCGCGTCGAACCGCTGCGGGTCGTAGGCGCCGGGGGCGAAGAGCGGGATGCCGGAGCCGAAGAGCATCGGCTGCCGCTTGAGCACGAGCCGGTCGATCTCACCGAGGAGCTGCGTGGCGAGCTGGCCGCCGCCGCAGAGCCAGATCGCTCCGCCCTCCTCCGACTTCAGACGCTGCACGACCGCGAGCGGGTCTTCGTCGGTGACGACGAGGTTCGGCCGCTCGCCGAGGTCGTCGTCGAGGTGCGATCGCGTGAACACGATCTGGTCGAGGTGCCGGTAGGGGCTCGTCGCGCCCATGGGCAGGCCGACAGCGTAGGTGTTCCACCCCATGAGCACGGTGTCGAAACTGCCGCCCGACTGGTCGATGCCGAGTGCGGCAGCGGCGTCGGTGGGCACGGCGTCGCCGAAGCGCGCGTTCTGGGCTTCCATGTGGTCGCCCTCCATGAGGAAGCCGTCGAATTCGCCGTCGGGCCCGGCGATGTACCCGTCGAGGCTGACGGCGACGTAGTACACGAGTTCTCGCATCTGATTCCTATCCACGACTGATGTAGTGATTGAAGACTACAACATGTGTAGTGGATGCCGCTACCATCGGACCATGGCCAAGAACGAGGAACGCCGGCGTGCGCTCGCCGATGCCGGGCTCACGGTGCTCGCGCGAGAGGGCTCGCGCGGGCTCACCCACCGCGCCATCGACGAGGAGGCCGGCGTGCCGACCGGTACCGCCTCCAATTACTTCCGCAGCCGCGACGCCCTCATCGCGGGCCTGGTGGAACGCATCGGCGAGCGCCTCGCGCCGACGCCGGACGATCTGGAGCGGCGAGCATCCGAGCCCCCGAGCCGGGCCCTCTTCACCGAGTACCTGCGCGACATCGTGCGCCGGCTGAGCGAGCAGCGCGAGGTCACGCTCGCCCTCTTCGAGCTCCGGCTCGAGGCCGGGCGGAGCCCCGAGGTCGGCGCCACGCTGGGCGCGCTGCTGCGCGCCGGCTTCGACGCCGACGTCGCGTTCAATGAGGCCGCGGGCCTCCCGGGCGGGCGGGCGGAGATCGCCCTCTTCCACTACGCGATCGACGGCTTGCTGCTCGACCGGCTGACGACCTCGATCGATCCGGCCGCCTCGACCGACGACATCGTCGACGCCCTGGTCGCGGGACTCCTGCCGGAGGGCTGAGCTCCCCGGCCGGCCCGACCGATCGAAACGACCCGCCCGGTCAGGCGCCCCGCCCGGCGTTGGCCGCCTGGATCAGCTGTTCGATCTGCTCGATGGTCACCGGCACGCCCGGGAACGACACCAGGCGCCCGATCGGGAACGACGCCATCATCTTCGCCATCGCCTCGTCGGTGACCGTGTCCCCGTCGACCGCGCTCGCGCCGAAACCCGACATCGCCTGCTGCACGATGGGCCCGGCGACCGGATCGGCCATGAGGTCACCCACCGACGATTCGAGCGTGAGCGGCAGGCGCACGTCGTCGCCCGCGACGTCGACGGAGGCCGTGAGCCGGATGTCGCGGCTCGACGCCCCGACCGCGACGGTGTAGGTCCCACCTTCGACGACCCAGCGATCGACGCGGATGTCCCAGTACGCGAGGTCCTCCCGGCGAATGCGGAGCCGGACCTCGCGGGACTCGCCGGCCTCGAGTGCGACGTTCGCGAACGCGGCGAGCTCACGCGGAGCCCGCTGCATCCGCGAGCCGGCGAGGCCGGTATACGCCTGCACGACCTCACGTCCGGCGCGGTCGCCGGCGTTCGTGACCGTGACGCGCACCCCGATGCCGTCGGCGTCGGCCGTCGCCGAGGCATCCGCGTACTCGAACGTCGTGTACGACAGACCGTGCCCGAACGGATAGCGCACGGCCTGCTCGCGCGCGTCGTACCAGCGGTAGCCGACGAACAGCCCCTCGCCATAGCGCACGTGCCCGAACTCGCCGGGGAAGTCGAGGAACGCGGGGGCGTCCTCCAGCCGCAGCGGGATCGTCTCGGCGAGCCGGCCCGACGGGTTCACCCGGCCGAAGAGCACGTCGGCGATCGCGCCGCTGCCGGCCTGGCCGCCGAGCCATCCCTCGACGATCGCCGGCACGTGGTCGGCGAACGGCAGCTCGACGACGCCGCCGTTCGCGAGGACGACGACGACGTTCGGGTTCGCCTCGCGAACGGCGTCGAGCAGGGCGAGCTGGCGGGCGGGCAGCCGCAGGTGCTCACGGTCGAAGCCCTCCGACTCGGCGGCGGACGGGAGCCCGAGGAAGGCGAGCACGACGTCGGCGCCGGCCGCCGCGGCCACCGCCTCGTCGACGAGGGCGCGCTCCCCCGGGGCATCCCCCTCGGCGTCTGCGCCGGCCCCGTCCAGCGTGAAGCCCGGAGCGAAGACGACGCGACCCTCGCCTGCGATGGCCTCGATCTCGGTCAGCGCGTCGTCGAGCCGGGTGGGCGTGATGAGCGACGAGCCGGCCCCCTGGTAGCGCGGCGTGCGCGCGAACTCCCCGATCACGGCGATCCGGCGGCCTTCGGCGAGCGGCAGCAGGCCGCCGTCGTTCTTCAGCAGCACCGCGCCGCGGGCCGCTGCCTCGCGGGCGAGCGCGTGGTGCGCATCGACGTCGTACGTCGCCGCGGGGTCCGCACCGGCGACAGCCTTCCCCACCAGCTCCACGACGCGACGGGCCGCGAGGTCGAGCGTGGACTCCGCGAGCCGGCCATCGCGCACCGCGTCGACGAGCTGCGCGTCGGTGCGACCGTTCGAGGCCGGCATCTCGAGGTCGAGCCCGGCCGGCAGCCCGGCGACGCGGTCGTTCACGGCGCCCCAGTCGGAGACCACGAGCCCCTCGAAGCCCCACTCGTCGCGCAGCACCCGGGTGAGCAGCCACGGGTCTTCGCTCGTATAGACCCCGTTCAGGCGGTTGTACGAGCACATCACCGTCCACGGCTGCGCCTGCTCGACCACCCGCTGGAACCCCCGCAGGTAGATCTCGCGGAGCGGACGGGGGTCGACGTCGCTCGACACGCGCATGCGGTCGTGCTCCTGGTTGTTCGCGGCGAAGTGCTTCAGCGACGCCCCCACCCCTTGCGATTGCAGACCCTCGACGAGCGCGGCGCCGAGCACGCCCGAGACCAGCGGGTCTTCGGAGAGGTACTCGAAGTTCCGCCCGCAGAGGGGCGACCGCTTGATGTTGATGCCGGGGCCGAGGAGCACTCCGACGCCCTCGGCCTTCGCCTCCTCGCCGAGCGCTCGGCCGATGCGCTCGACCAGCTCGGGGTCGAACGTCGAGCCGAGCGTCACCGCGGGCGGGAAGCACGTCGCCGGCACGCTGTCGGCGAGACCGAGGTGGTCGGCGCTGCCGCGCTGGAGGCGCACGCCGTGCGGGCCGTCGGTGAGCACGATCGAGGGGATGCCGGCGCGGTCGACCGGCTTGGTCGTCCAGAAGCTCGCGCCGCTCGTGAGCGACGCCTTCTCCTCGAGGGTGAGCCCGGCGACGATCTCGGCGGAGGTCCGGGCGGTCGGGTCTGCGGCAGGCCGGTTCATGGCTGATCCTCTCGGCGCCTCCACGGTGAGGGCGATGCGAAAACGGTACGCGATTCGGTTTTCACCCACAAGCACCGACGCCGGCCGGTCACGCGCCACATCGGCCGCCCTAGGATCGATCGCATGACACGCAGGGGGTCGTACGCCAAGGGCGTCGCGAAGCGCGAGGAGATCCTCGCGACCGCCCTCGAGGTGATCGCTCGGAACGGGTACGGTCGGGCCTCCGTCCGCGAGCTCGCCGACGCGGTGGGCCTCAGCCAGGCCGGGCTGCTGCACTACTTCAGCTCCAAGGAGGAGCTGTTCGCTGAGATCCTCCGCAAGCGCGACGAGGTCGACCAGGCCGCCTTCGCCGAGGCCGCGAGCGGCGAGCACCTCACCGCGCTCGACGGCTTCATCCGGATCATCCGCCACAACGCCGAGGTCCCCGGCCTCGTGCAGCTCTACGCCCGGCTCTCGGCAGAGGCCACCGAGCCCGACCACGGCGCGCACGAGTTCTTCCGCGAGCGCTCCCTCGCCTTCCGCGAGCTCGCGGCCGGAACGGTGCGCGAGGCGCAGCAGGCGGGCGAGCTGCCCCAGGACCTCGACCCCGAGCACGTCTCCACCATGCTGCTCGCGCTCGCCGACGGCCTGCAGACGCAGTGGCTGATGGATCCCACGATCGACATGGCCGCCCACATCGCCGACTTCCTCGCGCTCCTCACGCGTCGCGGACGGTGATGCCGCCTGCATGACCCCCGTTCGGGGGACGTGACCCTGAGTGCCGGCTGAGCGCATGCTGTCCACATGACCCAGCTCGGGGACTCCCCCGCCCCAACCGGGCCGGCGCCGCTCGACGATGCCCGCCTCCACCAGTCCGCCCGCCTCATCGACCATCTCATCGACCACGGCCCGTCGACGCGAACAGAGCTCGCCACCGCCACCGGGCTCGGCCGGACGGCCGTCGCGAACCTCAGCGCGCGACTCGCCGAAGCCGGGATCCTCACCGAGGACGGCGCCGCGTCGCCCGGCGCTCGTCCGGCCCCGGTGGCGCTGACCGCCGCGCGCCACGTGCTCGTCACCGTCGCGATCGATCCCGACGAGGTCGTCGCCACGCTCGCCGCCCTCGACGGCGCCGAGCGCGCGCGGTTCGCCGAACCGCACACCGCGGCAGACGGGGCGGCCGTGCTCCTCGACCTGCTGGCGACCGTCCTGAGCCGTGCCCTCGCCGCCGCGGAGCGTGCGGACACGCCGGTCGCCGACGTCACGGTGCTCGTCGACGGCGCGGTCGCCGGTACGCCGCCGGTCGCGGTCGAGGGCACCCGTCTCGGCAGCGAACCGATCGACGTGCTCGCCGAGCTCCGCGCACGACTGCCGCGCCTCGCCGAGATCGAGTCGCCCCAGGCCGTTTCCGTGCGGCTCCTGCCCACGGCCGTGGCGGCCGCCGAAGCCGAAGCCGGCGCGCTCGCGGCCCGCGACCTGCTCTATCTCGACGGCGATGCCGGGGTCGCCTCCGCGGTCGTCGCCGACGGCCGCCCGCTGCGCGGCGCCCACGGGCTCGCGGCCTCCCTCGCGCACCTGCCGATCGTGCCGAGCGGCATCCGCTGCGACTGCGGACAGCGCGGATGCCTCCTCACCGTCGCGGGCCCCGAGCACGTGCTCGACCGTGCCGGGCTCGCCGAGTTCGACCGGACGCACGGCCGCCGCGCCGCCCTCGCCGAGCTCGTCGCCCGAGTGGACGACGCCGACGACCGGGCGCGCTGGTCGTGGCTCGACGCGGCCCTCTGGATCGGCCGGACCCTGCAGGTCGTGGTGCCGACCGTCGATCCGGCCGCGATCGTCGTGGCCGGCTACTGGGCGCGGCTCCTGCCCGACCTCGACACGGCGTTCCGCGAGAACCGGCCGACGATCGCGGGCGGGGCGATCGGGTCGATCCCCCCGATCGTCGCGGCGACGGCGGGACCCGACGCCGCACTCGCCGGCGCCAGGCGACAGGCGCGCGACCTCCTCGTCGCCGAGCCCGGGCGGCTCGCCCGGCTCGCGCGGCTCCCGCCGGCCCCGGATGCCTCGCCGAGGCGGGACGTGGTGGGATCCGGGGGCTGACCCACGTGCCCGCCCGGCGGGGCGCCGGTAGCGTCGAAGACATGACCTCCACCACGCGGCGCCTCGCCGCCGCCGCCGTGTCCGTCGCGTTCCTCGCCGGGCTGAGCGGGTGCGCGTTCTTCGCACCCGAGCACCGGGTCTCCGACGGCGCGACCGTCGACGAACGCGTCGACGGCATCCGCATCGACGCACCCCAGGGCAGCGTGACGATCCGAGGCGGCGCCGATGCGACGGCGATCACGATCGAGCGCACCGTCCGCTACCGGGGCACGGAACGCGAGATCCCCGCGTCGCACGAGGTGCTCGGCGGTGAGCTCGTCCTCGGCGGCTGCGGCCGCCACTGCACCGTCGAGTACGTCGTCGACGTGCCCGCCGGTCTCGACGTCGAGGGGCGCACCTCCAACGGCTCGATCGAGCTCTCGGCCGTCGGCGACGTCGACGTCGAGACCGACAACGGCCGCATCGAGCTCGACGGGGTGGCGGGGTCGGTCGCGGCGCAGACGAGCAACGGACGCGTGATCGGCCGTGCCCTCGCGGGCGGCCCGATCGAGGTCGCGACGTCGAACGGCGGCGTCCAGCTCGAGCTGGAGACCGCGCAGGACGTGCGCGCGACCACCTCGAACGGCGCCATCGACCTCGCCGTGCCGGATGCCTCGTACCGGGTGCGCACCGACACCTCAAACGGCGGCATCGACGTCGGCGTGCCCGACGACCCCGACGGCGAGTTCACGCTCGACCTCCGCACGTCGAACGGGTCGATCACGGTCACGACGACGTAGCGGCCCGCCCGGCGCCGCGGCGCCCCCCTACTTCGTGCGACGCCCGAACCGCGCGCGCAGGCCCCACGCCGTGACGTTCGCCATCGCCTCGAGCACGATGCCGAGGCTCATCTTCGACCGACCGTGCTCGCGTTCGACGAACGTCACCGGCACCTCCGCGACGCCGAGCCCGGCCTCGTGCGCGTGCCACAGCATGTCCACCTGGAAGCCGTAGCCCCGCGTGTGGACGTCGGCGAGGGGCATCCGTCGCAGTGCGTCGGCCCGGAAGGCGCGGTAACCGGCCGTCGTGTCGCGCGTCGGCAGCCGGAGCACGCGGCGCACGTAGGCGCTGCCGCCGCGGGAGAGCCACTCGCGGTGCTTCGGCCAGTTCTCGATGCGCCCGCCGGCCACCCAGCGCGAGCCGATGACCAGGTCGACGGGGCGTCCCCCGTCGGTCGCCCGGACGAACGCGTCGAGGAGGACGGGCAGCTCCTCGGGCCGGTGCGACCCGTCGGCGTCCATCTGCACGATGGGGTCGTAGCCGCGGGCGAGCGCCCAGTCGAAGGCCTCGAGGTACGCCGCCCCGAGTCCCTCCTTGCCCGCACGGTGCAGCACCCGCACCGAGGCATCCGTCGCCGCGAGCCGGTCGGCGAGCTCACCCGTGCCGTCGGGCGAGGCGTCGTCGACGACGAGGACGTCGACCCCTGGCGTCGCGGCGCGCACGCGGCCGATGATCGCGGCGAGGTTCTCGCGCTCGTTGAACGTGGGAATCACCACGAGGGGACGGGGCATCCCGTGCATCGTATCGGGATCGACGCGGATGGCCCTCGTCGAGCGTTTCCGCCCTGACGCAGTGTTTCCGCCCGAGCGGACGCAGTCGGCGCGAACGGAAACCGTCGGCGCCGAGTGGGCGTGGCGCTAGCGCACCCCCGCCATCAGCTTCAGCACCCCGCGGCTGCCCACGGCGAGCGCGATGCCGAGCACGATCGCGATGCCGCCGAGGAGGCCGAAGTAGCCCACCTCGGTCTCGGGCGAGTAGAGCTCGGCGAGCCGGCCCGAGATCGCGGTGCCGAGCGCGACCGACAGGAAGAACAGCGCCACCATCTGGGTGTGGAAGCGTGCGGGCGCGAGCTTCGTCGCCACCGAGAGCCCGACCGGCGAGAGCAGCAGCTCGGCGACCGTGAACACGAGCAGGATGCCGACGATCGCGAGCAGCGGCGTGGAGTTCGGTCCGCCGCCCGCGAACGGGATGAACAGGAGGAACGCCACGCCCATGATCGCCGTGCCGAGCGCGAACTTGATCGGCGTCGACGGCTGCCGGTCGCCGAGCTTGGTCCAGATCGCTGCGAACACGCCCGACAGCACGATGATGAAGATCGGGTTGATCGACTGCACCCACGACACCGGCATCTCCCAGCCGAAGAGGTCGCGGTTCAGCTGCTTGTCGGAGTAGATCGTGAGCACCGTGAACTGCTGCTGGTACAGCGACCAGAACGCGACGCTCGCGATGAACAGCGGGATGAACCCGTAGACCCGGCTGCGCTCGACTGCCGTGATGCCGCGGCTCGCGAGGATCACCGCGAAGTACGCGATCGCGGCCGCGATGGTCGCGCCGATCACCCAGCTCACCAGGTTGGTCGCGTTCACGAGGCCGGTGAGCACGAGCACGAGGATGACGACGACGGATGCCGCGCCGATCGCGATCACCAGCCCACGCCGGTTCGCGGGCAGCGGGTTCGGGACGGCGGATGCCTCGGCCGGCAGGCTCTTGCGGCCGAACGCGTACTGCGTGAGGCCGATCGCCATGCCGACCGCGGCGAGCCCGAAGCCCCAGTGGAAGCCGAGCGTCGTCTGCAGCAGGCCGGTGAGCAGCGGACCGAGGAAGGCGCCGAGGTTGATGCCGAGGTAGAACAGCGAGAAGCCGGCGTCGCGCCGAGGATCGTGCTCGTCGTAGAGGGTGCCGACGACGCTCGTGGCGTTCGCCTTCAGCCCGCCCGAGCCGAACGCCACGAGGATGAGGCCGATGCCGACGCCCCAGAACCCGGGGATGAGCGCCAGCGCGATATGGCCCGCCATGATGACGATCGCCGAGATGAACAGCACCCGCTCGCTGCCGAGCAGGCGGTCGGCGATCCACGCCCCGAGGATCGTGGAGAGGTACACCCCGCCGCCGTACGCGCCGACGATCCCGGCCGCGCTGACCTCGTCCATGCCGAGGCCGCCGTCGGTCGCCGAGTAGTACAGGTAGATGAGCAGGATCCCCTGCATGCCGTAGAAGCTGAAGCGCTCCCACATCTCGACGCCGAAGATGTGCACCAGCGCCCGCGGCTGCCCGAAGAATCCGCGGTCGCCACGCGTGTCGCGGTCGGCGACGGATGTCGCGGCCGGGTCGGGCGGGCCGGCGTCGGCGCGCCCGGGCTCCATCGTCTCGTCCTGCTCCCCCATGGGGGTCACCATACTCTCGCCGGCCAGCGCCGGCGCTCGGAGCCGTGGCGTCGGCTGAGGGTGCCGCAGGTCATCCCGCGGCACCCTCAGCCCCGGCTCACGCGTTCTTCGCGTCGCGCCAGGCGAGCCAGGTGCGCACCTGGTCGAGGTCGTAATCGGGACCCGAGAGCCCGAGGGTGAACAGGCGCACGCCGGCGTCGTACAGCGCGTCGGCGTGCTCGTAGTCGGCGGCGCCGCGGCTGAGCTCGTTCGACACGACGATCTGCGACACGTCGCGGCCGACCTCCTCGCCCCAGCGGGCGAGGACGTCGACCTTCCGCGGAAGCTCGTCGGGGGCGACGAACGAGTGCCAGATGTCGGCGTGCTCGGCGACGATGCGCAGCGTCTTCTGCTCGCCCTTGCCGCCGATCATGATCGGGATGTCGCGGGTCGGCGCCGGGTTCAGCTTCGCCCAGCGCTCGCGCACGCGCGGCAGCGCGCCGGCGAGCTCGTTCAGCCGCGACCCGACCGTGCCGAACTCGTAGCCGTACTCGTCGTAGTCGCGCTCGAACCAGCCCGAGCCCGTGCCGAAGATGAACCGTCCCGTGCCCGTGCCCTTCGCACTGATGTGGTCGAGCGTGCGGGCCATGTCGGCCTGCAGGTCGGCGTTGCGGTACGAGTTGCAGTTCACGAGCGAGCCGAACTCGATGCGCTCCGTCTGCTCGGCCCACGCGCCGAGCATCGTCCACGCCTCGAAGTGCTTGCCTTCGGGGTCGCCGCTCAGGGGGAAGAAGTGATCCCAGTTGAACGCGATGTCGACACCGAGCTCCTCGAGGCGGAGCACGAAATCGCGGATGGCGGAGTAGTCGGCGTGCTGCGGCTGCACCTGGATACCGAGCCGCACGGGGATGTCGAGACGCATTTCGCCAGCCTACGACTCCTTCAGGTCGAGCATGGGCGTCGGCCGCCGGAAGCCGCGCGTCACGATGGCGAGCAGCACGATACCGACGGCGAGCCAGGACAGTCCGACGATGAACGTCTCGGCCGAGAGGCTCGTCCACAGCCACACCGTCAGCCCGAACCCGATGAGCGGGAGCACGAGATTGCGGACCACGGCCGCACCCGCACGCTCCCGTCGATCGACGAAGAAGTGCTTGATGACCGACAGGTTCACGACCGCGAAGGCGACGAGCGCGCCGAAGCTGATCATGCCCGAGAGCAGGGCGAGGTCGAACCAGATCGCGAGCAGCGAGATCGCCGACACGCAGAGGATGGCCACGACCGGCGTCTGGAACCGGGCCGACAGCCGGCCGAAGACGCGCTTCGGCAGCACGCCGTCGCGTCCCATGGCGTAGATGATGCGCGAGACGGATGCCTGCGACGACAGCGCCGACCCGGCGGCACCGGCGACGTAGGCCGCGGTGAAGAAGACCGCGAGGAACTCCCCGCCGGCGGCGAGCATCACGTCGCGTGCGGCGGAGTCGACGTCGGCGAACTCGTTCGACGGGAACACGAGCTGCGCGAGGAACGACAGGCCGATGAAGATCACGCCCGCCGCGATGGTGGTGATCATGATGGCTCGCGGCACCGACCTCGTGGCATCCTTCGCCTCTTCGGCCAGGGTCGATACCGCGTCGAAGCCGAGGAAGGACAGGCACAGCACGGCCGCACCGGCGAAGAGCACGCCGACCCCCTCGACCGAGCCGTCGCCGACGAACGGGGCGAGCGGGTCGACCTCGCGGCCGGCGAGCGAGGCGGAGCCGAACACCACGAAGGCAAGGATGAAGACCGTCTGGACGGCGATGATGACGAAGTTCGCGCGTGCGACCGACACGATGCCCACGACGTTGAGGATCGTCACGACGGCGATCGAGCCGAGGATGAACACCCAGGCGGGTACGCCTGGGAACGCGGCCTCGAGGTAGATGCCGATGACGAGGTAGTTGATCATCGGCAGGAACAGGTAGTCGAGCATGAGCGACCACCCGGCGAGGAATCCGATCGCCCCGCCGAAGGTGCGCTGGGTGTACACGTACGCCGAGCCCGCGTACGGGTAGGCCGCCGACATGCGCGCGTACGAACGGGCGGTGAAGAGCATCGCGACGAGCGTGATGACGTAGGCGAGGGGCACCCGTCCGCCGGTCATCTCGGTGACGATGCCGTACGTCGTGAACACGGTGAGCGGCACCATGTAGACGAGTCCGAACAGGACGAGGGCTGGCACGCCCAGCACTCGCTTCAGGGTGGGGGCGGAGGGGACGTCGCTGGCCCGCTCGGGGGTGGTGGCCTGGGACATGGGCTGGCCTTTCAAGGGGTCGGGAGGCGCTCGCCTCGCGTGTGGGGGATGCCGGCGAGCCATGTCGCTCGCACGGGGGTCGCGGCGAGCTCGCCGGGGTCGACGGTTCTGGGGTCGGCGGCGAGCCAGACGAGGTCGGCGCTCGCACCGGGCGCGATCTCGCCCCACGGCACTGCGGCGAGGTCGCCGAACGCCTGATGCGCCACGGCGGACGAGTAGGCGTCGAGCGCGAGCTCGACCGGGAGGATCTCGTCGGGGACCCAGCCGCCCGCGGGGTCTCCCTCGGGCGTGCGCCGGGTCGCTGCGACCGAGATGCCCTCGAGCGGATCGCCGGAGGAGACCGGCCAGTCCGACCCGAACGCGAGCCGGGCGCCGGAGGCCTCGATGGAGCGCAGCCGGTACTGCCTCGCCGACCGCTCGTCGCCGAGGCGCGGCACGGTGAGCACGGTCATCAGGGCGTCGAGCTGCGCCCAGAGCGGCTGCATGTTCGGGATGACTCCGAGCCGGGCGAACCGGTCGAGGTCGGCGTCGTCGACGAGCTGGGCGTGGGCGATGACCGGGCGCCGGTCGCGCGGCCCGTTGGCGTCGATCGCGCCTTCGATGGCGTCGAGCGCGAGCCGCACCGCGGCGTCGCCGATCGCGTGCAGGTGGACCTGGAAGCCGGCCGCGTCGACGGCTCGCACGGCGTCGGCGAGCACCGCGGGCTCCCACACCGTCATCCCGTGCTTGTGCAGGGCCGAGCAGTACGGCTCGAGGAGCGCGCCGGTCTCGTTCTCGATGACGCCGTCGACGAAGAACTTGACCGTCTGCGCGGTGAGCATCGGCGAACCGAGCTCGTCGACCCGCCGGTGGGCGTCGAGGAAGCCGGGCAGCTGACGGGGGAACCGGCGGGGGTCGGCGTACAGCGCGAGGTTGGATCGGATGCGCAGGCGATCGGCCTCGGCCGCGGCGAGGTAGGTCTCGACGTCGTCGGGCTCGACCCACGCGTCCTGCACCCAGGTGACGCCCCGAGCGAGGTAGTAGTCGGAGGCGGCCTCGAGCGCCTGGAGCCGCTCTTCGAGTGGGCGGGCGGGGGCGATGTCGGTGACCAGTTCGACGGCCCCCCACTCGCGCAGTGTGCCGAGGGGCGACCCGTCGGCCCGGCGCGGGATCTCGCCGAGCTCGGGCTCGGGGGTGTCCCGGTCGATGCCGGCGAGCTCGAGGGCGCGGGTGTTGCACCAGACCGTGTGGTAGTCCCAGGCGCGGAGGACGACGGGACGGTCGGCGACGGCCTCGTCGAGCCAGCGCGCGTCGAACAGGCCCTCGTCGGCGAGGCTGCCGTCGTAGGAGGCGCCGAGGATCCACTCCCGCTCGGGGTGCGCCTCGGCGTACCGGCGCACCTCGTCGACGATCTCGGGGATCGAGCTGCACGAGCGCACGTCGGGGCCCGCGGCCTCCAGCCCGCCGAACAGGGGGTGGGCGTGGCCGTCGCCGAACGCCGGCATGAGGAATCCGCCCTCGAGGTCGACCCGTTCGACGGGGCCGGCCGCCTCAGCCGACGCCGCCTCGGCGAGGCGCTCCGCCTCGTCGTCGAGCGCCACGACGCGGCCGTCGCGGACGAGCAGGCGATCGGCGGGCGGGCGCGCAGCGCCGAGCCAGACGGTGCCGCCGTGGAAGAGGGTCGTGGTCACTGCATCGGGTCCTTCACGTCCAGTACGAACAGTGTTCGTATTCGAAGTGAAGGTGACGTTACACTCTCGACTCAGGCGAGGGGAAGACCGAAGGTGGGATCCGTGACACGCGTGAATCGCGATCAGCTGGTCACCGCCGCACTCGACCTCATCGACGAGGCCGGCGGCGAGGCGCTGTCGATGCGGAGCCTCGCGGCGCGCGTCGATCGCCGCGTCTCCTCGCTGTACAACCACGTGGCGAGCCGCGACGACCTGATCGAGGCCGTCCGCGCGCGCATCGTCGCCGGGATCGACACGTCCGCCTTCGCCGACGAGCCCTGGGACGCCGCCCTCGGCCGGTGGGCCCGGTCGTACCTGGCCGCGTTCGCGGCGCATCCCAACCTCATCCGGCTGCTGTCCGCGACCCCGATCCGCGACGCCTCGACGTACGACATGTACGAACGGGTGATCGCCGCGCTCGTCGCGGCGGGCTGGCCGCGCGGCGACACCGTCGCGGTCATGCGGACCGTCGAGGCCCTCGTCCTCGGCTCGGCCCTCGACATCGTCGCGCCCGCCGACCTCCTCTCGCACGCCTCCGTGCCACCGGGACACCCGGCGATCCGCGCCGCCCTCGACCCGGCCCTGGGCGAGGCGTTCGGCGCCCCGCGGGCCTTCGAGCTCGGGCTGGCCGCCCTCCTCGTCGGGCTCCGCGAACGTCACGCTGCCGTCACCGTCGGGTGACGATTCCGTCACAGCACGCACGAAATCGGCGTAACGGCCTGCCCTGACGCAACGATCACCCCTACACTCGCCGCATGGACAACCTCGACCGAGCCATCCTCGACCTGCTGCGCCAGAACTCGCGGGCCGGGTACGGCGACATCGGCTCGTCGGTCGGCCTGTCGGCCTCGGCCGTGAAGCGCCGGGTCGACCGCCTCGTCGCCGACGGGGTCATCCGCAGCTTCACGATCCAGGTCGACCCGACCGTCGACGGCATGAGCACCGAGGCCTACGTCGAGCTGTTCTGCCGGGGCACCGTCGGGCCGGAGGAGCTGCGGCGGATCTTGCAGGACGTGCCCGAGGTCGTCTACGCCGGCACGGTCACCGGCAGCGCCGACGCCATCGTGCAGATCCGCGCCCGCGACATCACCTCGCTCGAGGACGCGCTCGAGCGGGTGCGGGTCGCGCCGAACGTCGACCACACGAGAAGCGCCATCGTGCTGTCCCGTCTCGTGAACCGGCAGCGGGACTAGGCGCGGCCGTGAAGTTCACCGTCGTCCCCGGCGCCGACCAGCCGCCCTTCGAGCAGCTCCGCGCCCAGGTCGTCGAGGCCGTCGCCGAGGGCGGGCTCACGCCGGGCGAGCGGCTGCCCACCGTGCGGGCGCTCGCCGAGGAGCTCGGCCTCGCCGCGAACACCGTCGCGCGGGCCTACCGCGAACTCGAGCAGGACGGCGTCGTCGAGACGCGCGGCCGGTCGGGGACGTTCGTCGCCGCGCAGGGCGATGCCGCCCACCGCAGCCTGCAGGAGGCCGCCGCCGAGTACGCCGCCCTCGCGCGACGGCTCCGGGTTCCGGCCGACGACGCGCTCGTGATCGTCGAGGCCGCCCTGCGCATCGGGACCTGACCGGCGTTAGTCCGCCGGAGCCGGGATCGGCTCCTTCGGCAGCTTCCGCACCTTCGCGCGGCGGCGCCGGCGCTCGGGGATCATCGAGCGCATCTCCTCGAGCTTGCCGAAGCAGAGGAGCCGGTCGAATGCCTCGAGCACGACGCCCTTCCGCGGGTTCGGGATGACGGTGGTGCCGCGGTGCAGCGTGAGCACCGTGATGTCGCGCTCCCAGAGCCCGGACTCGCCGAGGGTCTTGCCGACGAGATCGGCGTCGCCGTGGACGAGCAGTTCGGCCACGCCGTACCCGGTCGACACGGTGAGCCGCTGACGCACGTCGATCTCGGGGAAGGCGACCTGGTTCGCGATGTAGTCGATGATGGCGCCCGCGACATCCAGCTTCGTCGCCGTCTCGATGCCGAGCAGGCCGGGCGACGAGTTCACCTCCATCACGAGCGGGCCCTCGTTGCCCTCGAGCATGTCGACGCCCGCGACCTTCAACCCCATGATCTGGGCCGAGCGCACGGCCGCCTGCTCGTACTCGGGCGAGAGGTCGACGGGTTCGACGCTGCCGCCGCGGTGCACGTTCGAGCGGAACTCGTCGCCGTTCGCGACGCGCCGCATCGCGGCGACGACCCGGTCGCCGACGACGAGGGCGCGGATGTCCCGCCCGCGGCTCTCCTCGATGAACCGCTGGATGAGCACGTTCTGCTTCGTCGAGTGCAGCGTCTCGATGATGGCCTCGGCGACCTTCACCTGCGGGGCGAGGATGACGCCGATGCCCTGCGTGCCCTCGAGCAGCTTGATCACGACGGGGGCCCCGCCGACGCGCTCGATCGCCGGGCGGACGTCGGCCCGGTTCCGGACGAACGCGGTGGGCGGCAGCGCGATGTTGTGCCGGGAGAGGATCTGGTTCGCGCGCAGCTTGTCTCGGGCGTTCGTGATGCCGTTCGACGTGTTCGGGGTGTAGACGTCCATCTGCTCGAACTGGCGCACCACGGCGGTGCCGAAGTAGGTGATGGAGTTGCCGATGCGCGGCAGGATCGCGTCGTAGTCGGAGAGCGGGCGTCCGCGGTACTGGAGGTCGGGCTCGGGGCCGGCGAGATCGATCGCGAAACGCAGGGTGTTCAGCACCTTGACGGTGTGGCCGCGCTGCTGCGCTGCCGCCTTCAGTCGCTGCGTCGAGTACGCCTGCGGGGCGCGCGAGAGGATCGCCAGTTTCATCCTTGAGCCCCTGAGAAGATATCCGAGTGACAGAGCCCCCCTATTCAAGCACCATCGTCGGATGGCGCGAGTGGGTGACCCTGCCAGGTGCGGGCGTCCCGTGGATCAAGGCGAAGATCGACACCGGTGCGCGCACCTCGTCGTTGCACGCCTTCGACGTCGAGGAGTTCGAACGCGACGGTGAGCCGTGGGTGCGCTTCGGCGTGCGCCCGTGGCAGAACTCCGACGAGGACGCCGTGGTGGTCGAGTCGCGGGTGCACGACCGCCGTCAGGTGCGGAGTTCCTCCGGACACGTCGACGAGCGCATCGTCGTGCTGATGGACGTCGTCCTCCACGGCACCCACCTCGACGTCGAGATGAACCTCAGCAACCGCGACGAGATGGGCTTCCGCATGCTCATCGGCCGCGAGGCGCTGCGGCAGGGCTTCCTCGTGGACGCCGGCGAGTCGTTCCTCGGCGGGCGCGCCCCGAAGCGCGCCCGCCGCCGGAACCGCGGCCGGGAGTAGCCGCGCGCGAGTAGCCGGGCGGGAGTAACCGGGCGGTCCGGCCTAGATCACGCCCTGCGAGAACGTGGTCGGGTTGCCGAACCGGTGGTTGGTGATCGAGATCGCCTGCTCGCGGAGGAACGGCAGCAGCTCGACCCGGCCCGACGGGGTGACGGGGTGCGACCACACCGCGACATCAGGCCGCCCGCCGAGCGCCGTGGCCACCGCCGCCGCGTCGCCGCCGACGAGGCGGATCCGGCTCGTGGCCGGCCCGCGCTTCGCGAGTCCCGCGAGCCAGGACGCGTCGCCCTCCCGGACGAGGTCGATGTCGCGGGCGGCGAGCACCGCGCGGACGCCCTTGGGCAGCTCGTGCGCGCTCGACACGCGCGCCGGCGACTTCGCGAGGAGCGCCGCGGCGATCACCCGGAGACCGTCGACGAGCGTCGCCGACTCCGCGATGCGGATCGTCACGGGCACCGGGCGGTACCGGAAGACGTTCCGCTCGACGCCGAGGGCCGAGACATCCTTCGCCGTCCCGTACTCCTCGGCCCACGCGACCTCGTCGGAGAGCGCTGAGCGGCGCAGCACCTCGAACTGCTCGTAGTCGAGCGACGACTGGGATGCCTCGATCAGGTCGGTGACCCGCCGCTCGAGTCCGCGCAGGTGCAGCGAGCCCGACGTGCGGGAGTGGTCGGGCAGCCAGTCGCCGAGGCCGAACAGGTAGTTCGGGCCGCCGGCCTTCGCGCCTGCACCGACGGCGGACTTCTTCCAGCCGCCGAACGGCTGGCGCTGCACGATGGCCCCGGTGATGCCGCGGTTGACGTACAGGTTGCCGGCCTCGACGCGGTCGAGCCAGGTGGCGAGCTCGTCGGGGTCGAGCGAGTGCAGGCCGGCGGTGAGGCCGTAGTCGACCGCGTTCTGGAGGGCGATCGCCTCGTCGAGGTCCTTCGCGTGCATCACGCCGAGCACCGGGCCGAAGAACTCGGTGAGGTGGAAGTACGACCCGCCCTTCACGCCCGTGCGGATGCCGGGCGACCAGAGCCGCCCGGTGTCGTCGAGCTGCTTCGGCTCGACCAGCCACTCCTCGTCGGCGCCGAGCTGCGTGAGCGCGTGCAGCAGCTTGCCGCCCGCCGGCTCGATGATCGGGCCGATCTGGCTCGTCGCCGCCTCGGGCCAGCCGACGCGCATCGACGTGGCCGCGTCGACGAGCTGGCGGTGGAACCGCTCCGACTTCGCGACCGAGCCGACGAGGATCACGAGCGAGGCGGCCGAGCACTTCTGGCCCGCGTGGCCGAACGCGCTCTTCACGACATCGGATGCCGCGAGGTCGAGGTCGGCGGAGGGCGTGACGATGATGGCGTTCTTGCCGCTGGTCTCCGCGAGGAGCGGCAGGTCCTCGCGGAAGGAGCGGAACAGCTCGGCCGTCTCGTACGCGCCGGTGAGGATGACCCGGTCGACCAGCGGGCTCGATACGAGCTCGCGTCCGAGCTCCCGCTCGCCGACGTCGACGAGGGCGAGGAGGTCGCGCGGGATGCCCGCCTCCCAGAGCGCCTCGACCATGACGGCGCCGGAGCGCTGGGCGAGGCCGGCGGGCTTGATCACGACGCCGGACCCTGCGGCGAGCGCGGCGAGCACACCGCCGGCCGGGATCGCGACCGGGAAGTTCCACGGCGGGGTCACCACCGTGAGCTTCGACGGCACGAACTCCGCGCCCTGCACGTGGTCGAGCTCGCGAGCCCGCTCAGCGTAGTAGTGGGCGAAGTCGATGGCCTCGCTTACCTCCGGGTCGGCCTCGGCGATGGTCTTGCCGGTCTCGGCCGCCATCACCTCGATGAGGCGGTCGCGGTTCGCGGCGAGCGCGAGGCCGGCGCGGTGCAGCAGGGCGGCGCGCTCGGCACCGGGGCGACGGCCCCACGCCTCGCCCTGCGCGCGGACGTTCGCGAGCAGCGCCTCGAGCTCGGCGTGGTCGTCGATGCGGGCGGCGCGGATCGCGTCGATGCCGAGCGTCGACGAGGGCACGCGGGCGAGGATGCGCCGGCCCCAGTCGCGGTTCGCGGCGAGCGCGGGATCGGTGTCGGGCTCGTTCCGGAAGCCGGGCGTCGCCGACGGCCCGGCGGGCCGGTTCGCGTGCTCGGGGGCGACGAGGCCGCTGCCGTCCAGGTCGCCGTCGCCCGCGGAGCCGCGGGTGATGCCGAGCACCACGCTAGTGAGCGATTCGTCCTCGTGCTCGATGCCGGGGGCGGGGGCATCCCGGTGGGCGAGCTCGGCCGCGAGTCGGCCGTCCTCCCACTCGGTGCGGCGGTTCTGAGTCCGGTTCGGGGCGGGCGCGGGCGTGGCATCCGTCTCGTCGGCGAGCGCTTCGAGCGAGCGGCGGTAGCGCTCCTGCTCGCGCTCGAACAGGCGACGGTCGTCGGCGAGCTCGAACACGGCCGACATGAAGTTGTCCTGGCTGGCGTTCTCTTCGAGCCGGCGGATCAGGTACGCGATCGCGACGTCGAACTCGCTGGGGTTCACCACCGGCGTGTAGAGCAGCAGACGGCCGACGTCGCCGCGGACGGCGGCGGCCTGGCCGGTCGCCATGCCCAGCAGCATTTCGAACTCGACCCGGTCCTCCACGCCGCGCTCCTTCGCGGTGAGCCACGCGTGCGCGACGTCGAAGAGGTTGTGGCCGGCGACGCCGAGCTTCACCGCGTAGGTGCGCTCGGGCGTCATCGACCAGTGCAGCACCCGCTTGTAGTTGGTGTCGGAGTCCTGCTTGGTCGAGTAGGTCGCGACGGGCCAGTCGTGGATCGCGGCGTCGACGTGCTCCATGGCGAGGTTCGCACCCTTGACCACCCGGACCTTGATCGGCGCGCCGCCGCCCGCGCGTCGGGCGAGTGCCCATTCGGTGAGCCGCTGCATCGCACCGAGCGCGTCGGGCAGGTAGGTCTGCAGCACGATGCCCGCCTCGAGCTGCTGTAGCCGCGGCTGGTCGAGCAGCGTCTGGAACACCGCGATCGTGAGATCGAGGTCGCGGTACTCCTCCATGTCGAGGTTGATGAACTTGGGCTTGCCCTTCGCCTCGCTCGCGGCGGCGAGCTCGTACAGCGGGGTCAGCTTGTCGACGACCTTCGCGACCGCCTCGTCGAACGACCACATCGAGAGCTGGCTGACCACGCTCGACACCTTGATCGAGACGTAGTCGACGTCGTCGCGGGCGAGGAACTCGTAGGTGCCCTTCAGGCGGCGGTCGGCCTCCTGCTCGCCGAGCACGGCCTCGCCGAGGAGGTTGAGGTTCAACCGATTGCCCGATTCGCGAAGCTTCGCGATGGCCGGGCCGAGCTTTTCCGGCGTGGCGTCGAGCACGAGGTGCCCGACCATGCCGCGGAGCACGCGCCGGGCGATGGGGATGACGATCCACGGGAACGCGGGCGCGAGCGCCCCGCCGACGCGCACGGCCGAACGGAGGTACCAGGGCAGGAACGTGGGAGTGAGCGGGGCGACCTGTGCGAGGTTGCGGCCCGCGACGCCGAGGTCCTCGGGCCGCATGACGCCGTCCACGAAGCCGACGGTGAACGCGAGACCGTTCGGGTCCTTCAGCACGCCGGCGAGCCGTTCGGCGGCTGGGTCGACCGGGTGCTCGGCACTCTCGGCGAGCCAGCGCCGGACGAGGGCGGTGACCTGGTCGGTGCGCGCGGCAGGGTCCGCGCTGACGTTCGTCATGCTCATGACGGTAGTTGTCCTTCGCTCGGGGCACGCCGAGAATCGCGCGCCTCGCGACTAGTGTGCGGTCTGACATCCATTCGGTACAGCGAATCATTCCGATGGATATCATTCGGTGAACCCGATCGATAGGAGGCGCGCGTGCTCGATGCCAGACGGCTGCGCCTCCTCGTGGAGCTGAGTCGCCGAGGCACGCTCGCGGCGGTCGCCGACGCGCTCTCCTACAGCCCGTCCTCCGTCTCCCAGCAGCTCAGCGTGCTCGAGCGCGAGGTCGGCGTGCCGCTGCTCGTCCAGGTGGGCCGGCGGGTGCAGCTCACGCCGCAGGCCGAGGTTCTCGTCGGCCATGCGCAGGCCGTGCTCGACCGCCTCGAAGAGGCCGAGGCCGACGTCGCCCGCTCGCTCACCAGCGTCGGCGGCACCGTCCGCATCGCGGTGTTCCAGTCGGCCGCCCACGCCGTCGTGCCGCAGGCGCTGACGCTGCTCGCGGCGGAGCATCCCGGCCTCCGGGTCGAGGTGACCGAGCGAGAGCCCGAGGCGGGACTCTTCGACGTGGCGGCCCGCGACTTCGACCTCGTCATCGCCGAGCAGTACCCGGGTCGCACGCGCCCGCTGCATCCCGAGCTCGACCGCGTCCCGCTCGCGGCCGACGCCATCCGCCTCGCGCTGCCCCCGCATCCGTCGGCCGGGCGGCGCGCGACGCCCGGCCGGCGAGCGCCGGGCGGCGGGGCGACGGATGCCTCGCGCCCCGGCACCGCGGCCGCCGGCGCTCCCCCGTCGGCCGTCTCCGCCGCGCTCGCCCGCGCCGCCGACCGGCCCTGGGTCCTCGAGCCGGAGGGCACCGCGTCGCGCGAGTGGGCCGAGCAGCTGTGCCGCTCCGCCGGCTTCGAGCCCGACGTCCGCTTCGAGACGGCCGACCTCATGGCCCACATCCGGCTCATCCGCTCGGGCAACGCGGTCGGCCTCCTGCCCGATCTCGTCTGGGCCGGCGAGGAGGCGAGCGTCCTGCTCGCGCCGCTGCCGGGCGACCCGCAGCGCGAGGTGTTCTCGTCGGCCAGGCTCGCGAGCGTGCACCGACCGGCCGTCGTCGCCGTGCGCGACGCGCTGGCCCGTGCTGCCGCGGCGCCGCTCGTCGCCGGGTGACGGACGAGCGCCGGGTGACGGACGAGCGCCGGAGGGCTAGCCTTCGGGCATGCGGGGAATCCAGAGCATCATCATCGGCACGGCGGCGGCCGCCGTGCTGGCGCTCGCCGGCTGCGCCGGCTCACCATCGGGCGGGGCGGGCCCGGCGAGCACTCCGACCACGTCCGCGGCGGACGTCGTCGGCACCTGGGGCGACGCGGCCGACTCCTCGGCTCCGTCGCTGTCGCTCACCGAGGACGGCGGGCTCACCGGCACCGACGGGTGCAACCGCCTGACGGGCACGTGGGAGCTCGACGACGACGGCATCGAGTTCGGCGACCTCGCGTCGACGCGGATGTTCTGCGAGGGCGTCGACACCTGGCTCTCCGCAGCGGATCGGGCGACCATCGAGGGCGACGTGATGACCGTCTTCGGCGACGACGACACCGAGCTCGGCACGCTCGAGCGGACGTCGGACACGCCGGCGACCGAGCCGGCCGGCGGCGCCTCCGACGGCGGGGCGAGCGGTGCGGCCGCGGCCTTCATCGGCACTTGGGGAACCGCCGACGCGACGCAACCGCATCTCGTGATCGCCGCCGACGGCCGCGTCACGGGCAGTGACGGCTGCAACTCGATGGGCGGCCGGTGGGAGCTCGACGACGACGGCACCCTCGAGTTCGACGAGATGGTGATGACGCTCATGGCCTGCCCGGGCGGCGACCAGACGCTGAACCGGCTCGACTCGGCGACGGTCGACGGCGACACCCTCACGGTGCTCGACGATCACGGCGCCGTGCTCGCGACGCTCCCGCGAACGGCCTAGCCGCCGGCCGCCCGGCCGCAGATCCGGGCGCCGACCCGGGCCGGCCTACCCCTCGGCGTCGGCCGCGTCGTCGACTCGGTGCATCCACGGGGTGAAGCTGACGCCGACGAGGAGCCCCTCGGGGCTCTGGAGCCTGGCCGTCGTCTGTCCCCACGGCTCGAGGTGCGCCTCGACCAGGATCTCGAGTCCGCGCTCACGCAGCTGGTCGACGGCCGTCGCGACCTCCTCCGGGGCGTGCACGTCGAACTCGATCCACGCCTGGGGGATGGGGCGATCCGCCGGCCAGGACGGGGTGCCGAAGGTCGCCTCCGCGGCCTGGCTCAGCGGCCAGATCGCGAACGCCTTCGCGCCGGGGATCTCCTCGGTGTGGAAGTAGCCCGGCTCGTTCTCGTGGAACGGCAGACCGAGCGAGCCGGCCCAGAAGTCGTGGGAGGCGCCGTCGTCGGTGCCGATGGGGCCGAAGCCCGCGATGAACGCGACATCCATGTTCCGAGTGAACCGCGGCCCGCCGACATCTGCCTCCGTTCGGGCACCCTCGGCTACCCCTCGCCGGCCGCCAGTCCCGCGAACCGCGCCGCGAGCGCGCCGAGGTAGTCCGCGAGCTCGGGCGGTCCGTCGACGCGGTAGGCGACGTCGGCGGGGATCCACAGCAGGTGCACCGCGAGGTGCTCGACGGAGTCGCCCTCGATCGACCACGCCGCGCGCCGCCCGCCGTCGACGGGCGACACGTCGCGCCCATAGCCGCCGAACGCCGCGGTCGCCTCGGCGACGGGCAGGTCCATCACGACGGTGGCCCTCAGCACCCGGTCACGGCGACGCACCGCCGACTCGACCCTGGTGACGGCTTCCTCCTCGCTGAGCGGCATCGGCTCGAAGCGCACGCGGGTCTGGAAGACGTCGGCGATGCGATCGACCCGGAAGGTGCGCCAGTCGTCGCGGTCGCGGTCCCAGGCGAGCAGGTACCACCGCGACCGGATCGGCACGAGCCGGTAGGGCTCGACGATGCGGGCGGAGTCGGCGCCCGAGGCATCCGTGTAGTGGAAGCGGATGCGCTCGCTGTCGCGGCAGCACAGTGCGAGGAGGCCGAGGAGGTCGGCCTCGACGGCCGCGGAGGCTGCTGCGGCCGTGCGCCCCGGACGGAAGCCGCCCGCGGGTGCGGCGTGCGACTGCAGCGCCTCGATGCGGCGGCGCAGCGCGGCGGGCAGCACCTGCTCGACCTTCGCGAGCGCGCTGAGGGTGGTGTGCTCGGCGCCGCGCAGCCCGCTCGTGGCCTGGGACCTGAGTCCGACCGCGATGGCGACGCCCTCGTCGTCGGTGAGGAGGAGCGGCGGCAGTCCGGTGCCGGCCTCCAGCCGGTAGCCGCCGGCGACGCCGCGGGTCGACTCGACGCCGTAGCCGAGTTCGCGGAGCCGCTCGACGTCGCGACGCAGCGTGCGCTCCGAGACGCCGAGCCGGTCGGTGAGCTCGCGGGCAGACCAGTGCCGGTGGCTCTGGAGCAGCGACAGCAGGTCGAGGGTTCTCGAGGTGGTGGCGGCCATGCGTCCATCATGCTCGCATTCAGGACGGAAACTGACCGGATGCCTCGACAAGCTCGGGTCATGACCAGTCACCAGAACCCCGCTCCCATGATCGAAGCCCACGGCCTCACGAAGACGTTCCGCGCGAAGGGGCAGACCGTCGAGGCCGTCAAGTCGGTGGACCTCAGCGTCGGCCGCGGCGAGCTCGTGGCGTTCCTCGGCCCGAACGGCGCCGGGAAATCGACGACGCTGCGCCTGCTCACGACGCTCCTCGAGCCCACCTCGGGCGAGGCATCGGTCGCCGGCTGCGACATCCGCCGCGACCCCGCCGGCGTCCGCCGCCGTATCGGCTACGTCGGCCAGGGCACCTCGGGCGGCCACACCCAGCGCGTCCGCGACGAGCTGCACGCGCAGGGCGCCTTCTACGGGCTCGGCCGCCGCGAGACCCGCGCCCGGGCCGCCGAGCTCATCGACTCGCTCGAGCTCGGGCAGGTCGCCGACCGGCAGGTGCAGTCGCTGTCGGGCGGGCAGAAGCGTCGGCTCGACATCGCGCTCGGACTCATCCACCGTCCGGGGCTCCTCTTCCTCGACGAGCCGTCGACCGGGCTCGATCCGCACTCACGGGCGAACCTCTGGGAGCACATCGTGCGCCTGCGCGACGAGACGGGCACGACGATCTTCCTCACCACCCATTACCTCGACGAGGCCGACCAGCTCGCCGAGCGGGTCATGGTGATGGATCACGGCCAGGTCATCGCCGACGACACCGCGCACGCCCTGAAGGAGTCGCTCGCCGGCGACCGGGTCACGCTCGGCTTCGGCAGCGCGACGGATGCCTCGGCCGCGGCCGCCCGCATCCGGGGCGCCATCACGGTGGAGACGACCGGCTCCGAGGTCGTCGTCACCGCCACCGGAGGCGACCGGCTGCTCCCCCGGCTCGTGCGCGAGCTCGGCGACGCCGGCCTCGACGTCCTCTCCGCCACGCACCGCCAGCCGACCCTCGACGACGTGTTCCTCGCCCTCACCGGCCGGAGCCTCCGCGACGAGGGCGCGAGCGCGGAGACGCCGGCGCCCGCCGCCGAGGCCGTCGTCGCGTGACCACGCGCGCGACGAGCCATCCCACCGACCATTCGTCCGACCGACCGAAGGAGACTCCCATGACCACCACCGACCTCGCCGCCCGGCCCACGGGCTTCGTCCGCGACACCGCGACGGTGTTCGTCCGCGAATCGCGTCCTCTCGTCCGCGACCCGTTCAGCGTCGTGTTCAGCCTCGTCCAGCCGCTCGTCTTCCTCGGCCTCTTCGGCCCGCTGCTCGTCGGCGCCGCGGGCGGCGATGTCGCCGGCACGCTCCAGTGGTTCGTGCCGGGCATCCTCGTGATGGTCGCGCTGTTCGGCACGGCGTCGACCGGAGCGAACCTCCTGTTCGAGATGCAGACGGGCTCGCACGAGCGCACGCTCGTGGCACCGCTCTCCCGCAGCGCGCTGCTCGTCGGGCGCGCGCTGAAGGAAGTCGTGCCGCTCGTCATCCAGGGCACCATCGTGGTGCTCGTCGCGGTGCCGTTCGGGTTCCGGCTGGATGTCGCCGGACTCGTCGCCGGCCTCGCCGTGCTCGCGGTCTTCGGCATCGGGTTCGGGGCGCTCAGCTACTCGCTGGCCCTCGCGTGCCGGAACCGCGACTGGATGTTCTGGATGGTGCACCAGACGCTGCTGTTCCCGCTGATGATCCTCTCGGGCATGCTGCTGCCGCTCGAGGACGGCCCCGACTGGATGCGGGTCGCCGCGGCGGTGAACCCGCTGAGTTACCTGGTCGGCGCCGAGCGGGCACTGCTCGCGGGCGACCTCGGTGCGCCCGCGGTGCTCGGCGGCATCATCGCGGCGGTCGCGACCTGCGCGGTCGGCCTCCTGGTCGGCGTCCGCTCGATGCAGCGGGCCGGCTGAGGTGCCGACGGGGCGCGTCGCCTACGCTCGGGTCATGCCCCAGCCTGACGACGCGCCCCGGCCCGCCGACGATCACGACGTCGTGATCGTCGGCGGCGGCCACAACGGCCTGACCGCCGCCGCCTACCTCGCCCGCGCCGGCCTCGACGTGCTGTTGCTCGAACGCAGCGACCACCTCGGCGGGGCGGCGGTCTCGGCCGTCGCCTTCGAGGGCGTCGATGCCCGGCTCTCCCGCTACTCCTACCTGGTGAGCCTGCTGCCCCACCGCATCATCGACGACCTCGGTCTCGAGATCGAGCTCGTGCGGCGGCGGTTCTCGTCGTACACGCCCGACCCCGAGCACCCGGGGCGCGGCCTCCTCATCGACCGCGAAGCGGGGCGTGAGGCATCCGTCGCCGCCTTCGACCGCGTGGGCGCCGCGATCGACGCCGACGCGTGGGACGCGCTCGGCGCCGACACCGGGCGTCTCGCCCGCGCCCTGTTCCCGACGCTCACCGAACCGCTGCCGACGCGCGAGGAGGCGCGCGCGCTCGTCGGCGACGAGCGGGTGTGGCGCGAGTTCGTCGAACAGCCCCTGGGCGAGACGATCGACGAACGGTTCTCGAGCGACCTGGTGCGCGGGATCGTCGCCACCGACGGCCTCATCGGCACCTTCACGAGCCTCGGCGATCCGTCGCTCGACGCGAACCGGTGCTTCCTCTACCACGTCATCGGCGGCGGCACCGGCGACTGGGACGTGCCCGTCGGCGGAATGGGCGCAGTCACCGGTGAACTTGCGCGCGCCGCGCGCGAGGCCGGCGCGACGCTTGTGACGGCCGCCGAGGTGACCGCGGTCGGCGATGGCGTCGTGCACTGGTCGGCCGGCGACGGCGAGCGGATGTCCCGCGCCCGTGTCGTGCTCGCGAACGTCGCGCCGACCGTGCTCGACGAGCTCGTCGAACGCGGCGAGGCATCCATCGCGCGGCCCGCCGACGAGGCGACGGTGGCGCCGCGCGGCGAGCGCCCCTTCTCCGACGACCGCGTGCCCGGCATCCCGCCGGTCGTGCGCGAACGACTCCGCCGGCTCGCCGCGCCGGAGGGCGCGCAGGTGAAGGTGAACCTGCTGCTCACGCGCCTGCCCCGCCTCCTCGACCCCGAGGTGGCGCCCGAGCAGGCGTTCGCCGGCACCTTCCACATCAACGAGCTCGCGACGCAGCTCGAGGCCGCGCACGCGCGCGCCGCGACCGGCCGGCTGCCCGAGCCGCTGCCGTGCGAGGTGTACTGCCACACGCTGAGCGACCGCAGCATCCTCGGCCCAGAGCTGCGCGACACCGCGGCGCAGACGCTCACGGTGTTCGGCCTGCACGTGCCGCACCGGCTGCTCGAGCGGTACCGCAACGACGAGCTCCGCGACCTGCTGGAGGAGGCCGTGCTCGCCTCGCTCGACTCGGTGCTCGCCGAACCGATCCGCGACGTCATCGCGACGGATGCCTCGGGCCGCCGCTGCATCGAGGTGAAGACCACGCTCGACCTCGAGGAGGCGCTGCGGATGCCCGGCGGCAACATCTTCCACGGCCCGCTGTCGTGGCCGTGGGCGGAGTCGGGCACCGCGCTGACGACCCCCGGCGAGCGCTGGGGCGTGGCGACGCGGCATCCGGGGGTGCTGCTCTGCGGTTCGGGCGCCGTACGCGGCGGAGCCGTGAGCGGCATCGGCGGCCAGAACGCCGCGATGGCGGTGCTGGAGCTGCTCGGCGGCTGACGCCGCCCGCCCGTCGCCCGGTCAGCCGATGAGGAGCCAGCCGACGCCGACGATGATCGCGAGCACGCCGAGCACGATCGAGGGCACGGCGGTCTCCTTGCGCTTGACGTGCAGCGCGGTGCCGACCGCCATGGTGAGCGCCAGGGCGAACGCGGCCACGGGTGTGAGCCAGGGCAGGATGCCGGTCGCCGCCGGCATCACGAGTCCGAGCGCGCCGAGCGCCTCGAGGATGCCGACCGCCCGAGCCTGCCCGTCGGAGAGGTCCTCCATGTACGCCATCTTCGGCAGCAGCTTCTCGCGCGGGGTGGTCGACTTCACGACCCCGGCGGCGAGGAAGAGGACGGCGAGGAGACCCGTCAGGATCCAGAGGGCGATGAGCATGGGGGAAACTCCAGGGTGTCGGTTACGATCAGTGCGTGACGCACGGTCGTCGATCGTAGACGACGGCTCCCCCGCACTTCATCGTGCGTCACGCACCCCGCGGTTCGTAACGGAAGGCCGAGCATGACCGTCGCACATCCCGTCGCCTTCGCCGACGCCCCCGGCGGCGTCTGCACGACCGCGAACCCCGAGAGCCGGGTCATCCGCGAGGTGCTCGCCCGCGTGGGCGACAAGTGGAGCCTGCTCGTCATCGGCGCCCTCCACGACGGACCGCTGCGGTTCACCGAACTGCAGAAGCGCATCGACGGCATCTCGCACCGCATGCTCACCCAGACGCTGCGGAGCCTCGAACGCGACGGCCTCGTCTCACGGACCGCCTACGCGGAGATCCCGCCGCGCGTCGAGTACGCCGCCACCGACCTCGGCCGTTCCCTGTCCGAGCCGGTGCTCGCCCTCGTGCGCTGGGCGGGCGAGCACGGCGAGGAGATCGAACGCGCTCGCGAGGCGTTCGACGGGTAGCCCGCCGGGCCGGCCGTGACTCAGAAGACGAAGAGCTGGCCCAGGATGACGATCGCGATCACGAACAGCACGACGATCGCGCCGACCGTGAGCAGCGCCTTCGCCGACAGCTTCGCGACGCCGAAGCCGACGAGGAACGGCAGGGCGAGGAGCAACAGCGTGACGAGCCACCAGAAGGCCTGGTACCCGCCGGGGCCCACCTCCTCGAGCCGGCCGGCGAACAGCTGCTGCGAGTGCGGATGCGTCGCGAACGCGAATGCGGCCGACAGCGGCACGGCGATGAGCGCCGCGACGATGACGCCCGCGAGCGCCCCCCAGAGCCCCGACTTGCCCTCGGTGATGTCGAGAGCCTCCTGCTGCGTTCCGTGGCCACCCTTGGAAGTCATGGCACCGACTCTAGTGGTACGCCGACCCGCGGATTAGCCTGATGGCAGGAGCGACAGGGGGGTCGACGATGCACGCCAAACCGACCGGACACTTCCAGCAGAAGTCCGATGGGCTCTACCTCCAGTTCGACCGGCTGTTCCGAGCGCCTATCGAGGACGTCTGGTACAGCATCACCAACCCCACCGCGCTCAGCTCGTGGATCGGCACCTACACGGGGCGGCCCGCCACCGGCGGCATCCGGTTCAAGATGACCGCCGAAGGTGAGGATGCCCCGTGGGAGAACGTGTCCGTGCTCGAGTGCGACGCGCCCCACCGGTTCCACCTCGACGTCGGCAAGGCACCGGAAACGTGGCGCCTGCACGCCCACCTCGTCGAAGGCGGCGGCATGACGACGCTCACCTTCGCCCAGCGCCTCGCCGACCGGGCGGCGGCGGCCGATATCGGACCCGGGTGGGACTACTACCTCGACCGGCTCGAGGCCGCACGCACGGGCGCGCCGATGCCCGACTGGGCCGACTACCACCCCGCGTTCGTGCGCTACTACCGCGAGCTGCACGTCCCCGAGCCCGCACGCGGCTGAGACACCCTCGACACCACCCGGTGCGCCCTCCGGGCGCGAGGCATCCGCGACCCTAGACTGACGCGCGTGAACACGGCCGAACGCCTGCGTCGCCGCACCGAGCGGGCGGCCCCGGAACGCACGCTCTTCGTGAACCACCCGTTCAGATGGGGCTTCATCGTCACCCTCGGCGTGCTGCTCGCGCTCGCGCTCGCGGTCGCGCTGGTGAACCTCCAGTCGGTCGTGCTCTCCGTCTTCATCGCCGCGTTCGTGGCCCTCGGCCTCGACCCGCTCATCCGCTGGTTCGAACGACGCGGCCTCTCCCGCGGCATCGCGATCATCGTCGTCATCCTGCTGTTCGTCGCCGTCGTGATCGGCATCGTCTGGATCGTCATCCCCCCGGTCGTCTCGCAGGCGACCGCGCTCGTCAAGGCCATCCCCGGCATGGTGCAGCACGTCGAGGACGCCGGCTGGTACGACCAGCTGAACGACGCCACGAACGGCCTGCTCAGCAATCTGGTGCAGGGCTTCGAAGACCTCATCACCGACCCGAACCTGTGGGCCACCATCGGGGGCGGCGCGCTCGCGTTCGGGGCATCCGTCATCACCGCCGTGTCGACCGGCTTCTTCGTGATCGTGCTCTCGATCTACTTCATCGCCACGCTCGACGCGACCAAGCGGGCCTGCTACTCGCTCGTGAAGGCGTCGCACCGGGTGCGCGTCGAGGGCTACTCCGAGCGCATCATGCAGTCGATCGGCAAGTACCTCTCGGGCATGGTGATCCTCGCGTTCATGAACGCGACGTTCTCGGTCATCCTGCTGACGCTCGTCGGCGTGCCGTACGCGCTCATCCTCGGCGTCGTCGCGCTCTTCGTGACCCTGATCCCGCTCATCGGAACCGTGCTGACGACGGTCCTGATGACCGTCGTGTCGCTCTTCGTCTCCCCGACGGCCGCGCTCGTCGTGCTCGCGCTCATGCTGGTCTACATGCAGATCGAGGCGTACCTCCTGACGCCGCGGGTCATGGGCAAGGCCGTGCAGGTGCCCGGCACCATCGTGCTCATCTCCGCCCTCGCGGGCGGCACCCTGCTCGGACTCCTCGGCGCGCTCGTGGCCATCCCGATCTCCGCGGGCATCCTGCTCATCCTCCGCGAGATCGTGATCCCGCGGCAGCAGCGCTCGTAGCGAGCGCCGCCGCCGCGGGCCTCGATTCGTCGCGGCGAAATCCGTCAGGCGACGGCCGCCGGTTCGCGATCGACGGGGCGGCCGGATGCCTCGCCGGAGGCTTCGTCGGCCGGCGCCGTCGCACTCCTCGGTGCGGCGGCCGTCGCGATCGTCGGCCCGCTCACGGTCGCCCGTCCCGCGGGGAGGAACAGGGCGGCGATCAGCGCGATCGCGAGCGCCGCGGCGCCGGTGAGCACGGCCGGAACTGCCGCGTCGACGTATCCCGCAGGCGTCAGCTCGCCGCCCGCGCCCGTGAACACGGCGGTGAGCACGGCGACGCCGAGCGCCACGCCGACCTCGCGCAGCGTCGAGTTCGTCGCCGAGGCCTTGGCGTGGTCGTGCTCGCCCATGTTCGCGAGCACCGCGGTCGACATGGGTGCGAACACGAGGCCCATGCCCACGCCCGCGAGCAGGAACGGGGCCACAAGCACGGAGTAGGCGACATCCGGACTCATGACGGCGGCGATCCAGACGAGGGCGGCGGTCTGCAGCGCCAGGCCGGCGGCGATCAGCGCGCGGGTGCCGACCCGCGGAGCGACGAACCCGGCCAGCGGCGCGACGAGCATGGGCGCGAGGGTCCACGGCATGGTCTGCACGCCCGCCTCGAGCGCCGACGCCCCCTGCACGACCTGGAGGAACTGGATCAGCAGGAACACCGCGCCGAACATGCCGAAGCTGAACGCGAAGCCGACGACGTTCGCGGCCGAGAAGCTGCGGTCGCGGAAGAGGCGCAACGGCAGCAGCGGCGCGCTCGCGCGGCGCTCCCAGAGGAGGAACGCGCCGAGGAGCACCGCTCCGGCGATGAGCGAGCCGACGACCTCGAGGCTGTCCCAGCCGGCGTCGTTGCCGCGCACGATGCCGAAGACGACGGCGAGCACGCCGAGCCCCGCGAGGGCGACGCCCGGAAGGTCGATACGCAGCCGAGCGCCCAGCGTGTTCGGCAGCGCGAGGATCGCGAGCGGGATCGCGACGATGCCGATCGGCACGTTCAGCCAGAAGATCGCCTGCCAGTTCCAGCCTTCGACGACGGCGCCGCCGATCAGGGGACCGAGCGCGACCCCGAGGCCGGCGACGCCGCCCCAGATGCCGATCGCGGCGGGACGCAGGCGCGGCGGCACGGCACCGGCGAGCAGCGTCAGCGAGAGGGGCATGATGCCGGCCGCGCCGACGCCCTGCACCGCGCGGCTCGCGATCACCATCCACGATTCGGTGCTGAGCGCGACGAGGGCGCTGGCCGCGGTGAAGACGAGGATGCCGGCGAGGAAGACCGAGCGGCGGCCGATGCGATCGCCGAGCGCCGCTGCGGCCAGGATGAAGGTCGCGAACGCGAGCGTGAACGCGTTGACGTACCACTGCAGTTCTTCGATGGATGCCCCGAGCTCGGCCCGCATCGCGGGGAGCGCGTTCGTGATGACGAGGTTGTCGAGCGTCGCCATGAACATCGGCAACGAGGCCGCGACGACGGCCAGCCACACCGGGATCCGGCGCTGCGAGGTGGTCATGGTGCTGCTCCTTCGGAGGTGGAGGTCCTGGAAGATCGAGTGGTAATCGACTGATTACTCCACTGCATCCGTCACTGTAGTAATCGACTGATAACATGTCAACCATGGAGCAGAAGTCCGATCGCATCTCCGCAACGGCGCGGCGCGAGCAGATCCTCGAGACCGCCGCCCGCGTCTTCGGCGAACTCGGCTACGCCGGCGCGACCACCGACAAGGTCGCGCGGGCCGCCGGCATCAGCCAGCCGTACGTCGTGCGCCTGTTCGGCACCAAAGACCAGCTCTTCGTCGAGGTCATCGAGCGCACCTGCGACCGCGTCCTCCGCGCCTTCGACGACGCCATCGAGGCCTCCGACGACGACGACACCATCCGCGCCCGCGTCGGCGCTGCCTACGTCGACCTCGTCGAGACCGACCGCGGCGTGCTGCTCTCTCTCATGCAGGGGTTCATCCTCGGCCACGACCCCCACATCGGCCCGGTCGCCCGACGCGGCTTCATGCGCATCTACGACCGGCTGCGCACCGTGCTCGAGCCCGACGAGGCGATGCGCTTCTTCGCCCAGGGCATGCTCATCAACACCCTGATCGCGTCGGGCCTCATGGCCGAGTTCCGGAAACAGCAGAACATCGACGAGCTGCTCGAGTGCACCTTCGGCGACAAACTCGGGCTCGTGCTCGAGGGGCTCGCCGCAGACCGCTGACCCTGCGCTTCCACTCGCCCGCGGCGGCCCGGCTCACCAGACCGACGGCGCCTCCGCGCGCGTCGGCGGCAGCGCGACATCCTGCCCCCAGCGCTCGATCCACTCGGGCAGCACGTCGTCCGTCGGCACCGCGCCGAACGCCTCGGCGACCTCCGCCATGGGCACCGTGCCGCCCGCCTTCCGCAGGAACCTGGCCCGGATGAACCCCTGCGCGTAGATCTCGGGCCGGCCGTCGGCGCCCGGCCGCACGAAGCGTTGCTCCATGTACACCGCCTTGTCGTCGAAGCCGAGCACGCGCGACTCGATCGTGAACCGCTGCCACAGACTGAGCGACTTCCGGAACGTGATCGTCTCGCTCGCGACCACCGGGTACCAGTCGCGATCCCGCATCGTCGCGAAGATGCCCGACCGGACGAGCGCGTCGAAGCGCGCGACATCCATGATCGAGAAGTACACGCCGTTGTTCATGTGGCGGTTGATGTCGAGATCGGTGGGCAGCGTGATGAACCGCGTGCGCGCGACGTCGTAGAAACCGAGATCGGGCTTGCGGCGCGACAGGAAGAGGATGTGCAGCAGCGTGCGGAACAACATGTGCATGGTCCACGACTGTAGGCGCGATCCGTCGTGGGATGCCGCAGCATTGGCGGGTCGCCACAGCCGGCGAACGGATGCCCCGCGCCCGGGTTGTGGGCGCGCCACTGCTGCTCGGTCGCAGGCTGCCGCTGCGGCGGGACCGAGGCCGACTACGGCTGCTTGATCGGGCCCGCTACGGCTGCTTGACCGGAACGTGCCGTTCGTCGGGCCCGTTGTACACGGACAGGGGACGGATGAGCGCGTTCGCGGCCTTCTGCTCGAGGATGTGCGCGGTCCAGCCGGTGACCCGGCTCGCGACGAACAGCGGCGTGAACGTCTCGGTGTCGAAGCCCATCAGGTGGTACGCGGGCCCGGCCGGGTAGTCGAGGTTCGGCTTGATGCCCTTCCGCTCGCCCATCGCGGTCTCGAGCGCCACGTACAGCTCGAGCAGGTCGGGGCGCTCGTAGTGCTCGACCATGCGCTCCATGGCGTCGCGCATCGTCGGCACCCGGGAGTCGCCGTTCTTGTACACCCGGTGCCCGAAGCCCATGATCTTGCGCTTCTCGGCGAGCGCGGCATCCAGCCAGTCGGCGGCCCGGTCAGCCGAGCCGATCTCGGCGAACGCATGCATGACCGCCTCGTTCGCACCGCCGTGCAGCGGCCCCTTCAGCGCGCCGATCGCGCCCGTGACGGCCGAGTACAGGTCGGCGAGCGTCGACGCGATGACCCGGGCGGTGAACGTCGACGCGTTGAACGAGTGCTCGGCGTACAGGATCATCGACACGTCGAATGCGTTCACGACGGCGAGCTCGGGCGCCTCCCCGAACGCCTGCCAGAGGAAGTTCGCCGAGTAGCCGAGGTCGTCACGCGGCTCGACGAAGTCGAGCTCGTGCCGCCGCCGCTGGTCGTACGTCACGATCGAGGGCAGCTTCGCGAAGAGCCGGATCGCCTTGTCGAGGTTCGCCTCGGGCGAGTCATCCGGCGTCGTGGGGTCGCTCGCACCGATCGCGCTGACGGCCGTGCGCACCACGTCCATGGGATGCGCCGTCAGCGGCAGCTCGTCGATGATGCGCTTGACCTCGTGGTCGAGCCCGCGGTGGCTGCGCTCGAGCTGCTCGAAGGCGACGAGCTCGTCGTCGCTCGGCAGTTCGCCGTGCCACAGCAGGTAGGCGACCTCTTCGAACGTCACCGACGCGGCGAGTTCCTGCACCGGATAGCCGCGGTAGAGCAGCGAGTTCGACTCGGGATTCACCTTCGAGATCGCCGTGTAGTCGACGGGCACCCCGGCCAGTCCCTTGTAGATCTCGGGCTGCTGCTCGCTCATCCTGCTCCTCGGGCTCGTCCACCGCCTGGCCGGCCGCCACTCCGCGACCGCCCTCAGCCTACCCACGCCCGCCCCCGCCGGCGCCCCGCTCTCCCCATGCCCCGCCCGGGGCTCCCTGCTCCCGCAAACGCGCCGTGTCGGCGGTATCCGCCGGTGGCTCCCCTTCCGCACCGGCGAATACTGCCCACACGCTGCGCGAACTGCGGCGCGGCCACGCACCGGCACCTGGTTGGAGCCCTCCTCCCCAAGCCCGGAGAGAGCAGGCGTGTCCACCATGACCGGAGCAGGGCCGTCCGGCGCCCGCAGCGCACCGAGACTGGGCCGATGACCGTGCGTGCGCCGCTCCCCGACGATCTGCGCGACCGCGAGTTCACCGTTGCTGCCGCCGCCGCAGCGGGCGTCAGTGCGAAACGGCTGCGCGCGAGCGATCTGGTCGCACCGACGTCGGGGGTCCGGATGCCTCGCGCCGCGGGAATCCGCGAACGCCGACGGGCCGTGCTGCTGGCCGTGCGAGCTGATGCCTTCCTCTGCGGCGTCTCGGCAGCGCAGGAGCACGGCCTCCCCATGCCGTGGCGGCTGCGTGACACGGTCGAAGTCGGCGTGCCGTGGCCCGCCCGAGCGCCGCGGCGCTCCGGAGTGGTGGCCCGGAGCCTCCGGATCACTGGCGACGAAGTCGAGTGCCGGGGCATCCGACTCACCTCGCCGGCGCGGACGTTCTGCGACCTCGCTCCTCGGCTCAGCGTGCCGGAGCTCGTCGCGGTCGCTGACGCGATCCCGCCGTGGGTCGACCTGAGCCGGGCGGCCGCGGAACACCCGGGCGCACGGTTTCGCGGAAAGCTGGCCACTGCTGTGGCGGCGCGAGACTGCTTCCGCGAGTCGCCCGCGGAATCGGAGATGTTCGCGCTCATCCTGCTCGCGGGCCTGCCGCGACCGACGCCGCAGGTGGTGATCGCCGACCGCGGGCGGTTCATCGCCCGCGTCGACGGACTGTTCGAACCGTACGGCGAGGTCCTGGAGTACCAAGGCGACCATCATCGCACCGACCTCCGGCAATGGCGTCGAGATCGCACGCGCGAGGCCGAGCTCGAAGCGCTCGGCTTCCACGTCACGGAAGTCACCCAGGCGGACCTCCGCGAACCGCGAGCCTTCGTCGAACGGCTCGCCGCGAGCCTGCGGCGGAGGGGATGGACCGGATCCGTTCGGTACTCACGCTGGTTCCCGGAGGGATGACGGCGGTATTCGCCGGTGTCGGATGCCCCGCACCGGCGGATATCGCCGACACGAGTCGGCGGGGCGAGGCCGGCGGGGCGAGTCGGCGGGGCGAGGCCGGCGGGGGCGCGGGAAGGCGCCGCGCCGCCGCGGGCCAGGCGGGGCGCCGCGCCGCCGCCGGGCTAGCGGGCGACGGTGAAGTTGAAGATGCCCGTGTCGAAGCGGTTGTAGCCCTCGTAGTCGATGAGCTCGTACAGGTCGGCGCGGTGCTGCATGTCACCGAGCTTCGCCTCGAGCGTGCCGGTCTCCGAGAGCTCGTCGAGCCCGCGCACGGCGGCGCCCATCGCGAGGCGGAGGAGCGACACCGGCCAGATCACGAGGTTCATGCCGACGTCGCGCAGCTGATCGACCGTGAAGAGGTCGGACTTGCCGAACTCGGTCATGTTCGCCAGCAGCGGCACGTCGACGGCCGCTCGCACCGCCTCGAACTCGGCGAGGGAACGCATCGCCTCGGGGAAGATCGCGTCGGCGCCGGCATCCACCAGCGCCTTCGCGCGGTCGACGGCGGCCTGCAGCCCGTCGACGGCGGCGATGTCGGTGCGGGCCATCACGAGGAAGTTCTCGTCACGGCGGGCGTCGACCGCGGCGCGGATGCGCTGCAGGGCGGTGTGCTCGTCGACGACCTGCTTGCCGTCGAGGTGCCCGCAGCGCTTCGGGTTCACCTGGTCTTCGATGTGGAGCCCGGCGAGCCCGGCATCCTCCATCTCCTGCACGGTACGCGCGACGTTCATCGGCTCGCCGAACCCGGTGTCGGCGTCGACGATCGCGGGCAGCTCCGTCATCCGCGCGATCTGCTTCGCCCGGCCAGCCACCTCGGTGAGGGTCGTCAGGCCGATGTCGGGCAGCCCCAGGTCGGCCGACAGCACGGCACCCGAGATGTACACGCCCTCGAAGCCCCGCTGCTCGATGAGCCGCGCCGAGAGCGGGTTGAACGCGCCGGGGAAGCGCAGCAGCTCGCCGGTCGCGAGGCGCTCGCGGAACAGCCGCCGCTTCTCGGCGGGCGTGGTCTGGCTGTAGAGCATCGGGATGCCTCCGAATCAGGGCGTCGGGAGAGGTGAGGGCGTGCCGGGCCTCAGAAGAGCCCGGTGGGGATGTCGACGCCGACGAGCGCGCCGGCCGCGGCGGTGAACGTGAGCGCGGAGAGCTCGTCGGGGCCGAGCTCCGGCAGGCGCTGCGCGACGTCGAGGAAGCGTTCGATCTCCTCGGGCTCGAGCACGGGGGCGGCGAGCGTGCGGAACTTCTGCACGTACTGCTCGCGCCCGAAGGGTCGAGCGCCGAGGGGGTGCGCGTCGGCGACCGCGATCTCCTCGACGATCTCGCCGCCGTCGGCGAGCGTGATGACCACGCGGCCGCCGAAGGCCTTCTCGTCCATGTCGAGCGAGTGATAGCGGCGCGTCCACTCGGGGTCTTCGACGGTGGTGACCTTCTTCCAGAGGTCGACCGTGTCGGGCCGGTGCGCGCGCTCGGGCGAGTACGACGTCTCGTGGTCCCAGGCGCCGTCCTGGAGGGCGACGGTGAAGATGTACGGGATGGAGTGGTCGAGCGTCTCGCGCGAGGCATCCGGGTCGTACTTCTGCGGGTCGTTGGCGCCCGAGCCGATGACGTAGTGGGTGTGGTGCGACGTGTGCAGCACGACCGAGGAGATGCGGGCCGGGTCGTCGAGGATGAGCGGATACTCGTCGTGCAGCTTCCGGGCGAGGTCGATCCAGGCCTGGGCCTGGTACTCGGCCGAGTGCTCCTTCGTGTAGGAGTCGAGGATGGCGCGCTTGGCCTCCCCGAGCTCGGGCAGCGGCACGTCGTAGGAGGCATCCGGGCCGCCGAGCAGCCACGCGATCACGCCGTCCTCGCCCTCGTAGATCGGCACCGGGCTGGTCTGGCCGCGCATCGCGCGGTCGACCGCTTCGACGGCCATCTTGCCGGCGAACGCCGGCGCGTGCGCCTTCCACGTGGAGATCTCGCCCTTGCGCGACTGCCGCGTCGCGGTGGTGGTGTGCAGCGCCTGGCCGATGGCCTGGAAGATGGTCTCCTGGTCGAGGCCGAGGAGCGTGCCGATGCCGGCCGCGGCCGACGGGCCGAGGTGAGCGACGTGGTCGATCTTGTGCTGGTGCAGCGAGATCGCCTTGGCGAGGTCGATCTGCAGCTCGTAGCCGGTGGCGATGCCGCGGACGACGTCGAGTCCGGTGAGGCCGCGGGCGGCCGCGACGTGCTGGGCGACGGCGACGATCGGCGGGATGTTGTCGCCGGGGTGCGAGTACTCCGCGGCGAGGAAGGTGTCGTGGAAGTCGAGCTCGCGGACGGCCACGCCGTTGGCCCACGCGGCCCACTCGGGCGAGGTGCGGCGGCCGGGGTCGACGCCGAACACGGTGGCCCCGTCGCCGCCGATCGAGACGGGGTGGGCGAGCGCCTGGCTGCGGGCCGAGACGACGGGACCGCGGGCGACGGATGCCGCGGCGACGGCGGCGTTGTCGATGACGCGGTTCACGACCATGTCGACGACGTCGTCGTCGAGCTCGACGGGATCGGTCGCCACCCCCGCCATCTGCCAGGCCAGCTGGCCCTCGCGGGTCAGGTGCTCGTCGCTCCGGTGCGTGCGCAGGTGATGGGTCTTCACCCCTCCACGGTAGGCCACACGGGGGCGAAGCGCTGCTCGGTGAGCACCTGCTCGGCCAGGTGCGGGGGCACGTCGCCGAGCTGGGGCGGGTTCCACCGCGGCTGGCGGTCCTTGTCGATGACCTGGGCGCGGATGCCCTCGCGCAGGTCGTGCTGCTCGATGAACCAGGTGACGGCGCGGAACTCCTGCTCGAGGGCATCCTCGAGTCGCGGCAGGGCGCGGGAGCGGCGCACGGCCTCGAGGGTGACGGCGAGGGCGGTCGGCGACAGGGTCTCGAGCTCGTCGGCCGCGGCGGCTGCTGCGGCGGGTGCGCCGGGGTCGAGCGGATGCTCCGGGAGCGAGGCATCCCCTCGACCGTCGGCGAAGGCGCGGAGCCTCGCGATGATCTCGCCGACGGTGGGCGCGGAGTAGCAGGCGTCGACCCAGTCGCGCGCGAGCGCGAGCGCCGACGGGCCGGGTGTCTCGTCGAAGAGCATCGCGATCTCGGACGGCGTGCCGGGGTCGGCGCGCTCGGCGAGGGCCTGCAGCAGGTGCGGCAACCGGTCGGAGGGCACGAGGAGGTCGGCGAAGCCGGCGTGGACGGCGTCGGCGGCGTCCATCGTGCGGGAGTTCAGGGCGAGGTGCACGCCGAGCTCGCCGGGCGCCTTGGCGAGCAGCCACGTGCCGCCCACGTCGGGGGTGAAGCCGATGCGGGTCTCGGGCATCGCGACGCGTGAGCGTTCCGTGACGATGCGGATCGAGGCGTGCCCCGCGAGGCCGATGCCGCCGCCCATGGTGATGCCGTCCATGAGGGCGACCACGGGCTTCGGGTAGCGGGCGATGGCGGCGTCGAGCCGGTACTCCGTGCGGAAGAACTCGTGCGCCGTCTCGTGCTCGCCCCTGGTGGCGTAGCCGTAGAGCTCGCGGATGTCGCCGCCGGCGCAGAACCCGCGTTCGCCGGCGCCGTCGAGGACGACGAGCCCGACCTCCGGGTCGCGCCGCCACTCCTCGAAGACGCCCGTGAGGGTCCGGATCATCTCGTAGCTCAGGGCGTTCAGCGCCTGGGGCCGGTCGAGCGTGACGTGGCCGACGCCGTCGGCCACCGTTGCGGAGATGTGCTCGCTCACGGATGCCACCGTATCGGCAACCCCGTCGGAGGAAGCTGGCGGCGGGCGGCAGGCCCGATGGCGCGCTCAGCCCGCCGGCTCGAGCGCGACGACCTCGACATCGGCGCGGTGGACGAACCCGAGCCGCTCGTACAGCGCGATCGCGGGCCGGTTGCCGGCGTAGGCGTGCAGGAACGGGGTGTCGCCCCGCGCGAGGATGCGGCGGGCGACCGCGGCCGAGAGTGCGGCGGCGAAGCCCTTGCCCCGGTGGTCGGGATGCGTGCACACGCCCGACACCTCGGTGTGGCCGGCCGGCTGCATGCGCTGGCCGGCCATGGCGACGAGCTCGCCGCTCGCCGGGTCGCGGATGCCGAGGAACCCGCCGAGCTCGGGGGTGCGCGCCTCGAACGGACCGGGTTCGGTGAGCCGGGCGAGCGCGACCATCTCCGCCGCGTCCGAGAGGCCCAGCTCGACGGGCTCGTGCTCGGGTGCGAGGTCGGGCACGTCGGCGAGCCGGTCGAGCACGAGCTGCACGCCGGGGGCGCGGAGCCGTTCGGCCACGCCGGGAACGGGCGGCACGGGCCCGCGCTGCAGCAGCACGCTTCGGCCGGTGCGGCGCACGAGGCCGGCGAGGAGGGCGAGGCTGTCGTCGTCGTCCGTTCCGACGGCGGCGAACGGCCCCACCTCGGGGTCGAACCGCAACGCTGCGCCGTCGCCGACGGCGAACCGGTGCTGGCGGCCGGAGAGGGCGCTCCACGCGGGACGGTCGAGGGGATGCCGCATCACGACCGCTCCCCCGCGAGTCGGGCCGCGCGCACGTCGACGCCGGCTTCGTCGAGGCGTCGTTCGAGTCCGGCGACCTCATCGAGGAACGGACCGGTGAGTCCGTCGCACGCCTGCCGGACGGCCTCGTCGATGTGCGGCCAGAGCTCTTCCCGGGCCCGGGCGACCAGCCGGACGCCGCTCGCGGTGAGGACGACGGTGCGCCTGCGGCGGTCGGCTCGGCCTTCGGTGACCTCGACGAGCCCACGCTCGGCGAGCACGCCGACGCTCCGGGTCACGCCGGGCTGGCTCACGCCGAGTTCGGCGGCGAGCTCGCCGACGGTGCGCCCGCCCGAGGTCTCGAGCGCCGCGAGCATGGGGAACCAGCCGGAGGGCACGTCGACCCCCTGGGCGCGGAGGAACCGGGTGGTCTCGCCCTGCAGTCGATCGCCCAGCCGCTTGAGCCTGGTGCCGAGCGTGAGGTGCCCGAGCGCCGCCACAAGGTCGTCGGTCATGTCGCCTCCCGTGTCGAATTGGATAACACGATATATAGCACGTTATCTGACTGCACGTCCGCGGGAGTACGATCACGGGATGGTCCCCGCCGAGAACCTGCTCGCCTTCTGCGCCGCCGCGATCGTGCTCATCGTGATCCCGGGTCCGAGCGTGCTGTTCACGATCGGCCGATCACTCGCGCTCGGCCGGCTCGGCGGGCTGCTGAGTGTGCTCGGCAACGCGCTCGGCGTCGTCCCGCTCGCGGCGGCGGTCGCCCTCGGCGTCGGCGCCCTGGTCGCCCAATCGGTCGTGCTGTTCACGGTGATCAAGCTCGCCGGTGCCGCATACCTCGTCTACCTCGGCGTGCAGGCCATCCGGCACCGCGGCGACGCAGCCGCCGCGGTCGCGGCCGGCGCCGCTCCCCGGTCGCCCGTCAGGCAGTTGCTCGAGGGCTTCGTCGTCGGCGTCACGAACCCGAAGACGATCGCGTTCTTCGTGGCCGTGCTGCCGCAGTTCGTCGACTTCCACGCGGGCTGGATCCCGATGCAGCTGTTCGAGCTCGGGCTGGTCTTCATCGCGCTCGCCCTCGTGTGCGACTCGATCTGGGCGCTCGCGGCGAGCGCGGCGCGAAACTGGTTCGCGACGTCGCCGCGCCGTGCTTCCGGAGTCGCCGCGACCGGCGGCGTCATGATGATCGGACTCGGCGGCGTGCTCGCCCTCTCCGGAAGCAAGCACTGACGCGGCAGCAAGCACTGACGCGGGCGCGCCCCGCGACCCTCAGTCCCGCGCTCGTCAGTCGCCCGACGCGGTGCCCGTGATGCCCGCGCGCCCGAGCGCGTGGAAGAAGGCGTGGAACCCGAGCTGTGCGGGCGTGGCGTCGCCATCGAGGTCGAGCCGCTCGACGTCGAGTGCGTGCACGACGAAGACGTACCGGTGCACGCCGGTGCGGGCGGGCGGCGTCGGTCCGGAATACTGCGCGAGCCGCGCCTCGTTTGGCAGTGCGAGCGCGCCGTGCGGCAGGCCCGCGCCGCCCGCGGCTCCGGCGTCGGCCGGCAGGGAGCTGACGTCGGCCGGGATGTTCGCGACCGCCCAGTGCCACCAGCCCGACGCGGTCGGAGCATCCGGATCGAAGCAGGTCACGGCGAACGACCTCGTCGCCTCGGGGAACCCGCCCCAGGCCAGCTGCGGCGACCGGTCCTCCCCGCCCGCGCTCGCGCCCCAGGCGACCCGAGGCAGCTCCTGCCCGTCGGTGAAGTCGGTGCTGGTCACGGCGAAGGGCTCGACCGGGCGCAGCGACTGCAGCTCCGCGTAGGGGTCGTACGAGAACATCGGCGTCCCTCCCGGCGGGTGCCGCACCCGCCACCGCCGCCAGCGTAACCCGAGCCGTTTCAGGATGCCCGCGTAAGATCGGCCGGTGCCGCTCGCGAAGATCCTGCTCTACTACGTGTTCACGCCGCTCGCCGACCCCCAGGCGATCCGCGTGTGGCAGCGGGATCTCGCCGAGTCGCTAGGCCTGCGCGGCCGCATCCTCATCTCCGAGCACGGCCTGAACGGCACGCTCGGCGGGGAGCTCGGCGCGCTCAAGCGATACGTGCGGAAGACGCGCGACTACCCGCCGTTCAGGCACATCGACTTCAAGTGGAGCGAGGGCACCGGGCTCGACGACGAGGGGCGCAGCGCCGACTTCCCGAAGCTCAGCGTGAAGGTGCGCGACGAGATCGTGAGCTTCGGCGCACCGGGCGAACTGCGCGTCGACGAGGGCGGCGTCGTGGGCGGCGGCGCCAGGCTCACGCCCGACGCGCTGCACGACCTCGTCGCCGAGCGCGGCGAGGAGGTCGTCTTCTTCGACGGACGCAACGCGCTCGAGGCATCCATCGGGCGCTTCCGCGACGCGATCGTGCCGCCCACCGACACGACCCGCGATTTCGTCGACCTGCTCGACGCGGGCGCGTACGACCACCTGAAGGGCCGGCCGGTCGTGACGTATTGCACCGGGGGCATCCGGTGCGAGGTGCTGTCGAGCCTCATGGCGAACCGCGGCTTCGGCGAGGTGTACCAGCTCGAGGGCGGCATCGTCCGCTACGGCGAGCGATTCGGCGACGACGGGCTGTGGGAAGGCTCGCTCTACGTGTTCGACGGGCGCGGCTCGGTCGACTTCTCCGACCATGCCGCCGTCATCGGCACGTGCGTCGCGTGCGGAGGGGCGACCAACCGCACGGCGAACTGCACGGATGCCTCCTGCCGCACGCAGCTCGTCGTCTGCGAGTCGTGCACCGCCGTGGCCTGCGGCGAGCACGTCGCGGCCTAGGCATCGGGCGGCCTGAGGCATCCGACGGCCCCGGGTCAGGCGCGCGTGTGCGCGGGACGGCCCAGCTCAGCGGCGCGGGCGCCGCGCATACGCGCGCGCCGAGCGGCTCGACAGCGCGAGCAGCACGAGGATGTCGACGGCGAGCGTGAGCAGGGTCGTGCGCACCGTGATCTCGATGTCGCCGACGAAGTAGTCGATCGCCGCGATGCTGATGCTCGCGACGGCGACCGCCATGACGGCGATGCGCGCCCAGTTGCTGCCCCGGAAGACCAGCCACGCGAACCCGAGCTCGACCGCGAGCACGAGCGAGCCGACCACGACCACGACGGTCAGCGCGGTGCCGGCGAGCGCGGTCCAGTCGTCGTCGCGGGGCGCCAGCCCGAAGTCGTTCTCGAGCACCCGGTTCCAGTCGAACGCGAGCGCGAGCATCCACACGACGCCGAGCAGCACGCGCACGACGATGAGGGCGGCGCCGAGGACCGTCTGCACCGGGCGTCGCATGGCGACCGGGGCCGCCTCGCGCTCCGCGAGCCGCACCGGCGACTCGAACGCGGGGCGCTTGCCCGCGACCTCGCCCCAGCTGTCGGGCCCCGGCTTCGACTGGTCGGCGACGGGCCGCGGTTCGACGACGCGGGCCACGTCGACGACCGGGAGGTCGCCGTCGGTGCGGATGGTGTCGCCGCCGCCGTTGCGCGAGTGGTAGCCGGTCGAGAAGTCGCGGACGACGTCGACGCGCACGGATGCCTCCGCCCCGATGAGCGTCCGCACGATGTGGTCGCGCTCGACGTCGATGTCGGCGTCGATCTTGTGCGTGATCTGCAGCGTGAACAGCGAGAAGCCGACGGCGCGATCGAAGGTGCCGGCGGCGAGCCAGTCGACGCGGCGGCCGCCGGGCAGGAGCCATCCGTCGGGGGTCCGCCAGAACCGCACGTGGTGACGTCTCGCGGGGTTGCCCTCGACCTCCTGCTGGTACGCGAAGTCCTGCGTGCGGCCGAAGAGGAACAGCGGGCTCACGGGCGCTTCGTCGTAGCTGCGCCGCGACAGCGTCGAGGCGATGATGCGCCAGCTCGACGCGAGCGTGATGTCGTCGGCGCGGGTCCAGCCGGCCGACTCCATGGCGGCGTGCAGATCCTCCTCGTCGCCCAGGAAGGCGAGGTTGACGGGGTCGCCGAGCAGGCCGTCGCTCGTGCGGGCGCGGCCGATGAAGTAGTCGGGCACGTAGATCGTCGTGAGGATTCGGTGCAGTCTCGGCAGCACGAGGTAGGCGAGCACGAGCCAGAACGCCAGGAAGAAGAGGATGCCGAACCAGCCGAACTCGAACGACTCGCTGAGGATGAGCCAGGCGAGCCACACCGCCGCCACCCCGGCGTAGACGAACACGAACCCGTCGAGGAGCGCGTTCAGGGAGAGGCGGCGCGCGAGCGGGCTCGGCGATCCGCCGGGGGTCTCGGGCCGCGCGCCGCTCATGCGTGCATGCTATCGATCGGCCGTAGGCTCGACCCCATGACGACCGCCGCCCCCGCTCCCTCCGGCACCGCCGACCGCGCCGCCGAGCTCCGCCGACTGCACGAGGCCCCCGCGCTGCTGCAGGTGGTGAACGTGTGGGATGTCGCGAGCGCGAAGGTCGTCGCGGGCGTCCCGGGCACGACCGCGCTCGCGACCGCGAGCCACTCGATCGCGGCCACGTTCGGCTATCCCGACGGCGAGCAGATCCCGGTCGACCTGATGCTCGAGATGGCGGGCCGCATCGCCGCCGCGGTCGATCTTCCCGTCAGCGCCGACCTCGAGGCCGGGTACGGCGACGCGGGCGAGACGATCCGGAAGGCGATCGGGCGGGGCATCGCGGGCGCGAACCTCGAAGACCAGCTGAAGCCGCTCGGCGACTCCGTCGCGGCCGTGCGGGCCGCCGTCGCCGCGGCCGACGCCGAGGGAGTGCCGTTCGCGCTCAACGCCCGAACGGACGCGTTCCTCCGCGGAGGCGACCGGCCCCTCGCCGACTCGGTGGCCGACGCGATCGAGCGCGGCCGGGCGTTCCTCGACGCGGGCGCCACGTGCGTGTTCGTTCCGGGCAACTTCGGCGAGGATGTCATCGCCGACCTCGTCGCCGGCATCGGGGAGCGCCGCGTCAGCGTCATCGGGCTGCCGTCGGTGCCCGCGCCGGCCCGGCTCGAGGAGCTCGGCGTCGCCCGCGTCTCCTACGGACCGCTCACGCAGCGGGTCGCCCTCGGCGCGCTCGAGGATCTCGCGACCGCGCTGATCGCCGGCGGCGTGCTGCCGAGCGGCATCCGCCCGTTGAACTGACCCCGCGCTAGTCTGACTCCTGGCGGCATGGGCCGCCGGGGTCGTGCGGGGGCGCGACCCGACGCGGCACCGGTTCGCCCCCGGCGTGAGGAGCGGGCATGGCGGGCGGCATTCCCATCGAGGTCAGCGGGCTGACCAAGCGGTTCGGCCCGGTGACGGCGGTCGAGGATCTGAGCTTCACGGTGCAGCCGGGCCGGGTGACGGGCTTCCTCGGCCCGAACGGCGCCGGCAAGACGACGACGCTCCGGGTGCTGCTCGGGCTCGAACGCCCCACCGGGGGCTCGGCGACGTTCGACGGCACCGCGTACGCGGCGCTCGAGCGTCCGCTCGAGACGGTCGGCGCGGCGCTGGAGGCCGACTTCCATCCCGGGCGGACGGCGAAGAACCACCTCGCCGTGTACGCGACGGCGGCCGGCATCCCGCGGGCCCGCGTCGCGCAGGTGCTCGACCAGGTCGGCATCGCCGAGTTCGCCGACCGGCGGGTCGGCGGCTTCTCGCTCGGCATGCGGCAGCGCCTCTCGCTCGCCTACACGCTGCTGGGCGATCCCGGCGTGCTCGTGCTCGACGAGCCGATCAACGGGCTCGATCCCGAGGGCATCAAATGGATCCGCGTGTTCCTGCGCACTCTCGCGGCGGAAGGCCGGACGGTGCTGGTGAGTTCGCACCTGCTGAGCGAGGTGCAGCAGTCGGTGGACGACGTCGTGATCATCGCCAAGGGCCGGCTGGTGAAGACGGGCACGCTCACGAGCCTCGAGCTCGACGCGGCGCCGCGCACCGTGGTCGACTCGCCCGACCGGGCCGCGCTGCGGGCGGCGCTCGAGGCCGCCGGGCTGAGCGCGTCCGAGGGTCGGCAGGGCTTCATCGTCGACGAGCCCGATCCGGGCAGGGTCGGGCATGCGGCGTTCGTCGGCGGCGTGGAGGTGAGCAGCCTGCACCGGCTGAAATCCGGCCTCGAGGACTCGTTCCTGTCGCTGGTGGAGGGCGCCTCCGACGCCGGCACCGCCGCGCCGCATCCCGGCACGACCGGCGAAGGGGGCGACCGGTGAGGCTCATGCGCGCCCTCGCGGCGGAGTTCCAGAAGGTGCTCACCACCCGGATGTGGTGGCTGCTCGCCATCCTCCTCGCGGTCTACGTCGCGTTCATGGCGGGCGGCCTCGGCGCGCTGTTCAGCTGGCTCTCGGCCAACCCGGGCGAGGCCGCGGAGACGGGCGGCGCCCCGCTCCCCCGCGGCTTGGAACTCGCGCCGCTGCTGTACAGCTTCGCCTCGACGATCGGGTACGTCTTCCCGCTCCTGCTCGGCGCCCTCGCCGTCACCGGCGAGTTCCGGCACAAGACGCTCACGCCGACCTTCCTCGCGGAGCCGCACCGCTCGGTCGTGCTCTCGGCGAAATTCCTCTCGCAGCTCGTGGTCGGCGCCTTGCTCGGCGCACTCGCCTACGCGGTGTCGGTCGGCTCGGGCGCGGCGGCCCTCGCGGGATTCGGACTCGAGACCGGGCTCGACTCGAGCGACACCTGGGCCGTCATCGGTCGCGGTGTCCTCGCGATGGCGCTCTGGGGCGGCATCGGCGTCGGACTCGGCGTGCTCATCCCGAACCAGGTCGCGGCGGTCGTCATCGTCATCGCGTTCACCCAGTTCCTCGAGCCGATCCTGCGGTTCGCGGCATCGCTCAACGAGGTCACGGCGAGCATCGGCAGGTTCCTGCCCGGCGCGGCGAGCGACGCCCTGGTCGGGGCATCCTTCTACAGCGTCGCCTCGTTCGGCGGCGTCGAACTGCTGGAGTGGTGGCAGGGCGGGCTCGTGCTCGCGGGGCTCGCGGTGCTGCTCACGATCATCGGCGGGGCGACGACCTGGCGGCGGGACGTCTCGTAGATGGATGCCGCCGAGCTGCGCTCGCGACGGCTGTTCGCGCAGGGGCTCCGCGGCGAGGCCGATCCCGCCGCACCCGTCGGCACCGCGGCGGAGGTCGTGCGCCGCTCGCTCGCGGTGCAGGCGCAGGAGTACCTGCCCGCCCAGTGGGGTCTCGCCCAGCGGATCGCGCCCGCCGCGCGCCCGGATGCGGCGGCGGTGGCGGGCGCGATCGATGGCGGTGAGATCCTGCGCACGCATGTGCTCCGTCCGACGTGGCACTTCCTGCACCGCGACGACGCCAGGTGGGTGATCGGCCTCTCGGCCGAGCGCGTGCACCGGGCGAACGGCACGATGTACCGGCAGACCGGGGTCGCGGCCGACACGGCGGCGCGCTGCCTCGACGTGCTCGCGGCAGCCGTCGCGGGCGGCCGCCACCGCACCCGGGGCGAGCTCGCGGAGGAGCTCGCCGCCGCGGACCTGCCGTCGACGAGCGTCGGGCTCGCATACGCGATCATGCACGCGGAGCTCGAGCGCGTGCTCATCTCCGGCGCAGGGCGGGGCGCGCAGCGCACGTACGCGGCCTTCGACGAGCGCGTGCCGCCGGCTCCGGACCGGCCGCGGGGCGAGGCGCTCGCGGAGCTCGCGGAACGGTTCCTCCTCACCCGCGGGCCGGCTTCGGCGAAGGACCTCTCGACGTGGTCGGGTTTCACGCTGAACGACAGCCGGGCGGCGCTCTTGGAGGCCGCCGAGCGCACCGGAGGGCGCATCGAACGGGTCGCGGGCGAGGACGACCTGTGGCTCGACCAGGCGGTGGCCGCGGCCTGGAGTGCGCGGCCGGCCGAGCGCGCCCGCGCAGACGACGACGCGAGCATCGTCGACCTGGTGCAGGCCTACGACGAGGTCATCATGGGGTACGCGGCACCGCGGAGCTTCCTGCAACCGCCGGGGCGAGCGCCCGTCATGTCCGAGTTCCCGCTGCACGCGATGCTCGCGGGCGGGGTGATGGCCGGTCGATGGGCGCCCGCCGTCCGCGGCCGTCGCGCGACGGTGCGAATCGTCCCATGGCGTCGGATGACCCGGGCCGAGCTCCGCTCACGCGACGCCCGCATCGCCGAGGTCGAGGCGTTCCTCGGCCGCCCCGTCGATCTCGAGGTCGAGCCGGTCGCGCCGGCCTGACCGGGCGGGCGGCGCGTACGATCGGCGCATGGCCGTCATCGCGAGCATCCTCGTCGCCCTCGCCGCCCTGCTGCACGGGGCCATCTTCCTCATGGAGAGCGTGTGGTGGACCCGCCCGTCGACCTGGAAGCGGTTCGGTGTCGCCGACCAGGCGCAGGCCGACACGACCCGCCCGATGGCCTACAACCAGGGGTTCTACAACCTGTTCCTCGGCATCGGCGCGGCGATCGGGCTCGTGCTCTTCTGGTCCGGCGCCGAGGAGGCGGGCACCGCGCTCGTGCTCTTCACCACCGCGTGCATGGCGCTCGCCGCCGCCGTGCTGACGACGACGGGCCGCGGCTACTGGCGCCCCGCCCTCGTGCAGGGCGTGCTCCCGCTCGCGGGCTTCGTGCTCTTCCTCTTCGCCTAGTCGGCGACCGGCTCGGCCGACGCCTCGGCGGCCGCCACCTTCAGCCGGTCGATGAGCTCGGCCGCGTGGTTGGTCGAGATGATGAGCCGGGCGTACTCGCCGCCGGCGAGTTCGAGCACCACGGCCTGCCGCTTGCCCTTGACGATGACGAAGTCGCTGCCGCCGTGGTACTTCCAGAGGCCGACGGCGACGACGAGCGGGATCTCGGTGCCGCGGCGACGGATGCCCCGGATCCAGATCCACGGATCGTCGGTGATGGTCGCCGAGCGGATGTCTTCACGCTGGATGACGAGGTCATCGCCTCGGAACGCGAGCGACTTCTCGGTCGGGGTGAGTTGCACCTCGATCCGGTCGGAGTGGACACGCAGCTTGGCCATGTCCCCATCCTGCCCCATGACCGTGCGACGACCACGCCGCCCGCATCACGGTTTCAGGACATCGCCAGGCGCCGAGCCGGGCGACCCTCGCTCCGGCCGGCGACCGCGGCTCAGGCCGGGGCGACCGCGGCCGCGGCGGCGCGGGCCGCCTCCGGCAGCGCATCGACGATGCGCGACACGGCATCGTCGTCGTGCGCGGCCGTGACGAACCACGCCTCGTACACGCTCGGCGGCAGCGAGACACCCGCGTCGAGCATGGCGTGGAAGAACGGCGCGTAGCGCCAGCCCTCCTGCCGCTGCACGCCCGCGTAGTCGACCACGCCGGATGCCACGTCCTCGCCGAACGCGAAGCTGAAGAGGTTGCCCGCGCGCTGCACCGCGTGCGCGACGCCCTCCGCCGCGAGTGCGGCCGAGACGGCGTCGGCGAGGGTCGCCGCCGTGCGGTCGAGCGCGTCGTAGACGGAGGCATCCGCCGCTCGCAGCGTCGCGATGCCCGCCGCGACGGCGACCGGGTTCCCGGAGAGGGTGCCCGCCTGGTACACGGGGCCGACCGGCGCGAGGAAGTCGAGGAGGTCGGCCCGGCCGCCGAGCGCCGCGACCGGCATGCCGCCGCCGATGACCTTGCCGAACGTCAGCAGGTCGGGCGTGTAGGCGGATGCCTCGTCGCGGGCCTCGAGGCCCCACCAGCCGGCCGACGAGACGCGGAAGCCCGTGAGCACCTCGTCGCTGATGACGAGCGAGCCGTTCGCGTGGGCCAGCTCGACCAGCGCCCGGTTGAAGCCCGGCTTCGGCGGCACGACGCCCATGTTGGCTGCGGCGGCCTCCACGATGACGGCGGCGATGCGGTCGCCATGCTCCGCGAAGGCGGCGCGGAGCGCGTCGAGATCGTTGTACGGCAGGACGAGCGTGAGCGCCGCGATGTCGGCCGGCACGCCGGCGGACCCGGGCAGGGCGAACGTCGCGAGCCCCGAACCGGCCTCGGCGAGGAGCCCGTCGGAATGGCCGTGGTAGTGGCCGGCGAACTTCACGAGCAGGTCGCGTCCGGTGACTCCGCGAGCCAGGCGGATCGCGCTCATCGTCGCCTCGGTGCCGGTCGAGACCAGCCGCAGCTTCTCCACCGGCGCGACGCGCTGTTCGACGAGCTCGGCGAGCTCGGTCTCCGCCGGGGTCGACGAGCCGAACGAGAGGCCGCGCGCCGCGGCATCCTGCACCGCCTCGACGACGCGGGGGTCGGCGTGACCGAGGATCGCGGGACCCCAGCCCGCGACGAGGTCGACGTACTCGCGGCCTTCGGCGTCGGTCACATAGGGTCCGCGCGCCGACACCAGGAAGCGCGGCGTGCCGCCCACGGAGCGGAACGCCCGCACCGGGGAGTTCACGCCGCCGGGGATGGCGGCCTGCGCCCTGGCGAAGAGCTCGTCGTTCCTACGCACGCCCTCGGCGCGCTCCTCACCGGCGGTCATTCGGCCTCCCCCTCGCGGATCCACCCGGCGAGCTCGGTCGCCCAGTAGGTGAGCACGGCGTCGGCTCCCGCGCGACGGATGCCTCGCACCGACTCGATCACCGCCCGCTTGCGGTCGATCCAGCCGTGCGCCGCGGCCGCCTCGATCATCGCGTACTCGCCCGACACCTGGTAGGCCCACACCGGCACCTCGGATGCCGCAGCGACGTCGGCCAGCACGTCGAGGTAGCTGCCCGCGGGCTTCACCATGACGATGTCGGCGCCCTCCTCGATGTCGAGCATCGCCTCGCGGAGGCCCTCGCGACGGTTGCCCGGGTCGAGCTGGTAGGTGCGCCGGTCGCCCTCGAGGGTCGACTCGACGGCGTCTCGGAACGGGCCGTAGAAGGCGCTCGCGTACTTCGCCGAGTAGGCGAGGATCGCCGTGCCGCTGAACCCGTCTCGGTCGAGGGCGTCGCGCACGGCGGCGACCTGGCCGTCCATCATGCCCGACAGGCCGAGCAGCTCGGAGCCCGCGCGCGCCTGCTCGAGCGCCATCGCCACGTAGCGCTCGAGCGTCGCGTCGTTGTCGACCCGGCCCTCGTCGTCGAGCACGCCGCAGTGGCCGTGATCGGTGAACTCGTCGAGGCAGAGGTCGGTCTGCACCACCAGCGCACCCGCCGCGGCCTCACGCGCCACGCGCGTCGCCACGTTCAGGATGCCGTCGGGGTCGGTCGCCCCCGAGCCGCGCGCGTCGCGCATCTCGGGCACGCCGAAGAGCATCACGCCGCCGACCCCTGCGGCCGCCGCCTCGGCGATCGCGTCGGGCAGGCTCTCGAGGGAGTGCTGCACGACGCCCGGCATCGAGGAGATCGGCAGCGGCGCGGACACGCCCTCGCGGACGAAGAGCGGCAGCACGAGGTCGGCGGCGTGCAACCGGGTCTCGGAGACGAGACGACGCATCGCGGCGGTCTCGCGCAGACGGCGGGGGCGGACACGGGGCGCGGGAATCACCCGACCAGCCTACGTCGCGGCAGCTGAGCGGGCGCCGGGCGCCGGGGCGTCTGCCGGGTCAGGCGCTCGCGAGTGCGGCATGCACGACGGCGTCGATGAGCGACTCGGCGCTCCGCTCCTCGGCGACGACGTCGACGCGGAGGCCGACCTTCGCGGCATCCTTCTGGGTCTGCGGGCCGATGGCGGCGACGAGGGTCGTCTCGGGGATCGGCCCGAGCTGCTCCTGCACCTGCTCGGCGACGCTGCCCGAGGTCACGAGCACGGCGTGCACGTTGCCGGCGCGGACATCGTCGACGACCTTCTGCGCCACCGGCACCCCGACGGTGCGGTACGCCACGACGGCCTCGACGTGGTGGCCGATGCGGGCGAGGCCCACGGAGAGCACCTGCTTGGCGATCGCGGACCGGAGGGCGAGGACGCGCAGGCCCTTCTGCCCCTCGGTCGCGGCCTCCCACTCCTCCAGCAGGCCTCGCGCGGAGTTCTCCTCGCTCGGCACGATGTCGGCACGGTACCCGGCGGCCACGAGGGCGGCGGCGGTCGTCTCACCGACCGCGGCGACCTTCGTCGTCGACGGGATCACCGCGTTGTAGGAGGAGAGCACGTCCACGGTGGTGGCGCTGGTCACCGTGACCCAGTCGAACGCGCCCTCCGCGAGGCGGCGGAGCGCCGCCTCGAGCGCCGGCTGGTCGTCGGTCGGCGCGAAGTTGATCATCGGGGCGATGATGGGCGAGGCGCCGCGCGCCCGCAGGCTCGCCGCGACGCTGTCGCCCCAGGGACCGCCACGCGGCACGAGGACGCGCCAGCCCTGCAGCGGTTTGCCCTCGGCGCCGGACGGCAGCCTGATGGCGCCCGTCATCGGTTCGTAGTCGGTCACCGGGTCTCCTCGGGTGGTGCGAGTTCGGCGGCGCCGTTGCCGAGGAGTTCCGCGACGGCGCGAGACGCGACGTCGCGTGCCGCTTCCGCCAGATCGGCGGCCGAGCGGCTGTCGGGGGTCGCGGCGTGCGAGCTGGTCAGCTGCCGCGTTCCGTCGGCACTGTACACCGTCGCCGTCAGGAACAGAAGTTCGTCCTCGAGGAAGGCGGTCGCCGCGACCGGAGCCGAGCAGCCGGCCTCGAGCCCCGCGAGCACGAGGCGCTCGGCGAGCACCGCGGCCCGGGTGGAGCGGTGGTCGACCGACTCGAGCGCCTGCTCGAGCACGCGGTCTCCCCGTTCACGGCGGACCTCGACGGCGAGCGCGCCCTGGCCCGGTGCGGTCGGCCAGTCGGCGAGGTCGAGCAGCTCGGTCGCGGCCTCGAGCCGGCCGAGGCGGCCGAGCCCGGCGGCCGCGAGCAGGACCGCGTCGAGCTCGCCGCTCTCGACCTTGCCGAGCCGGGTGTCGACGTTGCCGCGCAGGTCGACGACCTCGACGTCGGGCCGCGCGGCGCGCAGCTGCGCGATGCGCCGCGGCGATCCGGTGCCGACCCGCGCGCCCTCGGGCAGCGTCTCGAGCGTCAGGCCGTCGCGGGCGCACAGGGCGTCGCGGGCGTCGGCGCGCTTCGGGACGGCGCCGAGCCGCAGGCCCTCGTGCTCGGAGGTCGGCAGGTCTTTCAGGGAGTGCACGACGAGGTCGCAGTCGCCGGCGAGCAGCGATTCGCGGAGCGCTGCGGCGAAGACGCCCTCGCCGCCGATCTGGCTGAGCGACGCCCGGGACGTGTCGCCGTGGGTGGTCACCTGCACGAGCTCGATCTCGGCGCCGCCCGCGGCCTTGGCGATGCGCTCGGCGATCCACGACGTCTGCGCCACCGCGAGGGCGCTGCCCCGGGTGCCGACTCGGATGACCTGGCTCACGGCGCGATCCCCGCGAGGGCCGGGCGGAAGCCGAGCCGCACGTTCTCGCAGCATCCCGGGCGGCACACGTCGTACCAGGGGCCGAGCTCGGTCATCGCCGGCCGTTCCTCGGTCGGGGTGCCGTTCACGCGCTCGAGCACGAGATCGACGAGGCCGGCGACGTAGGCCGGGTGGGTGCCGGGCGTCGGCACGCGGACGGCCGCGAGCCCCTGCTCCTCGGCGGTCTCGAGCGCCTCGTTGTCGAGGTCCCAGAGGACCTCCATGTGGTCGCTCACGAAGCCCAGGGGCACGATCACGACGGCCTTGCGGCCCGCGGCGGGCAGCAGCTCGATGGCGTCGTTGATGTCGGGCTCGAGCCACGGCATCGACGGGGGCCCCGACCGCGACTGGTAGACGAGCTGCCACGGCACGTCGCCGGCGCCGGCTTCGCGCATGACGACCTCGGCGACCGCGGTGTGCTGGGCCGCGTAGGCGCCGCCCTCGCCGAACCCGCGCTCGGCCGGCCCCGACTTGGCGGCGTCGGTCGACGGGATCGAATGCGTGGCGAACAGCACCTCGACCTCGGTCGTGCGGTCGAGGCCCGGCAGCTTCGCCTCGAGCTCGGCGAGGCCGTCGCGCACGCCCTCGATGAAGGGCTGCACGAAGCCGGGGTGGTCGAAGAACTGGCGCACCTTGTCGATCTGCACCGCACCGTCGCCCTCGGCGAGGCCGGTGTCGGCGAGCGCGTCGGCGAAGTCCTCGCGGTACTGCCGGCAGCTGGAGTACGAGCTGTAGGCGCTCGTCGCGATCGCGATGAGCTTCGTGTAGCCCGCGGCCTTCGCCTCGGCGAGCGCGTCGTTGAGGTACGGGTCCCAGTTGCGGTTGCCCCAGAGCACCGGCAGGTCGACGCCGCGGCGCGCGAGCTCGGCCTCGAGCGCGGCCTTCAGGTCGCGGTTCTGCTGGTTGATGGGGCTGATGCCGCCGAAGTGCCGGTAGTGGTGGGCGACCTCTTCGAGCCGCTCGTCGGGGATCCCGCGTCCGCTCGTGACGTTGCGGAGGAAGGGGATGACCTCGTCCTGGCCCTCTGGGCCGCCGAAGCCCGCGAGGAGGATCGCGTCGTAGGCGACGGGCTCGGTGACGTGCTCGGGGCCCGACTGGGCCGCCGGGGTGGCGCCAGGCACGACGGCGCCGGGTGCGTACGGCGCCGACGCGGCGGGAGCGGGCTTGCGACCGCGCTGCGCGTGCGCGGCCTCGGCGCGCTCGGGCGAGTCGGCGCCGGTGGACCCGAGGTTGGCCGCGACCATTACTGCAGCACCTCCACGAGCTCCGCCGTCGTGATGCGCCGGCCGGTGAAGAACGGGACCTCCTCGCGCACGTGCAGACGCGCATCGGTCGCGCGGAGCTCGCGCATGAGGTCGACGAGCTCGGTGAGGTCGTCGGCCTCGAGCGGCAGCAGCCACTCGTAGTCGCCGAGGGCGAAGGCGGCGACGGTGTTCGCGATGACCCCGCGGAACGCGGCCCCCTTGCGGCCGTGCTCGGCGAGCATGCGGCTCCGCTCGGCCGGGGAGATGAGGTACCAGTCGTACGACCGGTTGAAGGGGTAGACGGTCAGCCACGCCTTCGGCTCGATGCCGCGGAGGAAGCCGGGCACGTGCGACTTGTTGAACTCGGCGTCGCGGTGCACGCCCATCGCGTTCCAGGTGGGCAGGAGCGCCCGGAAGAGCCGGGTGCGGCGGAGCTCGCGCAGCGCCCACTGCAGGCCTTCGGGGGTCGCGCCGTGCAGCCACAGCATCACGTCGGCGTCGGCACGGAGGCCGGACACGTCGTAGATGCCGCGCACGACGACGCCCTCGTTCTCGATGAGCGAGACGGTGCCGTCGAGCTCGTCGACGAAGCGCGGCACGTCGCGCCCGTCGAGGTCGTCGGGACGCGCGGGATCGCGGCGGAGCACGGCGAAGAGCGTGTAGCCCTCGGGCGACTGCTTGGGTTCGGATTCGGAACGGAACGCGTCGGCTGCCGCCTCGGCAGCGGGGGAAGACATGCCTCCAGTCTCTCTCTTTCGACGTGATCGGCCAAAAGGAGCGGATGCCTCCGCCGGCGGCCGGGCTTAGGCTCGGGCGTCGTGAGGATCTGGTCGCTGCATCCCCGGTACCTCGACCGGCAGGGGCTCACCGCGTGCTGGCGGGAGACGCTGCTCGCGCAGGCGGTGCTCGCGGGGACGACGCGCGGGTACACGAGGCATCCGCAGCTCGAGCGGTTCCGCGCCGCGCCCGATCCGCTCGCGGCGGTGGCCGCCTACCTGGCCGGAGTGGCGGACGAGGCCGACGCGCGCGGGTACCGGTTCGACCGGTCGCGGATCCGGCCGGTGCCCGCGCCCGCGGCAGGGGTGCCGACCATGGCCGCGCCTTCGATCGCCGTGACCGAGGGGCAGCTCCAGCTCGAGTGGGCGCACCTGCGGGCGAAGCTCGCGAGACGGAGCCCCGAGGTCGCCGATCGTTGGCGCCTCGTGGAGGTGCCGGAGACGCATCCGCTCTTCGTACCGGTGCCCGGCCCGGTCGAGCCGTGGGAGCGTGCGACGGGTTAGCCGAGCGCGGGTTCCACCCCGTCGGGCTCGTCCGACGGATCGTCGTCGCCGGTCGCGGCGAGCGCGTCGAGGAAGCGCACGACCACCTCGCGCTCCTCGGGGGTGAGTGCCGCCGCCACGGCGAACCGGCGCGCGTGCTGGCGGCCGACGGTTTCGCGCGCATCGCGGCGGGTGTGCTCGGTGACGGTGATCGCGAGCGCGCGGCGGTCGGTGGGATGCGCGGCGCGGGCCACGTGCCCGCCGCGTTCGAGCCGGTCGAGCAGCTTGGTCGTCGCGGCGCTGGAGATGCCGAGGTACTCGGCGAGCGCGCCCGGCGTCGCGATGCGGCCCTGGTTGCGGGCGGCCACGAGGAAGCGGATGGCCCGCATGTCGGTGTGGTTGAGCTTCATGTAGCGCTCGGAGGCGGCGCTCATGCGGGCGGCCGCCTCGTGCCAGCGCCGCAGGCTCTCCATCACCCGGACGACCTGGTCGACATCGGCGTCGCTGAGGCCGTCGCGGTCGATGAGGCTGCCGTCGCGGTCGCTGACCCGGGGGTCGTGCAGGTGGTCGGCGATCGAGCCGGCGGGGGGCTCGGGCGCATCAACCATACGTTTGATTCTAGCCGAGATGGTGTATTTCTAGCCCGGTTAGCTTTACGCTGAAGACGGAATCACTCGAAGGGAGACCTGATGACCGATCCCGTCGAGGAGGTCGTCCTGCTGGACGCCGACGACCGTCCCATCGGCACCGCGCCGAAGGCGAGCGTCCACGGCGCGAACACCGCCCGCCACCTCGCGTTCTCCTGCCACGTCTTCAATCCGGCGGGCGAGCTGCTCGTCACGCGCCGAGCGCTCGCCAAGCAGGCGTGGCCGGGCGTCTGGACCAACTCCTTCTGCGGTCACCCCGGCCCCGCCGAGACGCTGCCGCACGCCATCCGCCGCCGCGGCGAGTTCGAGCTCGGCCTCGAGCTGAGCGACCTCGAGCCGGTGCTGCCGCTCTTCCACTACCGGGCGACCGACGCGTCCGGCATCGTGGAGAACGAGCTCTGCCCCGTCTACACCGCCCGCACGACGTCGACCCCCCAACCGCACCCCGGCGAGGTCGCCGAGTTCGCGTGGGTCGCGCCCGCCGCCCTCGCCGCCGCCGTCGACCACGCGCCGTGGGCGTTCAGCCCGTGGCTGGTTCTGCAGGCACGGCTCCTGCCCTTCCTCGGCGGCAGCGGACGGCTCGATCGCGACAGCGAGGCATCCGCGCCTGCGACGCTGCGCCCGCGACCCGCGACGGCGATCGCCTCATGACCCTCACGGCCCTCACCGCACCGACGCCGCTCGTCGGCATCGCCCAGGGCCTCGCCGCCGTGGAAGCGAGACTCGACCGGTTCTTCGAGGAGCAGGTCGCACGGGCGCGGACGCACGGCGACGCCTACCGACGGCTGTGGTCCGCCGCCCACGACGCCGCACGCGGCGGCAAGCTGGTCCGGCCGCGCCTGGTGCTCGCGGCGCACGACGCCCACGTCGGCGAGTCCGGCAGGGCGGCACCCGCGGCGGTCGACCTCGCCGCGGCGTTCGAGCTGCTGCACGCCGCGTTCCTGATGCACGACGACGTCATCGACCACGACCTCGTGCGGCGGGGCCGGCCGAACGTCGCCGGCAGCTTCGCCGCCGAGGCGTCGGCGGCCGGTGATCGCCGGGCGCGCGAGTACGGCGAGGCCTCGGCCATCCTCGCCGGCGACCTGCTGATCAGTGCCGCGCACCGCCTGGTCGCCGGGCTCGACGCGCCGACCGCCACGCGTCGCGCGCTCCTCGAGCTCGTCGACGAGTGCGTGTTCCTGGCGGCGGCCGGTGAGCACGCCGACGTGCGCTTCGCGCTCGGCACGGCCCCCGAGCCCGGCGAGATCCTCGCGATGATCGAGGAGAAGACCGCCTCGTACTCCTTCAGCGCCCCGCTGCAGGCCGGCGCCCTACTGGGCGGCGCGGACGCCCGCACGGTCGGCCGGCTCGGCGACCTCGGCCGCGACCTCGGCGTCGCCTTCCAGCTGCGCGACGACGTGCTCGGCGTCTTCGGCGAGGAGGCGGTCACCGGCAAGTCCGCGACGGGCGACCTCCGCGAGGGCAAGCAGACGCTGCTCATCGCGTTCGCGCGAGCGGATGCCGCGTGGCCGGACGTCGCCGACCGGTTCGGCCGGCCCGACCTCGGGACGGAGGACGCCGCGGCGATCCGGCGGGTCATCGTCGAGGCGGGTGCCCTCGACCGGGTCGAGGCGCTCATCGCCGACCGGTGCCGGTCGGCCGTCGCGCTCGCCGGCTCGTCGGGGCTGCCGACGGCACTCGCGGCGGAGCTCGCCTGGATCGCCCGCGGGTGCGCGGAGCGCGACCGATGAGCGCCACGACGGGGCTCGCCCTCTACGACGAGGTCGCGCGGCGCGGATCGGCGCGCGTCATCCGGGCGTACTCGACCTCGTTCGGACTCGCGAGCCGGCTCTGCTCGCGATCCGTCCGCGCCCATGTCGCCGATGTCTACGCCCTCGTCCGCGTCGCGGACGAACTCGTCGACGGCCCCGCGGAGGAGGCGGGGCTCGACCGCGACGCCCGCGCCGCGATGCTCGACGCCCTCGAGACCGAGACCGAGCGGGCGATGGCGACGGGGTACAGCCCGAACCTCGTGGTGCACGCGTTCGCGCGCACGGCACGGACGACCGGCTTCGGGCCGGAGCTCACGCGGCCGTTCTTCGCCTCCATGCGGCGCGACCTGGACCCCGTCGAGTTCGACGACGACGAGTTCGCCCGCTACGTCCACGGCTCGGCCGAGGTCGTCGGCCTGATGTGCCTGCGCGCCTTCACCCACGGCCTGCCCGCCGACGCCGCCCGCGACGCCCGCTGGCAGCGCGGCGCCAGGCATCTCGGCGCGGCGTTCCAGAAGGTGAACTTCCTCCGCGATCTCGCCGACGACTACGGCGAGCGCGGGCGCAGCTACTTCCCCGGCATCCGCCCGGGCGGCCTGACGGACGCGGAGCGCGACCGCCTCCTCGACGACATCGACGCCGACCTGGCCATCGCGGGCGCCGTGATCCCCGAGCTGCCCGCAGGCTGTCGCCGCGCCGTGGCCGCGGCCCACGCCCTCTTCGTCGAGCTGTCGGCGCGGCTGCGCCGCACGCCGGCCGCTGAGCTGCTGAGCGCGAGGGTCCGGGTGCCGGCCGCGCGGAAGCTCGTCGTCGTCGCGCGAGCGAGCCTCGCGCCGGGGCGGACGGCATGACGGGGGCGGCCCAGCCGGCCGGCCGGCCGGCGCCCGGCTCGAAGCGGGTCGTGGTGATCGGCGGCGGCATCGCCGGCCTCGCCACGGCGGGTCTGCTCGCGAGGGACGGACACCGGGTCACCGTGCTCGAGGCGCGGGGCGAGCTCGGCGGCCGCGCAGGCCGGTGGGAGCACGCCGGCTTCCGGTTCGACACCGGGCCCTCGTGGTACCTGATGCCCGAGGTCTTCGACCACTTCTTCCGCCTCATGGGCAGCTCCGCCGACGCCGCGCTCGATCTCGTGCCGCTCGACCCCGCATACCGCGTGTACTTCGAGGGCGAGGAGCGACCGGTCGACGTGCGGGCCGAGCGGGAGGCATCCGTCGCCCTCTTCGAGTCGATCGAGCCGGGCGCCGGTGCGGCGCTCGAACGTCACCTCGACTCGGCCGACGAGGCCTACCGTCTCGCGATGGCGCATTTCCTCTACACCGACTTCGCGTCACCGCGCTCGCTGCTGGTCGCGCCCGTGGTCCGCCGGCTCGGCCGGCTCGCGCGGCTGCTCGGCGAGCCGCTCGACCGGTTCGTGGCCAGGTCGTTCCGCGATCGGCGGCTGCGCCAGATCCTCGGCTACCCGGCCGTGTTCCTCGGCAGTTCGCCCTCGGACGCGCCGAGCATGTACCACCTCATGAGCCGGTTCGACCTCGCCGACGGCGTCGCGTACCCGATGGGCGGCTTCGGCGAGGTGATCGACGCGGTGGCCAGGCTCGCACGGTCGGCCGGCGCCGAGATCGTGACCGGCGCCGAGGTGACGGCGATCACGCTGGACGGCTCCCGCACCACCGGCGTGCGGTATCGCCGCGACGGTCGCCAGGTCGAGCTGCCGGCCGAGGTCGTCGTCTCGACGGCCGACCTGCACCACACCGAGACCTCCCTGCTGCCGCCGGCGTTCCGCAGCCGGTCGGATGGCGCGTGGGAGCGATGGAACCCCGGTCCGGGCGCGGTGCTCGTGATGCTCGGCGTCCGCGGACGCCTCCCGCAACTCGCCCACCACACGCTGCTGTTCACCGAGGACTGGCACGAGAACTTCCGGCGCATCTTCGGATCCGCTCCGAGCGTGCCCGATCCCGCCTCGCTCTACGTGTGCATGCCGAGCGCGACCGACGCCTCAGTCGCCCCTGCGGACTGCGAAAACCTGTTCGTGCTCGTGCCGGTGCCGGCCGACCCGTCGATCGGCGGCGGCGGGGTGGACGGCGACGGCGATGCGCTCGTCGAACGCACCGCCGACGCCGCCATCGCCCAGATCTCCTCGTGGGCCGGCATCCCCGACTTGTCCGATCGCGTCGTCGTGCGCCGCACCATCGGGCCGGCCGACTTCGAGGCCTGGTTCCACGCCTGGCGGGGCGGTGCGCTCGGACCCGCGCACACGCTGCGGCAGAGCGCGTTCCTGCGCGGCCGCACCGCCTCACGTCAGGTCGGCGGCCTGTACTTCGCGGGGGCCACGACGATCCCCGGTATCGGGCTGCCGATGTGCCTCATCAGCGCTGAGCTCGTCGCGAAGGCGCTCCGCGGCGACCGGTCGGCCGGTCCCCTGCCCGAGCCGGCTCCGACCGAGCGAGCGGTGCGCACGTGAGCCTCGTCTACCTCGCGCTCCTCGTGGCCTCGATCGGCTGCATGGTGCTGCTCGACCTGCGGTTCCGGCTCTTCTTCCGGGTCGCGCCGGCGCGCGCGGCCATCACGCTCGCCGCAGGGCTCGCGTTCCTTCTCGCGTGGGACCTGGTGGGCATCGGCCTCGGCATCTTCCTGCACACGCCGAACACGATCTCGACGGGCATCCTGCTCGCACCCCACCTGCCGCTCGAGGAGGTCGTGTTCCTGGCCTTCCTCTGCTACCTCTCGATGGTGCTGTGGACGGGCGCGCTGCGGATCAGGGCCGCTCGCGCTGCCCGCGCCGCCCGGGTGTCGGCGGCCGATCGACCACGGCCGACCGAGGGAGCCGCGCCGTGACCTACGCCGCCGTGTGCGCAGTTTTCCTTGCCGTCGCCCTCGTGGTCACCGCCCTCTCCTGGCGGGCCGCGCCGCACGGGCACGCGGCCGCGCTCGCCTGGGCGGCCACGGGCCTGGTCGTGCTCACGGCGGTCTTCGACACCGTGATGATCGCCGCCAGCCTCTTCGACTACGCCGGCGAGCTGATCTCCGGCGTGCGGATCGGCCTCGCCCCCATCGAGGACTTCGCCTACCCGATCGCGGCGCTCCTCGTGTGCACTTCGGTGTGGAACCTCCTCGGCCGAACCCGGCGGCCGGCGCCCACGGCCGCCCGCGACGAAGTAGAGGACGCCGCATGAGCGCGAGTCCGACCACGACCGCGCCACGCGGGAGCCTGCTGCGCGACCTGCTCGTCGCCTCGCGCCCGCTCAGCTGGATCAACACCGCCTTCCCGTTCGCCGCCGCGTATCTGCTGACCACGCGCGAGGTCGACACCGCGCTGATCGTCGGCACGCTGTTCTTCCTCGTGCCGTACAACCTCGCGATGTACGGCATCAACGACGTCTTCGACTACGCCTCCGACGCCCGCAATCCGCGCAAGGGCGGCGCGGAGGGCGCGCTGCTGCGCCCCGCGCGCCACCGGACGACGATCCTCGCCGCGGTCGGCCTGTGCGTGCCCTTCGTGGTGTGGCTCGTCCTCCTCGGCGGACCGGCGTCCTGGCTCGTGCTCGCCGTGAGCCTCTTCGCCGTCGCGGCCTACTCGGTGCCGGGGCTGCGGTTCAAGGAGGTGCCCTTCCTCGACTCCCTCACCTCGAGCGTGCACTTCGTCTCGCCGGCCGTGTACGGCCTCGCGCTGGCGGGGGCATCCGTCACGCCGCAGCTGGTCGCCCTGCTCGCCGCCTTCCTCGCCTGGGGCATCGCGAGCCACGCCTTCGGGGCCGTGCAGGACGTGGTGCCCGACCGTGAGGGCGGCATCGCATCGGTGGCGACGGTGCTCGGCGCGCGAGCGACGGTGCGGTTCGCGATCGGGATGTGGCTGCTCGCTGGAGCGCTGATGCTCCTGACCGCGTGGCCCGGACCGCTCGCGGCGCTCCTGGCGCTGCCCTACATCGCGGCGGCGTGGCCGTACCGACGCGTGACCGACGCGGACTCCGGCTCGGCGAACGCCGGCTGGCGGCGCTTCCTCTGGATCAACTACGCCTGCGGCTTCGCCGTCACGATGCTGCTCATCTGGAGCGCGGTGCTCACGGCGTGAGTCAGTCGCCGACGAGCAGCCTCGTCGAGTGCGCGAGGTGCTCGTGGATCGCCGCAGGCCCGCGGCGCTGCACGTCGGCGACCAGGGCGCGGTGCTCGCGGGCGAGGCCGGCGAGGCTGTAGTGCGGCCGCACGTGAAGCAGGAAGAGCAGGAGTTCGCTGCCGAGACCGGCGTGCGCTTCGATGATGCGGGGACTGCCGGATGCCTCCACGAGCGCCCGGTGCACGTCCGCGTGGAGCCGTTCGGCCTCGAGCCACTCCGCGCGGCTCGGAACTCCGTCGGTCGCCGCGGAACCGGCGGCGGCGGCGGGCGCCCCATGAGCGGAAGCCTCGGCCAGCGCGTCGAGCCGCTCGAGGGCCTCCTCGGCGGGAGCGAGCACCTCCGCGGGCCACGCCGACCCGAACCGTTCGCAGGCGATCCGGACCGCCTCGGCCTCGAGCGCCGACCGGAGCTGCTGCAGGGCGACGATCTGATCGCGGTCGAAACTCGTCACCCGGACCCCGCGGTACGGCTCGGCGATCGCGAGCCGCTCGGCGACGAGACGCTGGAAGGCCGCACGCACCGTGTGCCGCGAGACGCCGAACCGCGCCGCGGCCTGCTCCTCGCGGAGCGGCTCGCCCGCGCCGAGGTCGCCGCTCAGGATCTCGGCGCGCAGCGCGGCCGCGACCCGGCCGACGGCCGTAGCATCCGTCGCCGTCACCTGCCGGTCAGGGCTTCGTGACGTTGCGGACCACGAGCCACACGACGCCGCCGATCGCGACGACGACGCCCACGGCCGCGGCCGCCGCGGCGACCGGCTGCTCCTCGGCGAACCGCCGGAGCCGCACCTTGGTGCGAGCGGTCGCCCGCGACACCTGCTTCGGCACGTTCAGCTTGTCTTCGAGGGCGTTCAAGGTGTCGACGAAGTCGGCACGCGCGAGCTCGACGTTGGCGCGGGCCTGAACGCGGGTGACGTTCCGCTCCTGAGCGGCGAGGTCGCGCTTCGAGAGCCGGGGCTGCGAGCCCGCGGTGCTCGGACCGCCCGGCGTCGCGCCGGGGCGCGTGGGATCAGTAGCGGTCATAGTCGCCCGTTCCCTTCACGGCGTCGATGTCTTTGCGGAGGCTGTCGATGGATTCCAGCGGCTCGCTGCCGCGCTTGAAGTTCACGATGCCGATCCACACCAGCACGGCGATGATCAGGGCGAGCGCGCCCGAGACCACCAGGGCGGCCGCCCAGGCCGGCATCACGAGGGCGAGTGCGAAGATCGCCGCGGCGAGCAGGGTGAAGATCAGGAACGGCAGCACCACCAGGGCCACCACGAACAGGCCCGAGCCGATGCCGAAGTGCTTGGCCTTGTAGCTGAGCTCGGCTTTGACCTGGTCGATCTCGGCGCGCACCAGGGTCGAGACCCGGTCGGGCAGTTCGCCGATGAGGGTGAAGAGCGAGCGTTCGTCGTTGGTCGGATCGGCCATCTCGGGTCGTCTCCTCACGTGCGATCAGGAATCGGATGCCGCGGGCTTGCGCATGCTCGACGCGGTGCGCGAGCTCGGCGAGGTGCGAGGCGCGGTTCGCCCGGCGGGCTTCGCGGCCTCGCCGGCGACATCCGCCGCCTGCTCGATGACGTCGTCGATCGCCTCGGCGGCCGAATCGACGGCCGACTTCGCCGCCTTCGCCGAGGACGAGACGCCGCGGCGCGCCGATGCGGCGGCCCGCGAGACGTCCTGCTTGGTCGCGCCGGAACTCCGCGTGGCGGAGCCGATGAACTCCTTCGCCTTGTCGAGCACGACCTCGCCGAGGTCGCCGACCTTCGACTTCGCGAAGTCGGTGACCGTGCCGACGCCCTGCTGGACGCTCGGCTGGTTCCAGACCTTCTCGGCGGCCTGCTTGATCTGCTCGTAGCGCTCGCGACCGGCTCGGGTGCCGAGCACGTAGCCGACGCCCAGCCCGACGACGAAGAGGATCTTGCCCTTCATGTCCACCCCAATCCCGCCGCCCGCGGCCAGGCGGCGTTCTTCCAGCGTAGACCCCGACCGAGGCCTCGCAAGGGGGTTGCGCGAGGAATATGCCGTTCCGGCTATGCGTCGCCGGCGTCGCCGGCGACGGCGAGGTGCCTGATCCGCGCGGCGGCGGCACGCGCGTGCGGCACCACCGAGGCGAGGCCCGTGCCGGCCAGCCACGACCCCGTGACCTCCAGCCCGGGCACCGCGGCGATCGCCTGTTCGACGAACCGCACGCGGTCGCGCTGGCCGAGCGCGGCGTGCGAGAGGGCGTCGCGCCAGGCGGTGCGGCCCGCGGCGACCAGCATCGAGCGGTCGAGCGGGATGCCGGTGAGTGCGGCGGCGTCCGCGAGCGCGAGGTCGGCGACCTCCGCATCGGTCCGGCCGTCGAGCGGGTTCGGACCGCCTGCGCGGCCGTACGACAGGCGGACCACCTGATGCGGTGCGGCGAGCTCGGCGACCCACGACCACTTCGCGCTCGAGTGCGTGAGCGCCTTGGCGGCGACGCCCGGCGTGCCGGCGGCCACGAGCACGCCGGTGCCGCGCGGCGCGGCCGCGAGCGCGGGAGCGTCGAGCACGAGGGTGACGAGCTCGACCGAGGCCGCATCGGGCCAGGACGAGACATCCGCCCAGCCGTCGACGGCGGTGGCCAGCAGCGGCCGCGACGCCGCAGCGGGCGCCGCGACGATGGCGAACCGGGCGTCGACGACGAGCTCGCCCCCCTCGGTCTCCGCGGTCGCGCGCCAGCCCGGCGACGCGCCGTCGACCGATTCCGTCGCCGCCGCCCCACCAGACCGGACGAGCCCGGTGACCGGGGCCGACGTCACGACGGTCGCACCGAATCGCGCCAGCTCGGCGACGAGGGCGTCGACGAGGGTGTGCATGCCGCCGCGCAGGCCGAGCACGGCGCCGCCCGCGCGGCGCGACTCGACGAGCTCGCCCACGCCGCCCGACAGCGAGCCCGCCCGGGTCATCGCCTCGTTGAGGCCGGGGGCGACGACGTCGACGTCGAGGTCCATGGGGTCGGCCGAGTAGACGCCGGAGGAGATCGGTGTGACGAGCCGGTCGAGCACCGCCGACCCCATGCGCGAGCGCACGAGCTCGCCGAGGCTGACCGCACGGCCGATGCGGAGGATCGGCCGCAGCCGGTCGAGGTAGGCGCGGGCGGCGCCCTTCCAGCCGATGATCGCCCGCACGTCGTCGCCGAGCGGGTTGGCCGGGATGCCGAGGACGCCGGTCTTCGGCAGCGGCGCGGCCCGCAGCGCGGAGGCCTCCTGCTCGCCCCACACGAGCCAGGCGCCGGCCGGGTTCGGGCGCTCCACCTGGGCGGCGAGGCCGAGCTGCTCGATGAGCTCGGCGACGGCGCCGCCCCTCGTCGCGAACGACTCGGCACCCGAGTCGAGCCGGAGTCCCGCGAGCTCGATCCGCCCGACGCAGCCGCCGACCTGCCCGGACCGCTCGAGCACGACGACCGAGAGTCCGATGCGGGCGCACTCGAGCGCCGCCACGAGTCCCGCGACGCCGCCGCCGACGACGACGACGTCGGCCGCGCGCTCGGTACGGGCGGTATCGGCGGTCGGTGCCGGCTCGCTCATGCGCCCGCCTCGTGCACCAGCTCGACGACGCGCGTGAGCACCGTCGGGTCGGTCTCGGGCGGCACGCCGTGACCGAGGTTGAAGACGTGGGCCGGGGCGGCCTGTCCGCGGCGGAGCACATCGCGCACGGCGGCCTCGAGCACCGCCCAGGGTGCGGCGAGCAGCGCGGGGTCGAGGTTGCCCTGCAGCGGCACGCCCGCGCCGACCCGGGCCGCGGCGACGTCGAGCGGGATGCGGTAGTCGACGCCCACTGCATCGGCACCGACGCCGCGCATCGCGCCGAGGAGCTCGCCCGTGCCGACGCCGAAGTGGACGACGGGCACCGTCTGCGTCGCGGCATCCGAACCGGCGGCATCGGGCTCGCCGGCGGCGACGCCCGTGCCGTACGCGAGATCGTGGACGAAGCTCAGCGCCCGTGCCGAGGCGGGCGCGACGTGCCGCTCGTAGTCGTCGAGCGAGAGGGCGCCGGCCCACGAGTCGAACAGCTGCGCCGCTGAGGCGCCCGCGAGCACCTGGGTGCGGAGGAACCGGCCGGTGAGCTCCGCCGTCCAATGCATGAGCGCCGCCCACGCCCCCGGGTCGGCGTGCATCAGCGTTCGCGCGGCGAGGTGATCCTTCGACGGCCCGCCCTCGGCGAGGTAGGCGGCGAGGGTGAACGGTGCGCCGGCGAACCCGATGAGCGGAGTCGACCCCGTCTCGCGGCCGGCCGGCGCCGTCTCGTTGAGCTCCGCGACGGTGCGCTGCACGGCCTCGGTGATCGGCGCGGCCGCGGCGTCGAGCCCGGCGGGATCGATGGCGGTGAGCTCGGCGATCGCCGCGGCGTCGTCGTACCGGCGTCCGAACACCGGGCCGCGACCGGGCTGGATCTCGACGTCGACGCCCACGAGCTTCAACGGCACGACGATGTCGCTGAAGAAGATGCCCGCGTCGACCCCGTGGCGGCGCACGGGCTGGAGCGTGATCTCGGCGGCCATGGCCGGGTCGAGGCATGCGTCGAGCATGCGGGTGCCGACGCGCAGGTCGCGGTACTCGGGCAACGAGCGGCCCGCCTGCCGCATGAACCACACGGGCGTCGTGTCGGCCCGTTCCCCGCGGTACGCCCGGACGAGACGGGAGTCGGTGGTCAGGCCGGCGCTGAGCGGATGCTGCGGGGGAAGGATCACCCGCACATTGTCGCAGCCCGCGGCTGGGGCAGGGCTGGGCGCGGGCCGGTGCCCCGCAGGCTCGCGGCGGAATGCACGAAGCGGCACCCGGACCAGCGCTCGCGGCGGAATGCGAGGACCCCTTACAAACGGCGCGTGGTCGCGCTACCATCGGCAAGGTCGTGCCCCCACACGACGACGCGCCACCGTCGGCGCGCCTCCGACCCCCACGGAGACCGACGTGCCCCTCACCTCATCGCGGCAGCGCGCCGCGCTCATCCTCGTCGTGGCCTGCGCCGCGGCCCTCGTCGTCGGCGTCCTCGCGGCCATGCCGCCGAAGGTCGACCGCCTGGTCGCGCTGCTCCCGCCGGTTCCCGGCACGGCGGCCGGCCTCGCGTTCCTCGCGCTCTGCGCGCTGGCCGTCGCCATCGCAGCCCTCCGCCGCCTCGCAACCGTCGCGGCCTGCCGGAACCGCCGCGCGGCGCTCGAGCAGGCCTCGCCCCACGGCGCCGTGGCCTGCGGCATCCGTCACGGTGCGCTCACGGCCGCGCTCGCCGAACTCGGCGTCACGGCCCGCGTGCCCTCCCGGTTCTCGGTGCTCGCCGACCGCGCCGGCCTGTCGTTCTGGACCGGTGGCCGCCGGCCGCGGCGGGTCCTCGGCGTGCGCTGGAGCGAAGTGCGCTCCATCCGCAGCGACCGGCTCGTGGCGGGCGCGTCGACGGTGCCCGTCGTGGTCCTGCGCATCCGTCGCGACGGCGCCAGCGTCGAGGTGCCGGTGCTCCTCGGCGCCGAGCGCCCAGGCGCCTTCGCGCTCGGCGACGCCGACTTCTACGCCACCGTGCGGACGTGGAAGGCCGAGCACCGCGCCGCCCTCGCGGCGGAGGGGCTCGAGCTGCCCCCGCTCACCGCCCCGATCCCCGTGATCACGAGCGCCCAGCTCGTCGGCGCCGGGCGCTGACGAGCACGCGACGCGGCGGTCCGCGGGCGTCCGCGCCCTCGGTGTCCTCCCTGATCGGAGCACCCTTCGACCGCGGGTAGAATCGGCTGGTGCTCATCTGCCTCACCGCGAGTCACAAGAACGCCGGGTTCGACATGCTCGAGCGGCTTTCGGCGACCGCGGATGACGCGGGGCGACGGCTGATCGCCGGCCACGAGTCGGTGCAGGGCGCCGTCGTGGTCGCCACCTGCAACCGGTTCGAGGCGTACCTCGACCTCGACGCCCCCGAGGGCGACTCCCCCGTCGACGCCGTGCACGGCGCGATCCGCTCCGTCGGCGACGTCTCGGGCCTCGAGCCCGACGAGCTCCGCGCGAGCTTCGGCTTCGCACACGGCAACGCCGTGGCCGCGCACCTGTTCGCCGTCGCCTCCGGCCTCGAGTCGGTCGTCGTGGGCGAAGGCGAGATCGCCGGCCAGGTGCGGCGGTCGCTGGAACGGGCGCGCGCCGAGGGCACCACGACGCCAGAACTCGAACGGCTCTTCCAGCGCGCGGCGCAGACGTCGCGGCAGGTGAAGAACCGCACCGGCCTCGGCGCCGAGGGCCGCTCGCTCGTCCGCCTCGCGCTCGACCTCGCCGAGAGCCGCATCACCGACTGGTCGGCGACGAAGATCCTCCTCGTCGGCACCGGCCGCTACGCGGGCGCGTCGCTGGCCGCGCTCCGCGAGCGCGGCGCCGTCGACCTCGCCGTGTACTCCCCCTCCGGCCGCGGCGCCAGGTTCGCGGCATCCCACGACCTGCCGGCCGTCGCTCGCGACGACTTCGCGCGTGCCGCCGCGGCGGCCGACGTCATCGTCACCTGCACGCTCGCCGAGCACCACGTGATCGACCGCGCCCTCCTCGAGGCCGGCGCCGAGCGGCTCGCCGGCGAGACCGCGCCGGTGCGCACGCTCGACGGCGGCATCGTGCCCGAGCCCGAGCGTCGTCGGCTCGTGATCGACCTCGGCCTGCCGCGCAACGTCGACCCCGATGTCGCGGGCCTCGCCGGCGTCGAGCTGCTCGACCTCGAGACCATCAAGTTCCACGCGCCCATGGAGGAGTTCGGCTCGACCGACGCCGCACGCGACATCGTGCGCGCCGCGGCCCGCGACTTCGGCCAGGTCGGCGAGGAGCTCGACCTCGCCCCCACCGTCGTGGCGCTGCGTCGCCACGTCTTCGACGTGCTCGACGCCGAGATCGCCCGGTCCCGGGCCCGCGGCGACGACGACGGACGCATCGAGGCCGCGCTGCGCCACATGGCCGGCGTGCTCCTGCACACGCCGATGGTCCGCTCGCGCGAGCACGCACGTGCCGGCCGCCAGCGCGAGTTCATCGACGCCGTCGAGGCGCTGTTCGGCGTCCAGGCCGACCCTGCGTCGAGCATCGCCGCTCCCCGTGCGGAGACGCCGCGCGAGGCGGCCGCCGGGGGCGACGCGCCCTCGTTCTGAACGGGCCGGCGGGCGCGCCCCCATCCGTCGGCGGGCGCTCGTACACTGACTCCCGATGACCCCCTCAGCCGACCCGCCCGCCCTGCGCCTTCCGTTCGACGCGTCCGGATTGGCCGCCGACCCGCTCACGACCGAGCGCCTGCGGCTGCGCCCCCTCGAGACCTCCGATGCGCCCGATGTCTGGGAGTACCAGCGACTGCCCGAGGTGCTCCGCTACATCCCGTGGCCCGAGCGGTCTGAGGAGGAGGCGTACGAGCACACCCGCACGAGGGCTGGCATGCGGCGACTCGTGGCGGCGGGCGACGGGGTCATCCTCGCGATGGAGCTCGTGGGCGAGCCATCCGTGGCGGCCGACCAGGCGGCCGGGCGGAACCGCGTCGTCGGCGACGTGATGCTGCGGGTCTCCAACGCCGAGCATGCTCAGCTCGAGATCGGCTGGGTGCTGCACCCGGCGTTCCAGGGCCGCGGTCTCGCCGCCGAGGCGGCGGGCGCGGCGCTCGCGTTCGCATTCGAGCGGTTGCGTCCGCACCGGGTGCAGGCGATCCTCGACGCGCGCAACACGGCCTCGGCTCGGCTCTGCGAACGGCTCGGGATGCGTCGTGAGGCGACCATCCTCGAAGAGGAGTTCCACGACGGCGCCTGGGAGGACACCGCGATCTACGGCATCCTCGCCCGGGAGTGGGCCGAGCGGGGCTGACCCCGCCGATGGAGCCGACCCCGGCCGTGCCGACTCGCGCCGCGCCGACCCGGTCGCCCGCGCCTACGCCCCGACGAGCCGCGCGGCCAGGTGCCCCTCGAGCTCGGCGAGCGGCACGCGCTCCTGCTGCATGGTGTCGCGGTCGCGCACCGTCACCGCATCGTCCTCGAGCGAGTCGAAGTCGACGGTGATGCAGAACGGCGTGCCGATCTCGTCTTGGCGGCGGTAGCGGCGGCCGATCGCCCCGGCGTCGTCGAAGTCGACGTTCCAGTTCCGGCGGAGCTTCGCCGCGAGCTCACGCGCGAGCGGCGACAGCTTCTCGTTGCGGCTGAGCGGCAGCACGGCCGCCTTCACGGGCGCGAGGCGCGGATCGAGCTTCAGCACCGTGCGGCTGTCGGTGCCGCCCTTCGCGTTCGGCACCTCCTCGACGTGGTACGCGTCGACGAGGAAGGCCATGAGGGCCCGGGTGAGACCGAACGCCGGCTCGATGACGTAGGGCACCCAGCGCTCGTTCTTCGCCTGGTCGAAGTACGACAGGTCTTTGCCGGAGTGCTCGGAATGGGTGCTGAGGTCGAAGTCGGTGCGGTTCGCGACGCCCATGAGCTCGCCCCAACCGCTGCCGGCGAAGCCGAAGCGGTACTCGATGTCGATGGTCCGCTTGGAGTAGTGGGAGAGCTTCTCCTTGGGGTGCTCGTAGAGGCGGATGTGCTCGGGGTCGATGCCGAGGTCGACGAACCAGTCCCAGCAGTGCTGCACCCAGTAGTCGAACCACTCCTCGTCGGTGCCGGGCTCGACGAAGTACTCCATCTCCATCTGCTCGAACTCGCGGGTGCGGAAGATGAAGTTGCCCGGCGTGATCTCGTTGCGGAAGCTCTTGCCGATCTGGCCGATGCCGAACGGCGGCTTCATGCGCGCCGCCTGCAGCACGTTGGCGAAGTTCACGAAGATGCCCTGGGCCGTCTCGGGGCGGAGGTAGTGCAGGCCCGACTCGTCGTCGACGACGCCGAGGTAGGTCTTCAGCAGGCCGGAGAAGGCGCGCGGCTCGGTCCACTGCCCGCGCGTGCCGCAGTTGGGGCAGACGATCTCGGCCAGGCCGCCCTCGGGCGCCCGGCCCTTCTTCTCCTCGAACTCCTCGACGAGGTGGTCTTCGCGGTACCGCTTGTGGCAGTGCAGGCACTCGACGAGCGGGTCGGAGAACACCTCGACGTGGCCCGAGGCCTCCCACACCTGCTTCGGCAGGATGACGCTGGAGTCGAGGCCGACGATGTCGTCGCGGCTCTGCACCATGTAGCGCCACCACTGGCGCTTGATGTTCTCCTTCAGCTCCACGCCGAGGGGCCCGTAGTCCCAGGCCGACTTCGAGCCGCCGTAGATCTCACCCGCCTGGAAGACGAACCCGCGGTGCTGGGCGAGCGTGATGACGGAATCGAGACGGCTGGGTGCGGCCACGGTGGCTCCAATGGTCGAGCTGGTCGGGCGAGGCCCGGAGGTGGGTGCGGTGCCTCCATCCTACGGGCGGGACGCCGCGTACCCTGAGACGGATGCCTCAGCTGCCCGACCTCCTCGTCTCCGCCATCGCCCTCATCCGCGACCGTCGCGTCCTCATGGTGACGGCGCGTGAGCGCGAGGTGTACTACATGCCGGGCGGCAAGATCGATCCGGGCGAGACGGCGGCGGAGGCGGCCGCGCGCGAGGCGTTCGAGGAGGTCGCGTTGCGCCTGGATCCGGCGTCGCTCGACGAGCTCTTCGAGGTGCGCACGCAGGCGCACGGCGAACCCGACGGCCGCCAGGTGCGGATGCGCGTCTTCCGCGCCGAGACGGATGCCTCGCCCGAGGCGTCGGCTGAGGTCGGCGCCGTGCACTGGGTCACGACCGCCGACGCCGACCGCTGCCCGCCCGCCGGCCGTGCGGTGCTCACCCGGCTCGCGGCATCCGGCCTCATCGACTGACGGGGCCGGCCCGCGCGATCAGCCGGGCAGCACGCCCATGCCGTCGACGGCCGGGATGGCGGCGAGCAGGCGCTGCGTGTACGGCTCCTTCGGGTCGGTCCACACCTCGTCCACCGGTCCGCGCTCGACGATGCGGCCCGCGCTCATCACCGCGACGTCGTCCGCGATGACGCGCACGACCGAGAGGTCGTGGCTGATGAACAACAGCCCGGCGCCGGTCTCGAGGGCGAGGTTGCGCATGAGGATCGCGATCCGCGCCTGCAGCGAGGCATCCAGCGAGGCGATCGGCTCGTCGCCGATGAGCAGTTCGGGGCCGGCGGCGATGGCCCGGGCGATCGCGACACGCTGCCGCTGGCCGCCGGAGAACTGGTGCGGATAGCGCGTCCGGCTCGCGGGGTCGAGCTCGACGTGCTCGAGCAGATCCGGCACGCTCCACGCGTCGCGCGTCGGATTCGCCCGGAGGCCGTCCTCGATCTGGCTGCCGATGGTGCGTCGCGGGTTCAGCGAGGCGTACGGGTTCTGGAAGACCATCTGGATGCGCAGGAGCGCCGGGTCGCGACGCTTCAGCCCGAGCGGGCCGATCCGTCGACCCTGGAACGTGATCTCGCCGCCCGAGAGCGACTCGAGGCCGCAGACGGCGCGGGCGAGCGTCGACTTGCCGCAGCCCGACTCGCCGACCAGGCCGAGCACCTGCCTGGGCGCGAGGTCGAAGCTCACGCCGTCGACCGCGCGGAGCGTCCCCCGGCCGGGGAGCTTGTAGGTCACGTGGACGTCGTCGAGCTGCAGCAGCGTCATGGGGTGACCTCGCTTCGGGGCGCCTCCGGCCGCGCCGCCGATTCCGGCAGGGCGTCGATCAGCGCCGTCGTATACGGATGCCTCGGGGCCGTGATGACCTGATGCCGGTCGCCGTGCTCGACGACCTCGCCGTCGCGCATGACCGCGATCGTGTCGGCGAGCGCCGACATGACCCCGAGGTCGTGGGTGACGAGGATGACGGCGATGCCGAGCTCGTCGCACAGCCGGCGGAGGAGCCGGAGGATGCCGGCCTGGACCGTCACGTCGAGCGCGGTCGTCGGCTCGTCGGCGATGAGCACCGCCGGTTCGCACATCAACGCCGAGGCGATGGCGATGCGCTGCAGCTGCCCGCCGGAGAACTGGTGCGGGTACTTCCGGAGCGCCGTCTCGGGCTGCGGCACGGCCACCAGCTCGAGGACCTCGAGCGCCCGAGCCCTGGCGGCCCGCCGGCCCGCCCCGGTGTGGTGGCGGTAGTGGTCGATGAGCTGGCCCTCGATGGTGAGCATCGGGTGCAGGCTCGCGGTCGGGTCTTGGAAGATCATGGCGATCTTCGCACCGCGCAGCCGGTTCATGCCGCGCTGCGGCATGCCCACGAGTTCGGTGCCCTCGAAGCGGATGCTGCCGCCGACGTCGGCGCCCGCGGGCAGCAGACCGCAGATCGCGAGGCCGGTCATCGTCTTGCCCGATCCCGACTCGCCTGCGAGGCCCGTGATGCGGCCGGCGGGCACGGTGAGATCGACACCGCGCAGGATCTGCTTCCGGTTCTCGCCGCGGCCGAAACTCAGGGTGAGGCCGGTGACGACCACGCCGCCGGTCGCCGCCTCGGCGACCACGCGGTCGTCGCCGGATGTCATGAGGCTCACAGCGCCCTCCCCTGTACGGCTTCCTGGGATCTCGGGTCGAGCGCGTCGCGCAGCGCATCGCCGAGGAAGTTGAACGCGAGCACGACGCTGAGGATCGCGAGGCCCGGGAAGACCGCGATCCACCACGACGAGAAGTTCTGCACCCCTTCGGCCACCATCGCTCCCCAGTCCGGCGTCGGCGGCACGGCACCGAGGCCGAGGAAGCTGAGCCCGGAGAGCAGCAGGATCGCCGTGCCGACATCGAGCGTGGCGAGCACGACGACCGGTGAGACCACGTTCGGGAGGATGTCCTTCCGGAGCGAGGTGAACGGGCCGTTGCCGAGGAGCCGGCCGGCGATGACGTACTCTGACGTCCGCGCGCCGAGCACGAGCGACCGCGTGACGCGGGAGTACGCGGGCCACGAGACGATGAGCATCGCGATCACGGCGTTCGCGAGGCTCGGCCCGAGCGCGGCGGCGATCACCATCGCCAGGATGATCGTGGGGAACGCGAAGACCAGGTCGGCGATGCGCATGATCGTCTCGTCGATCGCCTTGCCGAAGTAGCCGGCGATCGCGCCGAGCACCGAGCCGATCAGCATCGCGAACAGCACGAGCAGCAGCGCGAGCGGAAGCGACACCTGGGCGCCGGTGATGACGCGCGAGAGCACGTCCCGGCCCACCTGGTCGGTGCCGAACCAGTGTTCGGCGCTCGGCGGCTGCAGGCGCGGGAAGTCCTGCGCGAGCGGGTCGTACGGGCGGATCCAGACCGCCGTCACGGCGATCACGATCCAGAGGGCGACGATGACCGCGCCGGTGATCGCGAGCGGCGTGCGCAGCTGCTTCGCCACGCGGAAGCGCCCCTTCCAGCGCGTCTGGGCGACGAGGACGTCGCTCACGGTGCCGCCGCTCATGCCACCCTCACCCTCGGGTCGATGACGCCGTAGAGGACGTCGATGACGAAGTTCAGCCCGATGTACACGCAGCCCACGATGAGCCCGACGCCCATGATCGCCGGCAGGTCGAGCTTCGTGGCGGCGGAGTAGGCGTATTCGCCGAGGCCGTGCCAGGAGTAGACCTTCTCGACGAGCACGGTGCCCGACAGCAGCGAGCCGAAGGCGACGCCCAGCACCGTGAGGATCGGCACGAGCGCGCCCCGCAGCACGTACCGGGAGACGACGACCCGACCCGGCAGTCCCTTGGCACGCGCGGCGCGGACGTAGTCGAGGTCGAGCACCTCGAGGATGGCCGACCGCGCGAACCTCGTGAGCAGGCCGATCGTGTAGAGCGCCAGCACCGCCGCCGGCAGCGCGAGATGGGCGACGGCGTCGCCGAACGTGGCCCATTGACCGGCGAGCGCGGCATCCACCGTGTACATGCCGGTGACCTTGGGCGGCGGGATGGCGGCGGGTGACAGCCGGCCCGACCCGGGGAACCAGTGCAGCTGCGAGAAGAAGACGAAGTAGACCACGAGCGCCAGCCAGAACGACGGTACCGAGATGCCGATGAGGCTGACGACCCGGATCGCCTGGTCGGTCACGGTCCGGCGGCGGAGCGCGGCCCAGAGCCCGAGGCCGACGCCGATCACGATGGAGATGAGGATGGCAGCGATGGCGAGCTCGGCCGTCGCCGGGAACGCCTTGCCGAGATCGTCCGCGACGGGCTGGCGCGTCTGCTGCGAGGTGCCGAGCTCGCCCTGGAGCAGGTTTCCGAGGTAGGTGACGTACTGCACGGGCAGCGGCTGGTCGAGGCCGGCGTCTGCCCGGAACTGCGCCACGATCTCGGGGTCGGCGGCGGCCTGCTCGCCGAGCGCGGCCTGCACCGGATCGGCCGGCACGAGGTTGGTCAGGGTGAACGTGACGAGCGTCACGCCGAAGAGCAGCAGGACGGTCAGGCCGAGGCGCACGCCGAGATAGCGCGCGAGCGGGTGCAGACCCGCTCGCGCGCCACGCTCGGCCGGGGCCGTCTTACTCGATTCCGGCAAGGTCGACGGTCCACGTGGGGTTCAGCGGCACGGTCGTGATCGACGGCGCGGTGACCACGTTCTGCGCCGGCTGCAGCAGCGGGATGAACGGCCCGCTGGCGTTCTGCGCCTTCTGCAGCTCCTCGTACGCGGTCGCTCGGGCCGCGGGGTCGGTCGCGGCCACGGCGGCCGCCGCGAGGTCGGTGACGGTCGGGTCGGCGCCGGCAGCCCAGCCCGCACGGAGGCCGACGAGCTCACCCGGGGTGAACGCGAGGTAGTTCGAGGGGTCGGGGAAGTCGGGGCCCCAGTACCAGAGCCCGATGGTCTCCTTGCCGTCGCGGTAGGCGTCGAGCTCGGTCGCGACCGGAGCGGGAGCCAGCGTGATCGTGATGCCGACCTCCTTCAGCTGCGCCTGGATCGACTCGGCGACGCTCTGGAGCGACAGGCCCTGCACCGTGATGTCGTTCGGGAAGTTGAGGGTGACCTCTTCGCCCGCGTACCCCGACTCGGCGAGCGCGGCGGCCGCGGCGTCGGGGTCGTACTGGTTGCCGTCTGCGGCATCGAGCGCGCCGTTGAAGATCGAGGGGATGAATCCGCCGGGGCGCACCGAGCCCTCGCCCGCGAGCTCGACGATCTTGTCGTAGTCGATGCCGAGCTTGACGGCCTCGAGGAACGCGGGGTCGCTCGTGACCGTGCTGACCGACGGGTCCTGGTTGAGCAGCAGGAAGATCATGTACCGCGACGGGTTGGCGATGATCGACACCTTGGAGGTGTCGAGCTCGGCGACCTGGTCGGGGTTCAGGTCGAGCGCGACCTGCGAATCGCCGGCCTCGACGTTGAGCTTCTGCGTGGGGCCCTGCACGTTGCGCAGCACGATGCGCTCGTATGCCGGCTTGTCGCCCGAGTACTCGGGGTTCGCCGTGAACACGACCTGGGAGGCGGCGTCGAAGGACTCCAGCACGTACGGGCCCGAACCGGCCGACTCCGTGTTGAGGAACGACTCGGCGGCGTCGTCCGGGGTGGTGCTGCCGCCGTTCTCCTCGACGACGTCCTGGTTGACGACGCCGAGGGCGGGGTTCGGCAGGATGAACGGCAGCGCGGGGTTCGGCGTCGCCGAGGTGAGCGTCAGCGTCGTGTCGGACGTCTTCTCGATCGTCACGCCGTCGAGGAGGAACGACGGGTTGCCCTTCAGGCCCTGCACCCGCTGCAGTGAGAACACGGCGTCGTCGACGGTCACCTCCGAGCCGTCGGAGAACGTGCGGCCCTCCTTCATCGTGAGGGTGAGGACGGTGTTGTCGGCGTTCATCTCGTAGCTCGCGAGCCCGTCGACCGGCGTGGTGACGTCGTCGCCGTCGAAGGTGAGCAGCGTCTCGTAGAGCGCCTTGGCGACGATCGAGCCCGTGGTCTCGTACTCGCGGTTGGGGTCGGCGGTCTTCAGGTCGAACGAGGCGTCGACCACGAGCGAGGAGCCGGAACCGGATTCGGTCGGCGCGGCGGACGAGCAGGCGCTGACCCCGAGCGCCGCGGCGACGGTCAGACCGGCGGCAGCGACCAGGCGGCCGCGACGGCGGAACGAAGGTGACAAGAGGAGCTCCTTCTGCTTGGAGGGATGGGTGCGAAAGTACTGTTCGACCGATAGATCGTCAATCAACGATGCGGTAACGAAGAACAAATGTCTCGCGATTCGCCGAAGAGTGGCATATTCTCCCTTTTGATCGCCCCTCCCGCCGTTGTGACTGGACAGATGGAGTCCCGAGATGCAACTCGATGACACGCACGTTCGCATGCTGGAGCTCCTGCGCGAGGACGGGCGAACCTCCGTCGCCGCGCTCGCGGAGCGACTCGGCATCTCGCGATCGAACGCCTACGCACGGTACGAGGCGCTGCTCCGCGACGGCGTCATCCGCGGTGTCCACGCCGACATCGACCCCACGGCCGTCGGGCTCGGCGTCGCCGCCATGGTGTTCATCACGCTGCGCCAGAGCCAGTGGGCGGACTTCCGCGCGCGGCTGGGCTCGGTGCCGGAGCTCGAGTACTTCGCGGTCACCACCGGCGAGCACGACGCCATGCTCCTCGTCCGCGCCCACGACGTCGCGGCCATCCACGAGCTGGTGGCGACCCGGCTGGCGCAGTGGCCGTCGATCAAGGCGACGACCACCGTCTTCCTCATGGACGAGGAACGCTCCGACGTGTCGCTGCGGATGACCCGGTCTGCGGCCTCATCGGTCGAGGACTCGGGCGAGCGGTTCGGAATGACGCGATTCGTGCGCACGAGCGACGAGCGCGCGCAGCGCGTGCCCGATCGGCGTCGCCGCTGACGGTCAGGCCGGCGCGGCGCCGACGACCTCACGGCACACGCTCGTGTGCAGCGATCCGTCGGGCGCGCGGAACTCCTCCGTGAGCACCAGCGCGCCGTCCTCGGCGCGTGAGATCTCCGAGGTCGCGGTGCCGGTCGTCGTGCCGGCGTCCCCGTGCCCGAGATGCACGAACGAGATGTCGATCGTGGCGTCGCGGCGCACGCCGCAGAACCGTCCGACGACGACGGTGTCGCCGACGTACTCGCCCCAGAGCACGCCCTCGGACTCGTGGTACACGAACCGGGTCGGGGCGTCGGGATCGACCCGGCTGGCCGTCGAGGAGACCATGTCGAACACCCGCCGATCGAGGTCGAATTCGGGGCCGTCGTGGGGCTGGGATGAGTCCGATCCGGTCATGAGCACATTGTGGGAAGGCCCGGAAAGCGATGTCAATCGCGCGGCGTTCCGTCCGGATCGGGCGGCGTGATCAGCACCGATTCAGGACGAACCGCGTCGCATGGGGCATCCCTGCTGGATGTTCTGCTGAAGAGCCGGGAGCCGGCTTGACGTTCTCCGACGTCGCCTGCGTAACTGGGTGCCATGCGTCCAGCGCCGTTCACCTTCCGCGATCCCCGCACCCAGCCGCTTCCGGACACCGACGAGTTCCGTCGCGCCCTCGCCTCCGACTGGGGGCCGGTGGATCGCACGGCAACGGTGGCGCCAGGGGCCGCCGCGGCGGCCGCGCGCCATCGCGCCGACCTCGGGGCGGAGCTCCCGGGCCGGACCCTGGTGATCGCCTCGGGACGCGCCAAGGTCCGCGCGAACGACACCGAGTTCGACTTCCGGCCCGACAGCGACTTCGTCTGGCTGACCTCGTGCCTCGCCGAGGCCGCCGTGCTCATCATGCGGCCCGCGGCGGGCGCGCATGACGCGGTCCTCTACCTGCCCGAGCCGATCGGACCCGGCACACCAGGGTTCTCGGCCGACCCGCTTCGCGGCGAGCTGTGGATCGGCCCAGCCGCGGGCCTCGCCGAATGGTCGGCCGCGCTCGACCTGCCCGTTCGGTCGATCGACGAGCTCCCCGGCGCACTCGACGCGCTGCCCGCGGACGCCTGGCTCGCCGGCGCCGACGAACCCGCGATCGGCGACCGCTTCGTCCGCCCGGCCGAGCTCGCGATCGCCCTGTCGGCCGCGAAGCTCGTCAAGGACGACTGGGAGATCGCCCAGCTCCGCGACGCGGTGGACGCCACCGTCGGCGGGTTCCGCGCGGTTGTCGCCGAGCTGCCCGCCGCGATGGACTTCGGCGGCGAGCGCTGGCTGCAGGCGACCTTCGAACGGCATGCGCGCACCTTCGGCAACGGGGTCGGCTACTCCACCATCGTGGGCAGCGGCGCGCACGCGCCCACCCTGCACTGGACCCGCTGCGACGGCCCGGTCCGCGCGGGCGAGGTCGTGCTCATCGACGCTGGCGTCGAGGCGCGCACGCTCTACACCGCGGATGTCACGCGCACCCTGCCCGCGGACGGCACCTACACGCCGGCGCAGCGCGAGGTCCACGCCCTCGTCGAGCGCGCCCACCGCGAGGCGCTCGCCCAGGTACGGCCGGGCAAGACCTTCCGCGACATGCGCAGCACCGCCTACGAGTGGATCGCGACCGGCCTGCACGAGCTCGGCATCCTGCGCGTCTCGGTCGACGAGGCGATGTCGCCGACCGGCCAGCAGCACCGCCGGTACCTCCCGAGCGGCACGGGCCATCACCTCGGACTCGACGTGCACGACTGCGCCCGGATCGGCGACGAGCGCTACCTCGACGACCCGCTCCGCCCGGGTGCGGTGCTGACCGTCGAGCCCGGGCTCTACTTCCAGGCGAACGACCTGACCGTGCCGCCCGAGCTGCGCGGCATCGGCGTCCGCATCGAAGACGACGTGCTGGTCACGCCGTCGGGCAACGAGGTGCTGTCGGCGGCGCTGCCGTCCGACGCCGCGGGCATCGAGGCGTGGATGCGGGGCTGACCCCGCTCAGGCCGCGCGCAGCACCTCCGGTCCGAGCTCCGCGACGGACGTGCATCCGGCGAGCGCGAGCGTCACGTCGAGCTCGGCGATGACGTTGCGCAGCACCTCGCTGACCCCGGTCGCCCCGGCCACGGCGAGCCCGTACGCGTAGGGGCGACCGAGCCCGACCGCGGTGGCGCCGAGGGCGAGGGCGATGACCGCGTCGGCACCGCTGCGGACGCCCGAGTCGAGGATCACCGGCACCCGGCCGGCGACGCGCTCCACGATCTCGGGCAGCACGGCGAGCGTCGGCACGGAGCGGTCGACCTGGCGTCCGCCGTGGTTGGAGACGACAATGCCGTCCATGCCCGCCTCGACGGCCCGGTCGGCGTCATCCGGGTGCACGACGCCCTTGAGCACGACGGGCAGGTCGGTGAGATCGCGCACGCGGGCGACGCGCTCCCACGTCAGGGTCGGGTCGGCGAACACGTCGAGGAAGGTCTCGACGGCGGCGCGCGGCAGCGCCGACCGCATGGCGGCGGTGAGCCCGCCGTCGACGAGCCCGGCACGCCGGCCGGCGCGCGCGATGTCGAGGGCGGCCCGGACCGCCTGCAGGGTGACCTTCACGGGAGGGGCATCCGGATCGCCGACGGCACCCGACGCGACGCGCGCGCGGACGAGCTCCGCGAAGACGGGGTCGGAGCTGTACTGCGCGATGCCCTGCCCGCGCGTGAACGGCAGGAAGCCGAGGTCGAGGTCACGGGTCCGCCAGCCGAGCAGGTGCGTGTCGAGGGTGATGACGACGGCCTCGCAGCCGCACGCCTCGGCCCGCCGGAGGAACGACGCGTTCAGCTCGTCGGAGGAGCTCCAGTAGAGCTGGAACCACCTGGCGGCGTCGCCCATGGCGTCGGCGACCTCCTCCATCGGCCGGGAAGCCTGGTTGGACAGCACGTACGGCACGCCGAGTGCCGCGGCCGCCCGGCCGACGGCGACGTCGGCGTCGGCATGGGCGAGCTCCATCACGCCGAGGGCGGACAACAGCAACGGCGTCGCACGGCGGCGGCCCAGGAGCTCGATCGACAGATCGCGCTCGGCGACATCGCGGAGGACGCGCGGGACCACCTGCCAGCGCGCGAAGGCGTCGAGGTTCGCGGCCATGGTGTGCTCGCCGCCGGCGCCGCCCGCCAGGTAGGCGAACGCCTCGGCGCCGAGCGCCCGGCGCGCGGCCTGCTCGAGTGCGGCCGGCGACGTGGGCACGGCAGGGCGTCGGCCGGAGATGCCCGCCCGGTAGATCGCCGACTGCACGGCGCGGGCGAACCCGCGCGAGGTATCGAGTCGCGCCATGTGGACCTCCTCGTCCGGCGGAGCCGCCTGCGGGGCGCCGCACCGGCCCCACTCTAACGCCGCCTAGACTGCCGGGCATGGCCGTGACCAGGCGCTTCCACCGAGACGACGAGGTCGTCGTGATCACCGAGTCGGGTGCCCGCACGGGCCCGACGTACGTGCTCGTGCACGGGCTCGGGATGGCGCACGAGTACTGGGCGGCGCTCGCCGACGCGCTCGAGCCGACCGGCCGGGTGCTCGCCCTCGACCTGCCCGGATTCGGCGATTCACCCGACCCCGCGGCGCCCCTGTCGATGCCCGAGTCGGGATCCCTGCTCGCCGAGTTGATCGAGGCGGAGGGGCTCGACCGGCCGGTGCTCGTCGGCCACTCCACGGGCGCCCAGGTCGTGGCCGAGGCGGCCGCGCAGCGACCGGACCTCGTCGGACCGATCGTCCTCATCGGCGCGACGGTGAACCCGCGTGAGCGCACGATCACCCGGCAGAGCCTGCGTTTCCTGCAGGACATCGCGATCGGCAGCCCCAAGGTCTTCGCGATCGGCCTGCACTCGTACCTCGAGGGCGGCATGGGCTGGTACGTCCGCAACCTGCGACCGATGATCGCCCACCGCATGGAGGACGTGCTGCCCCGCATCCAGGCACGCACCCTCGTCGTCCGGGCGGAGCGCGACCGCGTCGTGCCCCGCGACTGGGGCCGCGAGATGACGGCGCTCGCGCCGCACGCTGCCTACGTCGAGGTGCCGGGGCGCGGGCACGAGACCATGGTCACGGCCGGGCCCGAGGTCGCCCGGCTCATCGCCAGGCATGCGACGGGGCTGCCGGTGGGCGAGCCGGTGGCCGCGGCATCCGTCTCGCAGTCGGCCGGGCCGCCGCCCACGGATGCCGCCACGCCCGTGCCGCTCACCCGCAAGGCCCGCGCGTGGATCGCCGATTACGCGTACGCGGGCCTCCGCCAGCTCGCCGCGCTCGGTGCCCGCCGGCCACCGGCGCACTGGCTCAAGGGCGACGACGCGCTGCCCGACATCGTGCTGCTGCCCGGCGTGTACGAGCACTGGTCGTTCCTCCGCCCGCTCGCCGAGCGGCTGAACCGCGCCGGGTACCGCGTGCGAACCGTCCACGGCCTCGGCGTGAACCGGCTGCCCATCGTCGACACCGGCGACCGGCTGGTCCGCGCGCTCGCACGCCTTCCCGTGCCGCAGGCGGGCCGCGTCATCGTCGGCCACAGCAAGGGCGGCCTCATCGGCAAGCACCTGCTCGTGCACGAAGCCGGGCAGACCGCGCCCGGCGAGCCCGGCCCGCTCGGCGTGCTCGGCGTCGTCGCGGTCGCGACCCCGTTCGGCGGATCCCGCCGCGCCCGCCTCCTGCTCGACCCCGCCGCGCGCGCCTTCCTCCCCGACGACGAGACGATCGTCATGCTCGGCGGTGCGGGCGACGTGAACGGGCGCATCGTGTCGATCTTCGGCGGGTACGACCCGCACGTGCCCGAGGGCAGCGCGCTCGACGGCGCCACCAACGTGCTCCTGCCCGTCGACGGGCACTTCACGATCCTGCGCGCACCCGAGACCGAGTCGGCGGTGCTCGAAGGACTCGAGTACCTGGCGCACGCCGACGCGCCGGCCGGCAGCGCGGAGGCATACGCCGGCAGCGCCGACGCTTAGTGCACGTACTCCAATAGGTCGAGCCCGACCTGGCGCATGCCCTCGAGCACCGAGAGCCGGCTCGACAGCTGCGTGTCGGCGAAGTACGTCGACACCGCGTAGGCGACGCTCGCGCGCGGCCCGCGGAGCACGCCGACCTCGCTGCGGACGCCGCCGTCGGTGCCCGTCTTGTTCATGAGCAGCACGTTGTGGTCGGGCATGCGGTGCGCCAGCGGGTCGAGCCCGAACGCCGACGCGACCATCGAGAGGTCGGAGTTCAGCGACAGCCAGCCGACGACCCGCTGCGAGACCTCGGGGCTCACGACCTCGCCGCGGGCGAGGGCCGCGAACAGCCACGTGAGCTCCTTCGCCGACCCGATCGACAGCTGCGGGGCGTCGTCGGGCCCGCGGTGGTCGCGCACCAGGTCGAGCAGGGCGGTGCGGGTCAGTCCGAGCGCCTCCGTGCGGGCGCGCACCGCCTCGAGGCCGATGTAGCGGATCAGCACGTTCGTCGCGAGGTTGTCGCTCGTCGCGCCGATGAGCGCCGCGAGGTCGGCGATCGGCAGGCTCGGCGACTGCAGGTGCTGCCAGATGCCGGAGTCGCCGACCGCGTCGCGAGGGGCGCGGTCGAGCACGGTGAACGCCTCGGGACTCGCCCCGGTGAGGCGGGAGGCGACCTCGACGAGGAGCAGCACCTTGCCGATCGACGCCGTCGGCATGACGACGTGGTCGTCGACCGAGAACAGCACGCGGCCGGTCGCGAGATCGGTCGCCCGCGCCGAGACCTGCACACCCGCGAGCGCGAGCTCGCCGAGGGCGGCGAAGCCGCGGCTGAAGTCCTCGTAGGGTCCGTCGGTGAGGTGCTTGCCTCGCCGGACGACCGCATGGCGCGAGCGACGCTCGGAGCCCTGCGACGACGTCACCACGGTGGCGAGTTCCTTCTCTGTCGGTCGGCGCTCCCCCACCGCGGGCTGCGGCGCGCTCGAGATCGGTGGAGTGGACAACGGACGGGTCGCGGCTACCAGATCGTCACCCGCTCGGTCGGGTCGAGCCAGAGCGCGTCGTCTGCGGTCACTCCGAAGCCAGTGTAGAACTCGTCGATGTTGCGGACGATCTGGTTGCAGCGGAACTCGCTCGGCGAGTGCGGGTCGATGGCCAGCAGCCGGACGACCTCCTCATCGCGCGCCTTCAGCTGCCAGGCCTGCGCCCACGAGAGGAAGAAGCGCTCCGCGCCGGAGAGCCCGTCGACGACGGGCGGCTCCTGGCCGTCGAGGGAGATGAGATACGCCTTCCACGCGATCGCGAGACCGCCCAGGTCGCCGATGTTCTCGCCGATGGTGAGCGCGCCGTTCACGTGCGGCGCCTCGGCCGGGGCATCCGTCTCACTCGATCCGCCATCGGATGCCTCGCCGGCGCGGCCGGCCAGCTGCAGCGGCACGAGCGCGTCGTACTGGTCGATCAGCGCCTTGGTGCGCTCCTCGAACGCGGCCCGGTCGTCGGCGGTCCACCAGTCGGTGAGCCGGCCGTCGCCGTCGTACTTCGACCCCTGGTCGTCGAAGCCGTGGCCGATCTCGTGGCCGATGACGGCGCCGATCGCGCCGTAGTTCGCCGCGGCCTCGCGGCTCTCGTCGAAGAACGGGAACTGCAGGATGGCGGCCGGGAAGACGATCTCGTTGAAGCCGGGGTTGTAGTACGCGTTGATCGTCTGCGGCGTCATGAACCACTCGTCGCGGTCGATGGGCTTGCCGATCTTGCCGAGCTCGCGGGCGAACTCGAACTCCGCCGTCGCGCGCACGTTGCCGATGAGGTCGCCCGCGTCGACGGCGAGCGAGGAGTAGTCGCGCCACTTCACCGGGTAGCCGATCTTCGGGGTGAACTTCGCGAGCTTGTCGAGGGCGCGGCGCTTGGTCTCCTCACCCATCCAGTCGAGGTCGGTGATCGAGCGGCGGTAGGCCTCGACGAGGTTCGCGACGAGGTCGTCCATGGCCGCCTTCGCGGTGGGCGGGAAGTGGCGCTCGACGTAGATGCGGCCGACCGCCTCGCCCATCGAGCCCTCGACGAGCGAGACGCCGCGCTTCCAGCGCTCCCGCATCTGCGGGGTGCCGGTGAGCGTGCGCCCGTAGAAGTCGAAGTTCGCCTCGACCAGGTCGCTCGACAGGTACGCGGCGCTCGAGCGGATCACCTGCCAGGCGAGCCAGTCGCGCCAGGCGGGCAGCCGGCTCTCGACGAGCAGCTCGCCGAGGCCGGACACGAACGAGGGCTGGCGCACCACGAGCTCGTCGAAGGCGGCCGCCGGCACACCCATCGCGTCGCGCCAGATCGCGAGGTCGGGACCGTCGGCCGACGCGCCGGATGCCGCGGCGACCACGTCGGCCCACGGCGTGAGGTTGTACGTCTTCTCGCTGTCGCGCGACTCCACGTTGGTCCAGTGGGTCGCTGCGATGCGGGTCTCGAGCTCGAACACGCGGGCGGCCCGCTCGGCGGGTTCGTCGAGGCCGGCGAGCCGGAACATCCGCTCGAGGTGCGCGAGGTAGGCGTCGCGGATGGCGGCGAAGCGCTCCTCCCGGAAGTAGCTCTCGTCGGGCAGGCCGATGCCGCCCTGCTCGACGAACACGAGATACCGCTCGGGGTCGCCCGGGTCGTTGTCGACGAAGAGCTGCGCGAAGCCCGAGACGCCCTGGCGCTCGAGCCGGCCCACGGCGGCGAGCAGTTCGGGCACCGAGCTCACGGCGGCGGCGTCCTCGAGCTGGGGTGCGATGGGCGTCGCGCCGAGCTCCTCGGCACGCGCCTCGTCCATGAAGCTGGCGTAGAGGTCGCCGACCTTGCGCGCCTCCGTGCCCGGCTCGGCGCCCTGCGCCTCCTCGATGATCTCGCGCACGGCCTGCTCGGCCTCCTCGTGCAGCAGGATGAACGAGCCGTACCGCGCCTTGTCGGCGGGGATCTCGGTCCGCTCCATCCAACGGCCGTTGACGTGTCGGAACAGGTCGTCCTGCGGCCGGACCGCGGGGTCGAGCTCGTCGAGCGCGATGCCGGAGGCGAGGGGGGCGTCGGTCATGCGCTCCAGCCTAGGGTTTCCGGCGGCCCAGGGTTCGGCTTCCCCGAGGCATGGAGCGAACCCTCAGATTTCTGCTCCCGGCGCGACCCATCAGATGACGCGGTCGTTGCCGCCGTCGACCGAGAGGTGGGCGCCCGTCGTGGCCGGCAGGCCGGTGCAGAACGCGAGCACGGCGTCCGCCACGAGCGCGCTGGTCACCTCGACGCCGAGCAGGTTGCGCGTGCGGTACTCCTCGACCGTGAGCCTGTAGCGCGCGGCGCGCTCGGCGAGCAGCTCGGGGGTCCAGATCGCGGTGTCGAACACGGCGTCGGGGTCGACCTGGTTCACGCGGATGCCGTCGCCGGCCCACTCGAGCGCGGCGACGCGCGCGAGCTGGGCCGCCGCGGTCTTGCTGGCCGAGTAGGCGGCAGCGCCCGGACCGGGCGCGGCCACGTTCTTGGTCGAGACGAGCACGACGCGTCCACCGCGTGGAGCGAGCGACAGGTACGGATGCCCCGCGCGGAGCGCCCGCACGACCGCCGTCGCGTTCACGCGCATGGCGCGCTCCCACACGGCGTCGTCGAGGTCGGCGATCGCCTGGCTCTCGGGGAAGATGCCGGCGGCGACGACGAGCACGTCGACGCCCCCGAAGTCGCGCGCCGCGAGCGAGAACGCGGCGTCGAGCACCTCGGCGTCGCTCACGTCGCCGACGACCCCGCGCCAGCCCGCACCCGCACTCGTGCCCGCGAACGCCGTCTCGACCGCCGGGTTGAGATCGATGCCGACGACGGCGGCCCCCTGCGCGAGCAGCGCCGCCGCGACGGCTCGCCCGATGCCGGAGGCGGCGCCGGTGACGACGGCCACCTCGCCGTCGAGCGGCCGGCGCTTCGCCGCAGCGAGTTTGGCCTGCTCGAGCGACCAGTACTCGATGTCGAAGCTCTCACCCTCGTCGAACGAGCGGTACCCGCCGTGCCGATCGGCCGCGTCGATGACGTCCATGGTGTGGGAGGCGACGTCGGCCGCGGCGCGGGCCGCGCCGAGCGTCGCGCCCGCCGTGAGCAGACCCAGCTCGGGATCGAGCACCACGCGCGGCGCCGGGTCGAGCTCGGTGAACGGCCCGCGGGCTCTCGCCCGGTTGCGCTCCACGTAGGCCCGATACTCGGCCGCGTAGCGCGTGACATCCCGACCCACGAGCGGCGCACGCTTGGTGTGGATGACGTGCTCCGGGGTCGCCGTGCCGCGCGAGGTGAGCTCGGCGAGGCCCGGGCGCCCCGCGAAGGCGAGCGCACGCGACGAGTCCGACTGCACCAGGAACATGGGGCGCTCGGCCGCCGCGCTGATCGCGGCGCGGAGCCGGGCCACCTCGAGCGGGTCACCGCGCCTCGGCGCGACCTCGCCCGGCTCGCCCCAGGCCGTGATCCCGAGCGCGTCCGACGCCCGCGCCACGAGCTCCAGGTGCCGCGCGAGCGCGGCATCCGCACCGTCGGCGAAGGTGAACAGACCGTGGCCGCTCAGCACGATCGCGTCGATGCCCGTGAGGTCGGCCCCGGCGACGAGCTTCGCGAGCTCGAACCCGGGCATGACGTACGGCAGCACGAGCACCCCGTCGCCGAGCACCTCGGCGACCCGGCCGTCATGGCCGGCGGCGTGCGTGAGCGCGACGATCGCGTCGGCGTGGGAGTGCAGCGCGACCCGCGCAGGCAGGTGTGCGTGCAGCAGCGCCTCGATCGACGCCGTCGGCGCGGCAGCGTCCACCGACGCCTGACGCAGCTCGTTCACCATCCGCTCGTCGTCGAGGCGCTCGAGGCGCAGCAGGTCGAGCAGGCGGCGGCGCCGGAGCGGCGCGAACCCCGCGGGCTCGATCGAGCCGAGGTTCCATCCGCTGCCCTTCACGAGCACGAGCTCGACGGGCTCGCCGGTGACATCCGTGCCCGTCGCCTTGATGGAGGTGTTGCCGCCGCCGTGCAGCACGAGCGCCGGGTCGCCGCCCAGCGCGCGCGACGCGCGCGTGATCTCGGCGAGCGCCGCCTCGACGTCGGGACCGAGCGGATGCTCCGCGGCCGCGCCAGGCGCTGCAGGAGAAGGTCGCGTCGTCGTCGCCTCGTTCATCGGGCCGCCTCCGTCCAGACCGCGCCCATCGCGCCGAGCACGCGATCGAAGCGGTCGCCCTGCGCGCGGTAGATCTCGCGCTCCGCGCCGGGTCGGACGACGAGCTCGGGGTCGGGGTCGACGCGCCAGCACGCGGTGTCGAGACCGGCGCCGCGCGCGGCGAGCGAGGCCACGCCTCTCGCGCCCAGCTCGGTGCCGAGCTGTCGGCGCACCGGGTGACCCACCACGTCGGCGAACATCTGCGCCCAGAGCGGGTTCTTCGCGCCCCCGCCGGCGAGGGTCCAGGGCTCCTCCGAGACCGTCGCACCGCTCGCGCGGACCTTCGCGAGCTGCACGCGGTGGTACTGCGTGATGCCCTCGGCCACGGCCCGGGCGACCTCGCGGTACCCGTGGCTGCCGCGTGCGCCGAGCAGGCAGCCCGATGCGCCGAGGTGCTCGGGCGCGCCGTGCACGAACGGCAGGAAGAGCAGGCCGTCGGCACCCGCCGGCACGTCGGCGGCCGCGGCGAGCAGCTGCTGCGGCGTGACCTGGTCGACCGCGAGGGTCGACATGAGCGACGAGTACCACTCGATGCTCGCGGCCGACGTCGGTGCGACCTCCTGGGCGAGCATGAGCCCGGGCTCGGGCAGCAGTGCGTTCAGCGTGACGCGGGGCGGGGCCTGGTCGGCGGGAACGACGACCGAGTTGATGGCCCAGGTCCCGACGATGATCGTGACGTCGCCCGGACCGACCGCGCCGGCGCCGATGGGGCTCGCGACGCAGTCCATGCAGCCGGCGACGACCGGTGTCCCGACGGGCAGCCCCGTCCGCGCCGCCGCATCGGGCGTGACCTGCCCCACGACCGCGTCGGACTCCGCGAGCGGCGGCAACAACCGCATGAGCTCGCGCGGCAGCCCGAGCAGGTCGAACGCCGCGCCCTCGTACTCGCGCGAGGCGAGGGCCACGAGCCCGCAGGCCGAGGCATCCGAATAGTCCGCGCTCGCGACACCCGTGAGGCACGCCGCGATCCAGTCCTTGCAGGTCAGCGCCCAGCTCGAGGTCGCGAGCACCGCCGGCTCGTGTTCGTGCATCCACCGCAGCAGCAGCCCTGGCTGGCCCGCCCAGGGCACCGAACCCGTGACCTCGCGCACCCGCTCCACCTCGGCAGGGTCGAGCCCCGCCACGATCGACTCGGCTCGCGTGTCGGTCGAGGCGAACGCGGGCCGGACGGGGCGCAGCGCCTCATCGACGAGGTAGAGTCCGTTGCCGTGCCCGGTGGCGCCGACCGCTCGCACCTCCCAACCCTCGGCGTCGAGCCAGGCGGTGAGCAGCGAGAGCACGTCCGCGACGACGCCCCACAGGCCGTCCATGTCGATCTCCTGGCGATCGCTCGCCACGGCGACGCGTGGATTCGGCGCCGAGTACGTGCGCAGCTCGTTCCCGTCCTCGTCGAAGGCCGCGGCCTTCGCGGCCGTGAGGCCGACGTCGATGCCGACGACGCAGTGCTTCTTCGTCACGTGGGTCTCCTCGCGGTGGTCAGGCAGTTCGTTCGGCCCGGAGTCCACGCGGCATGAAGCGTCGCACCGCGATCCGGTACCGGTCAAGTTGGGTGTCGGCGTACTCGCGGCTCCACCCCGCGTGGGCGACGAGCACGGCGGCGATCGCGGGCGCGGCGGTGAGCCCGACATCGCGGTTCACCCCGACCGCCATGCGCCGGAGGATGACGTCCTCGAGCGTGTGCGCGCCTTCATCGCGCACCGCGTGCACCGCCTCCGCGGCGATGGCACCCGTGTCGCGGTCGACGACCTCGCCGAGCTCCGGCTGCGCGGCGACGAGCGCCTCGACCTCGGCCGCGCGTCGCCCATAGGTGTCGACGAGCCGCTCCGCGGTCGCTGGCGCGAGGGCGCTCCGCCGTACGAACTCGGCCCGGAACGCCGGCCAGTCGCCACCGGGCGCACCCGGGAAGTCGGCGTCGCGCGTCGGCGACGGGCCGGGACGCGCACCGAGCGCACGCTCGAGCCGCTTCGCGACCAGTTCGCCGAGCGCACGGTGCGTCGTGAACTTGCCGCCGATGATCGTGACGAGGCCGGCGCGATCGCCGTCGTGCACGATGATCTCGTGATCACGGCTGACCTTCGACGGGTCGTCGAGGTCGGCCACGTACGGCAGCGGCCGCACGCCCGAATAGGACCAGAGCACATCGTCCGCCGTGAGTCGCGCCGCGGGGATCAGTCCGTTCACGGCGCGCAGCAGGTAGTCGACCTCGTCGTCGTCGATCACGATCTCGTCGATCGAGCCGTCGTAGGGCAGGTCGGTCGTGCCGATCATGTACTTGCCGGCCCAGGGCAGGACGAACATGGGCCGGGCGTCGTCGGGCGATTCGAAGAAGATGCACGTCGACGGCGCACCCGGGAAGGCGTCGACGACGAGGTGGCTGCCCTTCGTCGGACCGATCTGACGGTCGTGGGCGCCGGCGAGGTCGAGCACGGCGTCGACCCACGGCCCCGCGACGTTCACGACGACGCGAGCGTCGACCCGCTTCAGCTCGCCGTCGACGCGGTCACGGTAGGTGAGGCCCGTGATCCGCCCGCCCGAGCGCACGAGCGACTCCACCCGGGAGTGCGTGAGCACGGTCGCGCCGTGCGCCTGCGCGTCGATCGCGAGCTCGACGCAGAGCCGCTCGGTGAGCGGCACGTTCGCGTCGTGGAAGAGCCCGCCCCATTTGAGCCCGCCCTCGACGAGCGACGGGTAGTCGCGCTTGAGGCGCCCGCCGAACACGATGCGGGAGAACGGCAGGGGCTTCCGCAGCGAGAGGACGTCGTGCAGCAGCAGCCCGCATGAGAGCAGCCAGCCCGGCCGGCTCGCGCCCTTCGAGAACGGGATGAGCATCGGGTAGTGGTGCACGAGGTGCGGTGCGCGCTCGAGCAGGATGTTCCGCTCGCGGATCGACTCGTGCACGAGGTGCACCTCGAGCCGCTCGAGGTATTTGAGCCCGCCGTGGATGAGCCGGGTCGCGATCGCGGAGGTGCGCGCCCCGAGGTCGTCCTGGTCGATGAGCAGCACCGAGCGGCCGCGGCGTGCGGCCTCACGGGCGATCGCGAGGCCGTTGATGCCGGCGCCGATCACGGCGACGTCGACGGATGCGGGCGCTGGAGCGTACGTCGAGAGAGCGGGCATGGCTGATGAGTCCTCCGGTGAAGCGGAACGCGGGGCGCGCCGTGCGCGGCGCGCATCGTGAGAGCCTGGCCGGCGACGGATGCCCCGTCGCCGGCCCTTCGGCTCAGTGCGAGAGCTCTTCGTAGAGCGAGAAGGCGTCCTCGGGCGTCAGGCCGTCGTGCACGACGCCGCGCACGGCCTGGAGCATCGCCTCGGGGTGCTCGGACTGGAACACGTTGCGGCCCATGTCGACGCCGGCGGCCCCCTCCTGGATGGCGCGGTAGGCGACCCGGAGCGCCTCGCGCTCCTCGACCTTCTTGCCGCCCGCGATGATGATCGGCACCGGGCAGGCGGCCGTGACCGTCTCGAAGCCCTCCTCCACGTAGTACGTCTTCACGAAGGCGGCGCCGAGCTCGGCCGAGATGCGGGTCGCGAGGCGGAAGTACCGAGCGTCGCGCACCATGTCGCGCCCCACCGCGGTGACCGCGAGCACGGGGATGCCGGTCGCCTGGCCCTGGTCGACGAGGGTCGTGAGGTTCTTGACGGACTTCGTCTCGTGCTCGCCGCCGACGAACACCTGCACCGCGAGCGCGGCCGCGTCGAGGCGCACGGCGTCGTCGATCGAGACCGCGAGCTCCTCGTCGGAGAGCTCCTTGAGTACGCTCGGCCCGCCCGAGGCGCGCAGGACGATGCCCTTGCCGCTGTCGGCGGGGATCGTCGTGCGGAGCGCGCCGCGGGTGCACATGAGCGCGTCGGCCCGCGGGATGAGCGGGACGATCGAGCGGTCGAGCCGCTCGAGGCCCGACGTGGGGCCCTGGAAGTAGCCGTGGTCGAACGCCAGCATGACCGTCTTGCCGTCGGCGGGGTCGAAGATCCGCGAGAGGCGCGCACGCATGCCCCAGTCCTGGCCGCCGAGGCCTTTCAGGTGGAAGCCGCCGGCGGCGACGGTCGCGCCGCCGAAGTCGGTGCCGTCGCGCAGGTCGTCGAGGTCAGCCATGGATGGTCTCCTTCTTTCCGAGGTGCAGGGAGGCGCGGAAGCGCGCGAGGGTGGACCGGCCCGTGCCGGTCGCGGCGGTCGAGATGACGACGACCGCGACGACGAGCACGCCCTTGAGGATGTTCTGCGCGCCCACCGGCCAGCCCACGAGGTTCAGCAGGCCGGACAGGAGCACGAAGAACAGCGCGCCGGTCCAGGCTCCGGCGGGCACCGCGCGTCCGCCGGAGATGAGGGTGCCCCCGATGACGACCACGGCGATGGAGTCGAGCATGTAGGAGGTGCCGAGCACGGTGCTCGGCGAGATGAAGGCCGCGAGCAGGGCACCGGCGAGGCCGGCGAAGCCCGCGGAGACGAGGTACGCGCTCGCGGTCACGCCGCGCACCCTGAGGCCCGCGCGCTCGGCGGCACGCGCGCTCTGCCCGACGGCCACGATGGAGAGCCCGAAGCGCGTGCGGGTGAGCACGAACCAGATCGCGACGGTCACGAGGAGCACGAGCAGCGCGATCACCGGGACGCCGAGGAGCTTCGCGTTCACGAGGGCGCGGAGCGCGGGATCGGCGCCCGCGCGGTTCGCATCGGCGAGCAACAGGGTCGCCGACGTCAGGATGAGGCTGGTCGCAAGCGTCGCGATGATGGGCGGCACGCGCAGCAGCAGGATCGCGATGACGCTGATCGCGCCGGCCGCGACGCCCGCCGCGACGCCCGCGAGGACGCCCATGAGCGGACCGGCGGACTGTCCGACTGCGACCGACACGTAGGAGGCCATCGAGATCACCGTGCCGACGGAGACGTCGATATTGCCCGGGCCGAGCGTGATGACGAGCATCTGGCCGAGTGCGACGAGCACGAGGAACGGCGCGAGCGAGAGCGCCTGCATCAGCGGGTCGAACGGCGCACCGGGCCGGACGGCGACGATGCACGCCCAGACCACGGCCACGCCGATGAGGGACCACGCCCACGCGGGCCAGGTGAACCGGCGGCGGTCGGCGGCGGCCGCGATCGCGGTCGTCTCGGGTCCGGAGGCGACGGGCTGCTTCACGGTGCTCATCGGGTGAACCTTTCGGTGACGACGCGGCCGGCGAGCACAGCGAGCACGATGATGCCCTGCGCCGCGGACTGGAGGCTCGAGGACAGGTTCACCAGGCTGAGCAGCACGGTGATCAGGCCGAGCGTGACGGCGCCGAGCGTGGCGCCGATCGGGAGGGCGCGACCGCCCGAGAACGTGCCGCCGCCGAGGATGACCGCGGCGATCGTCATGAGCGTGAAGTTGCTCGCGGAGTTCACGTCGCCCGACCGGGTCTGCGCGGCGAGCAGGAGGCCGGCGAGGATGACGAGCAGCGCCGCGAGCACGTACGCCGTCACGCGCGTCGCCGTTCGCGAGCGACCGGCCTTGTCGAGCGTGGCCGCGCTCGAGCCGAGAGCGCGCATGCGCATGCCGACGCGGCTCCGGCGCGCCAGATACCAGCCGATGAGCGTCGCGAGGGCGATGAACAGGATGGGCGCGGGGAATGCGGTCGGCCGCCAGCTGCCGATCGCCGCAAGCCATTCGGGGGTCGCGCCGCCCGGCGTGGGCAGCAGTTGGAGGCCGATGCCGAGCCACACGAACGACATGCCGAGCGTCACGATGATGGAGGGCACCCCGCGGCGCTGCACGAGGAAGCCGAGGAGGGCGTAGACGGCGACGATGCCCGCGAGCATCGCGAGCCCGAGCATCGGCTCCTGCGCGAGTGTGGTGGCCGCGATGACGGTCACGAGGCCCACGAGGTATCCGATGCCGAGGTCGATGTCGCCGACCGACATGATGAGCATCTGGGCCTGGGCCGCGAAGACGAGCGGCACGGCCGACATGAGCATGAGCGTCAGTCCGGGGATGCTGAGGATGCCGGGCTGGTTCGCGACCGCGATCGCGAAGATGACGACGAGCGCGACCAGTGAGAGCAGCGCGGGCGAGCCGTGCACGGCGCTCGTGCGGGCCCGCGCGCCGAAGGTCGGCCGGGCGTGACCCGCACGGTCAGTGCCGGCGGCAGCGGCCGGGGGCGCGGTGGTGGTCATCGGGTGCCTCCCGTGGCGTCGTCGAAGGAGTCGGCGATGATCCGCTCCTCGGTGTTGGTGTCGCCGGCGAGCTCGGAGACGATCCGGCCGGCGCGGAACACGTAGACCCGGTCGCAGTGCGCCATCTCGCCGTTCTCGGTCGAGTACCAGACGACGGCGCGGCCCGCTCGGGCCTCGGCCTTCATGAGCGCGTAGAGCTCGTTCTTGGTGGCGACGTCGACGCCTCGGAAGGGGTCGTCGAGCAGCACCAGCCGGGCGTCGGTCGCGAAGGCCCTGGCGACGAGCACCTTCTGCTGGTTGCCGCCCGACAACGCGGTGATCGGCGTGGCGGCCGAACCGCGGACGCGCAGCGCGTCGATCCACCGGCCCGCGAGTTCGCGCTTCGCCCGGCCGTCGACGACGCCGAGCCTGGAGATCGAGCGGAGCGCCGACACCGTGAGGTTCTCGGCGACGCTCCAGAGCGGCATGATGCCGGAGGTCTGCCGGTCGCCGGGCACATACGCGCGCCGCTTGGCCACGGTCGCGCCGCGACCGCCCCGCCAGAGACGGTCGAGCACGTGCTCCTGCCCTTGGCCGGCGAGGCCGGCCAGGCCGATCACTTCGCCGGCGCGCACGCGCAGAGCCGGCCCGTCGCCCGTGCGCAGCTCGGCGACGAGTGCGTCGCCGCCCCCGGCACCGGCCGGCGAACGGGAGACGGATGCCGCTTCAGGAGTCTCCTCGACGAGTTCCTGCGCGCGCTCCAGCGCGGCGGCATCCGCTCGGACCTCGCCGCCCATCGCGACCAGCAGGTCGTCCTCGGTCACCGCCGAGGTGTCGTAGACGTCGACGACCGTGCCGTCCTTCATGACCGCGACGCGGTCGCTGTGCTCGAGCACCTCGTGCATGCGGTGCGAGATGAGCAGCACGCTCACACCGTCGGCGGCGAGCGTCTTCAGGTGTGCGTAGAGCTGTCGGGCGGCGTCGACGCCGAGCGACTCCGTCGGCTCGTCGAGGATGAGCAGCCCGAGCCGGTCGGTGCAGAGGGCGCGGGCGATCTCGACCATCTGCCGCTCGGCCATCGCCAGTTCGCCCGCCCGGCGCAGCACGCTGATGCCGTGGCCCGGGAAGACGCGGTCGAGCACCTCGCCGACGCGGCGCTCGGCACGCCCGCGCCACGCGAGGCCCGGCCGACGCGGGTCGGAGAGCGCGGCGTTCTCGGCGACCGTGAGGTCGGCGCAGAGCGCCAGCTCCTGGTACACCATGCGCACGCCGGCCGATGCCGCGGCCTTGGCGTTCCAGCTCCGTGAGTCGCCGCGCCACACGACGCGGCCCTCGTCGGGCTGCTCGCGCCCGGCGAGCACACGCATGAGGGTGCTCTTGCCCGCGCCGTTGTGACCGACGAGCCCGAGGATCTCCCCGCGCTCGACCGTGAGGTCGACGCCGCGCAGTGCGCGCGTGCTGCCGTAGCTGCGGGCGACACCGGTCGCGGTGATCGTGGGCGCGCTGTGGGACGCGGACTGATCGGGCGCGGGGCCGGTCGTGCGTGACCTGGTCGCAGTGGGAGACATGCGTGCTCCTTCGGGCTCGTCGGTCGGGTCGGTTACTTGATGGCCGGCGCCTCGACGGGGTCACCCGCGAGGTTCGCCTCGATGGCCGCCTGCACGGTGGCCTCGTCCCACGGGTACGCGGCGTACTCGTCGGCGTCGAGCTGGCTCACCCAGGTGTCGAGGTCTTCCTGGCCGATCTGCAGCAGCGGCAGCACGACCTCGTCCGGCACCTCGTCGCCCGCGAGCTTCGCGAGCGCGACGTAGATGGCCGCGACGGCCTGACCGGGGTCGGTCAGTGCGGCGAACGAGCCGTTGTCGATGCCCCGCTCCTTCCAGAACGAGAGCGACTTGCCGTCGGTGTCGAAGACGACGACGGGCAGCGGCCTGCCGGCCGACTCGAAGGCCTGCACCACGCCCATTCCGCCGATGCAGCCCGGGACGGCGGCGATCTCGGGCAGCGACCCGAGCACCGAGACGATCTCCTTCTGAGCGGTCGACGAGTCGCAGAAGCCGTTCACCTCGGCCGCGACCGTCACGTCGGGGTACTCCTCGAGGATCTCGAGCTGCCGGGCGTGGAATTCCTCCTCGGGCTGGGAGCCGATGACGCCGCGGTTGATGACGATCTCGCCGGCGCCGCCGATCGCGTCGAGCGCGGGCTGGATCGAGACTTCGCCCCACTGGTCGTACGCGTTCCGCACGACGGTCGCGCAGTCGGTGTCCATGTCGGCGTCGAGCACGATGACCTCGATGCCCGCGGCGCACGCCTCCTCGACGGCCGGGACGAGCGCGGTCGACGAGGCCGGGATGACCATGAGCACGTCGGGCTGCTGCAGCACGAGGCTGCGGATCTGCGACGCCTGCTCGGTCGCGCTGTTCTCGCCGGGCGCGTTGACCGTCGAGTACTCGCTGACGATGCCCTCGCCCTTCAGCTTCTCGGCCTCCTCCTCGAACTTGTCGATGAGCGTGAGCCGCCAGCCGTTGACGAAGCCGTTCGACAGGGCGATCGAGATGCCCTCGGTCGAACCGCCGTCGCCCCCGTCGGCCGCGGCGTCGCCGCCGGCACATCCGGTGAGCATGAGTGCGGTCGCCGCCGCAAGTGCGACGCCGCCGCGTCGCCAGGTTCCAAACGACATTGTTCTTGCCTCCATGTTCGCTTCGCTGCGAGACGCCGGCCCGGCGGGCCGACGCGAGTCGGTGCGGTGGTGCGTCGGGACCGGCGACGCCGGCTCCGGGTGTTCGATCCGGCGGACCGGGTCGGACTTGTCATCCCTAACTTGTCATACTCAACTCATCATGACAAGTTGATCATGACGACAGTACGTCGCCCGGTCCGGCGCGGTCAAACCGCGACCCGGTAGTCTCTCGACAGCGTCGACGAGCGGCGAGGCGGCGGAGAGAGGAATCGATGGCCCACCACAGCTCGCTTCGCGCAGACCGGCTCGACCGGGGCGCGGACACGCCGCTCTGGCAGCAACTCGCCGGTGTGCTCCGCGAGGCGATCCGCGAGGGTGAGCTCTCCCCCGACCAGGCGCTGCCGTCGGAGGCCGAGCTCATCGATCGATTCGGCGTCTCGCGGACGGTCGTCCGCGACGCGCTCGGCGAACTCGTGCGCGAGGGCCTCATCTACAAGATCCGCGCGAAGGGCTCGTTCGTCTCCCCGGCGAAGCCCGCCCTGCGCTTCATCGGCAGCACCGTCGGCTCGGCCGACGACCTCAGCGCGACCGGCCGTGCCGTCACGACGCGAGTCCTGGCCGTCGACGAGGGGCCGGCCGACGAAGACGAGGCCGCGGCGCTGCGACTCGACGACGGCGCCGAGGTCGTGCGCCTCCGACGGCTGCGCGCCGTCGACGGCGTGCCATGGCTGCTGGTGGACACCGCCCTGCCCAAGGCGCTGTTCCCCGGCGTCGCCCGGGCCAACCTCGAGAACCGCTCGCTCTACGAGCATCTGCGCCGGCACTACGGGGTGACGCCGAAGGGCGCGGACCGCTGGATCGAGGCGGTCATCCCGACGCCCGAGCAGGCCGAACTCCTGCAACTCGAACCCGGCCGGCCGGCGCTCGCCATCGAGTCGATCTCCTGGCGCGACGACGGCACCCCCATCGAGTACTACCGCGGGCTGCACCGCAGCGGCGAGCCCCGGTTCCACGTCGGCATCCGCTGAGGCCGGGCATCGCTCGCGCCCCCGCACGCGACGGGGCCCAGCGTGCTCCGTCGGGAACCGGCGTCGGCGCCCGGCCCGCGGGAAGCGGACCGGGCGCCACGGCGGCTCAGCCCTTGCCCGGCTTCACCGCCTCGATCGGGAAGCTCCACGCGTTGACGCCGTCGCCGCTGCCGGACTCGATGCCCGCCTGCTCCGCGTACGAAACGAGGATGCGCGCGTCGTCGGCGAGCGCGGCGCGCGTCGCGGCGTCGATCGGCACGGTCAGCTTGCCCTTCCCCGCGCCGACGGGCTGCTCGAAGGAGCCGAGCAGTCGGCCGCTCATGTCGGGCGCCCACGGCGGCGCCTGACCGTCGGCCGGCGAGCACGCCTCGAAGCCGTACACGTCGCCCTCGCAGCTGGAGGTCCACACCGGGATGAACGTCGTGTCGCCCGTCCAGAGGAACACCCGCACCGTGCCCGCCTCCTCGGCGTCGTACGAGAGGCGCAGATGCTTCTGCTGGAGCTTCACGTCGGTGACGGCCAGCGCATCCGACGGCTGCACTCCCGAGATCGTGCCGCCGCGCGTGACCGACTGCGCGACCGTCTGCGGCGACTCGACACCTTGCAGAGCGGTGTCGGGGATGATCGGCGACGCGGGCTCGGTCGACCGGTCGGCCGGCGGCGCGTACCCGTCGAGATAGGCGTGACCCCAGCGGTAGGGCTCCGACTGCTGGCTCCCGAAGGCCGACCACGCGGTGCGGGTCTGGCCGATGAAGTCCTGCGTGTCGGAGTCGTACGGCGTCACGTTCAGCCCCAGGTAGGCCGGATCCACCTCGTTGCGCGCCGGGTCGCCCGACGGCACGGCCCCCGTCGGACCCACCGCTGCGGGCAGCGTCGCGAGCGGCACCTTGACTTCGACGTCATAGCCGCCGCCGGCGTACGTGCCGTCGGCCTGGCGCGCGACCTGGACCGCGACCTCCACCCCCTCGGCATTGAGCCCGCCCTCGACCGTGTCGGCGAGCGGACCCGTCGAGAACCCCTGGTGGTTGTCGGCGTCGCGCGACCAGCAGGGCCCGTTCTCGCCGTTGCCGTTGGCGCCCTCGGGATCGTCGGTGAACGGGAACATGCCGAGCTTGAACGTCGTCGACGTGTCGACCGAGTTCCCACGCGGATCGAGCAGCAGCTCGACGGAGTCGACGAGCCAGTGGCCGAAGCAGCGGTCGGGCGTCGCCGCCGCGCTCGCGAGCTCGTCGGTCACCCGGATCTGCGCGTAGAGCGCATCGTCGTACCAGCCGAGCCGCGCCACACTGCCATCGCCGCAGTCGACGCCGTCGGCGGCGCACTCCGCGCCCTCCCAGCGGGTGCCGACGTCGATGACCGGGCCGGTGTAGACCCCATCCGCCGCGCCGTCGACGGCCGGCGCCGAGGCGAGCTGCGGGATGACCACCGAGGGCACGAGGTAGACGGTCTCGTTCTCGGCGGACGTTCCGGCGCCGGAGGTCGTCGTCGCGGTGAAGGTCACCGTACGGCTGGCCGGATCGGCCGGGTCGGTGTGGGTGACCGCGAACTCCACCGTGGTCGTGTCACCCGGGGCGAGTCCGTCGAACGGCTTCGAGGCGGCGTCGACGACGAATCCGGCGGGGACCGCGAGCGCGACCTGGCCCGACTCGGTCGCGGCGCTGCGGTTCGTCACCTCGACGGGCACCGTCACGGTCTCGCCGGCGCCCATCTGCGCGACGGCGCCGGAGCGACCGCCCACGTAGGCGTCGTGGTCTCGGGTCCACTGCTCGTACTCGGCCATGTTGCCCCAGCGTTCGAAGCGGCCCTCGACGGGAGCGACGAGCGCGATGCGGGTGTCGTTGTACGCGGTGACCGCACCGTCGAACGTCGCCGCGAGCTTGTGCACGCCGACCGGGGCGTCGGCCGCAGGCGTGACCGTGAACGTCGCCTTCGTGGCATCCTCGTCGCCGATACCGCCGATCTCGACGGGGTCGGTGACCTGCCAGCCGGCGGGCACGGCGAGGCTCACGGTCCCGCCGTCGAGCTCGCCCGCCCCCGAGCGGGCCGCGACGGTGACCTCGAAGGGCTCGCCCGGGGCCTGGTAGTACTCGTCGACCGACAGCGAGAACTCCGAGCCGAGCGGCATGCCGCCCGGGTCGGCGATGACGGCGCCGTAGAGCACGGCGTCGTCGTTGGCCGACGCGGGTGCGCTGTTCGGCTGCATCGGCACGATCGACTGCGAGACCCCGTAGCGCTGGCAGGTCGGGTCGACGAGCGCCGTCTGCATGGTGCGCGCCTGGGTCGGGTGGGCGCGGCCGCCCTCGCGGCCGACCTGCGCCCAGGTCTTGGCGGAGCCCGCCTGCTGGCCGGCGAGGTTGCCCTCGGCCCAGACGTACGGCGAGTCGTAGCCGGTCCAGGTGCCGACCACGGTGAACGGGTTCGTGGGCGCGGGCGTGAAGCCGGTGTTGCAGTTCGGCGCGAGCGTCCCGCCGCTGCCGGTCGTCATCCCGCCCGCGAGGATCTTCTTCACCCGCCACGGCTCGACCGCCCCGAGGCCCTCGAGCTGCTCGGGGAACCTCGCGGGGTCGGCTGCCGCCGCCGCGGCCTCCCAGATCATGCGTCCCTGCGCGTACTGGTGGTTGCCGTGTCCGGCGGCGAGCGAAGGCGTCGACCCGACGAGGATCTCGGGCTGGGTCTCGCGGATGATGCGCACCGTCCGGCGCAGCGTCTCCTCCGCGTCCCAGACCTGCGCCGTCAGCGCGGCGGAGGTGTTGTAGAAGAAGTCGACCCGGTCGAGGTTGAAGATGTCGATCGTGCCGGAGCGCACGTGCGAGGTGCGGTCCTCGTTCTCGCGGCGCAGGCCGAGGTCGGGGCCGGCCTCGGGGCCCACCGAGTTCGAGCCGCCCTCGCCGCGGGTGGCCATGATGATGCCGCAGCGGACGCCGTAGAGGTCGTTCCAGACCCCGCACGGCGTGGTGAAGCCGGCATCGTCGTCGGGATGGGCCCAGATGCCCATGATGTCGATCTTGCCCCGCTCGGTGTCGATCGCGACCGAGGGGTCGCCGACCTCGAGCTTCGTGGCGGCATCGGCGGCAGCCGGAGCGCTCGTCGTCGCGGCGACGGCGGGCGCAGGTGCCGCGAGGACGGCCGCGGTCAGCAGCGAGGTGAGCAGGATGGCGGGATGTCGTTTCATGCGGTCCTCCGTTGGACGCTCGGACGACGGACTTGCCGCCCGATCACTCCCCCAAGCTAGGCAGTCCCGCTCGAACAATCAAGCAGTTTCGCGCAGTTTCACGCAGCACGCCTGCGCGTAGCTGCGCGGTTCCGTGGCACACCGATCCGCGGTGCGCGCAGGCCCCCTCGCGCACCGCCCCCCGGCCGGCACGGCGCCGGCTCGCCCATCACTCGCGCACGGCGCCCTCGATCATCCCCTTGATGAAATGCCGCTGGAGGAAGACGTAGAGCACCACGATCGGCAGCGCCACCATGACCGCGCCCGCCGCGAGGAGCGCCGTGCCCTGCGTGTACTGCCCCTGGAAGAACGCGAGACCGAGCGGCGCGGTGCGCACGGAGCCGTTCGGCGACATCACGAGCGGGATGAGGAATTCGTTCCACGTCCACATGAACGTCAGCAGCACGAGCGTCAGGACCGCGGGACGGCCGATCGGCACGAGCACCTGCCAGAGGATCCGCATGGAGCCCGCGCCGTCGAGGCGGGCCGCGTCGATGAGCGCGCGGCTCGACGTGCGGAAGTACGTCCGCATCCAGTACGTGCCGAACGCGATCGACATCGCGATCTGCGGCAGGGCGACGCCCCAGACCGTGTTCGTGAGCCCCAGGATCCGCAGGTCGAAGTAGAGCGGCACGATGAACGCCTCCGTGGGCACCATGATGCCGAGCAGGAACACGGAGAACACGACCCCGGCCCCGCGGAACTTCATGGTGCCGAGCGCGTATCCGGCGAGGATCGACGCGAGCACCGAGACGACGACCACGATGACGGCGACCACGACCGAGGTCAGCATGTACTGGCCGAAGCGGCCGATCTCCCAGGCCTCGGGGAAGTTCTCCGGGTGGAACCATCCGCCCTCCCGCGCGGCCGACGCGTTCTGCGGGCCGAAGGCGAGCGAGACGATGACGGCGATCGGGCCGAGGACGATGAGCGCGAACGCGACGAGCACGACGTAGTTCGCGGCGCGTTCGATCGGCGACACCTTCACTTGCGATCTCCGATCAGGTTCACGACGCCGTTGATGGCGAAGACGATGATGGTCAGCACGACGCCCACGGCGGTCGCCACGCCGACCTCGCCGAGCTCGAACGCCCGCCGGTAGATCTCATAGCTCGGCACCGTCGTCGACGTGCCCGGCCCGCCGCTCGTTGTGACGTAGACGAGGTCGAAGGTCTTCAGCGCCGCGACGATCGTGAGCGTGAGGGCGACCGTGATCTCCCCGCGCACCATCGGCAGCGTGATGGCGAAGAACTCGCGCGCCGGGCCCGATCCATCGAGCCGGGCGGCCTCGTACAGCTCGCGCGGCACCCGGCTCATTCCGGCCATGAGCAGCACGGTCACGAGGCCCGTGCAGACCCAGGTGCCGATGAGCCCGACCGCGGGCAGGGTGAACGTGTAGTCGCCGAGCCACGGGCGGGCCAGCGCACCGAGCCCGATCAGGCGCAGGAACCCGTTGAGCGGACCGTCGGGCGCGTAGATCTGGCGCCAGGTGACGGCGACGACGACCATGGCGATGACCTGCGGCAGGAAGATCACGCTGCGGAAGAAGCCGAGCCCCCGCACCTGTGCGCGCGTCAGCAGGCTCGCGAGCAGCAGTCCGATCGCGAGCGGCAGCACCGCGTAGAAGAACACGAGCACGAGGGCGTGCCAGAACGCTTCGCGGAGACGGGGATCCTGCAGGATCTCGGCGTAGTTCGCGAGTCCCACGAAGGTGGATGCCCCGAGCCCGTCCCATTCGAACAGCGAGTACTGCGCGGCCCGGCCCAGCGGGAAGAGCAGGAACGCTCCATAGAGCAGGATGGCCGGAGCCAGGTACGCCCACGGAACCCACGCCGATCGGGCGGAGCGCCGCGTGGCGCTCCGCCCGATCGTGGTCGAGCCGTCACTCATTGCTCGCGACGAACTCCGAGTAGTCGGCCTCGAGGGTCTCGGTGAACTGCTCCGGCGTCGCCTGCCCCGCAAGCAGGTCCTGAAGGGCCTGCCCCATCGTGTCGGCGAACGTCGGCGTCGCGTAGTCGAGGTAGGGCAGCAGCGCGCCCTCACCCGTCACGGTGTCGAAGACCGTGAACACGTCGGCGAGCACGCCCTCGCTCGGGGCGAGCTCGGCCGTGCGGTTCACCGGCAGGTTGCCCGTCTCGGCCAGCACGTCCATCGCCTCGTCACTCGTGATGAAGTCGATGTACGCGGCGGCGACGTCGGTGTTGTCGGCCGCCGAGGTGATCGTGAACGGCAGCCCGGTGCCGCCCGTGGTGGCCGGAGTGCCGTCGGCGCGGTTCGGCACGAAGAAGCCGACGTCCTCGCCCATGGCGTCGGCGAGGTCGGCCGCGAGCCACGAGCCGCCGATGAGGAAGACCCCGTCGCCGCCGGCGAGCGCCTGCCAGGCCGCGTCGTAGTCGGTGCCGTTCACGCCCTCGTTGAAGTACCCGGCCTCGACCCAGCCCTGCAGGGTCGACGCGGCCTCCACGTTCTCGGGCGTGGTCCAGCTCTGACCAGCGTTGCCGAGCCCGAGGTCGGTGATCACCTCGGCGTCGACGACGTCGCCCTGGACGGGGCCGAAGACGTGCAGCGCCGGCCACTGCTCGATATTGCCGAGCTGCATCGGCGTCTCGCCGGCGGCCTTGGCGGCCTCGAGGGCCGCCTCGAACCCGGCCCAGTCGGTCGGCACCTCGAGGCCGAGGCCCTCGAGCTTCGACTTGGAGTAGAAGACGCCGACGACCTCGCCGACCTGCGGCAGGCCGTAGAGGTCGCCGTCGCCGAACACGGTGGCGTCCTCGCTGTAGGTCGAGTACTGCAGCACCGACGGCGAGTACCGGTCGAACCATCCGTAGGCCTCGGCGTAGTCGTCGAGGGGGCGGAGCTGCCCGGCTGCGACGAACTGGCCCATCGTGTTGCGGCCGTTGTTGGCCTGCACGACGTCGGGAGCGTCGGCGTCGGTGAGCGCGAGGCGGAGGGTCGTCGCGAGGTCGTCGAACGACTGCGAGTTCCGCTCGATCGTGACGTTCGGGTACTTCTCCATGAACGCCTCGTTGAGCTGCTCCATCTGCTCGTTCTGGCCGCCGCGCACCTCCTGGTCCCAGACGGTGAGCGTGACGTCGCCGACGCCGGAGATGTCGGTGCTGATCTCTCCGCTGTCGGCCGTGCCGCCGGAGTCGCCGCCCGTGCCGGGGGCGCAGCTCGTGAGGGCGACGACGAGTGCCGCGCCGCTCAGGGCCGCAGCGGTCAGTCGGGTGTTCCGTCTCATGATGTACCTCTCTTGTCGGGGAACGATCGCCGGGCTGCTGTGGCTCCGTATTCGGCGAACGGCAGGGTGAACTCGGCTCTCCGGCGTCCGGATGTCTCGTCGGGAGCCTCGTCGAGGAAGGCGAATCGGGCGGCGAGCTCGGCATCGCCGGCCGCGCGCACGCGCGAACGCCAGTCGGCGAGGTCGCCCCAGCCGGGCGCGGCGAGCGCGCCGCCGGGCTGCTCGACCGCGAGCGCCGCGCAGAGCGCCGCGAACGACAGGCGGTCGGGGAGCGCCCAGTCGCGCAGGGTGCCGAGCACGAGGGCGGCGCCGAAGACGTCGCCGGCGCCCGTGGCATCCGTGCCGCGCGCGGGGACGGCGGGCACGACGACCTCGTCGCCGCTCGCGGAATCGATCGCGACGGCGCCGTGCTCGCCGCGCGTGACGACGACGAGCGGCACGAGGTCGGCGAGCGCGCGGGCGGCCGCGAGTGCGGAGTCGGTGCGGGTGTAGGCCATCGCCTCCGACTCGTTGGGCGTGAACGCGAAGCAGTCGGCGAGCGGGGCGAGGTCGGCCGGGTCCCACCGCTCGCTCGAGTCCCAGCCGATGTCGGCGAAGATCTTCGTGCCGGTGTGGGCCGCGTCCCGCCACCAGGCGTCGGGCTCGCGGCCGCGTGCGGCGCCGAGGTCGACGAAGGTCGCCCGGGCTGCTGCCCCGGCGACGAGCTCCGCTGCGGTGTGCGGCGCGACTTCCTCGCGCGTGACCATGCTGCGATCGCTGCCGGAGGCGATCGAGACGGTGACCGGGGTGGGCCAGCCGGGCACGAGGCGCGAGCGCGCGAGGTCGATGCCCTCGTGGTCGCCGAGGACGTCCCAGCACCAGCGACCGTAGACGTCGTCGCCGATCGTCGCGGCGAGGGAGGTGGACAGGCCGAGCCGGGCGGTCGCGACGGCGAGGTTGGCCACGCCTCCGGGGCTCGCGGCGAGGCCGTCTGCGTGGACCTCGGTGCCCGGGCGGGGCGCGCCGTTCACCTCGGTGAACACCAGGTCGAAGAACACCGGCCCGGTGAGCAGCACGTCGACGCGGTCGTCGGCAGCCCGTTCCGCCACGCATCCTCCTTGATTGCGATCGCTGGCGCGATCGTCGATCGGCTTTGACTGAACATACTCTCGAATGAACGATGCTGCGTCAATCACTGCTCGAAAACGTCAACGAATGCTCGAAGTTGACTGCTACCATCGGCGTCATGCTCACAGCAACGCGGCAGGCTCAGATCCTGAACTCCCTGCGCACCGACGGCGAAGTCACCGTCGAAGAGCTCGCCGTGCAGTTCGGCGTCTCGCTCTCGACGATCCGCCGCGACCTCAACGCCCTCAGCGCCGAGGGCCTGCTGCGCCGTGTGCGCGGCGGGGGCAGCATCGAGCCCGACCAGATCCCCTTCATCGACGTCGAGCGTCAGCACGCGCCCGAGAAGTCGCGCGTCGCCGAGCGCGCGGCCGCGCTCGTCGCGGAGGGCGACGTCGTCATCATCGACATCGGCACCACGACCGCCCTGCTCGCGCGACAGCTCCGCGGCCGCCGCATCACGGTGATCACCTCGAGCCTCGCGGTCATCGACGAACTCCGCGACGACGACGTCGTGGAGCTCATCGTGCTCGGCGGCGCGGTGCGCAAGAACTACAACTCGATGATCGGCACCCTCACCGAGCAGGCGCTCGCGCAGATCCGTGCGACGACCTGCTTCCTCGGCACGAGCGGCGTCCGCGCCGACGGCACCATCTCCGACACCACGGGCATGGAGGTGCCCGTCAAACGGGCCATGATCGAGTCGTCCCAGCGCACCGTCGTGCTCGCCGACGCCTCGAAGTTCCCCGGCGTCGGGGTGCTGAGCGTGTGCGGCCCGGAGCAGATCTCCGCGGTCGTCACGAACGACGACGCCGACGCGGCGACCCTCGAGGTGCTGCGCCAGGCCGGCGTGGAGGTGATGGTCGCGTGAAGCTCACCATCATCGGCGGCGGCGGGTTCCGCGTGCCCCAGGTGTTCGAGGCGGTCGCCGCCGACGACGCCCCCGTGCGCATCGACGAGCTCGTGCTGTACGACGTGAGCGCGTCGCGCCTCGACACCATCGGCGCGATCGTGTCGCGGCTCGCGCAGGAGCGCCGCCACGCGCCGGTCATCACGACGACCACCGACCTCGAGGAGGCGCTCACCGGCGCCGACTTCGTGTTCAGCGCCGTGCGCATCGGCGGCACGCGCGGGCGCGTCCTCGATGAGCGCACGGCCCTCGAGCTCGGCGTGCTCGGCCAGGAGACGGTGGGCCCCGGCGGCCTCGCCTACGCGCTGCGCACGGTGCCGTTCATGACCCGCCTCGCCGAGACCATCCGCCGCGTCGCCCCCGAAGCGTGGGTGATCAACTTCACGAACCCGGCCGGCATCGTCACCGAGGCGATGCAGCGCGTGCTCGGCGACCGCGTGGTCGGCATCTGCGACACGCCGATCGGGCTCATGCGCCGCGCCGCCGCCGCGGCCGGCAGCGCCCCGGGTGAGATCGCCTTCGACTACGTCGGCCTCAACCACCTGGGCTGGCTTCGTTCGCTGACCGCCGGCGGGCGGGAACTGCTCCCCGGACTGCTGGAATCGGATGCCTCGCTGCAGACCATCGAGGAGGCCCGTCTGATGGGCTTCGACTGGGTGCGCGCGATCGGCGCCCTGCCCAACGAGTACCTCTATTACTACTACTTCACGCGCGAGGCGACCGCCCGCATCCGTGCGGCGGCATCGACGCGCGGCGAGTTCATCGACCGGCAGCAGTCGACGTTCTACGGTGCACCCGGCGACGACCCCCTCGCGACGTGGCTCACGGCCCGTCACGAACGGGAGGCGAGCTACATGGCCGAGAGCCGCGCCGAGGACGAGGAACGACACGAGTCCGACGTCGACGGCGGCGGCTACCACCAGGTGGCGCTCGATCTCATGGCGGCGCTCGCGAGCGGACGCTCCGCGACGATGATCCTCAACGTGCGCAACAACGCGCTGGTGCCGCAGTTGCCGGAGGACGCGGTCGTCGAGGTGGGCTGCGTGGTCGACGCCGACGGCGTGCACCCGTGGCCGATCGCCCCCGTCACGGGCGAGATGCTCGGGCTCGTCTCGCAGGTGAAATCGGCGGAGCGGCTCGTCATCGGTGCCGTGCACGAGCGCTCGCGCCAGCTCGCGTGGCGCGCGTTCGCCGCGCACCCGCTCGTCGACTCGGTCGCGGTCGCCCGGTCGCTGGTCGACCGCTACACGCAAGGGTTCCCCGAGATCGGCGAGCTGCTCGCGCGGGCGTAGGCGCACGCAGAGGGCTCTCGGCGGCGCCCGCCGCATCGGAGGTCCCGCCTAGGCTCGAAGCATCGACACCACCGTTCCCCGGCGGCGCATCGGCGCCGTCGACCGAGACATCCTGCGCCTCGCCGTGCCCGCGCTCGGCGCGCTCATCGCCGAGCCCCTGTTCCTGCTCGCCGACACCGCCATGGTCGGCCACCTCGGCGCCGAGCCGCTCGCCGGGCTCGGACTCGCGAGCGCCGTGCTGCAGACGATCATCGGGCTCATGGTGTTCCTCGCCTACGCGACGACCCCGGCGGTCGCACGGCGCCTCGGCGCCGGCGACGAGCGCGGGGCGGTCACCGCGGGCGTCGACGGGCTCTGGCTCGCGCTCGGGCTCGGCATCGTGCTCGCCGTCGCCGGCTGGCTGGCGTCGCCCTGGCTCGTCGGGGTCTTCGGCGCGTCGGAGGCCGTCGCGGACGAGGCATCCGTCTACCTGTCGATCTCGATGGCCGGACTGCCGGCCATGCTCGTCGTATTCGCGGCGACCGGGCTGCTGCGGGGGCTGCAGGACACGCGCACCCCGCTCTGGGTCGCCGGCGTCGGCTTCGGCGCGAACATCGCGTTGAACTTCGTCTTCATCTACGTCGCCGGGCTCGGGCTCGCGGGGTCCGCGCTCGGCACCGTCGTCGCCCAGTGGGCCATGGTGGCGGTGTATCTCGTGGTGATCGCGCGCCACGTGCGGCGGACCGGGGCGAATCCGAGACCGCACCGGGCCGGACTGCTGCGCGGCGCGGCGTCGGGGGGCTGGCTGTTCCTGCGGACCGCAAGCCTGCGGGCGGCGCTGCTCTTCGCGACCTGGTCGGCGACGGCGCTCGGCCCCGACGAGCTCGCCGCGTACCAGGTGGTCATCTCGCTGTACTTCACGCTCGGGTTCGCGCTGGACGCGCTCGCGATCGCGGCGCAGGCACTCATCGGCCGCGATCTCGGCGCGGGCGACGTCACTGCGGTCCGCCAGGTGCTGCGCCGATGCGTGCAGTGGGGCGTCGGCGCGGGCGCCGTGCTCGGCCTGGTCGTCATCGCCACGGCGTGGGTGCTGCCCGGCGTCTTCACGTCGTCCGCGACGGTCGCCGCGCTTCTGCCGCCCGCCCTCGTCGTGCTCGGCCTGTCAGCACCGCTCGGCGGCCTCGTGTTCGTGCTCGACGGCGTGCTCATCGGCGCCGGCGACGCGAGATACCTCGCCTGGACCGGACTCCTGAACCTCGCCGCCTACGTGCCGCTGGCCGTGCTCGCCGTGTGGCGGTCGACCTTCGGCGACGTCGAGGCATCCGTCTCGCTGGCGCTCGTGACCGGTGCCTTCGTGATCGGATACCTCGCGGCCCGCGCGGTGACGCTCGCGTTCCGTGCGCGGGGCGCCGTGTGGATGGTGACCGGCGCGGCGTGACCGCCCCGCACGGCGAGGTCAGTCGAGGAACGCGCGGAGGAACTGCCCCGCGACTCCGGCGACACGGGCGGCCGCCTCCCAGTCCACCCGCTGCCTGGCGTCGTCCGGAGTGTTCCAGACGAGGAGCAGGCCGGCGGTCGTCTCGACCACGAGGCCGATGCACACCATGAGTTGTTTCCGGAGCAGGTCGAGCGGGAAGCCGTCCTCGAACGGGATGGCGGCCGCGATCGTCACGTCCCCATCGCCGTCGATGCCGAGGGCCGGGAGACCGAACGTGTCGGCGTTCGCGCTCGCGAACACGGTCGCATCGGTGATCGTGACACCCATGATGTAGGCGAGCACGACGAGCCGGGTCGGCGCGACCCGCGAGGTGACCCCGTCCTCCCACTCCTTCTTCTCGGCGACCTGCAGCTCGATGCCGTCGACGACGAGGTGGTAGAACGGATTGCCGTCGGGGGCCGCGCGCCGAGTCAGCGGCACCTGATTGGCCGAGAAGGGCCAGCCCTTCGCCGGGTCGAAGAGATCGTCGAGCACCAACGTCGGCGTCAGCATGAACCGGACGTTACCCCGTGCGGGAACTGACTACCAGCCCCGGTTCGGGAGGTGCGAGCCTGCGGCGTCAGCCGGCGACGCGGGCCGTCGTGTCGCCGATGTGCAGCGTGCTCGTGAACGCGACCGACTCGGGCTCCTCGCCGGCGAGCAGCCGCACCACGGCCTCGCCGGCGGCGCGTCCCTTCGCCGCGGACGGCTGATCGAGCGTCGTGAGGTCGTGCTGCAGCCCGTCGACGCGGATGCCGTCGAACCCGATGACGCTGAGCTCCCCCGGCACGTCGATGCCGAGTTCCTCCGCGGCCTGGATGACGCCGGCGGCGAGCAGGTCGGACTGGGCGATGACGGCCGTGGGCCGCTCGCCGGGCGCGACGTCGAGCAGCGCGAGCCCGGCGACCCGCCCTTCCTCGATGGAGCTCGCCGCCGTTTCCACCGCGGGGGCGTCGGGGTAGACCTCCCGCGCGCCCGCGAGGCGTTCGAGGGTGACCTCGTTCGTCGCCCCGGCGAGGGCCTCGGCCGTCACCGGGCCGCGCGTCCGCACGGTGTCGAGCGGCAGGGCCACCACCGCGACGCGCTCGTGCCCGAGCTCGCGCAGGTACTCGGCTCCGCGACGGGTCGCCTCGAGGTTATCGATCGTGATGCGCGGGATGCCGCCGCCGACGGCGCACTCGATCGCGACGGTCGGGATGCCGCGACTGCGCAGCGCCTCGACCGACTGGGCGCTCCGCAGCCCGCACCAGAGCAGGACGACCGCGTCGACGGGCGCCGACTCGATCGACACCGTCGAGTCGCCCTCGCCGAGGTCGGGCAGGAGCAGCAGGCCCGCGCCGAGGGGTGCGATGCCCTCGGCGATGCCGTCGAGCGTGCGGATCTTCACGGGGTCGAGGAAGGCCGCGCGCACGCGCTCCTCGAGCACGACGCCGACGATGCCGGATCGGCCGCGGCGGAGCGACCTGGCTCGAGGGTCGGGGCCGGCGTACCCCAGCTCGGCTGCGGCGGCGAGCACGCGCTCCTTCGTGGCATCCGAAACCGGGCCCGACCCGCTGAACGCGAGCGACGCCGTCGACCCGGAGACGCCCGCCTTCGCGGCGACGTCGGCGAGGGTGGGATGCCTCGGCGCGGACTCACGGGACATGGCTGGTCGCTCCTCGGGGCGGCGGCCGTCGGCGGTCGCCGACACGCCCGATTGTAGGTCATCCGGCTCGAATCGATTCGAGCTTGGCTCCCGTCCGCCGATCGATCACTCAGCGCCGTGCGCCGACACCGCGGCGCGGAGCACGTCGACCAGCCTGGGGATCGCGGTCTCGTCGGCGCGCGCGTGCGCCGGGTCGAGCTGGCCGATCGACATGCCCAGGCAGTCCGGATGCCGCCACAGCGTGCGCAGCGCGGGCTCCAGCTGGGCGAGCGACGGCCCGCTGTTGCGGCCGTTGAGGTTCTCGGCGATCGGGGCGTCGAGGAAGTCGAGGACGTCGACGTCGAGGTGAACGACGAACGCGCCAGGCGACAGTGCGTCGAGGGCCGCCGCGGCCGCGGCCGCCGGCTGCCCGGAGAGCTCCGACTGCGGCACCACGCGGATGCCGAGCGCCTGGACCTGCGCGCGCTCCCAGTCGGTGCCCCCGGTCGGGTCGACACCGAGGTACACGAGGTCCTCGGGGGCGAGGAGACCAGGGCCGCCTGCGGCTGCGACGAGTTCGTGCGCGGCCCCCGGCAGACCGAGGGCATGGGCCATGCCCATCCAGCTCAACGAGCCGTCCGTGGTCGACGCGGGCGTGTTGAGGTCGAAATGGCGGTCGACGTAGACGAGGCGCGGTCGCCGCCCCGACCGGGCGACTGCGGCGCACAACCCGAGTGCGGCCGTGCAGCTCCCGCCGAGCACGAGCAACCGATCGCCGTCGGCGAGGAGCGGCGCCGCGGCACCTGCGAGCTCGTCGAGCGCTTCCACCTCCTCGTCGAGGTTCTGCACGAAGGGACGCTCGCGGTCTGGCGACCACAGCCGGGTCGTGAGGTCGCCCGCGTCGACCACGTCGTCGCCGCCGGCCGCCAGGGCCGTGACGAGCCCGGCGTCACGCAGCACGCCCGGCGCGCGCTCCACCCCGACGCAGTACGCCCCGGAACTGCTCGGGACCCCGAGCACCGTGATCTTCATGAACGCCCCCCTCGTCCCCGTCAGTCAAGCATCGGCAGCCCGAACGGGCCACCCCTGACGGGCGGCCGGGTCATCCGTCGGCGGCCGCGCTCGCGACCGGCGTCGGCGCCCCACGCGACATGATGCGCCGGAGCACGGCGTCCACGATCGCCCCGACCACGGCCGCCACGACGACGGCGAGCACGATCGCGAGCAGCGGCTGGTCGTGCAGCCAGTGCCCGGCGACGATGCCGAACAGCGCCGAATAGGCCGCCCACGCGACGCCCGCCGCGATCGAGAGCGGCAGGAAGCGGGCGAGCGGGTAGCCGGTCGCGCCCGCCGTGGCGTTCACGGCGATGCGTCCGACGGGGATGTACCGCGCCGTGAAGATGAGGAGGGCGCCGCGACGATCGAGACCGCGGCGCGCCCAGGCGATGGTGGACGCGACGCGGCCCCTGCGCATCCACCGGAACCGCGTCGTTCCGAGCCCCCGGCCGAGCTGGTACGCGATGTTGTCGCCCAGGATCGCACCCACCGCTGCCGCGGCGATGAGGAGCACGAGGTTCGGCTCGCCGGTCGCCACGGAGACGGTCGCCGCGCCGACGACCACCGTCTCGCTCGGCACCGGCGGGAAGAAGCCGTCGATCACGCACACGGCGATCACGACCGCGTACACCCACGGGGAGGCCGCGAGGTCGGTCACGAGGTCGGTCAGCTGCGCGATCAGGTCCATGTCGGCGACGCTACGAGCGGAGCACGGGGCCGCACATCACCCCGAGGTCAGGGCCCACCCCTGACCTTCGTCGGGGGTGCGCGCACCTCCTCGTTCCTACGATGGAGGGATGCAGCAGCGCGTCGACCCCGACCGTCGGGGGATGCCGGTCGCGGTCGGGGTCGCCCTCCTCGCCGCCGCGACCGCGACGACGCTCCCCGTCGCGCGCTGGGGCGACTCCGCCGTCGTCCTGCTGGTGGTGCCCGCGGCCGTCGCCGGATACGTCGCCGGGCGACGCCTGCCGACGCTCGCTCCCGCCGTGCTCACCTTCACGCTGATGCTGGCGGCGTTGCTCCCGACGTCGTTCCTCCTTCCCGACGGCGCCCCGCTCGGCGACTGGCTGGTGAGCGTGCTCATCGCGCTGCTCGCCGTGGTCGCGCCGTGGTGGGTCGGGCGATACCGATTCCTGCGCGCCGAGCAGCGGGAGTCGGACGCCGCGGTCCTCGCCGAGCGGGCACAGGAAGAGGAGCGCGCGCGCATCGCCGACGATCTGCACGACACCATCGGCCACGAGCTCGCGCTGATCGCCGTGCAGGCCGGAGCGCTTGAGCTGTCACCGGAGCTGGCGCACGACCAGCGCGAGCAGTTCCGCGAGCTCCGGGAGGCCGCCGTGCGGGCGAGCGGGCGCCTTCGCGACGTGGTCCGGATGACTCGTCCCGACGGCCCCAGCCGGCTGACCCCGGCCGGCGGAGTCGACCTCGACGCGCTCGTGGCCGGGGCGCGCGACGCCGGCATGACGGTCCGCGCCGAGCTCGACCGACGCGTGCTCGCGGAGGCGCATCCGCTGCTCGCCGAGCTCGCGGCCCGGACGCTCCGGGAAGGGCTGACGAACTCCGCCCGGCACGCTGCCGGGGCCGCGGTCGACGTCGAGCTGGTTGCCGACCCCGGCGGCGGGTTCATCCTCTCGGTGCGCTCGGCTGCCATGCCCGAGCCGGGCACGCTCGACGCTCCAGCACACGCCGAGGTACTGGGCGGGCCAGGTGCCGGCCACGGCATCCCGAGCCTCCGCCGCCGCGCAGACGCCCTCGGTGCGAGCCTCGACGCCGGGCCTGCCGACGACGGCTTCCTGCTCCGGCTGCATGCCCCGGCGCGACCGGCGCCGACCGGATCACGCGCCGCCGAGCCCGCCGACCCGGCGCTGCGGTCGAACGCGCGAGCGGTCCGGCGCCGAGCGCTGCAGGCCTCCGTCGTGCCGGGGCTGATCCTCGCGCTCGCGCTCGCCGGATTCGTGGTGGTGCAGGCGGTCACGGTCACGCAGACCGCGATCTCGTCGGCGACGTACGACCGCATCGACCTCGGCACGCCGCGGTCCGAGCTCTCCGGGGTGCTCCCCGCCGGGCTTCCCGCCCCCGCCCCCGTCGTCGCCGAACCGTCAGCGCCCGACGGGGCCGACTGCGAGTACTACGCCGCCCGCGACGGGTGGCTGCACTTCACCGATGCGACGTACCGCCTCTGCTTCCGGGAGGGCGTGCTCGTCGAGAAGACCGCGCTCGGGGAGGCGCCGTGATCCGGGTGCTGATCGCCGACGACGAGGCCATGATCCGGGTCGGCGTGCGCTCGATCCTCCAGTCGGATCCCGGCATCGAGGTCGTCTTCGAAGCCGTCGACGGGCGGGAGGCGATCGCCGGGGCCCGCAGGCACCGGCCCGACGTCGCCGTGCTCGACATCCGGATGCCCGGCGTCGACGGCCTGGCCGCGGCCGCCGAGCTCGCCGCGACCGTGCCCGACACCCGAGTCGTCATGCTCACCACATTCGGAGAGGACGACTACGTCGAGCGCGCGCTCGGCGGCGGCGCGCTCGGGTTCCTCCTGAAGGCCGCAGACCCGCGCGAGCTGATCGCCGGGGTCAAGGCGGTCGCCGCCGGCGGCGCCTACCTCTCGCCCGAGATCACCCGCCGGGTGATCGCCCCGTACCTCGACGCCGCACCCAGCCGCGACGCGCGGGCGGCCGTCGCCTCGCTCACCGCTCGGGAACGCGACGTGCTCGCCCTCCTCGGCAACGGAGCGTCGAACGCCGAGATCGGCGACCGGCTGCACCTCGTCGAGGGCACCGTCAAGGGACACGTCAGCGCGATCCTCCTGAAGCTCGGCGCCCGCAACCGGGTCGAGGCCGCCGTCGTCGCGCACCGCGCCGGCCTCGTCCCGGAGTGACCGACGGCGTCTCGTCACTCACGCACCCGTCGGTCACCCGCATCCGTCGGTCACCCGCACCCGTCCGCCCCCCGTTCGGACGCGATCGGGCGGGCTCACGCGCCCTAGGCTGACCGCATGACCACCGCCCTCATCACCGGCGCCAGCTCGGGGCTCGGCGCCGAGTTCGCCCGGCAGCTCGCCGCCAAGGGCGCCGACCTCGTCCTCGTCGCCCGCGACCGTGAGGCGCTCGAGCAGGTCGCCGCCTCCGTCCGCGACCGCTTCGGCGTCGACGTCGAGGTGCTCCCCGCAGACCTCCTCGACCCGACCGACCGCGATCGCGTGGTCGCGAGGGTGGCGGATGCCGCCCGCCCCGTCGAGGTGCTCGTGAACAACGCCGGCTTCGGCCTGCCGCTCGACTTCGCCCGGAACGACGTCGACGACGAGGTCCGCCACCTCGGGCTGCACGTCGAGGCGCCGCTCCGGCTCATGCACGCCGCGTACGGCCCGATGCTCGCACGCGGCCACGGGCGCATCATCAACGTCGCGTCGGTCGCCGGGTTCATCCCGCGCTCGACGTACGGCGCGTGCAAGGGCTGGCTGATCTCGTTCAGCCGCTGGGCGAACGACCGCTACGGTGCGGAGGGCGTCACCACCACGGCCGTCTGCCCCGGCTTCACGCACACGAGCTTCCACGAGCGCATGGGGCTGCCGCCGGGCGAAGAGGGCATCCCCGGCTGGATGTGGCTCGACGCGCGCGCCGTCGTCGCCGAGGGACTCCGTGATGCGGCGCGCGGCAAGGCCGTGTCGGTGCCGTCGCTGCGGTACCGCCTGCTCGTCGGGCTCGCCGGACTCCTGCCGGCACGCATCACCGCCCGCGTCGGCGAGCGCGGGCGCTGACCCGGGCGACCGCGGGCGCTGGCCGCCCCGCCGCGGCGTGCACCGACGCCGGTTCCGCTCAGCCCCCGAGCACCTCGTCGCGCGCCGCGGCGAACGCCTCGACGCACCGGCGGATCTCGTCTTCGGTGTGCGCGGCCGAGAGCTGGACGCGGATGCGTGCGAGTCCCTTCGGCACCACCGGGTACGAGAACGCGGTGACGTAGACGCCGCGCCGCTGCAGGGCGTCGGCGATGCGGGCGGTCACGGCGGCGTCGCCGAACATGACCGGCACGATGGCGTGCTCGCCGGGGAGCAGCTCGAAGCCGGAGGCATCCATCAGCTCGCGGAACAGCGCCGCGTTCGCCTTCAGCCGCTCGCGCAGCTCGCCCGACCCGGCGAGCAGGTCGAGTGCCTGCAGCGTGCCGGCGACGATCGCCGGCGCCAGCGTGTTGGAGAACAGGTACGGGCGGGCGCGCTGGCGGAGGAGGTCGACGATTTCCTGACGGGCTGCGACGTATCCGCCGGATGCCCCGCCCAGCGCCTTGCCGAACGTGCCGGTCGTGATGTCGACCCGGCCCTCGACGCCGCACGCCTCGGGGGTGCCGCGGCCGTGCTCGCCGACGAACCCGACGGCGTGGGAGTCGTCGACGAAGACGAGCGCGTCGTAGCGGTCGGCGAGGTCGCAGATCTCTGCGAGGGGCGCGAGGTAGCCGTCCATCGAGAACACGCCGTCGGTGACGATGACGCGGCGGCGGGCGTCGGCGGCCTCCTGCAGCTTCGCCTCGAGGTCGGCAAGATCGCGATTGCGGTAGCGGAAGCGGCGCGCCTTCGAGAGCCGGATGCCGTCGATGATCGACGCGTGGTTCAGCTCGTCCGAGATGATCGCGTCCTCGGGCCCGAACAGCACCTCGAAGACGCCGCCGTTCGCGTCGAAGCACGACGAGAAGAGGATCGTGTCGTCGTAGCCGAGGAAGTCGGCGACCTTGCGTTCGAGCTCGAGGTGCTGGGTCTGCGTGCCGCAGATGAACCGCACGCTCGCCATGCCGTAGCCCCACTCGTCGAGGCCGCGGTGCGCCGCCGCCACGATGCGCGGGTCGTTGGCGAGTCCGAGGTAGTTGTTGGCGCAGAAGTTGAGCACCTCCTGGCCGGCGACCTCGACCTCCGACGACTGCGGGCCGACGATGCCGCGCTCTCGTTTGGTGAGGCCGGCCGCCTCGATCTCGTCGAGCTCGGCTCGCAGCTGCTCCTTCACCGATCCGTACATGCTCAGACCTCCGTCCAGTCGAGGATGACTTTGCCGACGCCGCCGGACTCGGCGGCGTCGAAGGCGGCGCGCCAGTCTCGCGCCGCGAAGCGATCGGAGATGATGGAGGCCACCCGCTCGCGGAGCACGTCGCTGGTCTGCAGCATCGCGCTCATCGAGTTCCAGGTCTCGAACATCTCGCGGCCGTAGATGCCCTTCAGAGTCAGCATGTGGGTGACGACTTTGCCCCAGTCGATCTCGAACGGCTCGCTCGGCAGGCCGAGCAGGGCGATGCGGCCGCCGTGGTTCATGTTGTCGATCATCTGCGGCAGCGCCTTCGGCGCCCCGCTCATCTCGAAGCCGACGTCGAACCCCTCGCGCATGCCGAGCCGGCGCTGCACGTCGTGCAGGTCCTCGCTGCGCACGTCGACCGCGGCGTCGGCGCCCATGCGCTCGGCGAGGGCGAGCCGGGCGGGCGAGACATCCGTCGCGACGATGAACCGGGCGCCCACGTGGCGGGCGACGGCGATCGACATGAGCCCGATGGGGCCGCAGCCGGTGACGAGCACGTCTTCGCCGACGACCGAGAACGACAGGGCCGTGTGCACGGCGTTGCCGAAGGGGTCGAAGATCGCCGCGACCTCGGGCTCGACCGGCGCGTGGTGCACCCAGACGTTCTCGCCGGGGATCACCACGTACTCGGCGAAGGCGCCGTCGCGGTGCAGGCCGAGGCCGAGGGTGCGGATGCACATCTGCCGGCGGCCGGCGCGGCAGTTGCGGCACATGCCGCAGACGATGTGCCCCTCGCCGGAGACCAGGTCGCCGACCTCGACGTCGTGCACGAGCGGGCCGACCTCGACGACCTCGCCGGCGAACTCGTGGCCGGCGACGAGCGGCGTGCGGATGGTCGACGCGGCCCAGTCGTCCCACTGCTCGATGTGCAGGTCGGTGCCGCAGATGCCGGTGCGCAGCACCCGGATCTTCACGTCCGCCGGGCCGGGCTCCGGCTCCGGGCGGTCCACGAACTCGAACCCCGCGCCGGGGGCGGGCTTGAAGAGGGCCTTCATCGATACCTCGTCGTTCAGAGCACGAGCCACTGGGTGCGGCGGCTCATGCGGGTGGTCCGGTGGGTGCGCCGGATGACTCAGCCATCGTACCGACGCGCGGGTCGCCGGTCAGGCGGGCACGGATGCCTCGACCTGGCCGCGCTCGAAGTAGGCGACGAGGTCGGGGTCGAGCTGAGGGACCGCGAGCGCCGACCCGTCGCCGCGGAGCGAGGTGGTGGCGAGGATGCCGGCCGCGACGGCCTCGCGTGCGGCGACGGGCGAGGTCTCGGTGAGACCGCCGTCGCGGACGAAGCGGAGGAACTCGGCGATGAGCAGCGCGTCGGCACCCTCGTGCCCGGCGTCGGCGACCTCGGGGACGATGAACGTCTCGTCCGCGGGCGCGGCGCCGTGGTGGCGCCGGTTCCAGAGCCGCACCTCGCTGCCGGCCGTGTCGCCGAGGTTCTCGATGCGCCCCTCGGTGCCGATGACGGTGTAGTTGCGCCAATAGTCGGGCGCGAAGTGGCACTGCTGGTAGGAGGCGAGCACGCCGTTCGCGAGGTGCAGGTTCACCATGGAGACGTCCTCGACGTCGATGACGGGGTTGAGCCCGGTCATCGAGGCGGGCGGCCAGTTGTCGAGGCTGAACCAGTCGGGCATCCGTTCTCCGCTGCGGTCGCGCCGGTCGGCGATGTCGCCGTAGACGCTGAGCGACCCCATGGCCGCGACCCGGTCGGTGTACGCGCCGGCGAGCCAGTGGATGACGTCGAGGTCGTGGGCGCCCTTCTGCAGCAGGAGGCCGGTGGTGCGGCGCCGGTCGGCGTGCCAGTCCTTGAAGTAGTAGTCGCCGCCGTTGCCGACGAAGTGCCGGCACCAGACGGCTTTCACCTCGCCGATGCGGCCCTCGAGGATGAGGCGGCGCATGAGGGCGACCACCGGCATGTGGCGCATGTTGTGGCCGACGTAGAGTCGGGTGCCCGTGCGCCGCGCGGTCTCGAGGATGGCATCGGCGTCGGCGAGGTCGATCGCGAGCGGCTTCTCGCAGAACACCGCGACGCCGGCCTCGAGCGCCGCGATCGCGATGCGGGCGTGGGTGTCGTCGGGCGTCAGCACCATGACGGCGTCGAGGCCGGCCGCGAGCAGCTCGTCGAGCGAGTCGGTGACGAGCGCGTCGGGGTACTCGGCCGCCGCGGCGGCGCGGGCGCGCTCGTCGAGGTCGCAGACGGCGACGACGCGCGAGCCTTCGCCCGGTCGGTGCGTCTCGCGACGCAGGCTGGCACGTGCGCCGAAGCCGACGATGCCGATCTTGAGGTCCACTGGTGGTGCTCCTTACAGCTGGTGGTGGAGAGGATGCCGCGGGCGTCGGGGGCCGGACGACCCCGGGCGACCGGCGAGCCGGCACCGGGGCGAGCCGCGGGCGAGCCGGCACCCGGTCTGGCCGGCGGCGCCGGTCAGGCCGGCCGGCGGGCGGCGGGCGGTGCGTCGAGGTCGGTGGATGCCCCCGGGAAGAGCGACCACGGGAACTCGTGCAGCTGCCCGCCCGAGGGCTCGGGGTCGAGCGCGCGCCCGACGATGATGCGCGCCTGGCGGTCGTAGAAGTCGGTGGGGCCGACGGTCGTGAGCGTCGGCGCGACGAGCCGGGCGTCGGGGGTGTTGCCGACGCCCACGACCGCGACATCGTGCGGCACCCGCAACCCGAGCATGTGCGCCGCGTTGATGGCCGCGATCGCCGCGAAGTCCGTCGTCGCGTAGATCGCCGTCGGCCGCTCGGGCGCAGAGAGGAGCTCGACTGCGGCCGAGAACGCGCTCGCCTGCGTGTCGGCGAAGGCCGCCGTCCACCGCGGGTCGGCGCGGAGACCGTGCTCCCGCATCCGCTCGAGGTACGGCGTCACGCGCGTGACGCCGCGCTCGGCCCCCGCGACGGCGCCGGCCGCGGCGAGGCATCCGATCGCGGTGTGCCGCTCGAGGAGGTGATCCATCGCGAGGTAGCAGCCCGGGATCGCGTCCGAGCGGATCACGTCGTAGCCCTCGGGCTCGAGCGTCTCGGAGAAGACGACGAGCCGCTGGCCGCGGTCGACGAGGTCGGCGAGCTTCACCCGCGCGTCCCCGTCTGCGCCGGCCGCATCGAGGTAGGCGACATCCGATTCGACCCGGTCGAGCGCCGTGTGCCAGTCGCCGTCGGCGAGGATGAGCGTCGTCAGCCCGTGCCGGTTCGCCTCCGCGTTCACGGCGTCGGCGACCGCGAGCGACCACGGGTCGCTCAGCATGTGCAGCGAGAGCTGCACCATGCCGCTGCGCCCCGTGCGCATCGCGCGCGCGGCGCTGTTCGGCCGGTAGTTCAGCCGCTCGGCGGCGTCGAGCACCCGCTTCGCGGTCTCCTCGGCGACGCCGGGACCGTCGGAGCCCGACCGACCGGAGAAGACGTACGACACCGTCGCGGTCGACACCCCCGCGAGCTCGGCGACCATGCGGAGCGTGGGCCGCCGGCGGCCGTTGCCTCGAGCGACGGCGTCACTGGTGCGTGGCATCCGTCACCCCTTCGTCCCCGAGAACGCGATGCCCTGGATGAACTGCCGCTGCAGGATCATGAAGGTGACGAGCATCGGCAGCGTCGCGAGCAGGGCGCCCGCCATGAGCACAGGGTAGTCAGTGCCGTGCAGGCCGACGAGCTGCGACAGGCCGACCGACAGCGGCATCCTGGCCGGGTCGGTCGTCACCACGAGCGGCCACAGTAGGTCGTTCCACGACCACAGCACCGTGAACACCGTGAGGGCGACGATGCCGGGCTTCGCGAGCGGCACCATGATGCGCCAGAACGTCTGCCACGGGTTCGCGCCGTCGATGCGCGCCGCCTCCTCGAGCTCGGCCGGCATCGACATGAAGAACTGCCGCATCAGGAAGGTGCCGAAGGCGCTGAAGATGCCCGGCACGATGAGCGCCTGCAGGGTGTTCAGCCAGCCGAGTGACTGGATGATCTCGTACTGCGGCAGCAGGTAGAGCTGCGACGGCACCATCAGCACCGAGAGGAACAGCACGAACACGACGTTGCGGCCCCGGAACGGGATGCGCGCGAACGCGTAGCCCGCCATCGTGCAGAGCACGACCTGGCCGACGGTGCGACCGACGGTGAGCAGCACCGAGTTCAGGAACATCTGCGCGAACGGCATCGAGTCGAAGACCTCGGCGAAGTTCGTGAACACCCACGGGTCGGGGAGCACGATCGGCGGCACCTGCGCCGAGTCCTGGAAGGTCTTGAACGCCGTGAGGGTCTGCCAGATGAAGGGGAAGACCATCACGATCGCGCCGGCGGCGAGCAGCAGGTGGACGAGCCAGTGGCCGCGCCCGGTGCGGCGGCCCGGGCGGCGCGCACGGCCGGCGGATGCCCCGCGCCGGCCTCTGCGGCCCTCCCCGGTCGCCGCACCGGTCATCGCGCGCGTGTCGAGGGAGAGGTCACTCATAGTGCACCCACTTCTTCTGGAGCCGGAACTGCACGACCGTGAGCACGAGGATGATCAGCAGCAGCAGGAACGCGATCGCCGCCGCGTAGCCGCGCTCGTTGTCGAGGAAGCCGGCCTCGTAGAACAGGTAGACGATGGTGCGGGTGTTCGGCATGGCGGGGTTGCTGCGGCCGAGCATCATGTAGACGAGGTCGAACACCTGCAGCGCGCCGATCACGCTGATCACGCTCACGAAGAAGATCGAGGGGCTGAGCAGCGGAATGGTGATCGAGAAGAACTTCCGCACCGGGCCTGCGCCGTCGAGGTCGGCCGCCTCCATCACGGTGTCGGGGATGCCCTGCAGGCCCGCCAGGAAGATGACGATGTTGGTGCCGAGGCCCGCCCAGATGCCGACGACCGCGATCGAGACGAGCGCAGTGCTCGGATCGGTGAGCCAGCTGCGGCCGTCGATGCCGACCAGGCCGAGCACCTCGTTGAGCACGCCGTAGTCGCCGTTGTAGATCATGCGCCAGACGAGCGCGATGGCGGCGGGCATCGTCACGACGGGGATGAAGTAGAGGGTGCGGTAGACGCTCCGGCCGCGCAGGCCTGCGGTGTTCAGCAACGCGGCGATCGCGACGGCGATCGGGATGCCGACGAGCGCGATGACGGTGTAGATCGCGCTGTTCCGGAGCGCGCCGATGAGCTCGGGGTCCTGGAACAGGCGCGCGTAGTTCTCGAAACCGACGAACTCCGAGCCACCGAACGGACCCGACTTCGTGAACGACAGGATGAGGGTGCGCACCGTCGGCCACAGGTAGAACGCGAGCAGGCCGAGTGCGGTCGGGCCGATGAACAGCACGGCCCACCAGGCGGACTGGCCGGGCCCGCGGCGCCCTCCGCCGCGTCGTCGCCCGCGGCCGCCGGGCCGGCCGGGAGCGGCCGCGGGCCGCTCCCGGTCGAGCTCGGTGATCGGCGCCGCGGTGCGCTGCGCGATCAGGTCGGTCATGCGATCACTCCGACTCGGCGTCGAGCGCCGCCTGCATCTCGTCGGCGAGCTGGGCCAGACCGTCCTCGGGGGTGACGGTGCCCGCCCACACCTGGGAGAGGATCTCGCTCTCGATCGAGGTCCATGCGCTGGTGTTCTTCGAGACCGGGTAGGGCACGGCGGTCTCGAGCGCGTCGATGTAGACCTGCAGGTCGTACTGCGGCAGCGCGTCGACCCAGGCCTGCTGGGTGCCGGTGAACGCCGGGATGACGGTGCCGGTCTCGGCCTGGATCTTGGCGGCCTCCTCGGAGCTCGCGAACGCGGCGAACTCCTTCGCCAGGTCGAGGTGGGCGCTCTTGGCGTTGGCGACGTTCGCGACGCCGTGGATCACGCTCTGGTTGCCGTCGGGGCCCGCGGCGAGCGGTGCGACGTTCACCTTCTCGGCGATGTCGGGGTTGTCGGCGTAGGCGATGGCCGCCCACGAGCCGTTCTGGAACATCGCGACCTTGCCCGACAGGAAGAAGTCCTCGGGGTTGGTGTCGGTCATCTGCTGCGCGGTGGGCGACGAGCCGGCCTCGATGAGATCGGTCCAGAGCTCGATGCCGGCGAGCGCCTCGGGGCTGTCGTAGCCGGTGGTCGTGCCGTCGGCGGAGATGACCTCGCCGCCCGCCTGGGCGATGGAGTTGTAGTAGTTCTCCTGGCCGTACTGGCTCGCGGCGATGCCGTACTGGCCGGTCGCCGGGTCGGTGAGCTTCGCGGCGGCGGCCTTCAGGTCGTCCCAGGTCCAGCCGGCGGAGGGGTACTCCACGCCAGCGGCGTCGAACAGTTCGGTGTTGTACCAGAGCGCGACGGTGTCGAAGTCCTTCGGGGCGCCGTAGAGCTCGCCGTCGAAGGTGTAGAGGTCGATGAGGCCCTGCGGGTAGTCGGCGGGGTCGAGCGCGTCGTCGCCGAGCGGGGCGATCACGCCGTTCCCGGCGTAGAGCTGGAAGTTGGGGCCGTTCATCCAGAACACGTCGGCCGCCGAGCCGCCGGACACGGCCGTCTGCAGCTTGGTGAAGTACTCCTTGTACGGCGTCAGCTGGATCTCGATCTCGACGTTCGGGTGCTCCTCGGTGAACGCGTCGGCGATCTGCTCCATCGCGGGCTGCTGGTTCTGATCCCAGATGGCGTAGGTGAGCGTGACGTCGCCGCCGGCCTCGGCGTCGGCTCCGCCGGCGCAGCCGGCGAGCACGAGCAGGCTGGCACCTGAGACGGCGATGGCCGCGGCGAGGCGGCGCTGTGGGACGTGGCGCATGTGACTCCTTCGTCGGTGATGGCGGATGCCGCTCACGATCATGTTAATCGTTTAGCACGGCAAGATATCTGCGCCCCCGGCGGACGCGCAAGCATCGGATCCGATGCCCGGCGTGCACGCCGACTGCGCGATTCCACGGGTCCGAGAGACCCGGCCGGCCGCCGTGGCGCGTGATCGCGGCGATGCCCCGCGCGCAGTCCGAGTGCGCGAACGGAGCTCCCGATGCGCGAAATCCGTTCCAGCCCGAGCCGCCCGTCGGCAGCCGAGCAGCGCGCTGCCGTTTGCCGGTCGCGTCGACGCCTGCTAGCGTCCTGCAGATCGTGACCCGTCGACAGGAGGTGAGACCCATGAACGCAGCAGCAGTGGGTGCTCCCCAGTCGTCCACGATCGTGCGGCCGAAGTAGTCGTCGCCGGGAGCGCCGCATCGGCATCCCTCGAAAGGCGACTCCCATGGACCGCACCCCTTCCCTTCCTCCTCGTCCGCAGATCGACGCGGCCGGACGCATCCCCGCCGGTGAGCGCGCGCTCGTCCTCGGCGGCGGCGGATCCACCGGCAACGCCTGGCTGATCGGCGTCGTCGCCGGCTTGCACGCAGCCGGCCTCGACGTCACCTCCGCGGATCTCACGATCGGCACCTCGGCCGGATCGACGGCCGCGGCCCAGTTCGCCGGCGCGAGCCCGGCCGACCTGTTCGCCGCGACCGTCGCCGCCGTCCCGCCCGGCCGGGCCGGGCGCCCGGGCTCGGCAGGTCGCGTGCAGGCCGCGGCCGACCACATCGACCGGATGACCGCGACCGTGGCGGCGGCGCGCGACGCGGATGACCTGCGCCACCGGATGTGCGCCGCCGCGCTCGACCGGCCCGGATCCGCGGACGCCGAGCTGCAGGCCCGGTGGCGCGCCACGGTCGCGGCCCGGCTGCCACGGCCGGACTGGCCCGAACGCGCCGTGCTCATCACGGCGGTCGACGCCGAGCGGGCCGAACCGGTGGTGTTCGACCGGCTGAGCGGCGTGGAGCTCGCCGACGCGGTGGCCGCCAGCTGCTCGAGCGGGTTCGCGTACCGGATCGGCGACCGCCGGTACGTCGACGGCGGCTACCGGCGCAACGCGGAGAACGCCGACCTCGCGGCGGGGTACGGGCGCGTACTCGTGCTGTCGCCGTTCGGAGGACGCTCCTTCGCGCCGGCGGAATGGGGCACCGACCTCGCGGCCCAGGTCGACGAGCTTCGCGCGCAGGGCAGTCGCGTGGAGACCGTCACGCCCTCGCCGGACGCCGAGCGCCTGTTCGGCGCGAACGCGATGGACCTCTCGCTTCGGCCCGACGCGGCACGCGCCGGATTCGCGCAGGGTGAGGCGCTGGCGGGGCGGCTGGCCCGATTCTGGGCCTGAGGGCGAATGGCGCTCGACGCGGCCGCGGTCGAGCGCTACGATCGAATCGATTCGAGTCGAATCGATTCGAGCCACCTTCTTCAGCCCACCCCGACCACCTCAGCGAGGAGCACACGATGGCGCACGAGGCATCCGTCGATAGCGTGGACGCCGTGAGCGACCGCGGAACCGAGCGAGCCGGCCGGCCGTCGCGGGCGCCGCACGGCGCACGCGCCTGGCGCAACGCGGTCTTCGCGGTGTTCTTCCTCAGCGGGCTCAGCATGGCCAGCTGGGTGGCGCGCATCCCCGCCGTCCGCGACTTCACCGATCTCTCGACGCAGGGCGTGGGCCTCGTCATCCTCAGCATGTCGATCGGCTCCATCGTCGGTCTCGTCGTCGCCCCGCTCGTGCTCGCGAGGTGGGGCACGCGCATCGGCGAGACGGCCATGCTCGGCACCGTCTCGGTGGGGCTCGTGCTCATCGGACTCGGCGGCTCGGTGGTGCCCTCGGTGCCGCTGGTCGTCATCGGGCTCGTGCTCTTCGGGTTCGGCAACGGCGCCGTCGACGTCATGATGAACGTCGACGGGGCGATGGCCGAGAAGGAGATCGGCAAGACGCTCATGCCGCTCATGCACGCCTTCTTCAGCTTCGGCACGGTCGCGGGCGCCGGTCTCGCCGTGGTCGCCTCGGCCATCGACCTCGCCGTCATCTGGCACCTCGGCGCCGTCGCGGTGCTGATCGCGGTCGCGGTCGGCATCGCCGTGCGGTTCGTGCCCCGCGACTCCTCCGACTCGGTCGCGCAGCAGCGGGCGGATGCCTCCGCCCCGCGCCGCCCGTGGCGCGAGCGGGTCCGCGAGAGCCTGTCGGTCTGGGCCGACCCCGGACTCCTGCTCATCGGCGCGATCATGCTCAGCATGTCGTTCGCCGAGGGCAGCGCGAACGACTGGATCGCCCTCGCCGCGGTCGACGGGCACGGCTACGACCAGACCACGGGCGCGATGGTCTTCACCGTCTTCACCATCTCGATGACGGTCGCCCGCGTGCTCGGCGGTCCCGTGCTCGACCGGTTCGGCCGGGTTGCCGTGCTGCGCGTGCTGTCGGCGACGGGCGTGGTCGGCCTCGGCCTGTTCATCTTCGGCACCGAGCCCTGGATGATCGTCATCGGCACGGCCCTCTGGGCGGTCGGCTGCTCGCTCGGCTTCCCGGTCGGCATGTCGGCCGCGGCCGATCACCCGCACCGGTCGGCGGCGCGCGTCTCCGCGGTCGCGATCATCGGCTACTGCGCCTTCCTCGCCGGCCCGCCGCTGCTCGGCTTCCTCGGCGAGCACTACGGGCTGCTGAACGCGCTGCTCGTGCTCATGGGGCTCATGGTCGTGGCGGGCCTGCTCGCCCCCGCGGCCCGCGAGCACTCGCGGCGCCTCGGCTGAGCGGGGGGGTCGCGTGAGCGGGCGGGTCGACTGAGCAGGCGGGTCGCCGGCGCGTCCTAGACTCGAACGGTGCGTCTCGTCATCGCCCGCTGCTCCGTCGACTACGCGGGGCGCCTCTCGGCGCATCTGCCGCTCGCGACCCGGCTGCTCATGGTCAAGGGCGACGGAAGCCTCCTCGTGCACTCCGACGGCGGCAGCTACAAGCCGCTGAACTGGATGAGCCCGCCGTGCACGCTCGCGACCTCCGAGCCCGACGAGGAGCAGCGTGCCGCCGGCATCTCCGAGGTCTGGACCGTCACGCACAAGAAGACGGCCGACCGCCTCGTCGTCTCGATCCACGAGGTGCTGCACGACTCCAATCACGATCTCGGCGTCGACCCCGGTCTGGTGAAGGACGGCGTGGAGTCGCACCTGCAGCAGCTGCTCGCCGAGCAGATCGAACTGCTCGGCGACGGCTACCGACTGGTGCGCCGCGAGTACATGACGGCGATCGGCCCGGTCGACATCCTGGCGACGGATGCCTCGGGCGCGAGCGTCGCCGTCGAGCTGAAGCGCCGCGGCGACATCGACGGCGTGGAGCAGCTCACCCGCTACCTCGAGCTGATGAACCGCGACCCGCTGCTCGCACCCGTCACCGGGGTCTTCGCCGCGCAGGAGATCAAGCCGCAGGCGCGCACGCTCGCCGAGGACCGGGGCATCCGCTGCGTGGTGCTCGATTACGACGCGATGCGGGGCATCGAGGGCGGCCACGCGCGGTTGTTCTGACCGTTTCCTGAGCGGTGCTCGGGATTCGTGCGCCTAGGATGTCACGGTGACCTCGACGCTTCCCACCCGAACGGCCCAGGCGCCCGCGCGCACCTGGACGGCCGTGCTCTTCGACCTCGACGGCACCATCGTCGACTCGGAGACGGAGATCACGAACTCCCTCGCGCACATGTTCGTCACGATGGGCCTGCCCGTGCCCGACGACGAGACGCTGCGCTCGTACGTCGGCCCGCCCCTGCTCGACAGCCTGCGCATGACCGCGGGCTTCACCGACGCGGACGCGTGGGAGGCGCTGCACGTCTACCGTGACCACTACGACGAGCACCTGCTCGCCTCGCCCGTGTTCCCGGGCGTCGCCGGCGTCCTCGAGCGGCTGCACGCTGCGGGCATGCCGATCGCCCTCGCGACCTCGAAGCCCGAGTCGATGGCCCGTCTCGTCCTCGAGCACACGGGGCTCGCGAAGTACTTCGACGTCATCGCCGGCGCGAGCGAGGACGAGGAGCGCAGCACGAAGGCCGACGTCGTGGCCGAAGCGCTGCGCCGGCTGCAGGCCCAGGGCGTCGACACGGCCGATGCCGTCATGGTCGGCGACCGCGGCTACGACACGCTCGGCGCGGCGGCCAACGGCGTGCCGACGATCCTCGTCGAGTGGGGCTACGGCTCGCCCGCCGAGGCGCAGGACGCCTTCGCGGTGGTGCACTCGGCCGACCAGCTGCGCTCGCTGCTGCTCGGCTGACCCGGACTACTCCTCGGCGTTCACGACCTCGACGGTGAAGGCCACCGACTCGCCCGTCGCGGTGTTGTCGAGGGTCACGTCGGTCTCGCCGACGGCGAGCGCCTCCAGCCCCGGATCGAACTGCGCGCTGCCGTCGTCACGGCCGGGCGTGAACGAGACGATGGACTCGTCTGCGATGTCGGCCGTCCACTCCGTGTAGGTCTCGTCGTCGCCGGTGAGGTCGATGACGTTGCCGACCTGCACTTCGACCGTGGTGCCCTCGAGCTCCGCGATCTCCACGACGACCGGCGCGGGCAGCCCGTCGGAGCGTCCATCGGTCGGCTCAGGCGTCGCGTCGCCTCCCGATCCGGCCGTGCATCCGGCGAGCGCGAGCGCCCCCACGACAGCGATCACGGATGCCACGAATCCGATGTTGCTCCGCATCTCGTCCTCCCCCTCGAACGATCGGCGCCTCCCCCGACGCACCGGGTTCAGGCTAGCGCGGCGGTCGCGGACGCAGACGAGCCCGGCACCCCGCACGGGAATCCTCCAACAGTGAGTCATCCTCATCGAACAGCCTTCGAGCTGCGCTCGTCTTCACGCAGCATCCTTGTGCGTCGCGCACGATTCCCGCGTCTTCCTCGGAACATCGGCGGTTGGGTCTTCCCCCCGAGTGGGGGTCACCGGCAGGATGCCTGCTACGTCCGTCCACTCGGCGGACGTCAGTCGTGTCGAGCGGATACCCCGCACGACACTCGGAGGGAGAACCAATGTCACATCGCACCACGCGCGCGCGCAGGCGCGCGGTGGCGTCGATCCCGATGATCGCGCTCGTCGCCACCGGCCTCACGGCCTTCGGCGCGAGCGCGGCCTCGGCGGAGACGTCACGCCCGGCGGCGCCCGTGATCTCGGACGACGAGTACTACATGAACTACGTGGCCCCGCGGGCCGAAGCCGTCGTCGGCAGCGACGAGGAGGCCGTCTACGACATCAATGGCAACAAGGTCGTCGGCACCGGGTCGCCCGACGAGACCGCGGCCGCCCTCGAGGCCGCCACCGCGATCGACCAGAAGTTCGCCCAGGGCAACCCCCAGGCGGCCGAGGGCCTCGCCATGCTCGAGAGCCAGTCGATCGAGACCGGCAAGAGCCCCAAGGAGCTCAAGCAGGAGAACCGCGGCACGGGGCACGGCCACAAGAAGCCGAAGAAGGACCCCAACTACAAGCAGGCCGACGAGACGCAGGAAGCCAAGCTCCTCACGATCCTCGTGGAGTTCGACGAGAACGCCAACGACGACTTCTCCGACCTCTACGTGCCCACCGAATGGGGCGGCACCGAGTGCAAGCCCGGCGACGTGCAGAACGGCCCCCTCCACAACAACATCCCGAACCCCGCCGACTACGAGCTCGAGGACAACAACTCGATGTGGGTGCCCGACTTCAGCTCGGAGCACTTCAACAAGATGCTCTTCACCGACGAGGGCATCACGGAGCGCGTGCGCACCGACCTGACCGGCCCTGACGGGAAGCCCGGCTTCGACATCTCCGGCTACACGATGAAGAACATGTACGAGGAGATGTCGCACGGCGCCTACACGGTCACCGGCGCGGCGACCCCCTGGATCAAGGTGCCCCACTCCGAGGCGTACTACGGCGCCACGGTCTGCCACCTGAACGAGGAGGGCGTGTACGAGGCCGGCCCCATGCAGGACATGCAGGGCCACCCCGACAACCCGCTCGGCCCGGGCCAGCTCCCGATCGACGCCGTGGGCGCCCTCGCCGAGGCGCAGCCCGACTTCCCGTGGGCCGACTACGACATCGAGGACCAGGGCGACCGTGACGGCGACGGCAACGTGCTCGAGCCCGACGGCGTGATCGACCACGTCGTGCTCGTCCACGCCGGCGAGGACAAGTCGGGCGGCGGCGGGGCCGAGGGCACGTACGCCATCTGGGCGCACTCCTCCGCCGTCGCCGGCGGCGCCGACATCCCCGGCACCGACCTCAAGCTGTCGAACTACATCGTGCAGCCCGAGGACTCGGGCGTCGGCGTGTTCGCGCACGAGTACGGCCACGACCTCGGCCTGCCCGACCTCTACGACACGTCCAACGCGGCCAGCTCCGACGTCGACTTCTGGGACCTCATGAGCTCCGGCTCGCACGCGGGACCGATCTTCCAGTCGATGCCGACGCACATGGGCCTCTGGGACAAGTGGGTGCTCGGCTGGGCCGACCCGCTCGAGGTGAACCCCGGCGACGACGAGCTCACCGTCAAGGTCGGCCAGAACTCGCGCCCCATCAAGGGCACCGAGGACGGCGTGAAGATCAACCTGCCCGACAAGGTGATCACCCTCGCGACCCCGCACAGCGGCGAGCACATGTGGTACACCGGCGCCGACCAGGACTGGGCCGACCTCCGGCTCGGCCGCACGATCGACGTCCCCGCCACCGAGCCGAAGTTCTGGATGTGGAACGACTTCGTGATCGAGGAGGACTGGGACTACGGCTACGTCGAGGTCTCGACCGACGGCGGCACCACCTGGACCGAGCAGAAGGTCTTCTCCGAGGACGGCACCGAGGTGTCGACGCCCGACGGGTACGCCGACCCGAACGGCCGCATGGCCGACTTCGGCGCCGCCGAGGGTGCGCCCAAGCAGTACGGCCTCACCGGCTCGAGCGAGGGCTGGCGTCACGACTACGTCGACCTCACCCCGTACGCCGGCACGACGGTGCAGCTGCGCCTGCGGCTCGCGACGGACGCCGCCTACCAGGACCGCGGCTGGTTCACCGACGACCTCGCGGTCACGAGCGGTGCGGACGTGGTCTGGAGCGACGACGTCGAGTCGGGCGACGACAACGGCTGGACCAAGGAGGTCGCCTCGTTCACGACGACCACCGGCCCCGGCTGGCGTCAGGACACCGGCACGTCGGTGAAGGCGCAGTACTACCTGGCGGAATGGCGCAACTTCGACGGCTTCGACGAGGGCCTGAAGTACGGCTACAACAGCATCTACCAGGACGGTGCGTGGAAGGTCGAGAAGCTCGCGTACAACGCGCCGGGCATGCTCGTCTGGTACCGCGACACCACGTACGGCAACTCGAACATGATCACGGCCAACGAGACCGCGCTGCCGAGCTACGGCGCCAAGGGCGGTCTGCTCGTCGTGGACAGCCACTTCAACCCGCTGCAGCGCACGGGTGAGGCGGCCGAGGCCGACCCGTCGACCATGAACGCGATGCCCTCGCGGGCGCAGTCTTCGAATGCGGCCTTCGGTCTGCAGGCGACGTACCCCTTCACGGAGTGCTTCATCCTGACCGACCCGAGCGACGAGTACTGCACCGACATCCCCGCCCTCGACCCGGTGCGCACCTTCACCGACGACCAGGGCTGGGTGCCGGGCTTCGCGCTGAACCCGCAGACCGGCCAGCTGTACTACCGCGACCGTGACGCCTCGACGGTCGTGCCGTCGGTCGGCAACGCGCAGTACACGACACCGCTGTACGACCTGCAGGGCAACCGCCTGCCGCAGTACGACGGCGTCGACGTCGGCTACGGGCCCTTCGGCTCGGGCAACCCGGCCGACTCGGGCGTGGGCTACGGCACGGTCATCTCGGTGAAGAAGGCCATGAAGGGCAACACGTCCGCGCTGTTCAGCATCACCCCGCCGAGCGCGGAGTGAGGCCGACGGCCTGAACCGGCGGAGGGCCGGAGCCTGCGGGCTCCGGCCCTCCGTCGTGCGGGCAGTAGGCTGACGCCGACCCGAGGAGGTGTCGTGCCCGAGACCCGAGGCATCCGTTCACCCGAGCGCGAGCTCACCGCACCCGTCTCGCTCACCGGCGCCGACGGGCGGCTGAACCGCGACGCGGTGGGGTGGACGAGGCATCCGCTGCACGACACCGGTGGCATCGGCCACGGCCGCACCGCGTGGGGGCGCAACAAGCGCTGGGAGTACTGGGCGATCACGTCGCCCGAGCTCATCGTCGCGGTCACCGTCGCGACGCTCGACTATGCGACGCTCAGCCAGGTGTGGGCGCTCGATCGCCGCACCGGCGCCGAGATCGACCGGTCGGCCGTCACCCCGCTCTCGCGTGGCGTCGAGCTGCCCGGCACCCTGGGCAAGGGGCTCGCGACGGCACGGGTTCCGGGCATCGAGGTCGACCTCGACGAGATCGAGGGCGGCACACGCATCCGGGCTCGGACCGACCGCGTCGACCTCGACGTGGTCGCGGAGCGGCCGGCCGGGCACGAGGCGCTCGGCGTGGTCGTGCCGTGGAGCGACCGCCGGTTCCAGTACACGGTGAAGGATGTCGCGCGGCCCGCGCGCGGCACCGTCGCCGTCGACGGGCACCGCGTCGAGCTGCCCGCCGGCGAGAGCTGGGCGGTGCTCGACCACGGGCGCGGCCGCTGGCCGTACTCGATGCGCTGGCATTGGGGCGCGGCATCCGGGATCGAGCACGGTGTGCGGATCGGACTGCAGCTCGGCGGCCTGTGGACGGCGGGCACCGGTTCGACCGAGAACGCGCTCTCCGTCGACGGGCGGCTCTCCAAGATCGGCGACGAGCTCGACTGGCGCTTCGACCCGGGCGACCACCTCGCGCCCTGGACGATCACCGGGGAGCGGGTCGACCTCGTGTTCACACCGTTCCACGACCGCCACGCGAGGACGGCGCTCGGCGTCATCCACTCCGAGACGCACCAGTGCTTCGGCACGTACTGCGGCACCGTGATCGACGACGACGGCAAGTCGCAGAGCGTCGACGCGCTGCTCGGCTGGGCGGAGGTCGTCAGGAACCGCTGGTGACGTCGACGCGGACCCGGCGACGACGGTCGGCCGCGACGCGCTCGGCCGCGAGCTGGATGGCGAGCGTCAGCACGCCGCCGATGATGATCGACGTGAGGTTGATCACCAGCTGCAGGCTCGAGGTGCCCACCTGCGCCCATTCCGCCGACGCCACCGCGAGCGCGATGGCCCCGGCGGCGGGCACCGTCGTCACCGAGATCAGCACGCCGATGAGCGCCCCCGACTTCGCCGACGTGAGCGAGAGCACCCCGGCGATCCCGGCGAGGAACGCCACGACGTAGCTCAGCGCGTCGGGCTGCCAGATGAACTCGGTGAGCGGATGCTCCTCCGCGAACGGGTCCGGCGGGAAGACGCCGAGCAGCCGGAGCAGGAAGACGAATCCGATCGTGACGAGGATGGCGAATGCGAACCCGGAGAGCAGCGTGCCGGTCGAGCGCCACACCACCTGCGGGCGACGGCGGACGATGCCGACGGCGATCGCCGCGAGCGGGCCGAAGTCCGGTCCGACGACCATGGCCCCGACGATGAGGATCGGCTGGTCGATGACCACGCCCACGGCCGCGATCATCGTCGCGACGCTCATGAAGGCGAGGAACGTGGCCGAGAGCCGCACCTCGTCGTCCGTTCTCGACTCGACCTCCTGCCAGACGACCGCGTCGTCCTGACCGCCGAACACGGCGACGGCGTTCCGGCGGTCGCGGCGCGACATCGCGAGGTCGACCTGCTCGGCGGTGATCGAGCCCGTCTCGTCGAGGCCGATCGCGTGCAGCCGTTCGAGCACGCCGCTCGCCTGCGCGCGGTCGACGTCGCAGATGATGACGTCCCCGGCCGGGCTCACCGCCGCGCCGGGCAGCACCACGACGTTCGAGATGCCGGACTCGGGGTCGGCGACGATGGCGTCGACGGCGTCCCGCAGGTCAGCGGGGACGATGAGGCGGAGGTGCAGCACGGCGCCAGTCTCGCCGACGAGGACGCGGGGCGCGCAGCGGCGCGCGGTGCGTCCGCGCTCAGCGCGTCGAGGCGATGCCGGCAGGCACGAGCCATCCGTCGACCAGTCGGCCGACGGCGGTGCGGAACTCGGTCTCGTCGCCGGTGCGCAGCCCCAGTGCGGCGCCGGCGTCGGTGATGGGATGCTTCGTCTCGTCGCTCCACAGGGTCGCGGAGGCCGGCTCGGCCGGGGCATCCGACCAGGCGGTCTCGAGTGCGACCTGCCCGAGGACGTGGGCGAGCAGGGCGTGCGCGGCGCGGGCGGCGTCGTCGCGGTCGAGACCCGCCGCAACGAACGATGCGCCGAGGCCCTCCGTCAGCGCGAGGGCGACCGGTCCGTCGAGCGGCCCGCTCGTGACGAGCGCGACTGCTCCGGGGTGAGCGCGGAGGCGGACGCGTAGCGCGGCGGCGGTCTCGACGAGCGCCGAGCGGGCGACACCGGCTGAGTCGGTGTCGCCGTCAACGGTGACACCGCCTGAGACGGTGACGCCTGCGAGCAGCTGCTCGACCATCGCCGTGAGCAGCGCCTGCTTGGCCGGGAAGTACGTGTACATCGCCGTCGGCGTGAGCCCGAGCGCCCCGGCCACGCCTCGCACCGACACCGCGGCGAAGCCGCGCTCGGCGAGGATCTCGAACGCCGCGGCGACGATCTCTGACTGGCTGATGCTTCGGCGGGGGCCGGGTTTCATGGTGCTCCTCGGGGTCCCGACTACGGTACCCGGGCGCACGGCCGGTCAGCGGACGAAGCGGACCTCGCGCACCTGCCAGAGCTCGTCCCACTTCTCGGTGCCGTCGAGCTCGAACCCGTTGCGGCGATAGAAGGCGTGCGCCCGCGGATTCCGGTCGAGCGCCCAGAGGAAGGCTGGCCGGTCGCCGAGCGCCCGGTCGAGGAGCGCCTGCCCGACGCCGGCGCCGTGGAAGGACTGCAGCACGTAGAGGCCCTCGAGCTCGAGGGCTCGCGGCAGGTCCTCGCCCCGGCCCGCGCTGGTGTTCGCCCAGCCCACCACCTCGCCGTCGACCTCGGCGACGAAGATCTCCATCGCGTGGAAGCCCTCCGGCGGCGGGAACACGCCGGACGCGATCGCGGTGTACGCGCTCCACGCGCCCACGCGGTCGCGCATCGTCCACGCCTCGACTCGCTCACGGCTGACGAGCCCGGGTTCGACGTAGGCCTCCTGGTGGGAGATCCAGTGCACGCGGGCGATCGCCGGCGCGTCGGCGACGGCGGCCGGGCGCACGAGCACGTCGTCGACGGCCACGCGGCTACCCGGGCAGCGCCGACTCGATCGCGGCGATCACCGCGGGATCGTCGGGCTCGGTCGTCGGGCGGAACCTCGTCACCGAACGGTCGGGCGCCACGAGGAACTTCTCGAAGTTCCAGGACACCCGGCCGGCCTTGCCGGAGGCATCCGGCGTCTTCTTCAACTCGGTGTAGAGCGGGTGCTCGTGCTTCCCGTTGACGCGAACCCGGTCGACGATCGGGAAGGTGATGCCCCACGTCGTGGAGCAGTACTCGGAGATCGCCTCGTTGGTCGAGAGCTCCTGCAGGAACTGGTTGCTCGGGAAGCCGATGACGGTGAACCCCCGGTCGGCGTACTGCCGCTGCAGTTCCTCGAGCTTGCCGTACTGTGGCGCGAGCCCGCAGCGCGAGGCGACGTTCACGACGAGCACCGCCTTTCCTGCGTAGTCGGCGAGCGACGTCGAGCCGCCGTCCATGGTGGTGATGGGGATGTCATCGATTCCGGTCATCTGTACCTCCGCGTCGAGCCTACGTCGGAGGCGAGCGGCGATGGCCGGCTCGCAGGCGCTATCTGAGCGCGCCGGCGCGCACGGCGGCCTCGGTGCGGGTGGCCGCCCCGAGCTTGCGGAGGATCGCGGAGACGTGCACGCTCGCCGTCTTGCCGCTGATGAAGAGCCGCTCGCCGATCTGCTTGTTGCTGAGGCCCTCGGCGATGAGGTCGAGCACCTGGCGCTCGCGGGCGGTGAGCTCGACGAGCGACGGGTCGGCGGACGCCTCGCCCCCGCCCGTGGGCGGAACGGCCGGCGCCGGCGAGCCGCCGCCGGCGAGGCCGGCCGCGCGCGCGACGCGCTCCACATGGGATGCCACGAGCCCGACGCCCGTCCGCTCGGCGAGGTCGCCCGCCGCTCGCAGGCTCGCCCGCGCCGCGACCCGGTCGCCGGCGGCGATCTCGGCCTCGGCGAGGCGGAACCTCGCGTACGGCGCGAGGAAGACGTGGGATTCGGGCACCTCGGTCGCACGCTCCGCCGCCTGCCAAGCGCGGATGCGCTCGGACGGCTCGGTGAACTCCGTCAGCTCGGCCTCGAAGAACGCGGTCCAGAGCGGGGTCGTCGGCCACGCGGGAAGCCCGTTCAGGACGGCGCGGAGCCGTTCGGCCTCATGGCGGGCGTCGGCGACCGCCGGCGTCTCGTCGATGCTCGCCTCGGTGGCCGCGAGCACGCGCGCGCCGACCCAGAGATAGGGCAGCGTGTAGCCGGGCGAGAGCGGCAGCCGCTCCTCGAAGATCGGCGCCACCCGGCGCCACGCCTCGGCGAGATCGCCCGACTCGAGCGCCAGCTCGGCGGCGACGCGGCCCACGCTCATGCGGGTCTGCAGCTCCAGCTCCATGAGCGGCATCATCAGCGGACGCACCGCGGCGAACACGGCGGCGGCCTCCTCGAGCCGGCCGCGCCACAGCAGCGACCAGATGCGGGCGCGGTGCAGGTACACCGTGAACTGCGCGGACGGATCGAGCGCGAGCGCGCGGTCGATGAGCTCGTCGGCCCGTTCCCACTCGCCGAGCGCGAGCAGCGGGTCGACGGCATTGGAGGCGAGGATGACGCCCGAGCTGCGCTCGACGCCCTGTTCGCGCGAGCGCTCGAGGCCCTCTTCGGCGAGGCGCACGGCCTGCCGATGTGAGCCGATCAGATAGTGCAGGTCGCTCGCGTTGACCCAGTAGCGCAGCAGGGCCGACCCGTCGCCCCGGGCGAGCTCCCGCGCCTCCTCGAGTCCGGCGAGCGCCTCTTCGACCTCGCCGCGGATCGCGCGGCTGATCGACTCGATGTTCTTCGCCACCGACGCCGACCGGGCCGCGCCCACCTGCAGGGCGATCGCGAGGGCCTCGCGGGCGGTCTCGAGCGAGTCGGTCTTCGCGCCCGACACCATCTGCCGGCCGGCGAGGGTCGTGAGGACCGTGGCGCGCAGGTCGAGCGAGGCGGGATCGTCGCGGTCGCCGAGGTGTTCGAGCGCCCGCTCGAGCAATTGGGTCGCGCCCGGGCGGCCGAGGTTCGCGAGCACCAGCGCCTGATCGCGCAGCAGTCGCGGCACCTGCGGGTCGTCGCCGGGGCACTCCTCGAGCGCGGCCTTCACGAGGGCGAGGGCGCGCTCGCTCTCGCCCGCGTTGCGGAGGTGCGATGCGGTGCGCCCCATGAGCTCGATCTTCCCCATGCCCGCCATCCGCTCGGCGCCGGGCACGACCTCCCACAGCGAGATGGCGCGCTCGCCGAGCTGGGCGGCCGTCGCGTACGCGGCCGAGGCGCGGGCCTCGCGCATCGCCTGGATGGTCGCGGGGAACGCGCGCACGGCGTCGTGCGCGCCGAGCCAGTGGAACGAGATCTCGGCCGCGAGCCGCCTCGTGCCGCTCGCGGACATGGCCTCGTACGCCTCGGCGTACCGGGCGTGGAAGCGCCCGCGTTCGCCGGGCAGCAGGTCGGCGACGATCGCCTCCCTGACGAGCGCGTGCCGGAACGCGTAGTCGTCGCGGTCGACCGTGAGCACTCCGGCGAGCACCGCTTCGCGGAGCGCGACGTCGAGGTCGTCGGGGTCGCCCTGGTACACCGAGGCGAGCAGCGTGTGCGACACCCGCACGCCGCCGATGGAGAGGAGCCGGAGCACGTGCTGGGCCCGCTCGGGGAGGCGTTCGTAGCGGACCAGGAGCAGGTCGCGGAGGGTGTCGGGCAAGGCCGTGTCGTCGCGGCATCCGTCGATGCCGATGAGCTCCTCGACGAAGAACGGCACGCCCTCGCTGCGTCGGTAGACGCTGTCGATGGTGGCGTCGGTGGGCGTGTCGGAGATGAGCATCCGGGCCATCTTGCGCACCTGGGCGCGGGTGAGGCGGGAGAGCTCGCGCCGCTGCACCCAGCGGTCGCGCTCGATCTCGGTGAGGAATCCGCGGACGGGGTGGCCGCGACCGATGTCTTCGGTGCGGTAGGTCAGGACGATGAGGACGCGGCTCGAGGTGAGCGCGCGCATGAGGAAGCGGAGCAGCGCGAGCGAGGCGACGTCGATCCAGTGGAGGTCTTCGATGGCCAGCACCGTGGGCCGGTCGCGGGAGACGGTCTCGAGCAGCACGGCGATGGCCTCGTGCAGCTGCCCGGCCGCGGCGGCGCCGCCGGCCTGCGCGGACGCGGGCGCGGCGTCGGCATCGGCCAGTTCGGGGAGGAGGGCGATGAGCGCGGGTCGCCCGGGGCCGACCGCATCGAGCACCGCCTCGGCGCCGATCTCGGCCACGAGCGTGCGGAGCGCAGCCTTGACGGGCGCGTAGGGTGCGGCGACATCGCCGAGGTCGACGCTCTGCCCGAAGAGGAGGCGGACGTCGGGCCCGAGACGGCCGATGAACTCGCGGAACAGCCGGGTCTTGCCGATGCCGGCCTCTCCGCCGAGCACGACGGTGCGCGGCGCGCCCTGTCGCGCCTCCTCGAGCAAGCCTTCGAGCCACGCGAGGTCGGCCTGCCGACCCACCATCGCGGGACTCGACACCGACGTCGTCACCCAGTCATCGTGCCACGACCCGCCGACGTCCGCCGACGTGGCGGGCGCGGTTCCGCTCTCAGGAGAACGCTCCGTCTGCGCCCCGTCGGGCGTGCCGGTGGCCGACGCCGTCATGGTCGCCGTCGCCGGGACGGTGAGCGAGCCGGTCCCCTGCCCGCTCACCGAAGGGCGAGGCGGGGAAGGCGGTGCGCACGGCGGTGACGCCGTGCGGTCGCCGGGGCGGGCGCGGCGTCATCCGCGCCCGCCTGATCGTCGACGCTGCGACGCAGGCCGATCTCGCGCTCCGCGCGGAGCACGTTCGCCTCGTGCAGGTGCATCGTGACGAGTTCTGCCGAGTACTGCATGATTCCTCCAGTGGTCTCCGGGATGTCTCCAGCGTGCTCGCTAAGGCACCCCCGCCCCATCGGGCGATCGCCCTATTTCGGTGCGGCGGGGCGCGGCCGCGGTCCGACCGGCTTAAGCCGGTGCGGGGTGGGAGCCGTCCGCGGAGCCGGGAGGATGCGGGCATCCGGCCGGTCTCCCCGGCTCAGGCGGTCCGGGCGGGCAGGCGGCGGTAGCCGTCGCGGTGCAGCTGCACCAGTGACGCGCCGATCGCCGACGCGGCCAGCGCGCCGAGCGCCAGTACCAATACGGTCGCGAACATCGCGCACCTCCTCTCTCAGGTCAGGCTTCAGGACGGCGCGCCGGTCGTCGCCAGCGCGACCACCGATTCCGGGACGGGCACACCCGCAGGGGTGAGCACCGAAGCGACGGGCTCGCCCCAGGTGCGGGCGAGCGGCACGACGCCGGCCCAGCTGGAGTGGTCTTCGCCGTCGTCGGGCGACTCCGACGGACCGCCGGCGCGCGCTTTCATGACGACGTCGTCGAGCGCGAGCCGGAGCACCCGCGTGGCGGCGAGCTCCTTGCGCGTGCTCGCGCGCACCTCCCGGGCACGGCCGGGCAGCAGGCGCTCGGTGAGCAGGTCGAGGGCGGATGCCTCGTCCTCGACGGCCTCGAGCACGCCGTAGACGATCGCGCTGCGGTAGTTCATCGAGTGGTCGTAGAGCGAGCGGGCGACGACCAGGCCGTCGAGGCTGGTCACGGCGAAGGCGACGGGGGTGCGCTCCGCGGCGGCCCGGAGGGCGAACCCGCCTCCGGTGGAGCCGTGCAGCAGCAGGTGGTCGCCGGCGCGGGCGTAGGCCATGGGCACCACGATGGGTCCGCCGTAGTGGGTGGCGGCGAGGTGGCCGACGAGCTCGGCGTCGAGCAGCGCATGCAGCGCGGCCTGGTCGGTCACCTGGCGTTCGGGCATCCGTCGGATGCGGCGGTCGGGGGCGGGGGCGGAGAGGTCGGTGCTGGTCACGGCTCCAGTCTCTGGCGCATACTGGACCGGTCGGCAGTCCAGTCGACGACGGAACAACCAGACCAGTGAGGTGCCGATGGATGGCCCGCTGCTCGTCGTCGACCGCGACCGGACCACGCCGATCGGCGTGCAGCTCGTCGAGGGGCTGCGGCGGGGCATCCTCTCGGGCGCGCTCCGCGCCGGCGATCCGATGCCGTCGACGCGCGCACTCGCGGCCGAGCTGGGCGTCGCGCGGAGCTCGGTCGTGCAGGCGTACGACCGCCTCGCCGGCGAGGGCTACCTCGAGTCGCGGCAGGGTGCGCCCACGCGCGTGGCCGCGCTGGAGCGCCCGGCCGGCAGTGGATTCGCGCCGTCCGCCGACCGCGCGGACGAAGGGGCACCGGTGCCGGATGCGTCGGCACCGGCCCTCGCCCTCATCGACCTCTCCCCGGGCATCCCGTCGACGGCGCGCATCGACGAGCGCGCGTGGCGGGCGGCGTGGCGCCGCGCGGCCGCCGTGCCCGTGTCGTCGTGGTCGCCGCCGGCGTTCGGCCTGCCTGAGCTCCGCGCCGCGATCGCCGACCACCTGCGGCTCGCCCGCGGCGTGCGGTGCTCGGCCGACGACGTCGTCGTGACCGCGGGTACCGCGGATGCGCTCGCGCTGCTCGCGGTCGCCCTGCGCGCCGTCCGCGGCGAGCGCCCGCGGGTCGTCGTCGAGGATCCGGGGTACCCGTCGGCGCGCCGCACGCTCGCTCGACGGGGCGTGCACCTCCGGCCCGTCGCCGTCGGGCCGGACGGCCTCGACCTCGCGGCGCTCGACCGCGTCCGCGGTCCCGTGGACGCGGTCATGGTGACCCCGAGCCACCAGTACCCGCTCGGAGGCCGGCTGCCCGTGGCCGACCGGCTCGCCCTGCTCGACTGGGCCGGTCGGCGGGACGCGCTGGTCATCGAGGACGACTACGACAGCGAGTTCCGGCACACGGGGGCGCCGCTGCCGGCGCTCGCCTCGCTCGACGAGGAGGGGCGTGTAGTGCTCGTCGGCAGCTTCTCCAAAGTGCTGACGCCGTGGGTGCGGTTCGGCTACCTCGTGCTGCCGCCCGAGACCAGCGACCCGGCGCTTCGCGACGCCGTGACGGCGATCCGCGCCGACGAGCACGGGCCGGTGGCCGGGCCGGTGCAGCACGCCATGGCCGACCTCCTCGCGTCCGGCGCCCTCCGCCGCCATATTGCGGCCACCCGGCGCGAGTACGGACACCGGCGCCGGCTGGTGCTCGACGCCCTGGGGGGCCTCGAATCGCCGGCGCGGGGCATCCGGCTCACCGCGCTCGACGGCGGACTGCACGCGGTACTCGAGCTGCCCGACGAGGCCGCCACGGACGCCGTCGTCGAGCGGCTCGCGCGGGAGGGGGTGGTCGTCGCACCGCTGTCCCTCTACTCGGCCGCCGCGGATGTCCCGCCGGCGGCCGGCTGCGAGCGCTCCGGCTCGGCCGGGAACGCGCACGCCGGCCTCGTCATCGGCTACGCCGGCGTCGGTGACACGGCGCTCGCGGACGCGCTCGCCCGCATCCGGCGGGCGGTGCAGCAGCAGTGCGGCGACCGGTGAACGCCCTGGCGCACCGCTCCCTCCACAGGCCCCGCCGCGCATGGACGTGCGGGGGGCCCGCTGCATAGGCTGACCCGGACGGCAGGGCGACGGGAGGCCACGTGGAACGAGCGGGATCGCGACGAGGCATCCGCACGACGGCGATCGGCACGCTGGCACTCTCGGCCGCGCTCGCCCTCGCCTCGTGCGCCCCGGCGGCCGAAGAACCCGCGGCGACCGTCGTCGTCACCGTGACGGCCACGCCGACCCCCACGCCGACCCCGACGCCCACGCCGACTCCCCCGCCCGCCGCCGAACCCGCTCCCGCCCCGGCCCCGGTGCCGAACGCCCCCGCCCCCGTGTACGAGCCGGGCCCGGCGTACGACAACGGGCCCATCCCCGGCGCGATGGCCACGCCCCAGACCGACGCGTCGGGCATGCCGATCCTCTACGTCGTCGTGGAGGGCGACAGCTTCTTCGACATCGCGCAGCGGTTCGACCTGCCGCAGCAGCAACTCCTGCGGATGAACCCGCAGATCCACGACTTCGGCGAGACGGTGTACATCGGCGACCGCATCAACCTCGACTGGACCAAGACGGGCGTCGACTGATGGAGGTCGTCCTCGAGCCGTGGAACCCGTGGCCGCTGGTGTTCCCGCTGCTCGTGCTCGTCGCCGGCGCCGTCCTCGCGATCGCCGGGCGCGAGACCCGCTGGATGCGCGATGTCGGCTACGTCCTCGTCGTCCTCGGGCCGCTCTCGGCGTTCGGCCTGCTCGGCTTCCTCTCCGGCACCTGGGACCAGGGCCAGCGCCGCGACGCGCTCGTCGAGCTCGGCTACGAGCAGCCCACGTTCTCGGGCGGCGAGGGCATCGTGGGCGGCTCCCCCGGCGCGATCGACTTCCGAGCCGAGCGCGACGGCGAGATCGTCGAGGGCCAGCTCGTGCCGCTCGGCGGCGACCGGTGGCGCGTCGACGAGGGCGCGGCGCCGACGGGCGGCGACCGATGATGACCGAGGTCGTCACCATCGAGCCGTGGAACCCGTGGCCGCTCGTCTTCCCCGTGGCGGTGCTCGCCTTCGGCGTGTTCGCCTCGATCGTCGGCGCCAGGCGGCGCTCGAAGCCGCTCCGGGAGGCCGGCTACACGGGCGTGCTCCTCGGCGGGCTGGCGCTCGTCGCGATGCAGTTCGCCCTGGCCGGCATGTGGGACTCCGGCGCCCGCGTCGACGCACTGCGGGAGGCCGGGTACGACCAGGCGACCTTCGGCGGGCACCTCGCCCTCGTCGGCGACGGGCTGCCGCCGATCGCGTTCCAGGCCGACCGCGACGGCGAGCGCGTGCGCGGCACGCTGCACCACCTCGGCGGTGATCGCTGGGAGATCCACGAGGTGGGCGGGCCGGACTGACCCGCGCTCCCTCGGGTCTCAGTCGAAGAGCGCCTGGCCCACGAACTCGCCCTCGCTCGCTCCGGGCGGGACGGCGAAGATCGCCGAACCCACGTGCTTCAGGTACTCGTTCAGCCCATCGGCGGCGAGGCTCGTCTGCACATCGATGAACTGCTGCGGCGACCGCTGGAAGGAGAGGAAGAACAGCCCCGCGTCGAGCCGGCCGAGCTCGTCGTTGCCGTCGACGAAGTTGTACCCGCGGCGCAGCATGCGTGCGCCGCCGTTGACGGAGTGGTGCGCGAGCCGCACGTGCGCCGTCGGCGCGATCAGCGGCGCGCCGGTCGCGCCCTCGACCGCGAAGTCGGGTTCGCTGAACTCCGTGCCGCCCGAGAGCGGCGCGCCCTCGCCCTTGGAGCGGCCCACGAGCGCCTCCTGCTCGCCGAGCTGCACCCGGTCCCAGTTCTCGATCACCATGCGGATCTTGCGGGCGACGAGGTACGTGCCGCCGGCCAGCCAGGCGGGCCCGTCGGATGCCGCGACCCAGACGTGCTCGTCGAGCAGGTCGCCGTCCTCGGCCTTCAGGTTCGCGGTGCCGTCTTTGAAGCCGAAGAGGTTGCGCGGCGTCTGCTGCGCGCGCGACGTCGAGGAGGTGCGGCCGAAGCCCAGCTGCGACCAGCGCAGGCTCGCCCGGCCGAAGGCGATGCGGCTGAGGTTGCGGATGGCGTGCACGGCGACCTGGGGGTCGCCGGCGCAGGCCTGCACGGCGAGGTCGCCTCCGGTCCACTCGGGCTTCAGCGCGTCGCCCTGGAAGCGCGGCAGCGCCGCGAGGTCTGCCGGCCGCTGGGCGGCGAGCCCGAACCGGTCGCCGCCGTCCTCGCCCTCCCCGCCCTGGAAGAGGCCGGGGCCGAAGCCGAACGTGATCGTCAGCCCGCTCGCCGGCAGGCCGAGCGCCTCACCGGTGTCGGCCGGCGGCGCGTAGTCGGAGCCGCCGACCGCCCCGCCCTCTTCGACCTCGAGCCCCTGGGTGAGCCGGGCCGCCGCCGCGGTCCAGTCCTGCAGGAGGCGGATGAGCCCGTCGCGGTCGAGCGTGCTCGACACGTCGAACGCCGCGAAGTGCAGGCGGTCCTGCGCGGGCGTCACGATGCCGGCCTGGTGGCCGCCGTAGAAGGCGAACGGGGATGCCCCGGCCCCGCCGGTCGCCGTGGCGGCGCCCGTGACCGCCGAGGCGACGGCGGATCCGACGGCGGCGCCGCCGACGGCGCCGACCGCGACACCCGCGGCGCCCGCACCCGCGAGGCCCAGCAGCTGCCGGCGGCTCACGCCGCGCGAGGCATCCGTCTCGGTCATCAGACCCCGAGCACCGTGCTCGTCAGCTGCGACAGCGGTTCGGCGAGCGCGTTGACCTGGTCGCTCAGCGCCTTCATGTCCGCGTCGGTGAGGGTGGCGTAGTCGGCGAACCCGGCGTCGAGCGAACCGTGCACCGCGAGGGCCTCCTCGAGCGCGGCGAACTGCCCCTCGATCTCCTCGGCGAGCGCGGCACCCTCGTCGCCCTTCGATTCCGCGAGCGCACGCACGGCGCCGAACGCGACGCCGGCCCCCTGCACGTTGGCGGCGAAGTCCGACAGGTCGGTGCCCGACCACCAGTCCTCCTCGCCGGTGATCTTGCCCGAGGCCACCTCGTCGAGCAGCGCGATCGCGCCGTTCGAGATGTCGGCGAGCGAGACCGCGAAGTCGTCGGCCGTCACCAGGTCGTGGAGCTCGGTGACATCGGCGACGAGGCCGTCGGCGAAGCCCTGACGCTGCTCGGGGGTGGAGGGGCTCCAGCCCTGGAGCGCGTCCTGCCCGTCGGAGTTCAGGTCGCCCGGCTGCGGCGCCCAGAGATCCTTCTCGATCCGGTGGAACCCGGTCCAGTCGAGCCCGTCGGCGACCGCGTCGACCTCGCGGAAGTCGATCTTCGGATCGAGGTCGCCGAAGGCCTCCGCGGTGGGCTCGATGCGCTCGTAGGGCACGCGGGCCGCGGCGAAGAGCGACCGGGCGGTCGCGTCGTCGCCGGCCGCGTACGCGTCGGCGAGCTGCTGCACGAGCGGCAGCAGCTCGGCGACCTGGGAGCGCACGTACGCGAGGTACTCGGCCACCGCCTGGTCGGCCAGCTGCTGCTCGTCGGAGGAGACCGCGGCCTGCTCGCCGGTGACGGTGAACTTCGCGAGACCGATCGGCGCCCCGACCTGCTGGAACTTGCACGCGGTGTAGTACGTGCCCGGCTGGAGCTGGGCGGTGAACTCGACCTGCTGCCCGGGGGTGACGTTCTCCTTCTCGCCGACGATGCGGAGCTTGTCGTCGGCGAGGATCTCGAACTCGTTCACATCGGTGCCGGTGTTCTCCAGCGCGAACGTGACCGCGCCGGCGCCGGCCGTCGAGACGCCGACCGTGCAGGCGTCGTCGGAGAGGTCGACGGGGATCGCCTCGGCGAGCTCGCTCTTGGCCACGCAGCCGGTGAGGACGAGCGCGGTGAGTGCGGTCACGGCGACGGAGGCCGCGAGGGCGCGACGGGTCATGAGGGCTCCTGTGAGGTGAGGTGAGGCGAGTGGCTGAGGTGGTGAGCTGAGGCTGCTGAGGCGTGGCGGTCGGGCGGTCAGTGCGCGGGCACCGCGGCGGGCGGGGCGTCCGCGACTGCGGCCGGTCGCGGCCGGTGCCGTCGGCGGAGCATCCGGAGGTAGAGCCAGCCGGTGACCGCCACGTACAGGGTCCAGCCGGCCACCTGCGCCCACGTCGGCTCGGGGGTGAAGTTGAAGATGCCGCCGAGCAGGGTGTCGAGGAAACCGCCCGGCTGGACGACGCCGGCGAGGCTGTACGCCGCCGCGCCCCAGCCCGGCACGACGGCGGCCTCCTGCAGGTCGCCGATGCCGTACGCGAGGACGCCCGCGGCGACGAGGATGAGGAAGAGTCCCGTCCACGTGAAGAACGCCGAGAGGTTCACCTTCACGAGGCCCTTCGAGATGCCCCAGGAGATCGCGACGGCCGTGACGATGCCGAGCACCGCGCCGGTCGTGCCGAGCACCGGGTCGTTGCCTCCGGCGACGTTGGCCCACACGAAGAGCGCCGTCTCGATGCCCTCGCGGCCCACGGAGAGCGCCCCGAGCACGACGAGCGCGATCCACGACCGGTCGATGGCCTGATCGACCTGCCCGCGGAGCTCCTTCGACAGCCCCGCGCCGTGGGTGCCCATCCAGAAGATCATCCAGGTGACCATGGCGACCGCGACGAGGGAGAGGGCGCCGCCGAGGATCTCCTGCGCCTGGAACGTCAGCGCGTACGGGCCCCAGGTGAGCAGGGCGCCGAAGCCCAAGGAGACGGCGATGGCGAGCCCGATGCCGAGCCAGAGCCGGCCGAGCAGGTCGCGTCGGCCGAGCTTGCCGAGGTAGGCGACGAGGATGCCGACGACGAGGCCGGCCTCGAGGCCCTCGCGGAGGCCGATGAGGTAGTTCGCGAGCACGGAGGTCTCCCGGAAGCGGATGGGTGAAGTGAGCTAAGGCTAACCTCACTTCGCCGAATCGTCGAACCCGGGTCGCGTTCGGCGACCGCGAACGGCTCCGACGGTGGGCGTACCGTGGAACCGTGCTGACTCCGCCAGAGACCCCGAAGCGTCCGACGACGAGGGAGCACCACGGCGACGTGGTGGTCGACGACTACGAGTGGCTGCGCGACAAGGACGACCCCGAGGTCATCGCGCACCTGCACGCCGAGAACGCGTACACCAACGCCCGCACCGAGCACCTCGCCGTGCTCACCGAGCAGATCTTCGAGGAGATCACCGAACGCACCAAGGAGACCGACCTCTCCGTGCCGACCCGCGAGGGCGACTGGTGGTATTTCACCCGGACCGTCGAGGGCAGCCAGTACGGCATCCACTGCCGCGTCCCCGCCGCAGGGCCGGACGACTGGGAACCGCCGGTGCTGCCCGAGACCACCGGCGACGAGCTGACGGATGCCTCCTACGCGCCGCTGCCCGGCGAACAGGTGCTGCTCGACGAGAACGCCGAGGCCGAGGGCCACGACTACTTCTCGCTCGGCAGCTTCGACATCACCCCCGACGGCTCCACGCTGCTCTACGCCGTCGACGTCGAGGGAGACGAACGCTACACGCTGCGCCTCCGCGCGCTCGACGGTTCGAGCCGCACCTACGACGACACCATCGAGGGCACGGCCGCGGGCGCCGTCTTCGACCCGACGGGCCGGTACGTCTTCTACGCCACCGTCGACGAGGCCTGGCGCCCCGACACCATCTGGCGACACGAGGTCGGCACCGAGGCATCCGCCGATGTGCGGGTGTTCACCGAACCCGACGAACGGTTCTGGCTCGGCGTCGGCGTGACGCGGAGCCGCCGGTTCCTCGTCATCGAGGCCGGCTCGAACGTCACGAGCGAGACCTGGCTGCTGGATGCCTCGGACCCGACCGGCGAGTTCCGCGTCGTCTGGCCCCGGAAGGACGGCGTCGAGTACGACGTCGAGCACGTCGTCGCCGGCGGGAAGGACCGCCTGCTCATCGTCCACAACGACGGCGCGGTGAACTTCGAGCTGGTCTCCGTCGCGGCATCCGACCCTCAGGGGCCGCGGCGGATGCTGCTGCCCCACAGCGAGGCGGTGCGCCTCGAGGCCGTCGACGCGTTCCGCGACTTCGTGGCGCTGGAGTACCGCCGCGACGGGCTGCCGCGGGTGGCGATCGCCAAGCTGCCGCCCGCGGGTCTGCCGGCCGACGCGACGCCTGACGACACGCTGCACGAGCTCGTCTTCGACGAGCCGCTGATCTCGGTCGCCGTCGGCAGCAATCCCGACTGGGAGCAGCCGACATTGCGCATCGAGACGGCGAGCTTCGTCACGCCGCCCACGGTCACCGACCTCGTGGTCGCGACCGGTGAGCGCCGGCTGCGGAAGCAGCAGCCCGTGCTCGGCGGGTACGACCCTTCGCGATACACGCAGCGGCGGGAGTGGGCGACGGCCTCCGACGGCACGCGCATCCCGATCTCGCTCGTGTACCGCACCGACCTCGTCGAGCTCGGCACGCCCGCCCCGACGCTTCTCTACGGCTACGGCTCCTACGAGTTCTCGGTGGACCCGGCGTTCGCGATCCCGAGGCTGTCGCTGCTCGACCGCGGCATGATCTACGCGGTCGCGCACGTCCGAGGCGGCGGCGAGATGGGCCGGCTCTGGTACGAGCACGGGAAACGACTGAAGAAGCGGGCGACCTTCACGGACTTCGTCGCGGTCGCCGAGCATCTCGTCGACAACGACATCACGGCACCCGACCGGCTCGTGGCGCACGGCGGTTCCGCGGGCGGGCTCCTCGTCGGTGCGGTGGCGAACCTCGCTCCGAGGCTCTTCTCCGGGATCCTCGCGCGCGTGCCGTTCGTCGACCCGCTCACCTCGATCCTCGATCCGTCGCTGCCGCTCACCGTGATCGAGTGGGACGAGTGGGGCAACCCGCTCGACGACCCAGAGGTCTACGCGTACATGAAGTCGTACTCCCCGTACGAGAACGTGCACGAGAACCACTACCCGCCGATCCTCGCCATCACCTCCCTGAACGACACCCGGGTGCTGTACGTCGAGCCGGCGAAGTGGGTCGCGAAGCTGCGCGATGCGGGCGCCGACCCGCTGCTCAAGACCGAGATGGCGGCCGGGCACGGCGGCTCCTCCGGCCGGTACTCGGCATGGCGGGAGCGCGCGTTCGCGTACGCGTGGGTGATCGACCGGGCGAGGGCGCACCCGTCGGGCGAGTGAGCGGCTCGGGCGAGTGAGCGAATCCGGCACGTGAGCCGCTCGGGCGCGGGCCGGACCGCCCCGCGTTCGCCGGCAGCGAGCATGTCTGTCGGATGTCGGCGCGCGCTGGCAGACTCGCGCCATGTCCATCCTCTCGTCGCTCACCGAACGCGTCCCCGATCGGGCCTTCGGCCCCGGCTCCCCTGAGTACGACGCCGGCCGCACCGTGTTCGCCGGAGTCGGCGAGCCCGAGGCCGTCGTCCGCCCCACCACCGCCGACGAGGTCGCCATGGCGGTGCGCACGGCGGTCGACCACGGCCGTCCGATCGCCGTCCGCAGCGGCGGGCACGGCAGCCTGCCGGTGACCGGCGGCGTCGTGATCGACCTCTCCGCGCTCGACGCGATCTCGGTCGGAGCCGACGGGCTGGTCTCGGTCGGCGGCGGTGCCCGCTGGGGCGACGTCGCGGCCGCGCTGGCGCCGCACGGGCTCGCCCTCACGTCGGGCGACACGCGCGAGGTGGGCGTCGGCGGCATCGGCGTGGGCGGGGGCATCGGCTGGCTCGTGCGCACGCACGGACTCACGATCGACCTGGTGCGCGAGGTCGAGGTCGTCACGGCGGCCGGCGCCGTCGTCACGGCGAACGCCGGCACCCACCCCGAGCTCTTCTGGGCGCTTCGCGGCGGCGGGGGCAACTTCGGCATCGTGACGAGGTTCACCTTCCAGGCGGCCCGGGTGGGCGACTTCGTCGGCGGACACGTGCGGTTCGACGCATCCGACGTCGGTGCGATCCTCCGCGCCTGGCGCGACGTGACGGTGGCCTCGCCCGACGAGCTCAATTCGACGCTCATGGTGATACCGCCGTTCGGGCCCGAGATGCCCGGCGGGCCGCAGCTGGCGGTGGCGCTGCAGGGCACCGAGGAGGAGCTCCGGCGCCTCCTCGACCCGCTGCTGTCGCTGCCGTCGGTCACCGAGGTCTCGCTCGCGCCCGTCGCGTTCGGCGACCTGCTCGAGTCCGCCCCGCCCGGGCGTCCGCCGTTCCGCTTCGTCGGCAGCAACGGGTTCGTGCCCGAGCTGTCCGACGAGTTCCTTGCCTCGTGCGAGCAGGCCCTCGCGGTCGGCGCGCCCACGATGCTCATGCTCCGCGCGCTCGGCGGCGCGTTCGCCCGCGTCGCGCCGGATGCCACGCCGATCGCGTTCCGCGACGCTCAGGCCTTCTTCATGGTGAACGCGCTGCTGCCGGCGGACGCGAGCGACGACGATCTCGCCGCGCTGCGCCTCCAGCTCGATGCGCCGTTCGATCACACGTCGGGCAAGTACGCCAACTTCACCCAGGAGTACGGCGACGACGTGCTCGCGACGATCTATGCGCCCTCCGCGCTCGAACGGCTCCGGCGGGTCAAGGCGGAGTTCGACCCCGGCGACGTGTTCCGCGGGGCGCACCACATCGCCCCGGCCTGACGGGTGGGCGCAATCCGGGCCTGCAGCGGATCCGATGCAGGCGCCACTACTTTGTAAGGACATTCTGTGTAAACTGTGACGCACGGTCCGTCAACGAGGGAGTGACACGGCGCGCATGAGCACACGAGAACCGGGCTCCTTCGAGGTCCTCACCATCGGCCGCGTCGGCATCGATCTCTATCCAGTGGAGACCGGCCGCACTCTCGATGAGGTCGAGACCTTCACCAAATCGCTCGGGGGAAGTCCCGCGAACGTCGCCATCGCCGCGGCACGCCACGGCCGGCGCAGTGCGCTCGTCAGCAAGACCGGGGCCGACGCATTCGGCCGGTTCGTGCACCGCGAGCTCGAGCGCCTCGGCGTCGACGCCTCCGCCGTGGGAACGACGCCCGAGCTGCAGACGCCGCTGACGTTCTGCGAGATCTTCCCGCCCGACGACTTCCCCCTCACCTTCTACCGACGGCCGAAGGCGCCCGACCTGGAGATCGGGGCCGGCGACGTGCCGCTCGACCAGGTCCGTGCCGCCGGCGTCTACTGGTCCACGGTGACGGGCCTCAGCGAGGAACCGAGCCGATCCGCGCACCACGCCGCATGGGCGGCACGGGGCCGCGCTCCGCTCACGGTGCTCGACCTCGACTACCGGCCGATGTTCTGGCCCTCGGCCGAGGAGGCGAGCCGCGAGGTGCGCCGGGCCCTCACGCAGGTGACGGTCGCGGTCGGCAACCTCGACGAGTGCGAAGTGGCGGTCGGCGAACGGGACCCCCGACGAGCGGCCGAGGCGCTGCTCGAGGCCGGGCTCGAGCTCGCCGTCGTGAAGCAGGGTCCACGAGGCGTCCTCGCGATGACGCGCGACGAGGTGGTCGAGTCTCCGCCGATCCCCGTCGACGTGGTGAACGGGCTCGGCGCTGGCGACGGGTTCGGCGGCGCCCTCTGCCACGGACTGCTCGCGGGCTGGCCGCTCGAACGCACCATCCGGTTCGCGAACGCGGCCGGGGCCATCGTCGCCACCCGCCGGGAATGCTCCACCGCGATGCCGTCGACCGAGGAGGTCGAGGGGCTCCTCGCAGAGCGGGCCGGCACGCCGACCGGAGGAGGCGCCGATGCCATCGCGTGAGGAGTGGTTCATCGATCCGGTGCGGTTCGACGAGATGCGACGCATCCGCGCCACCGACCCCGCGGCGGTCGCCGCCGCGCACGCGTCGCGCCGGAAGCGACCGCTGCTCGGCGACACGGGCCGGCTGTTCATCCTCGCCGCCGACCACCCCGCGCGGGGCGCGCTCGGCGTCGGCGAGGAACCGCTCGCCATGGCCGACCGGTACCGCCTGCTCGACCGGCTCGCCCTCGCCCTCAGCCGGCCGGGCGTCGACGGCGTGCTCGGCACGCCCGACATCATCGACGACCTGACCCTGCTCGGCGTGCTCGACGACAAGGTCGTCGTCGGGTCCATGAACCGCGGAGGCCTCCGCGGGTCCGTCTTCGAGATGGACGACCGCTTCACCGGCTACGACATCCCCGGCATCGTGCGCGACCGCCTCGATTTCGCGAAGTGCCTGCTGCGCATCAACCTGAAGGACCCGGCGACCAGCGCCACGCTCGAGGCGGTCGCCGCAGCCGTGAGCGCCGCGGCCGCCGCCGGCGTCCCGATCATGCTCGAGCCGTTCATGAGCGCCTGGGCCGACGGCGCGATCGTCAACGAGCTCACCGCAGACGCCGTGATCACCTCGGTCGCGATCGCAGCGGGGCTCGGCACCAGCTCGGCGTACACCTGGATGAAGCTGCCCGTCGTGCCCGAGATGGACCGCGTCATGGCCGCGACGACGCTGCCGACGCTGCTCCTCGGCGGCGAGCGGGGCGACGATCAGGAAGAGACCTACGCCGGGTGGGAGCGGGCGCTCGAGCTGCCCGGGGTCCGCGGGCTGGTCGTGGGCCGCACCCTCGTGTATCCGCCCGACGACGACGTCGTCCGCGCCGTCGACACGGCCGCCGCGCTCGTCCACGATCGATGAGGGAGGACGACACGATGAACGACATCCCATCGGAGCCGCTGCACGACGAGGCATCCTCTGACGATCGCCGGACCTGGGTGCATCCAGCCGGGGCTCTCGCCCGTGACGGGTGGCAGGTCGTGGTCGACTCGTCCATCGCCGGCTGGCGGCACACGGCGCTCCGCGTGGGCGAGCCGGGCGACACCGGTCTCGGGCTCCCGGCCGCAGATCTGGAGCGCCTGATCGTGCCGCTGCACGGCTCTTTCACCGTCGGGGTCGATGCGCCGGACGACGACGCCCCCGCCACGGAGCGGTTCGAGCTCGCCGGGCGACCCTCGGTGTTCTCAGGGCCGACCGACACCCTCTTCCTCCCGCCGGGCGCGGCCGCCCGGATCACGGGCCGCGGGCGCGTCGCCGTCGCGGAGGCCCCCTCGACGACCCGCCGCCCCGTCCGGCACCTTCCCGTCGAGGCGGCCCCCGTCGAGCTCCGCGGTCGCGGACGCGCCAGCCGGCAGGTGCACGACCTCGGCACGCCCGCGGTGCTCGACGCCGACCGGCTCATCGTCTGCGAGGTGCTCACGCCGGCCGGCAACTGGTCGTCGTACCCGCCGCACAAGCACGACGAGCACCGGCCGGGCGTCGAGTCGCGGCTCGAGGAGATCTACTACTTCGAGGTCGAGCCGGAGACGGGCGGCGACGGCCGCACCGGAACGGACCCGTTCGCCCTCTTCAGCGCCTCCTCGTCACCGCAGGTGCACATCGAGATCGACGAGCGGGTGCGCACCGGCGACGTGGTGCTGCTCCCGGGCGGCTACCACGGTCCCGCGGCGGCCGCGCCGGGATACGACCTCTACTACCTCAATGTGATGGCGGGGCCCGGCGACCGGGTCTGGCAGATCACCGACGAGCCCGGCCACGCCTGGGTCCGGCAGACCTGGGACGACGAGGAGCTCGACCCCCGCCTGCCGTTCGGAGCCGCCGACCGACGGTCGGCCGACGATGCGAAGGAGCACACCCCATGACGCGCATGACCGTCGCCCAGGCCCTCGTCGAGTTCCTGGCTCACCAGTGGACGGTCGACGGCGACGTCCGCGAGCGCACGATCCCCGGCGTGATCGGCATCTTCGGCCACGGCAACGTCGCCGGCCTCGGCGAAGCCCTGCTCGCCTCCAATCGGCGCGACCCCGACGAGCTGCCGTACCTGCAGGCGCGCACCGAGCAGGCGATGGTGCACCAGGCGGTCGGGTACGCGCGGATGCGCCGGCGCCGGGCGACCTTCGCGTGCGCGGCATCCGTCGGACCCGGCTCGTCGAACATGCTCACCGGTGCGGCGCTCGCGACCGCGAACCGGCTGCCGGCCCTGCTGCTGCCGAGCGACACGTTCGCGACGCGCGTGGCCGACCCGGTGCTGCAGCAGCTCGAGCTGCCGCACGACCCGAGCGTGCAGGTGACCGACGCCTTCCGCCCGCTGTCGCGCTTCTTCGACCGGGTCGAACGGCCCGAACAGCTGTTCTCGATCGCACTCGGCGCGATGCGCGTGCTCACCGACCCCGCCGACACAGGCGCCGTGACCATCGCGCTCCCGGAGGATGTGCAGGCCGAGTCGATCGACGTGCCCGACGAGTTCCTCGCCGACCGGGAGTGGCACGTCCGCCGTCCGCTGCCGGAGCCGGGGCCGCTCGCCCGCGCGGTCGCCGCGATCCGGGGAGCCCGTCGGCCGCTCATCGTCGCGGGCGGCGGGGTGCTGTACTCGGGCGCGGAGGACGCACTCCGAACGCTCGCCGAGGCGACGGGCATCCCCGTCTCGACGACGCAGGCCGGCGGCGGGTCGATCCTGTGGGACCACCCCGCCGCCGTCGGCGGAGTCGGGGCGACCGGATCCACCGCCGCGAACCGGCTCGCGGCCGACGCCGACGTGATCATCGGCATCGGCACGAGGTACAGCGACTTCACCACGGCGAGCCGCACCGCGTTCCGGCATCCCGGCGTCGCGTTCGTGAACGTGAACGTCGCGCCGATCGACGCGTACAAGCACGGCACGAACCTCCCCCTCGTCGCCGACGCGCGCACCGCCGTCGAGGCGCTCACCCGCGACCTCGCCGGGTATCGCGTGGAGGCCGCGTACGCCGAGCGCATCGCCGCGGAGAAGCGCGAGTGGGATGCCACGGTGGACGCCGCGTTCGCCCCGTCGCACCGCGACCGCCCGGCCCAATCGGAGATCATCGGCGCGGTGCACGCGGCGAGCGACCCGCGCGACGTCGTGGTGCAGGCCGCCGGCTCCCTGCCGGGCGACCTGCAGCGTCTCTGGCGCGTCCGCGACGCGCTCGGCTACCACGTCGAGTACGCCTTCTCGTGCATGGGGTACGAGATCGCCGGCGGCCTCGGCGTGCGCCGCGCGGCGCCAGACCGGGATGTCATCGTGATGGTCGGCGACGGGTCGTACCTCATGCTGCACACCGAGCTCGTCACCGCGGTCGCCGAGGGCCTGAAGCTCGTCGTCGTGCTCGTCCAGAACCAGGGCTTCGCCTCGATCGGCAACCTGTCGGAGTCGGTCGGCGCGCAGCGCTTCGGCACGAGGTATCGCCGCTACGACCCCGCCGCGCGCGACTTCCAGCGGGGCGACGTCCTGCCTGTGGATCTCGCCGCGAACGCCCGCAGCTACGGCGTCGACGTGATCGAGATCGCACCCGGTCCCGACGCGATCGACGACCTCCGTCGTGCGGTCGAGGCGGCGAAGGCGTCGGACCGCACGACCCTCATCCACGTCGAGAGCGACCCCCTGCTGCCGGGGCCCGATGGCGAGGGCTGGTGGGATGTCCCCATGGCCGAGGTCTCCGACCTCGACACCGTCCGCACGGCGCGCGCCGTCTACGAGGAGGAGCGCCGCGCGCAGCGGCCGCTGCTCGGCTGAGCGCGCCGAGTCTCGAGCTCAGGGGTTCCGCCCAGGTCAGGACCGGTTTATGGTCGTGAGCGTGGGCGGCCGGCCCGCCGGCGCGCTCGCTTCGATGGGGAGGAGAGCACCATGGACGACCGCAATGCCGCGGAGGAGTCGGAGACCCAGCCGGACCCCGATCTCAGATCGCTGGACCGGCTGGTCGGCACCTGGACGGTGTCGGGTGAAGCCGAGGGGACCGTCGTGTACGAGTGGACCGAGGGCGGGTTCTTCCTGCTCCAGCACGTCGAGCTCGGGGGCACCAAGGGCCTGGAAGTGATCGGCCACCTGCGGGGGTACGGCGAATCGCCGAGCGCCGACATCAGGTCGCGGTACTACGGCTTCTCCGAGGGCGAGACGCTCGACTACACGTACGAGATCGTGGGCGACACGCTCACCATCTGGATGGGCGAACGCGGCTCGCCGGCGTATTACGAGGGCACCTTCAGCGAAGACGACTCGACGTTGACGGGCGCCTGGCACTACCCGGGCGGCGGTGGGTACTCGACCGTGTCGACGCGCCTCGGATAGCGCGTGCGCCACGCCGGGCCCCCGGGCCGCCGCTCAGCGGCGGAGTGCGGTGGCGTACCGGCAGCCGATCGCGATGAGCGCCGTCAGCACCGGGATGACCCACAGCGCGGCGCTCAGCGATGAGACGGCGGAAAGCATGCCGATGAGCGGCGGGCCGGCGAAGATGCCGATCCAGCCGATCCCGGAGACCACGGTCACCGCGAACCCCGGGTGGGTGCCCGGGATGCGTCCGGCCGCGCTGAACACCGTCGGAACGACGGTGCCGAGCCCGAGACCGAGTACGAAGAGCGCGGCGATCGCGGCGGGCACGGTGCCGACGAGCAGTGCGCCGGCGAACGCGACGGCCCCGACCCCGGCGAGGAGCGGCAGCAGGACGTGGATGGGGAACCGGGCGACGAGCCGGTTGCCGAACAGTCGGACGAGGACCATCGCGAGGGTGAAGCTCGTGTAGCCGAGGCCGGCGGCGGCACCGCCGCCGAGCGAATCGCGAAGGTAGACCGACGACCAATCGGCCACCGCACCCTCGATGAGCAGCGTCGCGAAGGCGATGCCGCCCAGCACGAGCATCATCGGCGACACCCGGCGCCGCGTCGGCGAGGACCGGGCGCCGTCTGAGGCGGGCTCGGCATCGGCCAGCATGCGCGTGCTCAGCCAGAGCCCGATCACGAGCGCGGGGGTGCCGATGAGGACGAGCTGGAGGGTCAGCGGTGTGCCGAGCGCGACGCCGGCCGCTCCGGTCGCCGCACCGACGAACGCGCCGATGCTCCAGCTCGCCTGCATGCCGTTCATGATCGGGCGGTCGCGGACCTTCTCCACCGCGACCGCCTGGGTCGTCATCGCGATGTCGAGCAGGCCCTGGAAGAGACCCCACACGAGCAGCGCGGCGAACAGCGCCCACAGCGTTCCGGCGAGGCCGACGAACGGTCCCGCCGCGCAGCAGCCCACGAGCGCGAGCTGCACCAGCCGGCGACTGCCGAGACGCGGGATCACGGCCGAGCTCACCCCGACCGCGAGCAGGGATCCCGCCGGGATGCCCAGCAGGCCGAGCCCGAGGGCACCGTCGTCCAGTCCGATGTGCGCCTTCACGAGCGGGATGTGCGCAGTCCAGGACGCGAAGAGCAGACCGTGCGAGAAGAACACGGCGACCACGCCCGTCTGTGCGCGCCGCCCCGCACGGTCTGCCGAGATCGGCGGACGGTGGGTGCCAGCCACGACCGCAGGCTACCCCACGGCGCACCCGGCGGTCAGCGGTCGACGAGCGTCACCTCGAACGAGTAGCGGTCGGGGCGGTAGCAGTGCTGGCCGAACTCCACGGCGACGCCCGAGTTGTCGAACACCGTCCGCGACATGGTGAGGATCGGCGCCCCGCGGGACAGGTCGAGCAGCTCGGCCTCCTGCGAGGTCGCCGCGCGCGCGCCGATGCGCTGCTTGGCGACCCGCATGGTCACGCCCCTCGCTCGCAGCAGCTGGTACAGCCCGTGCTTCTCGAGCGACTCGCGGTCGAGGTCGGCGAACGGCGCGGGGAGCAGGTTGTCGAGGATCGCGAGCGGCGCGCCGTCGGCGATCCGCAGCCGCCGGACGTGCAGCACCTCGCTGCCCGGGGCGACGCCGAGCGCCTCGGCGGCGACCTCGTCGGCCGCGACGGTGCCCACGGCCAGCACCTGCGTCTCGGGCTGCTGGCCCGACCGCTCGAGGTCCTCGTAGAGGCTCGTGAGCTCGACGTTCCGGGTGACCTTGCCGTGCACGACCTGCGTGCCGATGCCGCGCCGGCGCACGAGCAGTCCCTGGTCGACCAGGTCTTGGATGGCCCGCCGGATCGTGGGCCGCGACAGGCCGAGCCGGGCCGCGAGGGCCACCTCGTTCTCGAGTCGCGACCCGGCGGGCAGCGTCTCGTCGCGGATCGCCTGCTCGAGCCGGCTCGCGATCTGGTAGTAGAGCGGCACGGGACCCGACCGGTCGAGGTCGAGGAACAGCTCGACGGGTAGCCGGTGCTCCGGTAGCTGCGCCATGCTCACTCCAATTCGTGCGGATGTTCTGACAGTAGAGGCTCCGGGTGCACCGGCCGTCACCCGTGATCGGGGGTGTCCGCCGTGTCGAGCCGACGCCGGAAGGTCTCGATCCTCGCGGCCCCGATCACGTACTCGGCGAGGTCGACGTCGGTCTCCAGCACCGCGCCCGCCAGGTCGGTGCGGTCCCATCGCCCGGCGGCGGAGGCGGCCAGCCGCTGCGGATCGGCGCGGTAGTTCACGAACCGCGCCTCGACCGCCGGGGCGCCGGAGGCATCCGTCACGGTGCGGTACGACTCCAGCACCACGTCGCCGGCGACCTCGAGCACCGGCTCCGCAGGGAGCTCGCCGATCGCGCCGCTCGCGCCGCCGGCGCCGGCGACGCCGCCGACGACCGCCGGCCCGCCGCGCGTGCCGCGGACCACCTCGGGCTCGGAGCGCACCAGTTCGGCCCAGCGCCCCACCTCGGCCTCGGGCCAGCCGGCAGCCGACGGGAGCACGGCGAACGTGGTGTGCACGGGCGTGCCGAGGTACCGGGCGCCGGGCACGGAGAACTCCGCCCCGGCGGGTTCATCGCGGAGCGGGTGCACGTTGACGCTCATCATGCCGACGGCGCGCACGAGCGTGAGCGCGATCGCGTCGCCGCCTGACTCGGGATCGGCGACGACCTCGTACTCCGAGTGCTTGGTGACGATGAGGTTCGCGCGGCCCGCGTGCACGAACCGTGCGACCGGATACGTCGGCAACGGGAACTCGCCCCAGCCGCCCTCGCCGGAGCGCCCGCGCGCGGTCACGGCGTACTGCCCGGCCGCCTCCGAGCCCGCGAGTTCGGCGACCCCGGCCGGCACGAGCACCCGGAGCCGGTGGTCGGCCGCCGGGTTCACGAAGTCGACGCCGACGCGGAGCAGCGGCTCGCCCTCGCGGAGCTCGAGCACGGTGTCGACGACGAGCGGCACCCGCTCCGGCGAGCGCCGATCGGGATCCGCCGGGTCGAGCGTCGCCGGCACGTCGTAGCGCCGGCGTACGAGCAGTCGCCCGCGGATGGGTCCGGCCTCGAGCACGCGCACCTCGACCGACACGGGGTCGGTGATCTCCTGCCCGGGTGCCACCGGGCCGAAGTTGTAGGAGTCGCCCCGGTCGCCCTCGTCGACGAGGCGCAGCACATCGGTGAGCACGGTCCCGTCGGCCGCCTCGATGCGCACGCCGCCGCGGTCGTCGACCTCGACGCGGATGCGGGAGTTCGCCAGCGAGCGCTCGCCGACCCGCACGGGGTCGTCCGACGCCGTGGCGGTCGCGGGGTCGAGCGCGACGACGCCGAGCCCGCCGACCGGCACGCCGACGACCGCGGTCCGCCTGGGCAGGGCGATGACCTGCACCCGCCACTGGCGCACGCCCGAGGCATCCGAGGCGATGCGCCGTTCGAGCTCCGCCGTGAAGGCGGCCAGATCGAAATCGCCCACCGGTGCCTCCGCGACGTCGAACTGCAGCCCGTCGTCGCTGAACGACCACGCGTTGATCAGCTGCCCGAACAGCTCGCGCCCGTGGATCCGCGCGAGCAGCTTCGGCAGCTCGGCGGTGGTCATGGTCTCGTCGCCGAGCACCTCGGGCAGCGCGTCGAGCAGCTGCACGCCGCTGCCGAGCTCGAGCCGCTCGGGGTCGTGCAGCCGGATCTCGACGTGAGCACGGCGGGCGAATCCGGTGGGGTTCGCGACGACGTGGCGGTCGGGCGTGACGGATGCGGCGAGCCGTTCCATCGTGCGGAGCGTCACGCCCCGCGCGACGTGGGCGGCGGTCGCGAGCCGGTTCTCGACCTCGGCGGCCGTGGCATCCACCCCGCAGCCCGTGACGGAATCGTGGGCGGTGCTCTCCACGAGCCGGTACCACGCGGTGTCGAAGAAGGCGCGGTGGTCGTCGGCTCCGAAGGCGGCGTCGAGCCGCTCGGCGGTGCTGAGCCGCCGCTCGGCCTCGGCCATCGCGCGCTTGAGGTTCGTCCGGATCGAGAACACGCCGGGCAGCAGGTTTCCCCGGGCGTGGGAGCGCAGTTCGCCCGCGACCGTCGGCAGCCCGGCGAGGGCGTCGTCATCGCCCGCCGACCAGGCCGGGGCGACCCGCTCGACATAGCCCTCGATGGTTTCGACCGCCAGGCGTACGGCGCCGAGGCGCTCGTTCGCCGCGTCGACGACCTGCATGAGGTCGGCGGGCGGGGCGCTGTGGTCGGTGCCGAGCATGCCGAGCACGGGATCCGCGCCGTACCAGCCGGCGATCGAGCGCCCGTACTCGGCGACCAGCGCATCCAGTTGCCCCGGCAGGGCGAACAGGTCGAGCGCGTTGCCGTAGCCGTCGAGGAGGTACTCCGTCCGCACGGCGGAGCCGTCGGGCGCGACCCACGCGAACCCGTGCCGGTCGATGCGCGCCGGCACCCCGCGCCAGAGCGCCGCGTGCCGGAGGCCGAACCCACGCAGGAACTGCGGCATCTGCGCCGCATGGCCGAACATGTCGGGCAGGTACCCGACGCGCATCTCCGGCCCGATACGGCGGCTCGCGGCGATGCCGAGCTCGAGGTTGCGCACGATCGTCTCGCCGTCGCAGAGGAACTCGTCGAGCAGGATCAGGAACGGCCCGATCGCAAGCTGCCCGCGCGCGACGGCCGCGGCGACGCGGTCGCGCTGCTCGGGCCGGATCTCGAGGTAGTCGTCGACGGCGGCCGCCTGGCCGTCGAGGGTGAACCGGTAGCCGGGGTTCGCCTCGAGCGTGTCGAGCAGGCGGTCGAGCATGTGCACGAGGCGCAGACGGAACACGTCGTGCGGCTCGTACCATTCGCGATCCCAGTGGGTGTGCGGGACGACGACGAGTTCGTCGGGGGCATCCATCGGTGGTCTCCGGTTCGGTGCGGTGGGCTGGGCAGGGTGGGCGCGGTCGCTCGCCGGCCGTCAGGCGCTGAGCGCCATGATGCGCCGGTCGGCGAGGACGAGGTGGAACGGGCCGTCGGCCGGGTCGGCCGCGAACGACGCCCGGGCGGAGGTGACCGTGCGACGGCGGCCGGCGCCGTCGACGAGCACGAGCCCCTCGGCGTCGACGGCCACGAGCTCGCCGCCCACACGGAGGAGGGCGGGTGTGCCCATGAGGTCGGGCAGCAGCACGCCATCGGCGAAGGTGCTGCCGCCGGTCACCGCGGTGCGGCCGCGGCGGACCCCGTCGAGGATCGCCTCGGCGCTGTCGTCCTCGGCCGCGACCCAGGTCGTCGGGGTGCCGGGACGCTGCGGCTCCTCGAGCAGGTGCGTGTCGCTTCCGCCGAGGATCGTCGCCCCGGCCGGCCAGGTGCGGAACCACGCGAACGGCGCCGTCGAGATGAGCTCGTGGAACCAGGTCGAGTGCCAGAGCTCGACCCCGGCCGGGCGTCGCTCGAGGCGGTGCAGCCACGAGCAGTCGCCCGAGATCGGATGGTTGATGCTGAGGATGCCTCCCCGCCGCTCGACCTCGTCGACCCAGGTCTGCGCGGGTCGGCGGAAGTCGATCCACCCGATGTCGCCGAAGGCGTTCGCGTGCCCGAGGTGGGTGGTGACCTCCTGGCCGGGCAGCAGCGTGATGCCGTGCCTGGCTCCCTCGGCGGGCAGGTGGGCGTGGTGGCTGACCGTGTTGTGGTCGGTCACCGCCATGAAGTCGAGACCGGATGCGACGCCGAGTGCCGCGAGGCCGCCGATCGGCAGCCGGCCGTCGGAGTGCAGCGTGTGGCCGTGGAAGTCGCCCGCGTACCAGGTGAGCCCAGGGTCGGCCGGCAGGCCGCGGTCGCTGCCGCGGAGCCGCCGTTCGACGGGCGGCGCCGCGGGCATCGGCGGCACGGGGCGGGTCGCGGGGACCTGGATCTCCACATCGACGTCCACGCCCTGCGCCGGCACGCGGTGCAGGCCGAGCACGACCTTCCACTCCCCCGCTTCGGGTCGCCCCGGGAGATACCCGGGCGTCGCGGCATCCGCGGCGATCACGTACTCGGTGCGCGCGCCGCCCGACCAGCCGCGCCACCCGGCGGCGCCCTCGCAGCCGAGGTCGATGCCCGCCTCGGTCGGGTCGAACCGGATCGCCACCTCGAGCGAGTCGGTGCCCGCCGGCACGTCGAACGGCACCTCGACGTAGCGGTGCTCGTTCTGCGTGTCGAGCGTGACGTGGATCCGGCGGCGGATGACGCCCACGCCTCAGCCGATCCGCTCGGTCGAGTCCGCGTCGAAGAGCAGCGTCTTCGCCGTCTGCGGCACGACCCAGCCGCGGTCGCCTGGGGCCGGCTCCTGGTCTTCAGGCACCGCGACCTGCAGCTTCAGGTCGCCGACGTTCACGACGATGAGCACGCTCGCGCCGAGGTTCTCGACGACGCTCACCTCGGCGGGCAGGGCGCCTGCCTCCTCCGCGGTCGCCCAGCGCAGGTACTCGGGCCGGATGCCCCACACCACCTGCTGTCCGTCGCGCACGAGCCCGTCGGTGCCGGGCGGCAGCGCCACGGTCACGCCGCCGAGGGCGAGCGAGCCGCCTGCCACCTCGCCCGGCAGCAGGTTCATCGGATTCGACCCGATGAAGCCCGCGACGAACGTGTTGTTCGGGCGCTGGAAGACCTCGCGCGGCGTGCCGATCTGCTGCAGCTTCCCCGCCCGCATGACCGCGATGCGGTCGGCGAGCGCGAGCGCCTCCGCCTGGTCGTGCGTGACGAAGACCGTCGTCACGCCGAGGTCGCGCTGCAGCTCCTTCAGGAACGTGCGCGCCTCGAGCCGGAGCCGGGCGTCGAGGTTCGACAACGGCTCGTCGAGCAGGAGCACGTCGGGCCGGGTGGCCACGGCGCGCGCGAGCGCGACGCGCTGCTGCTGGCCGCCCGAGAGCTGCCCCGGACGGCGCTCGATCAGCCCCTGCAGCGAGAGCCCGTCGGCGACCTTCGAGGCCGTCGCCCGGCGTTCGTCGCGCTTCACGCGCTTGATCCGCAGGGGGTAGGCGATGTTGTCGGCGACATCCATGTGCGGGAACAGCGCGTAGTCCTGGAAGACCATCGCGACGCCGCGCTCGCCCGGCTCGGCGTTCGTCACGTCGCGGTCGCCGATCACGAGCGAGCCGCCCGTGATCGCCTCGAGGCCTGCGATGGAGCGCAGCAGCGTCGTCTTGCCGCAGCCCGAGGGGCCGAGCAGCGCGAAGAACTCGCCGTCGCGGATCTCGACGTCGATCTCGTCGACGCCGCGGACGCCTCCGGGGTACTCCTTGACGAGTTGAGTGGCGGTGATGCCGGCCATCAGGACTTGATACCTCCATGGAAGCGGAAACCGTAACGACGGTTGACGACGAAGTAGATGATGAGCACCGGTGCCGAGAACAGCAGGGCGAACGTCGAGATGAGGCGGAGATCGGCCTGGCCGCTCTCCGTGTAGAAGGTGTACATGAGCACGGCCGCCGGCTGCAGGTCGGGGCTGCGGAGCAGGATGAAGGGCACCAGGAAGTTGCCCCACACCTGCACGATGGTCCAGATCGCGATGAAGGCCAGTCCCGGGCGGGCGATCGGGGCGACCACGTCCTTCAGGATCCGGAACGGCCCAGCGCCGTAGAGCCGCGCCGACTCCTCGTAGGACTTCGGGATGGAGTCCATGAAGTCCTTCAGGATGAAGATGACGGTGGGCAGGATGCCTCCGGCCAGCACGAGCAGCACGCCCACGTAGTTGTTGATGAGGCCGAGCTGGGTGATGATCTGGAACGTCGGCACCATGGCGGCCGTGCCCGTCACGATCGACGAGAGCAGCAGCAGCCCGTAGAGGATGCCGTCGCGTCCGGGGATCCGGATGCGCGACATCGCGTACGCCGCGAGGGCGCCGAGCACGACCACCACGATCATGGTGCCGACGCCGAGGATCAGCGAGTTGCCGATCGAGCGCAGCGCGTAGGGGTTCTCGGCGAGCCTGGCGAAGTTGTCGAGCGTCCAGTCGGGCCACTCGAGCGATAGCGACGGCGTCGCGTCGAACGGCGCGAGCACGAGCCAGACCATCGGCAGCGCGAACAGCACGCCCACGAGCGCCATGAGCACCGCGAACAGGACTCGCGAGACGTAGTGCCGGACGGTGCGGTTGCGGGCGACGGTCTTCACGGGCCCGGTCTTCACGGGTGTCGCGGTCATCGCTTCCTCCTCCCCTGCGCCACGCGCACGTACCCGAGCGCGATGACCAGGTTGATCAGCAGCATGATGAGCGAGATCGCGGCGCCGAGGCCGAGCTGGCCGCCGGGGATCGCCGTCTCGTAGATGTACACCGAGAGGATCTCGGTCTTGCCGTTCGGCCCGCCCGCCGTCACGAGGTACGGGGTGAACGTGTTGAACGTCCAGAGGGTGATGAGCAGCGTGTTCGTGAGGATGTGGCCCTTGATGTTCGGCACGATCACGTCGCGCAGCTGCTGCCAGCCCGAGGCGCCGACCATCTTCGCGCTCTCGATCTGCGACGGGGGCACGGCGCTGAGCGCCGAGGAGAACAGCTGCATGGAGAACGCGGTGCCGACCCAGATGTTGAAGACGATGATCGCCTCCATCGGGTGGTCGATGAGCCAGGCGGTGCCCTCGGTGCCGAGCAATGCGTTCACGGTGCCCGAGCGCCGGTCGAGGAGCGCGAGCCAGAGGAACGAGGCCACCGATGCGGGGATGACCCACGCCGCGAGCACGAGTCCCTCGATGAGCGCCTTCGCCCAGCCGCGGATGTTGCGCACGCTCCAGGCGAGCCCGAACCCGATGAGGGTCTGGCCGACGATGCCCGAGGCGATCACGAAGATCAGCGTGAGCCAGAGCGAGTTCCAGAACGACGGGTCGGTGAGCGCCTCGACGTAGTTGTCGAGGCCGACGAAGTCGGGCGACGCAGCCTGCAGGCCCGTCAACCGGTAGTCGGTCATGCCGAGCCAGATCGTCCACACCGCAGGGAACAGCAGGAAGACGCCGATGATGATGAGGGCGGGGGCGACGAAGAGCCCGGCTCTGGCGGTGCCGAGCCCGGCGACGTCGTCGGCCCGCCGCCGGCGGGGAGCGATCGCGCTCCCCGCCGGCGTGGTGGTGCCGGTCGTCATCAGTCGCCCGAGACCGCGTCGTCTCCGACGATGTCCTTCACCGAGTCGACGTAGGCCGACATCGCGTCGTCGACGCTGCCGCCCGAGACGACGTCGAGGGTCGCCTGCTGCAGGGCCGTCGAGACCTGCGGGTAGGCGGCCAGCGGCGGACGGTACGCCGTGATCGGCAGGACCTCTTCGCTGACGTAGGTGAGCATCGGGTCCTCGGCGAGGATCTCGTCGTTCACGTCGGTGCGCGGCGTGATCGAGATCGTCGTGGCGTTGCGCGCCTCGTACGCCTCGGCCGAGTTCATGAACGCCAGCAGCTCCCACGCGAGCTCAGGGTGCTCGCTGTTCGGGTTCAGCACGCGGCCCGTGCCGCCGGACATCGAGACGAAGTCCTGGTCCTTGATGCCGGAGCCCGGCTCCATCGCGGGGATCTTCGTGTACCCGACGGCGGTGTCGCGGTCGGCCATCGGCGCGGTGCCGATGCCCTCGGCGGGGTTGATGACGCTCCGCCAGAAGTAGTCGCCCTCGAGCAGGATGCCGATCTGGTTCGACGCGAACAGCTGGAACGAGGTGTCGCGGCCGGCCGCCTCCTGCTGGAGCACGGCGTCGCCGAGGCCCTCGTCGACGTAGATCGTGCGGTACAGGTCGAGCACGTCGCGGAGGCCCTGGGTGTCGCCCACCCACTTGCCGTCCTCGTAGACCTGCTCGCCCGTGCCGACGAGCAGCGGCAGCAGGCCCTGCATCGTGGTGGCCTCGCCCATGGCGGTGCCGGCGTTCAGCTGGATCGGCGTGACGCCCTCGAGCTGCTTCAGGTCGCGGGCGGCGTCGAGCACGTCGTCCCAGCTCTCGGGCTGCCAGTCGGCCGGGAGGCCGGCCTGCGCGAACAGGGTCTTGTTGTAGTAGAGCACCCGGCCGTCCGCACCCTGGGGCACGCCGTAGCGCTGGTCGTCGAACGAGAGCGCGGCCTGTACGGCCTCGGGGATCTGGTCCCAGCCGTCCCACGAGTCGACCGCGTCGCCCGCGACATCCGCCAGCGGCTCGATGTAGCCGGCCTCGGCGAACTCGCCGACCCAGATGCCGTCCATGCCGATGATGTCGGCACCCTCGCCCGACTGCAGGTCGAGCGCGATCTTCGTCTTGTAGTTCTCGTCGTCGACGCCCTGGGGCTCGAACTCGACGGTGACGTCGCGCCCGTCCTCCTCCATCGCCGCCTCGAACTCGGGGATCACCCAGTCGGCGATCCAGTCGGCCTCGGCGGCGTTCTTGCCGCCGGTGATGGCGTTGGTGGTGATGGTGAGCGTGACGGGACCGTCTTCGGTCGCCTCGGGCTGCTCGCCGGAGCATCCGGCGAGGACGAGCGCGCCCGCGGTCGCGACGGCGAAAGCCGCCACGGCGCTGCGCCTGCTGCGGTGGATCATCTTCGACCTCTTTCTCGGTGGACCCTCGGGGGCGAGGGGTGGTGCCTCAGGGTGGATCAGGTCTCGGTGGGTGCCGACGGGTTCGGCGCTGCGGCCGCCTCCGCGCCGGACGGGAGCGGCGTGCCGGCCGCCTCCGCGATGGCTCGGATCATCCGCTGCCCGACGAGGATGTCCGCGGCGGCGGCATCGACCGACGGGCCGTCCGACGGGCGGCCTTCGAGCAGGTCGGCGAAGGCGCGGAGCTCGCGCTCGAACGCCTCCTCCTGCATGAAGCGGGTCTCGGCGATGCGGCTGCCGAGCGGGGCGACGCCGTCGACGACGGTCAGCACGGTGGGGGCGTTCAGCACGTACGGCACGGCGAAGCGGAGCGAGATGCTGCCCTGCTCGTGGTGGAACGTCGCGGTCTCGCGGTACTCCGGGTACTCGGGGATGAAGTGCCAGTCGATGGCCCACGGCACGTCCGGCTGCTCGGCGAGCCGTCCGCCGAGCGAGACCGACCCGGGGAATCCGGCCCAGTGGGCGGCCCGGTCGACGGCGCCGATGCCGCCGACGAGGTGTCGCAGCAGGCCGATATCGTGGATCACCGAGCCGAGCACCACATTCGGGTACAGCTTCGCGAGCGGCTCCTCGGTGGTGCCGATCGCGTGGAGGATGATCTCAGAGGTCTGCGCCATGAGCGCGGCGATCGTCTGCTCGGGCACATCGGCGGGCGGCGCCGCGAGGTTCGCGAAGGCGAGCTGCGCCCCGTCGGCCGGGTGCAGCACCTCGACCTGCACGTGCCGCAGGCGCACGTTCGCGAGCAGTTCGCGCGCCATCTCCGACGCGGGGTCGTGCTCCTTCATATAGCCGACGCGCACCCAGTCGGCCGGGTCGCGCCCGGCCTCCGCGGCGGTGGCCCGCAGGCGTTCGATCTCGGCGAGTGAGAAGGCGAGCGGCTTCTCGGCGAGCACTCGGATGCCTGCGGCGACGAGCCGCTCGACGTCGGGCGCGTGCGAGCCCGAGGTCGCGAGGACGACGCCGTCGACGGCGACGGCGCCCTCCGCCACCGCGGCCAGCAGCTCGTCGATGGAGCCGAAGGCTGCGACGGCGCCGCCGTGCGCGGCCGCGATGGCGCGCGCCCGGTCGCGCGACAGGTCGACGACGGCGGCGAGCTCGAGCCGTTCGGCGTTCCGGCGGATGAGGGGCAGGTGCACGCTCTGGCTGATCGCGCCGAGACCGACGACGGCGACGCGGGGCCGCGAGCCGGCGGTCATGCGAACCACCGCCGGAGGCGCTCGCGGTTGGCGACCTGGTCGGCGCGAGCGCGCTCGACGTCGGCGGCGTCCTGCAGGATCACGTCCTGCTCGACGACGAGCCAGCCGTCGTAGCCCGACTCGACGATCGCGTCGACGATCCGGTCGACGTCGAGGTCTCCGTCGCCGAGCGCGACGAAGACGCGGCGCTGCCAGATCTCCCGCATCGGGTCGTCGGTGCCCGCCGCTCGGCGGAGCACCCCGCGGTCGGCGTCCTTCAGGTGGATGTGGTTGATGCGCTCGCGCCACCGCGGGAAGTCGGTCACCGGATCACCGCCGCCGATGAGGAGGTGCCCGGTGTCGAACGTGAGCCCGATATCGGTGTCGGCGAGGAGCCGCTCGATCTCGTGGGGCGTCTCGACGTACGTGCTGGCGTGGTGGTGGAAGGTCGGCTCGAGTCCGGCGGCGCGGGTGCGGTCGGCCGCGCGCTGCACGCGATCGGCAAACCGGTGCCAGGCGTCGCCGTCGAGCTCGAGCTCGGGCGCACCGCCCGGACGGGCCTTGCGCTCGGGCGAGCCGGAGTCGGCGATCGTGGGCTTCGGCAGGCGGTCGGGGTCGGCGTCCGCCGCGGCCCGGAACAGCTCGAGCGCGGAGTCGAGTCCGCGCATGCCGTGGTCGAACTCCTCGTCGGTGCCGGAGAAGGGCAGGTCGACCCAGCCGCCGGCGAGACCCAGTCCGTGGCGGCGGAGCAGCGCCGGCAGGCTCTCGCGGTCGCCGAACAGCCCGCTCGGGCCGAGATCGACGCCGTCGTAGCCCGCCTCGGCGACCCAGGCGGCGAGTTGCTCGCCATCGGGCAGGGGCACGAGGTCGGGGCGCGACAGTTCGAAGACGCCGTAGCTCACAGGCGCGTTCGCGGTGCGGATCACGTGGGTCCTCTCGACATCGGCGTCGCAGCTCCGCGACTCCGGCGACCACGTTACTAGGTTCTGACATATTTACAACCGCATGTCAGATCTTCATCTCCGCGCCATCCCGCGTTCGGGCCGCGGGCGTGGCGCCCGCCCGGCTCAGGCCGTCGGCGGATCTTCGTGGAGGTCGGCGTCGGGCGCCGCGAGCACCCACCTGGTGAAGCGCACCTCGAGCCCCTGACGCATGGGCGCGCACACCAGCGGCCCCGCCTCCGCTCGTGCCGGCAGGGCCGCGAACGGGGCGACGCGGATGGTCCGCCACGGCCCGTCGCCGGCCCGCGCGCGGAGGACCACCGCGTCGGCCGACCGGCTGGCCCGCACCGTGATCACCTGGCCCGCCCAGTCGGGCACCGGCGCGAGGGACCAGTCGGAGACGCGGTCGGTGACCACGGCCCCGACGTGCGGCACGCCGTCGTTCAGCTCGATGCCCGCCTTGATCCACCGGTCCTCCCCGGCACGGAGGAAGATGCCGGCCTGGTCGTACAGCTCGGTGAGCGCCGACGAGTCGAACGCCACCTCCATCGCCGCATCGGCCGGCCACTCGGTGAGCAGGCCGTGCCCGTCGTCGTGCAGGAAGCCGTAGTACGTGGTGCGCCAGTAGTCGCTGCCCTCGGCCGCGGCGACGACGAGGTCGTCATCGTCGATGCGCGCGGCGACGGGCTCACGGGTCCAGGTGCCGGCCGTCCAGTGGACGGCCTCGGTCTCACGGGTCATCCCGCCACGCTAGCGCCGACACCCGACGCGCCCGCCAGCCCTCAGCCCACGAACCCCGCGAACGGGTCGTCGAGCTCCTCGCGGCGCCGCTCGGCACGACGGACGGCGAGATCGAGGTCGAGCGCGAGTTCGCGCATCCGCTCGTAGCGGGCGAGCTCGTACTCGGCGTCGACCTCGATCTCGGGCCACTCGCGGTCGAGGCGCTGCTCGATGACCTCGGCGACTTCCTCCCAGGCGGCGTCGCGCGCGCGGGCGGCGAACGCGGCGAGGTACTCGGGGTCTTCGCGCAGCTGCCAGAGGCGCTTGGCGATCTCGGCGTACACCTTCTCGCGCCGGCGCAGGTTCAGCACGTCCGCGCGATGGTAGTCGTGCTGATGCGTCGAGCGGCCGTCGCGGTTGGAGGCGGCGGCGCGCTCCTCCTGCGAGAGCTCGGCGGTCTCGTCGGCCTCCTGGACGAGCTCGTACAGGACCTCGCGTGCGGCGGCGGCGGCGCGCTGGTCGTCGTAGGGCTCCTCGCCGCGGAGCGCCTGCACGATGAACCGGTTCTTCAGGGCGAGGCGCCCGGCGGCCTCGGCCATCATCAGGCCGTCGTCGACCATGTCGTCGAACGAGGCGGGCGGCACCTCGGGGAGGGCGGTGCGATCGAATGGCTTGAACTTCGCGCGCCTGCGCCCGCGCAGTCGTGAGAACCAGCCCACTCCGATCACCTCCCCGACGCTCGCTCGCCGCTCGGCCATACGATCGCGTCGACGACGATCGCGACATCGAGCCTAGCGAGGCGCGCCGACGGTCGCAGAGGCGGCGCGGCCCGGCGCGTCAGGGGCAGTGCAACTGGGTCCGCGGAGCGGTGCGGTCGATCACATGCTCGGACATGGGCTTGCCGCAGAGCGGGCATCCCGGTGCTGCGGCGGGCTGGGCGGGCTCGTCGTAGGGGCCGAGGGGCGGCGGGCCGATCCAGGGCAGCAGCTTCGCATTGAGCCGGTCGATGAGCCCGGCGTAGCCCTTCCGGCGTGCGGGGGCGCTCGGGGAGGGCTCGGCCGGGTCGGCGTCGCGTGATCGCATATGGTTAGTGTACTAACTATTCGCCCGAACGTCATACTGGAGCCATGGCAACGCAGACCACCACCGAGCGAGCGGATGCCGCGCACGAGGCATCCGTCGACCTGCTCGCCCTCGAGAACCAGGTGTGCTTCGCCCTCGCCGTCGCCGCCCGCGGCGTCATCGGCGTGTACCGGCCCATCCTCGAACCGCTCGGCCTCACCCACCCGCAGTACCTCGTCATGCTCGCGCTCTGGCAGCGAAGCCCGCGCACCGTGCGCGACCTCGGCGCCGCGCTGCAGCTCGAGCCCGCGACGCTCTCCCCGCTGCTGAAGCGGCTCGAGGCGCAGGGCTATGTGACCCGGCGGCGGAGCGCCCGCGACGAGCGCGCCCTCGACGTCGAGCTCACGCCGGCCGGGCGGGCGCTCCGGGAACGCGCGCTGGAGATCCCGCCGCAGGTCGTCGATCGCCTCGGGATGAGCCTCGACGAGCTCGGTGCGCTGCGCGACCGCCTCACCGACGTGATCGCCGCGGTCCAGCGCAGCGCCTGACCCGCCGGGTCGTCACGACTCGGGATCGAAGCCCGCGACCCGTCCCTCGGGCGACGGGAACTTCGCCACGAGGCTCGCGTCCTTGCCGCCGTAGCCCTCGTCGATCAGCCGCCGGAACTGCTCCAGCGCGATCGCGGCCGCCGGCGTCCGCAGTCCGGATGCCTCCGCCGCGGCGAGCGCGAAGGAGAGGTCCTTCTCCGCGAGCGCGGTGGTGAAGGTCGCCTCGTAGCCCCGGTTCGCGGGGCTCGTCGGCACGACCCCGGGCGCCGGATACCAGGTGCGGAGCGGCCACGACTCCCCCGACGACACCGACGCCACCTCGAAGAAGCGCTTCGCATCGAGTCCGAGCGACGCCGCGAGCTGCGCCCCCTCGGCGACGCCGAGCAGCGACACGAACAGCATGAGGTTGTTCGCGAGCTTCGCGGCGATGCCGAGCGTCGGGCCTCCGAGGTCGAACACGTGCCCCGCCATGGGCTCGACGAGGGGCCTGGCCGCGTCGACCGCGTCGGCGCTGCCGCCGAGCATGAAGGTCAGCGACCCCGCGATCGCACCCGGGATGCCGCCGGAGATCGGCGAGTCGACGAACCGGAAGCCGCGTGCGGCCGACTGCTCGTGGCACCACCGCGACGTCTCGACGTCGACGGTCGAGGTGTCGAGCAGCAGGGCACCGGGCTCGGCGGTCGCCCACACACCGCCGGTCGCGTCGTACACCTGGCGCACGTGCTCGTTGCGGGGCAGCGAGGTGAACACCGCCCCGGCGCCCGCGACGGCGTCGGCGATGGACTCCCGCACCCGAACGCCGGCCGCTTCCGCCGCCTCGAGCGCGGCCCGGTCGAGGTCGAACCCGCGGACCTCATGGCCCGCCTCGACGAGGTGGGCCGACATCGGCCCGCCCATGTGCCCGAGCCCGATCCACGCGATGACCGCCATGGCGCCTCCTCGACTGCAGTGTCGTCGGCCCCACGCTACGACGCCGGCCGCACCGCCGCCAGGGTCGGACCCGTCAGCCGGCGAGCTGCTCGACGAACGCGAGCGGCACGCCGCGGCGCTCCGGGTCGGCCGCGGAGGCCGCCGCGGCGACGAAGCCGTCCCGGCGCACCAGGTACACCCGATCGGCGCGCAGCCGGCCCTGCACGTCGGGCGGGAACACGTGCCATTCGAGCCCTAGATCGCGCGCGATGCGCTCGGCCAGGTCGGCGGATGCCCCGTACCCGTGCACCTGCCAGGTGAGGTGCCGCAGCGGGACGTGGTTTCCGCCGGTCCACGGCAGCCGGAGGCCCACCGCCGGGTCGGCGGCGCCGCGCGTCGGCGGGGACATCCGATAGCGGATGCGGGTCTGCGAGACGTAGCCGAACAGACGCCGACCGCCGATGAGCCGGGGCAGCACCCGGATCATGAGCGGGCCGATCCTGGGCAGGACGCGGCCGCGCACGAACCGCGCCTCCGCAGACTCCGACGTGATGCGGCCGAACAGCCGGTCGGTGGTGTCGACGAGGCGTTTCGCCACCGGCCGGCGTTCGATCTCGTAGCGGTCGAGGCGACGGTCGGGCATGCCGGCCAGGAGCACGTCCGCGAACGCGCAGGCGAGGTCGTGCGCCTCCTGCAGCCCGGTGTTCATGCCCTGCCCGCCGACCGGCGAGTGGATGTGCGCCGCATCGCCCGCGAGGAAGCACGGCCCCACCCGGAAGCGGTCGGCGAGGCGGTGGTGCAGCCGGTAGGTCGCGAACCACGTCCGTTCGGCGTACTCCACCCCGAACGTGTCGCGCAGCCGGGCGCGGACGAGGTCCTCCGGGAGGGTGCCGTCGGCCGCGAGGTCGCGGTTCCGGACGACGCCGAGCAGCCGGTCGCGTCCGTCTCGCCCCATGGGGAAGGTCAGCAGCAGATCGTCGTCGGCGACGCGGACGTTCACCGCGTCCTCCACGAGGCCCGTGGTCCCGTGCGCATCGGCGACGTAGAACGTGTGCGCGTTCGTCACGCCGCTGAACGGCACGCCGAGCGCCGTCCGCACCGGCGAGTGCGCGCCGTCGGCCCCGACGAGGTACCGGGCGTGCACGACGACGTCCCCGTCGGGGCCGGCGAGGGTCGCCTCGACCCCGACCGCCGAGTCGGCGTCGGGGGCATCCGCCGCCATCGACCGGCCGTCGGCCTGCAGGAGCCGCAGCGACGTCAGCGCGTGGCCCCACAGCGGCTCAGCGCCCGCCGCGGTCAGCGCGTCGGCGAGCAGCCGCTCGTTCCGGCTCTGCTCGAGCACGAAGACCTCGTTGAACCGGCTCACGGACGCGCCCGCGCGCCGCAGATCGAACCGCCCGAACGGCCGGTTGCGATACCCGGGCACAAGCGATCCGGCCGGATGCCCCTCAGCCAGCGCGCGCTCGAGCACCCCGAGCTGGTCGTACAGCTCGAGCGTCCGCGCCTGCACCACGAGCGCCCGCGACTCGCGGGTCGGCCCGTCCTTCCCGTCGGCCACGATCGCCCGCACGCCGAGGCGCGCCAGCGTCAGCCCCAGCATCAGTCCCGTGGGGCCCCCGCCCACCACGAGCACCTCGGTCTCCAGCACTCCCCCTGCACCGCCGTCCACGGACACCACTGTCGCACCGCGGCCCGCCGCTGCCAAGGGGCGACGGATGCCTCGCCCGGTGCCAGACTCGGAGACCGGGAGGTGGCGCATGGTCGAGGAGCCGGCACCTGGGGCCGACGCGGCGCCCGTCGAGGCGGGTCGCGACGCGGCGGGTCGCGTGGAGGCCGGTCGCGATGCGCGCGCCGCCCGCCCCGCGAACGAGAGCCTCGGCACCGTGCTCGTCGCCCTCGTCGCGAACGCGCTCATCGCCGTGGCGAAGTCGGTCGCCGCGTCCCTTACCGGCTCCGCGTCGATGCTCGCCGAGGCGGCGCACTCGTGGGCCGACACCGGCAACGAGGTGCTGCTCGTCGTCGCCGAGCGGCGCTCCGCGAAGCCCGCCGACGCGAGGCATCCGTTCGGCTACGGCAAGGACGCGTACATCTGGTCGATGTTCGCCGCCTTCGGCCTCTTCACCGCCGGGGCCGTCGTCTCCATCCAGCACGGCGTGCAGGAGCTGCTCGACCCCGAGCCGGCGGGCGACTACGGCATCGCCTACGTCGTGCTCGCGGTCGCGTTCGTCCTCGAGGGCATCTCGTTCGTGCGCGCCTACCGGCAGGCGCGCGGCGACGCCCGCCGACGGCACACCGGCACGCTCGAGCACGTCGTGGAGAGTTCCAATCCGACCCTGCGCGCGGTGTTCGCCGAAGACGCCGCAGCCCTCATCGGGCTGGTCATCGCGTTCCTCGGCGTGCTGCTGCACCAGGTCACCGGCTCGCCGCTCTACGACGCGGCCGGCTCCATCCTCGTCGGCGTGCTCCTCGGCGTCGTCGCGATCGTGCTCATCGCCCGGAACCGCGCCTTCCTCCTCGGCGAGGCGATCGACGACGAGGTGCGCAGCGACGTCCTCCGCCAGCTGCTCGCCCGGCCCGAGATCGACCGCGTGACCGCGCTCCACATCGAGTTCATCGGCCCGGGGCGCGTGCTGCTCATCGCGGCCGTCGACCTCGTGGGCGATCTGCCGGAGGCCACGGTGGCCGAGAGCCTGCGCCGCCTCGAGCGAGAGATCGAGCGGCGCGAGCAGGTCGGCACCGCGGTGCTCACGCTGAGCGCGCCGGATGAGCCGTCGCTCACCCCGTCCCACCCCTGACCGCATCCTCGACCCCGGAGGCCTCGTGACCATCGACCGGTTCGACCTCGGCACGCTGCGCGTGCCCGTCATTCAGGCGCCGATGGCCGGCGGCCCGTCGACCCCGGCGCTCGCGGCGGCGGTTTCGGAGTCAGGCGGGCTGGGCTTCCTCGCCGCCGGATACCTCACCGCCGAGCGAGTCGAGGCCGACATAGCGGCCACCCGGCACCTCACCCTGCGGCCGTTCGGCGTGAACCTGTTCGTGCCGCAGCCCTCCGTGGCCGATCCCGCGCAGCTCGCCGCATACCGCGAGGCGCTCACGGCCGACGCGGCGCGGTACGGCGTCGAACCCGGCCACCCCCGCCCCGACGACGACGGCTGGGACGCCAAACTCGACGTGCTGCTCCGCACCCGGCCGGCGCTCGCGTCGTTCACGTTCGGCAGCCCCGACGCGGCGACCGTCAGCGCCCTGCAGGATGCGGGCATCGCGGTGGCGGTCACCGTGACCACGCCGAAGGAGGCGAGCGAGGCGGATGCCGCGGGCGCCGACCTGCTCGTCGTGCAGGGCCCGGAGGCCGGCGGGCACCGCGGCACCTTCGACCCTGCGGCCCCTCCGGCGACGGAGCCGCTCGACGAGCTGCTGGCCATGATCCGCACCGTGAGCGAGCGGCCGATCGTGGCCGCGGGCGGCGTGGCCTCTGCGGCAGACGTCGGCCGCGTCCTCGCCGCCGGCGCCGTGGCCGCGCAGGCCGGCACGGCGTTCCTCCGCGCCGATGAGGCGGGGACGCGAGGGCCGCACCGCGACGCGTTGGCCTCCGGTCGGTTCACCCGCACCGAGGTCACCACCGCGTTCTCCGGCCGACCGGCGCGGGGGCTCGTGAACGCGTTCCTCGCCGAGCACCGCGACGCACCCCTCGGCTATCCGGAGGTGAACCAGCTCACCGCGCCCATCCGCGCCGCGGCGGCGGCGGCCGGCGATGCGGACCGGCTGAACCTGTGGGCCGGCATCGGCTTCGCGCGTGCCGCCGCGGCGCCCGCGGCACAAATCGTGGAGGCACTCGCGCCGGCACCGTGACGTCACCTGGGGCGGGAGGCTCGGCGCGGTGCGTCCGAGTGCGGCTCAGAGGATGACGTCGCCCGGTTCATCGAGTCGCCGCCATCCGGCGGCCCGCAAGGTGGGCGGGAAGCGGTCGGCCGCGACGTACTCCGACAGGTCGAGGCCGGTGAGCGCCGCGATATCGGCGATCGGCACCTGGAAGGTCTTGAAGGGGCCGAGCTCGGGGACCCCGGCGGCGCCCGGCTCGACGGGTCGGGCCCCGCGCTCGAGGTCGCGCTCGTCGAGCACGGGAGCCTGGTCGAGCACGAAGCCCGCCGCCGCGAGCGCGTCGCCGTCGCGCCAGGCGACCACCTTCCAGAACCGCAGCGGCACTCGGATGCCCCGGTACGGCGGATCGCCCGCGGCCAGCACCGGCGCCGTGCACACGGACAGCCGCAGGTCGTTGACGTCGGCGAAGGCGAGGACCTGGTCTTCGAGCCCGAGCCAGAGCTCCTTCGACTGGTTGAACCCCGACGCCTGCGGCGCGGCGTTGGGGTACCGGAAGGTGTCGGCGTTGGCGCGCGCCGCGACGGCGGGGGCGCCCCACACCGGGTCGCGGCGCCGCACGAGGTGCCCGCGGTCGAGGTCGTTGGCCGCGTACACTTCGGGCCCGGCCTGCCAGTCGGCGGGGATGCGCTCGTCGAGCTGCCAGTCGTCGCCGCGTTCGAGGTCGAGCAGTGCGGCCCCGTCGACGTTCACCCCGGTGACCTGGGCGAGACGCCGCACGGTGTCGAGCACGACCGTGAAGTGCAGGTAGTCGAGGTCGACGCAGGCCTCGGCCTCCGACTCGGGGACTCGCGGCAGCGCCGCCTCCACACCCAGGAACCGCGCGTCGAAGCCCATGCCGAGAGTCGATCACGCTCCGCCGACATGGGTCGGGCGAACCGCCGCGAGCTGGGTCACTCGAGCTCGCGCAGTCGCGCCACCACCCCGCCGCCCTGCGCCGTGCGCCGCTCCCAGCCGACCGCGATGGCCAGCAGCACCGCCCCGGCGGTCGCCAGGGTGATCCACCAGGGCATCGCACCGACGGTGCGGTCGAGCTGCGCGGCGAACACGACGATGTTCTCGAGCGGCAGCACCGCGAGACCGAGCAGGAACGGCGCGGCGAGCTTCCGCGTCGCCCCGACGAGGATCGCGACGAGCGCCATCGCGATGACGAGGATCGGCCGGTAGAGCTGCGGGTCGGTGCCGGTGGCGAGCACCGACGGCAGCAGCGTCAGCACGATGCCCGGCCCGAGGAGCGACCATGAACCGCGGAATCCCATCGGCCAGGACGCGAGCGAGGGGCGGATGCCCGAGGCCTGCGCTCGCATCCCGATCACGCCGGCGACGACGACCGCGAGACCGAGGGGCAGCGAGAACACCTCGACCCGCAGGTCGCGGGCGCTCCAGCCGGCGACACCCGCCGCCCACGCGAGGGCGTACGTGAACCAGAACGGCGGGAGCACGGCCGGATGCCTCCGCGCGAGCGCGACCCCCGTCATCGCGACGGCGAGCAGGAGGAGCATCAGCGTCCAGAGCGACCAGATCGTGAGCCAGTCGCGGTGCGCCGCCGCCACCGGCCCCGCCACGAGGAAGGCGAGCGCGGGGGCGAGCGCCCAGCGCGCACCCGGCGCGCCCGCCCGCCGGGCCAGCAGTCCGGCCCAGGCCGCGATCGCCGCGGCGGCGACCGACACCCCGAGCACGGGGAGCATCGTCTGGTCGGCCGCGTCGACCGGCGCGGGGTCGATGCCGAGTCCCCAGCGGACGGCCTGCACCGGCCACGCACCGGCGGCGGCCACCGCCGCGACCGCGAGCGGGCGCCGGAGCCCCGCGAGGCGCTCGTTCCAGTCCGTCAGCCGGCCCGCGACCAGGCCCGCCGCCGCCAGCAGCACCGCGGCGATCTCGAGCCCGGTCGCGCGGGCCGCGCCGCCCTCAGCCCCGAGGACGAGAAGCAGGAGCGACGGCGCGACGGCGGCTCCGAGCCCCGCGAGGAGCAGCGGCCGGCCGCGGCCGCCGCGCGCGACCCCGACGACGCCGACGACCATCGCGGCGAGCGCGGGCGGCAGCGTGTACGGCTCCACCACGTCGACACCCCCGAGGGCGAGCAGGCTCCACAGCGCGCCGGTCCAGGCCGCGGCCGCAGCCGGCCACCCGTACCGGCGACCGGCGAACACCCGCGCCGCGACCGCGCCGAAGCCGAGCACCAGGAGCACGAGCGCGGCGATGCCCGGCCCCGCCGCCTCGCGCACGAGCGCGAGCAGCACCGCGATGACGGCGGTCGCGAGCGACGACCCCTCGATCGCAAGCCTCACGCCCGTGGCATCCGCGTCGGAGCGCCCGCGCCGCCGCATCGCGACCTCGACCCAGGCGCTCAGCGGCACCGCGACCGCGACGATGACCGCGATCGCGGGCAGGACGACGGGCGAGCCGCTCATCTCGAGGAACTGGGCGCCGGCGCTGACCGCCACGACCGCGAGCGCCGGCACCAGCAGCGCGGCGGCCACGGCGCGGACGACGGGGTTCAGGCCCGGGCGGCGGGTGAGCACCAGGGCGAGGGCGAGCGCGAAGATCACACCCGTCGAGAGCGCCGTCCACCCGCTGCGCTCGACGAGCACGGTACCGACCCCCGCGAGGAACGGCGCCGCCGTGACGAGGAGGATCGCGTACCAGTCGGCCGCCCGGACTCGACGGATCAGCGTCGCCGCGAGGGCGAACAGGCCGGCGAACGCCGTGGTGAGGCAGAGCACGGGCAGCCAGTCGAGGCCGGCGCGGTCGAGCGCAGTCGCGAGCACCACCAGCAGATACGCGTACGCGGCGGCGTGGTGCACGGGTCGCGCGGGTGCCGGCACCGTGCGGGCGACGAGGAGCAGCACGACCACGGCGCCGATGCCGACGGGTACCACCGTCGGCGGCGCGGTCCACGACACGAGGACGGCGCCGGCCACCGCGCTGTGCGCGAACGCGACGATCGGCGCTCGGACCGCCGCGCCCGCACGCGCCAGGCGTGAGCGCGGCACGACGACGATCAGCGTCGCGAGAACCGCCCCGGCGAGCAGAGCCGCCGCCCGCCACTCCGGTGCGAGGGCGGGCCAGGTCCCGAGCACGAGCGGCGCGGCGGCGGCGGGCCAGAGCCCCGCGATCAGCATCGTCACGGGGGTGCGGCCCCGGTCGCGACGGCGCATCACCGCGGCCGCGACGACGAGGCCGGCCGCCGCGGCGGCGAACCCGAGCGCCGCGGCCGGGATCGACAGGTCCGGGCCGGCGACGCCGACCGGGGAGGGCCAGGTTGACGCCGGCTCGGGGCTCGACCCACCATGACCGCCGCCGACCGCGAGCAGGACGTCGGACCCGGCCCGCAGCGCCGTCGCGAACGGCATGAACGTGGCCGCGGCGAGCACGGTGAGCGCGCCCCCGCGGAGTGGGGCGGCCGCGACGAGGCGCCCGGTGGCCGCCCCGGTCGCGGCCACCACGACGGCCGCGGCGAGCGGCACCAGGGCCAGCAGCCAGTCGGACTCGATCCGCTCGGCTCGGAGCGGCACGCTCACGGCGGCGGCCGCCGCGAAGAACCCCGCCAGCCAGGCCCACCAGCGACGGGCGGCGAAGCGCCCGGATGCCGCGGCCAGCACCGCGATCGACCCGAGCAGTGCCGCCGGCCCGACGAGCCGGGCGAACTCGGCGTCTGCGGGGAGGAAGATCACCTGCACGGGCACGACAGCTGCGGCAAAGGTCTGCACGACGGTGATACCGCCCCGCTCCGCCCGGAGCGTCGCGCCGAACCGGCGCCCGAACGGGCCGAGGGCGGCGAGGAGGCCGACCCCGGCGGCGACGACCGCGACATGCCCCCAGGCCGCCCACCAGCCCCCGCCCGCGTACCCGAACATCGCCGGCGTCACCGTGAGCCAGACCGACCCGAGCCACAGCCAGGTGCGCAGCCGCACGGCCCACGCGATCGCCAGCGTGGCACCCCCGGCGACGGCGGATCCGAGTCCCGCGAACAGCCAGGCGCCGGTACCCTCCGGGGCCGCGTCGGCGAACGCCTGCACGTCGAGCACGAGGAAGACCATGCCGAGGGCGCCGATCGCCTCGGCGGAGAAGCGCAGGCTCCGGCGTGCGAGCAGCCAGGCGCCGCCGAGGAAGACGGCGGTCACGATCGCGATGACGATCGTGCGCGTCGCGACGTCGAGGTCGGGGTTGAGGAAGGTGAACACGACGGCGGCCACGGCGACGAGCGCAGCGCCGGCGACCGCGAGCACGGACTGCACGCTCACGAGCGAGGCGGGCGCGTCGGGCGACGTCGTGGCGGTCGCCGCGGCGGGCAGCGACCCCGCGCGGGGTGCCGGGTCGGCGGGCGGAGCGGGCGCGGCCGTCTCGGCCTCGGCGGCTGCCGCGGTCGCCACCGGCGCGACGCGGGGCACGTCGGCGACGGCAGCGACAGGCGCCGCCGCCTCCACGGGAGGAACCGCCCACGCCCGAGCGGACGGCGCCGGCGCGGCGACGGCGGCGGTCGGCACGAGCGCGAGCAGCGCGGCGCGCTCGCGGATCGCGTCGGCGGCACGCACGGATGCCGCGTACACCGCCGCTCCCTCGGATCCGCCGAGCATCGCGCCGCACGTCCGGCAGGTCTGCGCATCGAGCACGGCGCCGCAGCGGGGGCAGCGCTCGGCGTCGAGGAGATAGGCGGCCGCCCTGGCGTTCCAGTCGTCGGTCATCCCCGGAGTCCAGGGACGATGGGCACTCAGGCACCGTTTTCCACACCCCGCGCGAGCCGAGAACGGCGAAGCGGGATGCCCCGTCGAGGCATCCCGCTTCGTATTCGGTTCAGGCGGCGGCGACGCGCGTCGCCTTCGCCAGGTTCGCTTCCAGCTCGGCGACGTCCTGCCGGGGGGGCGTACGCGGGCTGGTCGCGCTCGACGCGCCAGCTCTCGGCGAGGGAGCCGATCACGACGGTGTCGAACCCGAGCTCGTCGTAGAGGCGGGTGACGAACTCGGCGGCCTCCGGGAAGTCGCTCGCCGTGGCGAGGGCGCGCCGTCCGGGGGTGCCGGCGGGCGACCCGGTCGACCGGATCTCGAGCGCCGCGATGTGGTTGAACGCCTTCGCGACCTTCGAGTCCGCCAGGTGCGCCTGCAGCAGGCCCGAGCTCGTCGCCGCGCCGCGGTCGAGCTCGTCGACGTGGCCGTCGCGCTCCCAGTAGTAGTTGTTCGTGTCGAGCACGATCTTGCCCGCGAGCGGGGCGACCGGGATGTCGCCGATGGCGTGGAACGGCACGGTGACGACGACGACCTCGCCGGCGGCCGCCGCCTCCTCGACCGTCGCAGCCGTGGCGAGCGGGCCCAGCTCGGCGACGAGTTCGGCGAGCGTCTCGGGCCCTCTCGAGTTCGCGATCACCACCTCGTGTCCGCGCGCCGTGAGCGCCCCCGCGAGCGTGCCGCCGATGTTGCCGGCCCCGATGATCCCGAATCTCGTGTTCGTCATGCGCATCGGCAACGCGGCCGCGACGGCGGGCATTCCCGGATGGTCGTACCGTGACGCGTCCACTGGGTCATCGGCGACGTCAGCCGGCCGCGAGCAGCACGCCGCCGAGCGCCGTGCCGGCGACCACCAGAGTCGAGATCGCGCCGAGCGCGACGGGGCGGAGCCCCACCCGGCGGAGCACCGAGATCCGCACGTTCGCCCCGAGCGCGAACATCGCGGCGGCGAGCAGCACCGTCTGCACGATCCCCGCCGCGTGCACCGCCTCGACGGGAACGAGCCCGGACGAGCGCACGAGCATGAGGGCGATGAAGCCGACCACGAACAGCGGCACGATCGGAGGCCGCGCGGCCGAGGCATCCGTTCGACGCAGCTCGCGCCGGCGCCGGAACGACACGATCGCGAGCACGGGGGCGAGCATGAGCACGCGCGCGAGCTTCACCACCACCGCGGCCGCGAGCGCGGCGCCGCCGAGCGCGGACCCCGCGGCGACGACCTGGGCGACCTCGTGGATCGACCCGCCCGCCCAGAGGCCGGCGTCGACCTCGGCGAGCCCGAGGGCGCCGGCGGCGAGCGGCACGAGCGGGATCATCAGCGTGCCGAACACCACCACGAGGGCGAGCGCGGTGACGACGTCCTCCTCCTCGGACTCGACGACGCCGTCGACGGCCGCGACGGCAGCGGCACCGCAGATCGAGAAGCCGCAGGCGATGAGCAGGCGCTGCGCGGGCGGCACGCCGAGCCAGCGCCCGGCGGCGAGGGTCGCGCCGATGCCGACGGCCACGATCGCGACCACGACGGCGATCATGCCGGGCCCGAGGGCGAGGATGTCGCCGAGCACGAGCTGGAGTCCGAGCAGCACGATGCCGATGCGGAGCACGCGCTTCGCGGCGACGGCGAGTCCGGGCTCGAGCGCGGCGGGCAACGGCAGCAGATTGCGGGCGAGCACGCCGAGCACGATCGCGACGAGCAGCGCGCTCACGGCCGGCAACACGAGGGTCGCCGCGAGCGATGCGCCGGCGGCGAGCGCGGCGACGGCGAGGCCGGGTGCGAGGGTCGCGGCCCGGCGACGCAGGGATGCCCCGGGCGCGGTGGTGCTCATCGTTCCAGCGTCTGCGGCGTCGGGCGCCCGCGGTAGCCGTCGGTTCGGCATCGAGGCATATCATTCGGATATGACTGACCCGCGGCATTCGCGCGCCGGCCGCGGGGCCTGGCCCGATCTCGCGGTGCTCGAGCTGCTCGTCGCCGTCTCCGAGCACGGCGGCCTCGGTGCTGCGGCCCGCGCCATCGGGATGGCGCAGCCGAACGCGAGCCGCGCGATGGCCAGGCTCGAACGCTCGCTCGGCCTCGAGCTGCTGGAGCGCCACCCGCGCGGTTCCCGCCTCACGCCTGAGGGGGCGACCGTCGCCGACTGGGCACGGCGCGTCCTCGACGAGGCGCGCGAGCTCATGACGGCGAGCACCGCGCTCCGAGCCGGGCGCGCGGCCTCGCTCGACGTCGCCGCGAGCATGACCGTCGCCGAGTACCTCGCGCCGGCGTGGCTCGCCGAGCTCCGCCGGGTGCGGGCGACCGAGGTGCGCCTGCGTGTGGCCAACTCGACCGAGGTCGTCGACCTCGTCTCGTCGGGCGCGTGCGAGGTCGGGTTCATCGAATCGCCCGACGTCGCGGGCGGCCTCCGCAGCGCCACGGTGGCGCACGACCGGCTCGTCGTGGTCGTCGCGCCGGGGCATCCGTGGGCGCGCCGGCGGCGCCCCGTGACCATCGCCGAGCTCGCCGCGACACCGCTCGTGGTCCGCGAGGCCGGGTCGGGCACCCGAACGACGCTCGCGTACGCCCTCGCCGGCCACGAGGTGGTGCCGCCCACGCTCGAGCTCGGCAGCAACGCGGCCGTACGGGTCAGCGTGGAGTCGGGAGCCGGGCCGGCCGTGCTGAGCGAACTCGCGGTGGCGGGCTGGATCGACCGCGGTGAGCTGGTCGAAGTGCGCATCGACGGGCTCGACCTGCGGCGGAGCATCCGTGCGGTCTGGCGGCCGGGTGCGCAGCCGACGGATGCCGCGGCCGAGCTCGTCGCGATCGCCGCGCGCTCCCGCCACGCCCGCCCGGCCTGAGGCGCGCCGCTCCGCCTCCGCGCACGCACCCTCCGCCTCCGCGCGCTCGCGCGTGCTCGCACCCTCCCCCGCCGCGCCAGTTCGCGGCGACTGCGCCACCCCGCCCGCACTCCCGCCCCGCCTCCGCGCCGGCGACCGAAGGCGGGCGACCGACCGGCACGACGTGGAGCGCGGGCCCGCGCATCCGAACATTGAACTTTTCGGTTCAGTGTTCTACACTGAACCACATGGTTCAGCAACAGGCACTCGATCGGACGTTCGCCGCCCTGGCCGACGAGACGCGACGGGGCATCCTCATCCGCCTCGGCGACGGCCCGGCCACGATCAGCGAGCTCGCGCAGCCCACGGGCATGACGCTCACCGGCATCCGCAAGCACGTGGACGTGCTGGTCGACGCCGGGCTCGTCGCGACCGAGAAGGTCGGCCGCACCAGGCGGTGCCGCCTCGGCACCGAGCGATTGGACGACGCCATGGCCTGGATCGGCTTCTACCAGCGGCTCTGGGAGCGCCGCCTCGACGGCCTCGACGCGTACTTCACACTGCGCGCCGGCACCGGCCGACGCCCGGGTGACGAGTCCGGTCCGCAACGGACCGGCAACGCCGACGCCGACACCACCGACACCGACACCACGAAGGGAACGGAATCATGACCGACGCCACCGAGGAGGCCATCGGCCTCACCATGTCGCGGGTGCTGCCCGCGACGCCCGAGGACGTCTTCGACGCGTACACCGACGCAGAACAGCAGAAGATCTGGTTCTCGATCCTCGACGAGGAGCCCGGGATCGTGGAGATCGAGGTCGACCTGCGGGTGGGCGGAGTACAGACCGCCGTCTGGGGCCCCGACCGCGACACCCTCTTCCGCGAGGTGCAGACCTTCCTCGAGATCGACCGGCCCAACCGGCTCGTCACGTCGTCCACGGGCACCGACCCGAGCGGCCAGGAGATGAGGACCCGCGTCGAGGTCACCTTCGAGCCGGTCGACGGCGGCACGCTGATGACCGTGCAGCAGACCGGCTTCCCGACGCCCGAGGTGCGGGACTTCTTCCAGACCATGGCGTGGGTCGGCGCGTTCGACCGCATCCAGGCCTATCTCGAGCGCCGCTGACGCGCCGGTGCGGATCCGCCGTGCCGGATCCGCACCCCGCTGTCAACGCCTCGACGGGATGCCTCGCCCCGGCGCAGCATCGAAGCACGGGCGGCCGTGAACCGGCGCGAGGACCCGAGCAGTCACGAGCACCACGGGAGGACGAGATGAGCGACGGACCCATCGAGGAGGGCGCGACCGAGGCGTCGCGCGAAGAGCAGATCCGCGGCATCCTCAACCAGGTGCAGGAGGACGTGCGCATGGGGCATGCGCACGACGAGGAGGAGCTGCTGCGTCAGCGGCTCCACGAGGCCGGCATCTCGGTGCGGGAGGACGAGCTGCGGCTCTACCTGCAGTAGCCCCTGCAGCCCCATTCGCATACGCTCACGCAACATCGGGCGCGCTTGGCTGGGCTCATGCCAGCCAGCACTCCCCTGCACGAGGCCGACACCCGCACCGAGCCTGCGACCCGGGGCCGCGGGTTCGTGGCCGTCCTGTTCGCCGTCTACCTCGCGCTGCTCGTCTGGCTCGTGCTGTGGAAGCTCCAGCCGCCGTGGATCGGCACCGACGCCGACCGCGTCGTGAAGCTGGTGCCGTTCGTCGCGGCGGGCGGCGAGGGGGCGAGCAATCCACGCGAGGTCCTCGCGAACCTGCTGCTGTTCGTGCCGTTCGGGCTCTACCTCGGGCTGCTCGCACCGCGATGGCCGTGGTGGCGCAGCACCGCGGTCCTCGCCGGCGTCAGCCTCGGCCTCGAGCTGGCCCAGTTCGTCCTCGCGGTGGGCAGCACCGATCTCACCGACGTCCTCGTCAACACCGCGGGCGGCGGCGTCGGGCTCGCGCTGCTCGCGCTCGCCCGCCGAGCGCTGCGGGGACATACGGCCGCCGTGCTCGGACCGGTCTGCGCGGTCGGGACGGCGGTGGCGGTACTCGCCACGGTGCTGGTCGTCGCCTCCCCCGTCCGCTTCGGGCCGCCCGATCGCGGCGGCCTCCGCGACGCCGAGCCGGCGCCGCACTCACTGACGCCCTGATCCGGCGGCGAGCACTCCGGCGCTGGACGGCGGGCGACGCCCGGCGGGGGTGGACCTCCCGTCGGCCGATGATGCGACGATGGCGTGATGAACGCGAAGCGCATCCTCTTCATCGGCGGCACCGGCGTCATCAGCTCGGCGTGCGTCCGGCAGGCCGTCGCCGCAGGACACGAGGTCAGCGTGCTGAACCGCGGCACGACCTCGACGCGGCCGCTGCCCGAGGGCGTCCGCTCGATCGCCGCCGACATCCGCGACCCCGAGGCGACGGATGCCGCGCTCGAGGCGGCAGGCAGTGACTTCGACGTCGTCGCCGAGTTCCTCGCCTTCACCACCGACCAGGTGCAGGCCGACCTCGACCGCTTCGAAGGCCGGGTGGGCCAGTACGTCTTCATCAGCTCGGCGTCGGCGTACCAGACGCCGCCCTCGCGGCTGCCCGTCACCGAGTCCACGCCGCTGCGGAACCCGGTCTGGCAGTACTCGCGCGACAAGATCGCGTGCGAAGACCTGCTCGTCGCGGCGTACCGCGATCGCGGCGTCCCGGCCACGATCGTCCGGCCGTCGCACACCTACGACGAGACCCTGCTGCCCACGCTCGGCCACTGGACCGACATCGCCCGCATGCGGGCGGGCAAGCCCGTCGTGGTGCACGGCGACGGCACGAGCCTCTGGACCATCACGCACGCACGCGACTTCGCCGTCGCCTTCACGGGCCTGCTCGGCAACCCGATGGCGGTCGGCGAGGCGTTCCACATCACGGGCGACCACGCCCCGACCTGGAACCAGATCTACGGATGGCTCGGCGACGCCGCCGGCGTGGAGCCGGAGCTCGTGCACGTGGCATCCGAGACCATCGCCGCCGTGCATCCGGAGTGGGGCCCCGGCCTCATCGGCGACAAGGCGAACTCGATGGTGTTCGACAACGCGAAGGTGCGCGCGCTCGTGCCCGAGTTCCGCACGACGGTGCGGTTCGACGAGGGCGCGCGCGAGATCGTCGAGTGGTACGACGCGCACCCCGAGCAGCAGGTCGTCGACCCCGTCGCCGACGCCGCGTTCGAGCGGATCCTCGCGCTGCCGCGCGGCTGAGCGTCCGCTCACGCCGCGCGCGACACCTCCGCTCAGGCCGCGCGCGACTCCCCCGCTCGCAGCAGCCGACGGCTGAGCGCGCTCGCCTCGGTGACCTCGAGCAGCCTCGCCGCGCCGTCGAGCGGGTCCGACGTGCCCACGCGGATCGCCGCCCCGGGGAAGACCTGGCGCACGGCCGCCTCGAACCCGGCCGCCACGTGGGCCGACCGGAACACGCCGCCGACGGCGCGGACCTCCGGCGCGGCGGCCAGATCCTCGCCGACGCGGCGAAGCCCGGTCACCGCCGAGAGGGCGAGCTCGCGGGCGGCGCGGTGCACGATCGCCGCCGCGACGCGGTCGTCGGCGGCGAGTGCGGTGACCGCGCGCGCGTACGCCGCGATGCGCTGCACCCGGTCGGGCGCGGCCTGCAGCTCGATGTAGGCGCTCTCGAGGTCGTCGAAGTCGGCCCGGACGGCGTCGGTGAGCGCGGTCGCCGGTCCGCGACCGTCGACCTCTCGCATGACGGCCTCCAGGGCTTCACGCCCGATCCAGTAGCCGCTGCCGGCGTCGCCCATGAGGTTGCCCCACCCGTCGACGCGCGCCACGTCGCGGGCGCCGACCGCGAGGGTGACCACGCCGGTGCCCGCGGCGGTCACGACACCTCGCTCGTCGCCGAGCGCACCGAGGTAGGCCGTTACGGAGTCATGCGCGAGCGTGACCGATCGGGCGCCCAGCGCCCGGGCGGCGTCGAGCAGCGCTCCGGCGTCGGCGTCCCGGTCGGTGAGCCCCGAGACGCCGACGCCCACGGCCTCGGCGCGTACCCCGCGCGCGCCGGCGAGGGCCAGCACGTCGACGAGCTGGGGCAGCAACGGCAGGTCGGTGCGGATGCCCGGCGCGGCCCACTCCTCGGAGGTCCCGTCGACGAGGTGCCTGACCTTGATGCCGGTCTGGCCCGCGTCGATCGCGAGCACGGCGCTCATGCGGAGGTCCTCGCGCGGTACGTCGCGCGCAGGAACTCGCCCGCGGGCTTGCCGTACGGGCAGTAGTCGTCGTTGCCTGGGGCATCCGCTGCGTCGTAGAGCGCGGCGGGCCAGTCCCACAGCATGACGCCGCCGACCCATGCTCGCTCGTCGCACGCCTCGAACATCTCGCGGTAGTACGCCAGCTGCGCCTCGCCCGACGGCTCGCCCGCGAGGGTCCAGTCGTTCGGCCGGGCCGGCGAGCCGACGCGCGAGGGGCAGCCGGCCTCCATGAAGAAGAAGGGCTTCGCGGATGCCGCGACGACGGGTTCGATGCGATCGAGCTCCGCCCGCCAGCGGTCGATCGGGTAGTACCCGCTCGAGCTGATGACGTCGACCGCGTCCCACCAGGTGAGGCGGTCCTCCTGGTATTTGTCGCAGTTGTACGTGATGGGTCCGGTGTACACCTCGCGCACGGCGCCGATGAGGGCGCGCCATTCCGCCTCGCGGGCGTCCGCGCGCACCATCTCGCAGCCGATGCAGAGCAGGTCGCAGCCCTCGGCCTCGGCCAGTCGGGCCGCGTGCAGGATGAACTCGCGGTACGACGCGAACCATTCCGCCCAGGTGGGCTCACCCGGGACGTCCTGGTCGAAGAACCCGATGTGGGCGCGCCAGGTGCCGTCGGCGACGTTCACGACGGGCTTCAGGCACACCTTGAGCCCGAGCGCCTTCGCCTCGCGGATGGCGGCGACGATCTCGGCGTCGGTCACGGTGGGCTCGTCGCGGAAGCGCACCTCGGTCGACTGCGCGGTGTCCTGGAGGGCGGCGTAGGCGAGCGCGGTCCAGTTCACGCCGTGCTCGGCCATGCGGCGCATCGACTCGGATGCCTCGGGCTTGGCCCAGCTGCCCCGCACTCCGGTCCAGCCCCAGGTCATGCCCGCGACGTACGGGACGAGCCGAGACCCCGCCTCGACGGGCGTCACCGCGCGACCAGTTCGTTCATCGTGCGGAGCACGCGGGGGTCGGCGAAGGCGCCGGGCTCGATGGCCCTGCGGTGCGTGACGACGAAGGACGCCGTCTCACCGGGCAGCAGCGTGACCAGTCCGTCCTCGGTGGAGGCGCCGGGGTCGAGCTTGTCGACGAGCAGGGCGAGGTCGCGCACGAGGTTCGCCGCGCGGACCCGCACCTCGGTGCCGCCGTCGATCGGCAGGGCGTCGACCGCGAGGCGGGCCGGCTCGAGCATCGAGTCGCGCGGCTCGGCGAAGAACCACAACCCCCGCTCGGTGCCGGCGTCCGCGCTGAGCAGCTCGGCCGACGCATCCCTCGGCTGCGCGACACCCCCGTCGATCGGCACGGTCGCCGTGCCGTGGGCGGGCACGTGGAAGGGCACCGACTGCTCGGCGAGGGTCGCGCCGTCGAAGCCGAGCCGGCGCACGACGAGGTCGCCCGACCACGGGGCATCCGTGTCGTTGCCGAGCACGGCCCCGAGGCCGCCATCGCGCGGTTGCACGCTGACGACCCGCGGCGCGAACGCGATGCGGAGGGCGTGCCACAGCGGCTTCAGCCGCTCGTCGCCGTCGATCGCGGCCCACGAGGTGACCGGCCAGCAGTCGTTCAGCTGCCAGACGACGGCTCCCATCGTGTGCGGCGCCGAGGCTCGGAAGTGCTCGAGCGCGAACCGCACGGCGTCGGCCTGGTTGAGCTGCATCGCCCAGTGCCACGTCTCCATGTCGCGGGGCACGCGCAGGTGCGGCACGAGTCCGCCGGTGAGCTTGGCGTTGCCCTCCATGGCCTTCTGGTGCACGATCATGCCGGGCGACTCGGGGGTCAGCGGGTCGTCGGAGATCGCGCGTGTGAGCGTGGACCAGGCCGGCGGGCCCTGCCAGCCGAACTCCGCCACGAACCGCGGCCGGTGGTCGCGATACGTGGTCCAGTCGAGCCGGTTCCACTGCTCCCAGAGATGCATCGAGCCGTGCGCCTCGTCGTTGGGATGCCGCGCCTCGCCGTCGGGCCCAGCCGGGCTGAACGGGCTGCCTGGCGTGTACGGCACCTGCGGCGCGAGCTCGGCGACGAGCGACGGGAACAGCTCGTCGTAGTACCAGGCGCCCCACGTCGCGCCGTCGAGCGCAGCCTTCCAGCCCCAGTCCTCGTATCCCCAGAGGTTCTCGTTGTTGCCGTTCAGGAGCACGAGCGACGGGTGCGAGGCGAGCCGCACGATCTGCTCGCGCGCCTCGGCTTCGATCTCGCTCCGCAGCGGCTCCTCCTCGGGATATGCGGCGCACGCGAAGAGGAAGTCCTGCCAGGTGAGCAGGCCGAGCTCGTCGCAGAGATCGTAGAAGTCGTCGGACTCGTAGAGGCCGCCGCCCCAGACCCGGATGAGGTTGAGGTTCGCCGCCACCGCCTGGCGGAGCCGCCGCTCGTATCGGGCCCGGTCGACGCGCACCGGCAGGGCGTCGTCGGGGATCCAGTTCACGCCCTTCACGAAGATCGGCCGGTCGTTCACGACGAGCGTGAACGGGGTGCCCGCCGCATCGGGCTCGGTATCCCAGCGCACGGTGCGGAAGCCGACGACGCGGTGCGTCGCGTCGAGCGGGTCGGGCGCGTCGCCGTGGAGCCGGACGTCGACGACGTATCTCGGCTGCTCGCCGTGGCCCACCGGCCACCACCGTTCGACCTTCGGCAGCGTGAGCGTCACGCGCGCCCGGTCGCCCTCGATCTCGCCCGTCGTCGCGGGCAGCGGGCCGTCACCGAGACCTGGTCCGTTCACCGCGACGCTGACGAACGCAGAGATCGCCGTGGCATCCGTCGCCGAGGCATCCGCGTCGCTCGCCCGTTGGATCGTGAGGTCGACCTCGACGGTGCCGCCGTCGCCGTCGGGCATGGCGACCACGCGCACCTCGGCGAGGCGGGCCACAGACCACGACTCGAGCCGAACCGGCCGCCAGATGCCGCTCGTGTACGTCGCGATGCCCCAGTCCCAGCCGAAGTTGCACGCCGACTTGCGGATCGCCTCGTACGGCATCGGGTACGGCCGCGGCCGGGCGCCGAGCGCGAGGCTCTGCGCGTTCGCGTACCGCACCGGGGAGCGGAACGCGACCTCGAGCGTGTTCTCGCCCTCGACGAGCCCGTCGCGCACGTCGACCCGGTACGAGCGGTGCTGGTTGGCCGACTCGCGCACGACGCGCCCGTTCAGCCGGACCGTCGCGACCGTGTCGAGCCCGTCGAAGACGAGGTCGTGTCGCTCGTGGCCGTCGGGCCGCCAGTCGAAGCTCGTCTCGTACGTCCAGTCCACCTGGCCGATCCAGGCGAGGAGCGCCTCGTGGTCGTCGAGGTACGGGTCGGGAATGAGCCCGGCGGCGAGCAGATCGGTGTGCACGCAGCCCGGCACCGCGGCGGGCACGAGGGCGTCGGCGATCGGCTCGGGCACGGACCCGGCCGCGGCGCGGAGGCGCCAGCCGTCGTGCAGGTCGCGGCGGACGAGGTGCGGCTCGGTGGGGTGGGGCATGGCTACTTGACGGCTCCGGAGGTCAGGCCCTTGTAGATCCAGCGTTGCAGCAGGACGAAGGCGATGATCGTGGGGATGATGACGAGGATCGTGCCGGCCGCGATGACCTCCCACTGTGCGCCGAACGGTCCCTTGAACCGGAACAGCGACGTCGAGATGAGGCCCTCGGACGGCAGGTAGAGGAAGGGCAGGTAGAACTCGTTGTACACGGCGATGCCCTTGATGATCACGACGGTCGCGATCGCGGGCTTCAGCAGAGGCAGGATGATCCGCCAGTAGATCGTCCACCGGTTCGCGCCGTCGATCATCGCCGCCTCGTCGAGCGAGACGGGGATCGCCTGCATGAACTGGATGAACAGGTAGATCGCGATGATGTCGGTGCCCATGAAGAGCAGGATGAGCGCGGCCTTCGTGTCGTACAGCCCCAGCCCGTTCACCACCTGGAAGGTCGCGACCTGGCTCGTCACGCTCGGGATGAGCGTCGCCACGAGGAAGAGCCCGAAGACGAGCTTCTTGCCGCGGAACGCGAACCGGTCGAGCGCGTAGGCGCACATCGTGCCGAGCGCGATGGTGCCGATGAGCGACACCACGAGCACGACGAGCGTGTTGAGGAAGCCCTCGAGCATCTCGCCGCTCGTGAACGCGGTGACGAAGTTGTCGAGGTTCAGCCAGTTCGCGGGCGGGTCGAACGGACCCGTCTGGCCGTACTCCTGGCTCGTCTTCAGGCTCGCGATGAGCACGACCGACAGCGGCAGCAGCGTGACGAGCACCGCGATGACGAGGCTCAGGTACTTCGCCGTCGTGGCGCTGAGCCCTCGCAGACGCGACGCGGTCGACCTGCCGGAGCGGGCGGCCGAGGGCCGGCCCGGGCGCGTGGTCACGGCGCTCATGTGAGATCCACCTTCTCGTCGGGGAACACCTTCCGCTGGATCCAGGTAACGATGAGCACGATGACGAGCAGCACGACCGCCATCGCCGAGGCGAGGCCGACGTTGCGGAAGTTGAACGCCGTCGAGATCGTCTCGATGACGAACGTGCTCGAGCCGTTCGCCCCGCCGGTCATGATGAACGGGATCTCGAAGACGCTCAGGCTCCCCGAGATCGCGAGGATGAACGAGAGGCCGACGACCCGCCGGATGCCGGGTAAGATGATCGCCCAGAACTGCTGCCAGCGGTTCGCGCCGTCGAGCTCGGCCGCCTCGTAGATCTCGTGCGGGATCGACTGGATCGCGCCGAGGAAGAGCACGAAGTTCAGGCCGGTGTACCGCCACACCGAGGTGGCCGCGAGCGACGTGTTCACGATGTCGGGGTCGCCGAGCCAGTGCGGCGGATCGCTCAGGCCGAACCATCCGAGCGCGGTGTCGAGGGTGCCGCCCGGCTGGAAGAGGTAGAGGAAGACGAAGCCGATCGCGACGCCGTTGATGAGGTACGGGAAGAACAGCACGCCCTTGAAGAAGTTCGCGAATCGGGTGCTGAAGCTGAGGATCGTCGCGAAGTACAGCGCGAGCGCCATCTGCACGAAGGATGCCGCGAAGTAGTAGAGGCTCACGCCGAAGACGCTGAAGATGCGGGGGTTCGTGAACACCTCGACGTAGTTGTCGAAGCCGATCACGTTCTTGGTCAGGTCGAGCCCGTCCCAGTCGGTGATGCTGTAGTACAGCAGGTTGGCGGCCGGCCAGTAGGTGAAGACCAGCAGCAGCCCCACGGCGCCGGCCACGAAGAGCCAGGGCGTGAGCTGCCGCCGGAGTCGTCCGCGCGCCGAGCCGCCGACCGGCCGGGCGCCGGTCCCGCGGGAGTCCCCGCGGAACCGGCGGCCCGAGCCGGCCGGCACCGTGACGGCGGCGCGCGTGTCCGCCGGGGCGGTGTCGAGTGCCGTGTCGGTCATCGTGTTCGTCCGCTCCGGGGGTCAGCCCGCGAGCTTCCCGACGGAGGCGCCCCAGCGCTCGTTGAGCTCGGCGAAGTAGCTCTCCTTGTCGCCGTCGGCGGCACCGCGCGCGATGTCGACCATCTTCTGGCGGTACAGCTGGCCCCAGAGGTCGATCTGGGAGTCGTTGGAGACGTCGCTCAGCAGGCTCTCCTTGCCGGCGGGCGCCGGGTTCACCTCGAACAGCTCGACGCCGTTCTCGGTGAAGCCCGAGAGGTTGTCGGGCAGCGGCTTCTCGGCGACCGTCGAGATCATGCCCTGCGTCTCGGTGAAGCCCGAGTCCTCGATGAGCCACTGGATCCAGGCCCAGGCGGCGGCCTTGGCCTTGGAGTGCTTGCTGATGCCGAGGTTGTAGTCGCCGCCGATGAGGGCGTACTGGGTGCCGTCGATGTTCGACGGGAACGCCATGTAGCCGATGTCGTCGGGCGAGGCGCCGTTGTCCTCCGCGGCGGCCTGCATCTGCGAGATCGCCCACGAGCCGAGCGTCATCGCACCGATCTTGCCGGTGGCGATGTCGACCTTCGACTGCTCCCAGTTCGTGGTCAGCGGGTCCTCCTCGGTGAGGCCCGCGGCGACCGACTCGTAGAGCAGCGAGTCGATGGCGTAGATGTCGGTGCCCTCGGTCCACGGCGCGGGGTCCTCGGCCATCTCGATGCCGGCATCCGGGTTGTTGGTGATGGACCCCAGGTTGCTGAAGGACTGCGACAGCGGCCAGCCGTCCTTGTAGTTCGTGTAGAGCGGGATGGCGTCGGTGTTGTCCTTGACCTTCTGGAGCGCGGCGAGCCACTCCTCCTCGGAGGTGGGCAGCTCGGTGACGCCGGCCTCCTCGAAGACGCGCGTGTTGTACAGCACGCCCTGGGCGTTGCCGCCGATGGCGAGGCCGTACTGCGTGCCCTCGTAGGTGTGCGTCGTGAGGAACCGGTAGGTGTCCTCGAAGTCCGCGGTCTCGCCGAGCGGCTCGAGGAACTGCTCGAACTGGCTCGGCTGCATGGTCGGGATGCCGATGACGTCGCCGTAGTTCGTCGAGCTCAGGCGGGTCTTCATCTCGCCCTCGTAGTCGGTGATGCCCTCGAACGTCACGTTCACGTCGGGGTAGAGCTTCTGGAACTCCTTCGCGTACTCGTCGAACGTGCCGTCCTCGACCAGGTCGGTGCGCCAGGTGACGACGGTGATGTCGCCCTTCACCTCGCCGTCGATGGTGTTCGAGGCGTCCTCCGCGCCGCCCGCCGAGCACCCGCTGAGCGCGAGGCCGGCCACGGCGAGGAGCGCGAGTCGCGCCACTGCCTTCGTTGCCATGTGTACTCCTTGTCAGGTTCACCCTTGAACGCCGTCCGCTGGGGGCGCGGACCACGGGGCCAGGCTAGGCAGTGGAGAGCGCTCCCCGCAATGGTCATGTCAACGCTGTCCTTTTGGAATCGCGCGTTCACGAAAGTCCAGAAAGCTGCTTTTACCTGGAATTCTCGCTGCCAGGACAGTGGAATGAATTTCGAAAATGTCTGTCGAATGTCCGACGATAGACAGGCGGATCCCTGCGTTGCTATGCTCCCCGTAGCCCGACGATGGGGAGGACCATGACCGGCCAGCAGCAGCGTGCGACGCTCGACGACGTCGCGCGGCTCGCGGGCGTGAGCTCGAAGACGGTGTCGCGGGTGTTCACCAACCGCGAGCTCGTCGCCCCCGAGACGGTCGAACGCGTGCTCACGGCAGCCAAGCGCCTTCGGTTCCGCCCGAACACGCTGGCCCGCAGCCTCCGGCGCGGCGGCGCCACGAACACCATCGGCTTCGTCATGGGCGAGCTCGGCAACCCCTTCTACTACAAGGTCGCCGCGGGCATCGAGCAGGAGCTCGCCCGCAACGGGTACGCACTGCTCGTGGCGACGACGGACGACACCCCCGACGGCGAGGAGCGCGTCGTCGACGCCCTGCTCGCCCAGCGCATCGGCGCCCTGCTGCTCATCCCTGTCGGCGACGACCAGTCGTACCTCGAGGGCGAGCGGCACCTCGGCACGCCGGTCATCGCGATCGACCGGCCGGCGCGCAATCTCGTCGCCGACGCCCTGGTGCTCGAGAACCATCGCGGCGTGTTCGACGCGACGTCGCGCCTCATCGCGCTCGGGCACCGCCGCATCGCCTACGCCTGCAACCCGGCCGCCGTCTACACGCAGGCCGAGCGGGTGCGCGGATACCGCGACGCCATGGCTGCCGCCGGCATCCACGACACGCACCGCTGGGAACGTCTCGTCGACGATCGCACCGTGGCGCCCGACGACCTCGTCGGCGACCTCCTCGACCGCGACGACGCCCCCACCGCGATCATCACGGGCAACAACCGCATGACCGTCGGCGCACTCCGCGCCCTGCGGGCGCGCGGGGCCGACGGCCGCGTCGCCCTCATCGGGTTCGACGACTTCGACACCGCGGACGTGCTGGGCGTGAGCGTCATCTCCTACGACCCGGTCGCCCTCGGCCGCCAAGCGGCCCGGCTCGCGATCGAGCGCATCGGCGAACCCGCCGGATTCACCAAGCAGATCGAGCTGCCCACCTGGGTGGTCGAACGCGGCACCGGCGAACGGCCGCCCGCAGAAGGGGTCGGGGCATGACCGACGAACTCGTCCACCTGGAGTCCGGCGGGGTCGCGGTGCTCATCGACGCGTCGGGCCCCGGCCTGCCGTCGGTGCTGCACTGGGGCGCCGCGCTCGGGAAGCTCGGCGAAGAGGCCGCGGCGGGGCTGCGGGCCGCGGTGAGCCGGCAGACCGCGCCGCGGACGCTCGACGCCGCGTGGAACCTCTCGCTCTCACCGCTCGAGGGCGACGGCTGGAGCGGGCGGCCTGGGCTGCAGCTGCGCCGCGACGGCGTGCTGCTCCGCCCGCGCTGGAAGCTCGGCGAGGTCCGGACGTCGGCGACCGGGTTCGCGTGCACCGCCCGCGACGAGGCATCCGGTCTGGAACTCGATCTGGTGATCTCGATCGAGGCGGGCGGCGTGGTCGCGGTCGACCACCGGCTGCGGCACGCCGGCGGCGAAGGCCGCCTCCCCGTGGAGGTCGAGTGGGTGGAGGCGACGCTGCCGGTGCCGAAGAGCACCGACCGGCTGCTCACCTTCGACGGCCGGTGGAGCCGGGAGAAGCGACCGGTGACCACCGCCATGCCGGCGGGGTCGATCGTGCGCCAGTCGCGCCGTGGCCGCCCGGGCCATGATGCGCCGATGCTGTTCGCCGCGCTCGAGGGCGAGCCGCGCTGGCGGACGGGTCGCGTGTGGGCGGCGCACGTCGCCTGGTCATCGGATGCCACGTACCGCCTCGACCATGTGACCGACTCGGCCATCCTGGTCGGCGGCGGCGAGGTGCTGCGCCCCGGCGAGCTGGTGCTCGCGCCCGGGGACGAGTACGCGGCGCCGCGCGTGCTGTTCGCCTACTCCGATGCCGGCCTCGACGGCGTCGCGGCCGCGTTCCACGACCTGCTCCGCGCACGACCGGGCCACCCGTCGTCGCCGCGCCCGTTCGTGCTGAACACGTGGGAGGCGGTGTACTTCGACCACGACCCGGCTCGCGTGCTCGCCCTCGCCGAACGGGCCGCCTCGGTGGGCGTGGAGCGGTTCGTGCTCGACGACGGCTGGTTCCTCGGCCGGCGCGACGACACGACGAGCCTGGGCGACTGGATCGTCGACCGCAGCGTGTGGCCCGACGGGCTCCGCCCGCTCGCCGACCGGGTCCACGAGCTCGGCATGCAGTTCGGCCTGTGGTTCGAGCCCGAGATGGTGAGCCTCGACTCCGAGGTCGCGAGGGCGCACCCCGAGTGGCTGCTGCACGACCCGGCGCATCTCCGCCACGACCCGGGCCTCAGCTGGCGCGATCAGTACGTTCTCGACCTGGCCGACCCCGGCGCGTACGCGCACGTGCTCGGCCAGATCAGCGGGCTCGTCGACGACCTGGGCATCGATTTCATCAAGTGGGACCACAACCGCGACCTGGTCGACACGGTGCACGACGGGCGCCCGGGCGTTCACGCGCAGATGATCGCCGTGTACCGGCTCCTCGACGAGCTCCGGGCGCGGCATCCGCGGCTCGAGATCGAGTCGTGCTCGTCGGGCGGCGCCCGCACCGACCTCGGCATGCTCGCGCACACCGACCGGGTGTGGGCCAGCGACTCCAACGACGCGGTCGAGCGTCAGGACATCCAGCGATGGACCGGCCTGCTGCTGCCGCCCGAGCTGGTCGGCGCGCACGTCGGCCCGCCGACGTCGCACAGCTCGGGCCGCACGCTCGGGCTGACCTACCGCATGGCGACGAGCCTGCTGGGATCGGCGGGGCTGGAGTGGAACATCCTCGACTGCGACGCCGACGAGCTCGAGGCGATCACACGCTTCACGGCGCTGTACCGAGAACTCCGCCCGGTCACGCACCGCGGCCGCGTCGTGCACCCCGACCTCCGCGATCCGGCCTGGCGGGTCACCGGGTTCGTCGCCGATGACGCAGCGGTCTTCGTCGTCGCGACGGTCGCGAGTCTCGAAGACGCGCGAGCCGAGCGGCTCCGGCTGCCCGGTCTCGACCCGTCCCGTGTCTATCGCGTCCGCGTGCGCCGCGAGCTCGGCCGCGCCGCGCACGGCGGCAACACTCCCGAGTGGTACCGCACGGGCGACCTCGACCTGCCGGGCGCCGTGCTCACCGAGGTCGGACTCCAGCTGCCGACCCTGTGGCCCGAGCAGGCGTTCGTGCTCCACCTCGAGGGGCGCTAGCGGGGCCCGCGAACCGAGGCCGCGGCGACCGCGGAGCGCCGGGCGACGACTTGGCGGGGGCGCTCAGACCCGCTCGGCGAGCCAGGCCGCCTGGCGCTGCCAGTGCACGCCCTGGCCGCCCTCGTGCTCGTTGAACGCGTACTCGACGACGGTGGTCTCACCGCCGTAGTGGTTCGCCGCGGCGAACACCGTCGAGGGCGGGCACACCGGGTCCATCAGCGCTGCCGACACGAGCGCGGGTGCGGTCGCACGCTTGGCGAGGTTCACGCCGTCGAAGTACGACAGCGTCTCGAACACCCGCTCCGCGGCGTCGCGGTGCACGGCGAGGTAGCGGACGATCTCGGCGTACGGGTCGCGGTCGGTGAGGCCCACGGCGCGTTCGAAGTGGCAGAGGAACGGGACATCCGGCATCGCGGCGATCAGGCCGTCGCTGAGTGCGGCGGCGGCGAAGGCGATGCCGCCGCCCTGGCTGGCGCCGGTCACGGCGACCCGGTCGGCGTCGACGACGTCGAGCGTGCGGACCGCGTCGATGAGCAGCGCGGCGTCGGTGAACACGCGCCGGTAGTAATAGGTCTCGGGGTCGAGGATGCCGCGGGTCATGAACCCGGGCACCGAGGGCCCGGTGCCGTGCGGGTCGGGTGTGACGCCGCCGGTGCCCCACTGACTGCCCTGGCCGCGCGTGTCCATGAACGCCCACGCGTAGCCGGATGCCGCCCACGCGAGCCGCTCGTGCGGCAGGCCCCGGCCGCCGTTGTAGCCGTTGTACTCGACGACGGTCGGCAGCGGCTCGCTCGCGCCGGCCGGCACGACGAGCCAGCCGCGCACGACGTCGCCGGCGTATCCGCTGAAGGCGAGGTCGTAGACGTCGACGAGCGCGAGCGGCGAGTCGACCTTCGTGAGCACCGGCGCCTCGGCGACGGCGCGCGACTCGGCGAGGGTGCGCTGCCAGAACGCGTCGAAGTCGGCCGGCTCGGCGACCGTCGGGCGGTAGGCGCGGAGCTCGGCGGGCGGCAGGTCGAAGCGGGGCATGGGGGTCCTTTCGGGCGGGGAGGGCCGAACTGATCGAGGGGGTCGCCGCCCGCGTGCGGCCGCGGCGCCCGCCGCCAGCGTAGCGAAGCGACCCGCGCCGTCACGTGACGTTCGCGCCCGTCCACTCGGGTTCCCGCTACGCTCTCCCCATGACTGCAAGCGTTTGCATCGTGGGGCCGGCGTCCTGGAACCGCATCGTGCTGCTCGACCGGCTGCCCGAGCCCGTCCCCCATATGCAGTTCGCGCTCGACGAATGGGAGACCGTCGGCGCCACCTCGGCCGGCAAGGCACTCGGCCTTGCGGCCCTCGGCCGCCCGGTCGCCCTGCACGCCCTCATCGGCGACGACGCCGACGGCCGGCGGGTCCGCCAGGCGCTCGAGGCATCCGGCGTGCGCGTGCTCGGCGACCCGGCCGACCGCACCGAACGCCATCTCAACCTCATGACGCGTGCCGGTGAACGCGTGTCGCTCTACCTTTCGACGCCGACCGACGACCCGGCCGGCCCGGGCGATGAGGTGCTGCAGGCGATGGCCGCCGCCGAGGCGATCGTGCTCGACCTCGCCGAGCGGTCGCGCCGGCTGATCCCGGCCGCGCGCGCCGCGAACCGCCCGATCTGGACCGACGTGCACGACTACGACGGGGAGGCCGAGTTCCACCGGCCCTTCCTCGAGGCCGCCGACGCCGTGTTCATGAACGCCGACCGCATCGGCGACCCATGGCCGTTCCTCGAACGCTGCATCCGCGGCGGCGCGTCGCTCGCGGTCTGCACGCTCGGCGCAGACGGCGCGATCGCGGTCGATGAGCGGATGACCCGCCACGACGTGCCCGCCGTGCCGGTCGAGGTGCTCGACACGAACGGCGCGGGCGACGCCTTCATGGCGGGTGTGCTCGATGCGACGCTCGCGGGCGCCGGCGTCGACGACGCGCTCCGCGCCGGGGCCGCGCACGCGGCGACCGTGCTGACCACGCGCCACCTGCATCCCTCGCTCGACGCAGTGCTCGGCGGCTGACGCCGCCGCGCCGCACGCCACTCAGTAGGCGCGGTGGTCGACGAAGGCGAGGCGCGGCCCGCGGCGCGGTCTGCCCCGCACGCCCGCCGCGCCGAGTAACCGGATGACCCGGTATCGGTGCCCGGCCCACGGCGAGAGCACCTCGAGCATCTCCTCGTCGGTCATGTCGCGGCCGGCGAGCGCGTGCCCGACGTAGTTCGACAGGTGGTAGTCGCCGACCGAGACCGCGTCGGCGTCGCCGAGGGCTCGCTGGGCGACTTCGGCGACCGTCCAGACGCCGATGCCGGGGAACAGCGTCAGCCGTGCGGCGGCCGCCTCTGGCGTCATGCCCGCGGCCTCGTCGATGCGGTCGGCGAACCGCGCCGCGTTCACGATCGTGCGCGCCCGGCGGGGGTCGACGCCCGCGCGATGCCAGTCCCACGTGGGGATGTCGGCCCATGCCGCCGGTGTCGGCACGACCTTCATGGGGCGCGGCGTCGGGCCGGGGGCATCCGACCCGTGCCGCAGCAGCAGCCACCGCCACGACGCATGCGCCTGCAGCGTGATGACCTTCTGCTCGAGGATGGCGGGCACGAGCGCCTCGAACACCGCGGCCGTGCGCGGGATCCGGAGCCCGGGATTGCGCCGGTGCGCATCGTGCAGCACGTCGAGTCGCGGCTCGAAGCCCGACGGATCGTCGCGCGCACCGAGCAGCTCGGGCGCCTGCGCCACGGCGAGCGCGGCGCCCTCGCCCCACCCCTCGGCCCGGAGCACGTCGGGCGACGGCTGCGTCAGCCGGAGCGTCGCGGACCCGTCCACGGTGCGGGTGGTGCGCCACACCTCGCCCGCCACGGCCGCGAAGGTCGGGTCGCCTGGCCCGCGGCGCAGGCTTCCGGCGGTCTGCAGGAGATCGGTCGGATGCCTCGGCCGCCACTCGAGCGTGTGGGGGGCGATGGACACGGCACCAGTGTGCACCCCCCACCTGACAGTGACCGCCGGGTAACACCCGCGCGCAGCGCCGGTCAAGCCCTGGGGCCCGTCGTACCCCGCACGTAGCGTTGAGCCGACGCACGAGGCGAGGGGGCGATCGATGACCATGTCGGCACCGGCATCCGTTGGAGCGAGCGAGCGGTGGCCGATGCCGCTGCCCGAGGCCCGCGGGGAGGTGAGCCGGCTCGTCATCGAGCGGCTCCGCGGCGGGCCCGTCGCCGCCGAGCTCGACCCCGCGGCCGCGGCATCCGCCGTCTCGTCGTCGCGGGGCCTGCTCGAGGACGACGACGTGCAGCTCGCGCTGTTCCTCCTCTACGAGCTGCACTACGGCGGGCTCGCGGGCGTCGACGACCGGCTCGAGTGGGAGCCGGCGATCCTCGCGTTCCGCCGCGAGCTCGAGACGGCGTACGAGGCCGAGCTGCGGCAGCTCATCCCGCAGCCGCACGCGACCCGCGACGTGCCCGAGGCGCTGTTCGCCCTCGTCGAGGCATCCGACGACGGCCCGGGCCTATCGAACTGGGTCGAGACCGACGCGACCGCCGAGCAGGTGCGCGAGGTCATGGTGCACCGCTCGATCTACACGCTGAAGGAGGCCGATCCGCACAGCTGGGCCATCCCTCGGCTGCACGGCCGCGCGAAGGCGGCGCTCGTCGAGATCCAGGCCGACGAGTACGGCGGCGGCCGCCCCGAACGGCTGCACGCCGAGATCTTCGCCAAGACGCTGCGCGCGCTCGGCCTCGACGACCGCTACGGCGCCTACGCCGACCACGTGCCCGCCCTCGTCTACGCCTCGATGAACCTCATGTCGCTCCTCGGCCTGCATCGGCGCCTCCGCGGGGCGATCGCCGGCCACCTGGCGGCGTACGAGATGACCAGCTCGATCCCGTGCCGTGCGTATGCCAACGGGTTCCGCCGCCTGGGGCTCGGCGACGAGGCGGCCGACTACTTCGACGAGCACGTCGAGGCCGATGCGGTGCACGAGCAGGTCGCGGCGCGCGACCTCGCGGGCGGGCTCGCGGCGGACGAGCCCGAACTCGCCGACGACATCCTCTTCGGTGCCGCGGCCTGCCTCACGGTCGACGGACGGCTCTGGTCGAGCATCCGCTCCGCGTTCGAGGCGGGCGGCACGGCCCTGCGGAAGCCGCTGTCATGACCGCCGCCGGGCCGTCGGTCGTCGCCTGCCCCAACGGGCCGCTCCTCGTGCGCGGCGACGTAGAGATCCGCGACGAGCACGGGGAGCTGGTCGACCCGCACCGTCGGACGGTCGCACTCTGCCGGTGCGGCGCGTCGGCGATCCGCCCGTTCTGCGACGGCAGCCACAAGCTCGTCGGCTTTCGCACGGTGCGACCCGAGCGGACGCCCGCCGTCGTGTACGACGACCCGGCCGGTCCATGACCTCCCCCGAGGCGGTGCGCCGGCCGCGCGGTGCGAACGCCTGGCTCGCGGCCCACGAACGCGACCTCGCCGACGACCTCCTGCGCTGGGTCGCGATCCCCTCCGTCGCGGGCGACCCCGAACGCACGGACGCGCTCGCATGGTCGGCCGCCGAGCTCGAGGCGCTCTGCCGCACCGCCGGCTTCCCGGTGGTCGAGACCTGGGAGCAGGGCGAGAGCTGCACGGTGTTCGCCGAGTGGACGACGGATGCCTCGGCGCCGACGGTCCTCGTCTACAGCCACCACGATGTGCGGGCCACGCAGGGCGAGCGCTGGACCGAGACCGAGCCGTTCACGCCCGTCGAACGCGACGGCGTCGTCTTCGGCCGCGGTGCATCTGATGCGAAGGGCCAGGTGCTCGCGCACCTGTGGGGGCTCCGTGCGCATCTCGTCGCCGGCGGCCGCACCGCACCGGCGGTGAACCTCAAGCTCCTCATCGAGGGCGAGGAGGAGCTGGGCTCGCCGAACCTCGCCGACCTGCTCGAAGAGCACCGCGACCGGCTCGACTGCGACCTGATCGTCTTCTCCGACACCACGCTCCTCGACGCCGATCACCCCGCGATCTGCATGAGCGTGCGCGGCATGGTCGGGGCGACGATCACCGTGCACGGGCCTGAGGCCGACGTGCACAGCGGAGCCGTCTCGGGTGCGGCGCCGAACCCGGTGCTGGAGCTCGCCGGGCTCCTGGCGGGCCTCCAGGACGACGCGCAGCGGATCACCCTGCCCGGCCACTACGACGACGTGGTGACCCCGACGCCGGAGGAACGTCGCTGGTACGAGCGGCTGCCCTTCGACGAGGCCGACTGGGTCGAGCGGTCGCGAACGACGCGGGTGGTCGGAGAGTCCGGCTACCACGTGCCCGAGCGGCTCTGGGCGCGACCCTCGCTCGAGGTCATCACGGTCCGCGCGGGCGACGTCGAAGGGATGACCCGCGCGGTCATCCCCGCGACGGCGACCGCGGAGCTCAGCATCCGCCTGGTCGACGGCCAGCACCCCCAGCGTGTCGCCGAGCAGCTCGAACGCTGGCTCGCCGAGCGGATGCCCCGCGACCGGTGGGAGCTCGAGATCACCCACAAGACGGCCGGAGCGCCGTACCGCACGCCATCCGACCACCCGGCGGTCGGAGCGCTGGCCGAGGCCATGGCCACGGGCTTCGGTGTCGGGGTCGACGAGGTCGGGCGTATGGGCAACGCGGGCGGCGGGCCGGCGGATCTACTGACCCGCACGCTCGGGGCGCCCATCGTGTTCTTCGGCACGGGGCTCGTGGAAGACCGCTGGCATGCCCCCGACGAGCGGGTCCGCCTCGACGTGCTGCGCCACGGCGCCGCGACGCTCGCCGACTGGTGGCCGCGGCTCGCCGACGCGCTGCGGTGACGCCTGCCTCCGGGCGGGGCCCGCTCACGACCTACGCTGTCGGGCATGAGCAAGCGTTCGCCCGAGGCGCCGCGCGTGCATCTGCTGTCCGCACCGGCGGACAGCTGGCCGCGACGGATCAAGATCACGAACACCCACAGCGCGCCCATCCACGACGTGCGGATCTGGGTGATGGACGAGTTCGGCGGCTACGCCCCGCAGTCGACCGAGGTCATCCAGCGGCTCGAGGCCGGCGCCGCGACCGTCATGCCGGCTCCGGAGACCAGCCGGCTGTTCTCGGACAGCATCAGCGACGTCTGGATGCAGGTCACGTTCCGGGTCGGCGACGAGTGGTGGACCGCGGATGCCGGCGGCCGCGTGGAGCCGACCACGGTCGAGCGGATCGACTACCGCATTAGCATCCAGTAGGCGCGTGTCGCGACCCCGTGCGCACGCACTGATCATGCGTTCGGCCGTGCGTCACGCGCGCTTCGTTGCGCGCGAATCCGGTTTCGCGCCATGGAGTTGCGTTCGCGTCCGGGAGTGAGCACACTGGCTGTCGCCCACCGATCCCGGCCCGGAGGACTCATGGCCATCACCCGCATGCACGAGGTCACGCCCGAGAACGAGCGACTCGTCGACCTCGTGCTCGACTACTCCCGTCGCCGCATCCTCTCGAGCGACACGCCGCTCGACAAGCCCGCCTCACCCGCCGAGCTCACCCGGCTCGCCGGACGCACCATCGACGAGCGCGGCATCGGGGCAGAGCGGGCGCTGTCGATCTTCGAGCACGTGCTCGCGCCCGCGTGCATCACCACCGACCACGCCCGGTACCTCTCGTTCATCCCGACGGCGCCGACGAAGGCGGCGACCGCGTTCGACCTCGTGGTCTCGGCGAGCGCCCTCTACGGCGGGTCCTGGCTCGAGGGCGCGGGTGCGGTGCACGCCGAGAACGAGGTGCTGGCCTGGCTTGCGAACGAGTTCGGCCTGCCCGCCACCGCGGGCGGTGTCTTCGTGCAGGGCGGCACCCTCGGCAACCTCTCCGCCCTCGTCGCGGCGCGCGAGGCCGCCCGGCTGCGGGTGAACCTCGCCGGCGAAGAGCCGCCCGCGAGGTGGAAGGTCGTCTGCAGCGCCGAGGCGCACTCGTCGGTCGCCTCGGCCGCACGGGTCATGGATGTGGACGTCGTGGCCGTTCGGCCGGGCGCCGACGGCACCCTCCGCGGCGACGCCGTGCGTGCGGCGCTCGACGAGCACGGGGCATCCGTCTTCGCCGTCGTCGCGACCGGCGGCTCGACGAACTTCGGCATCGTCGACGACCTCGCCTCGATCGCCGCGTTGAAGGCCGACTACGACGTGTGGCTGCACGTCGACGGCGCCTACGGCCTGGCCGCGATGCTCTCCCCGCTCGGCCGTGACCGGTTCTCGGGCGTCGAGCACGCCGACTCGGTCATCGTCGACCCGCACAAGTGGCTCTTCGCCCCGTTCGACGCGTGCGCGCTGATCTACCGCGACCCCGAGGCGGGCCGCCGGGCGCACACCCAGCACGCCGAGTACCTCGACACCCTGACCGAGACCGCCGACTGGAGCCCGTCGGACTACGCCGCCCACCTCACCCGACGCGCCCGCGGCCTGCCGTTCTGGTTCTCGCTCGCGAGCTACGGCGCCGGCGCCTACCGCGACGCGATCTCCAACTCGATCCGGCTCGCCGCCGAGATCGCCGACGAGATCCGCGGACGCGACGGGTTCACTCTCGTGCGGGAGCCGCAGCTCGGCGTCGTGGTGTTCGAGCGCGACGGCTGGTCGAAGGCCGACTACGACGCGTGGTCGCTGCGCCTGCTCGACGAGCAGCGTGCGTTCGTGGTGCCGAGCTCGCACGACGGACGGCCGAACACCCGGTTCGCGATCCTCAACCCGCGCACCACGTTCGCCGACCTCACGGGCATCCTCGACAGCATGGAGTGACCTCCGGCCACTGCCGGAGACGCCCCGCGCGGTGTTAGGTTGCCAGCAGCGGGCGGCACCGGAGTCGCCCGTCAGACATGCTCCGGGGGGCCACGCATGAGCGATCCGATCTACCCGTTCGACGACACCCGCGACCTCGAGGATGCCGCGCGCGGCCACCTCGCGTCGCTCGAGCCGCCGCAGGTTCGGAATGATGCCGGTGAGGTCGTGTGGGATGCCGCGTCCTACGACTTCCTCGACGGCGACGCGCCCGACACCGTGAACCCGAGTCTCTGGCGCCAGTCGCGGCTGGTCGCGAGGCAGGGCCTCTTCGAGGTGGTCGACGGCATCTACCAGGTGCGCGGGCTCGACCTCTCGAACGTCACCTTCGTCGAGGGCGACACCGGGGTGATCGTGATCGACCCGCTCATCTCGACTGAGACCGCGGCGGCGGCGCTGGAGCTCTACCGCTCGGTCCGCGGCGACCGGCCCGTCACGGGCCTCATCTACACGCACAGCCACGTCGACCACTTCGGCGGCGCGAAGGGCGTGACCACGCAGGAGGACGTCGACACCGGCCGCGTGCCTGTGCTCGCGCCCGACGGATTCCTCGAGCACGCCATCGCCGAGAACGTCTACGCGGGCACCGCGATGGCCCGCCGCGCGGGCTACATGTATGGCGCGGCGCTGCCGAGGAACGCGAGGGGCGGAGTCGGCGCCGGGCTCGGCCAGACGACCTCGACCGGCACGGTGACGCTCATCCCGCCGACCGACCTCATCCGGGAGACGGGCGAGGAGCGGACGATCGACGGCGTGCGCATCGTGTTCCAGATGGCGCCCGGCACCGAGGCCCCCGCCGAGATGCACTTCCTCTTCCCCGACCGGCGTGCGCTGTGCATGGCCGAGAACGCCACCCACACGCTGCACAACCTGCTCACCCTGCGCGGCGCGCTGGTGCGCGACCCGCACGTCTGGGCGGAGTACCTGAGCGAGGCGATCGAGCGCTTCGCCGACGACGCCGACGTCGTGTTCGCCTCGCACCACTGGCCGACCTGGGGACGCGACCGCATCGTCGAGTTCCTCGGCCTGCAGCGCGACCTCTACGCGTACCTGCACGACCAGACGCTCCGACTCCTGAACCAGGGGTACACGGGCATCGAGATCGCCGAGCTCATCGAGCTCCCGCCGGCACTCGAGCGGGCGTGGCACACCCACGGCTACTACGGGTCGGTGAGCCACAACGTGAAGGCGATCTACCAGCGCTACATGGGCTGGTACGACGGCAACCCGGCCCGGCTCTGGAAGCTGCCGCCGGCCGACGCCGCGACCCGCTACGTGGAGTTCATGGGCGGCGCCGACGCCGTGGTCGAGAAGGCGAGGGCCTCGTTCGAGGCGGGCGAGCTGCGCTGGGCCGCCGAGGTGCTCGACCACGTGGTCTTCGCCGAGCCGCAGCACGAGGGGGCGAAGCACCTGCTCGCCGACGTGCTCGAGCAGCTCGGGTTCGGGTCGGAGAACGGCACCTGGCGGAGCGCCTACCTGTCCGCGGCGATGGAGCTGCGCTCGGGCAACTTCGGCACGCCGACCCAGACCTCATCGCACGACCTGCTCGCCGAGCTGCCGCCGAAGCTGTTCCTCGACGCCGTGGCCGTGCAGGTGAACGGACCGAAGGCGTGGGACCTCGATCTCGCGATCGCGTGGGAGTTCCCCGACCACGGCGAGCGCTACCGCTCGACGCTCCGCAACGGGGTGTTCTCCGCGGTCCGCGACGGCCGCGGCGAGACGACGCTCAGCGTCACCGTGCCGCGGGCCGCCCTCGGCGCGCTGGCGGCCGGCGACGTGGCCGCATCCGAGGCGGCGGGCCTGGCGCTCGACGGCGACGAGGCGCTGCTGCCGCAGCTGCTCGGCGTGCTCGACCCGGGCGACCCCGGCTTCGCGATCATCACGCCGTAGGACTCGGCGGCGAGCGACCCGCCGCGTGAGGGATGCCTCGGCCGGAGGCATCCCTCAGCCGTAGATCTTCTCCGCGTACGACGGGCCGTAGTAGGCCTCGAGTTCCTCGAGGGAGTCGTCGGGGCGTTCGAGCGTCTGCGCGATGACGGCGCGGCGGGGCGCGGCGTCGGGCGTCCAGGTCTCGGGGTCCCAGGTCTTCGACCGGAGGAACGCCTTCGAGCAGTGGAAGAACACCTCGTCGACGCTGACCTCGACCACGAGCGTCGGCACGTGACCGCGCACCGTCATGCGGTCGGCGTAGGGCACGTCCCGCAGCACCCGGGCCCGGCCGTTGATGCGGAGCGTGTCGCCGCGCCCGGGGATGACGTAGACGAGCCCGACGTGCGGGTTCGCGAGGAGGTTGTGGAAGCCGTCGGCGCGCCGGTTGCCCGGCCGTTCGGGGATCGCGATGGTGTGCTCGTCGAGCACGAGCGTGAAGCCGGGTGGGTCGCCCTTCGGCGAGACATCCGCGTTGCCGGCCGCGTCGGCCGTCGCGATGAAGCACAGGGGGGATGCCTCGAGCCATCGCCGGTGGATCTCGTGCAGCCGGTGGCGGGTCTTGCCCCGTGCGGACGGGAGCGGCTGGCCGACGATCTCCTCGAGCTCGGCGACGGTTGTGACGGGTGTTCCTCCGTGGCCCATGCTCCCCAACCTACGCCCGCTCCGCGCGGCCGCGTGTCGGCGGGATCCGCCGGTGGGAACCGCCTCGCACCGGCAGATCCCGCCCGCACGGGGGCCTTCCGCCGAGCCCGACCGCCACGGGCGGTTACGCTGGTCGGGTGCGGAGGGATCGGAGCGCGAAGCTCGCGCGAGGCAGTGCGATCGCGGTGTTCGCGACCTTCGTCGCCTCGCTCGCGCACACCCTCGGCGGCGGCGCCGCACCCGGCGCGGTGACGATCGCCCTGGCCCTCGCATTCGCGGTCCCGTTCGCGGCGGTCGTCGTCGGCGTTCCGGGACGGCGGGGCGGCCGCGCCGGAGGCATCCGCACCGCCGTCGCCGCGCTCGGCGCGCAGGTCGCGCTGCACGCGCTGTACTCGCTCGGCACCGGCGCTCCGGTCACGGGCGTCGTCACGGCCGAGTCGGCGGGGCACCGGCACGAGCGCATCGTGCTGCCGCCGTCCGCCGGCCTGGATGCCGCAGGCCTGGCGCATCCAGGCCATCTCGGACTCTTGATGCTGCTCGCCCACGCGGTCGCGGCCATGCTCACCGTCGGGTTCATCCTCTGGGCCGGCCGGGTGCTCGCGGGGCTGCGGACTCTCGCGCGAGGCATCCTCGTCGCCGTCGCGCTCGTCGTGGGCGCGGCACCCCTGCCCGCGGCTGCGCCGCGGCTCCGCACGCTCCCCCGGCCGGCGGTCACGGCCGCCCGCGACCTGCACCTCGTCTCCCTGCGGCATCGGGGTCCGCCGATCGGCGCTGCGGCCGCCTGAGCGGCCACGCGAACCGATCATCATCCTCAGCGGACGCGATCCGCGCCTCGTGGCGCGCGCGTCCGCGGGCACGTCCGACGTGCCGAGACCGCAGAGAGCAGCACATGACCCAGCACATCCCTACCCCGCGCCCCCGCACCGCCCGCCCCCGCACCGCCCTGGCCGCGACGGCCGCCCTCGGCGGCGGCCTCCTCCTCGCCCTCGCCGCGCCGCTGTCGGCATCGGCGCACGTCGGCGTCGAGCCGACCAGCACCGCAGAAGGCTCGTACACCGTCGTCGCCTTCGCCATCCCGCACGGCTGCGGCGACAGCCCGACCACGAAGCTCACGTTCACCATGCCCGAGGGCGTCGACCGGGTCACCCCGACGGTCAACTCCGGCTGGACGATCGAGAAGGTGGTCGAGGAACTGCCCGAGCCGAAGACCGACAGCCACGGGGCGAACCTCGTCGACCGTGACGCGCAGGTCGTCTACACGGCCGTCACTCCGCTGCCGTCCGACCTCCGCGACGTGATCGAGCTCAGCTTCCAGCTGCCCGCCGACGCGGCCGGCGAGACGCTCGCCTTCCCGGTGCTGCAGGAGTGCGCCGAGGGCTCGACCGACTGGAGCGAGCTCGCCGAGGAGGGCGAAGAGGAGCCCGAGCACCCGGCGCCCTCGATCGTCGTCACCGCCGCGGAGGCCGGCGGCCACGGCCACGGCGGCGCGAGCGATGAAGCGATGGATGACCCGGCCGACGCCTCGGGCGCTTCCGATGCGACTGCCGCGACCGGCGACGACCCGGTCGCGCGCTGGCTCGCCGTCGGCGGGCTCGCCGTCGGCGTCGCGGGCGTGGTGCTCGCGGTGCTCGCGCGCCGTCGCCCCGCGCGCGGCTGATCTCCGAATGAAGGGATGCCCCGCCCGAGTCGTCTCGGGCGGGGCATCCCTGTCTCGCGGACCGGCCGCGGGCTCAGCCCGGCAGCAGGTCGGCGACGAGCGCCTCGACGCGACGCCGGATCTCGTCGCGGATGGGTCGCACGGCTTCGATCGCCTGGCCGGCCGGGTCGTCGAGCTCCCAGTCCTCGTACCGCTTGCCGGGGAAGATCGGGCACGCGTCGCCGCAGCCCATGGTGATGACCACGTCGGACTCCTTGACGGCGTCGACCGTGAGGATCTTCGGGGTGGCGCCGGCGAGATCGATGCCCTCCTCGGCCATCGCTGCGACGGCAACGGGGTTGATCTCGTCCTTCGGTTCGGAGCCCGCGGAGCGCACCTCGACCCGGTCGCCGGCGAGGGCGCGCAGGTACCCGGCGGCCATCTGCGAGCGGCCGGCGTTGTGCACGCAGACGAAGAGGACGGAGGGGCGGTCGGTCATGCCGGGATCATAGGTCATCCGGGTGAACGCGCTGCGGCGGGCGACGGGCGGCGATCCCGGTCGGCCGTCGCACCCGTCACCCGCAGCATCCGCCGCCGTCGGAGGGGCCGCACGACGAGCCGTCGGGCGCGAGGCTCGTGGAGCACACCCCGGTTGCGGGCAGCTCGAGCTCGACCGCGCTGGCCGCGGCGAGGTCGCCCGCGAGCCAGGCGGCGATCGAGCGCACCTGCTCGTAGCCCGTGGCGAGGAGGAACGTGGGCGCCCGGCCGTAGCTCTTCATGCCCGCGAGGAAGAAGCCCGGCTCGGGGTGCTCGAGCTCGGCGAAGCCGTGGGGTTCGACCGTGCCGCACGTGTGCACATTGGGGTCGATGAGGGGCGCCAGGCGCCTCGGCGCCTCCACGACCTCGTCGAGATCGAGGCGGATCTCGCGGAGCATCGCGAGGTCGGGGCGGAAACCGGTGGCGTTCACCACGAGGTCGGTGTCGTGCTCGACGAGGTCGTCGCCGCGCGCGCCGATCAGCCGGACCGCGCCGTCGGCCGCCACGCCATCGTCGAGCCGCGCCAGCCGCACGATCTCGAACCGGTCGACCACCCGGATCCGGCCGGCCGCGACGAGCGCGTCGACGCGTCGGCCGATGGACGCGCGGGCGGCGAGTCCGTCGTCGTCGGAGGTCGTGACCCGGACGGCGCTCGCGTTGCGGATGAGCCAGGTGATGCGGGTCGCCGGCTCCTCCTCGGCCAGCTCGGCCAGGGCGAGCAGTGTATTGGCCGCGGAGTGGCCCGCGCCGACGACCGTGACGTGGCGGCCGGCGAAGTGCTCGCGGTCGCGGCCGAGCACGTCGGGCAGGGCGTGCCAGACCCGGTCGGCGACCCCGTCGAGGCCGAGCGGGTCGAGGCCGGACGAGCCGAGGCTGTTCGGATGCTCCGACGTGCCGGACGTGTCGATCACCGCGCGTGCGAGGAGTTCCTCGGTTCCGTCGGACGTGCGGATCCGGAGCAGGAACGGCGTCTCAGCGCGCCCCGCCGACCGGGTGCGGTCCATGCCGCGCCGGGTCACGGCCTCGACTCTGGCACCGGTGCGGATGCGCCCGTCGAGCGGCTCGAGCAGGGCGAGCGGTTCGAGGTAGCGCTCGACGAGTTCGGTTCCGGTGGGCAGGTGCTCGGCGGCGGGGAGCGTCCATCCGCTCGCCTCGAGGCGGCGACGCGACGCCGGGTCGACGACGTGCTTCCACGGCGAGAAGAGCCGGGTGTGCCCCCATCTCCGGATGCCGGCGCCGACGGCGTCGCCCGCTTCGAGGATCACGAACGGCAGGCCGCGTTCGGCGAGGTGCGCCGCGGCCGCGAGCCCGATCGGGCCGGCGCCGATGACGGCGACGGGCAGGGGGTCGAGTTCGGGCGCGGTGAGCGGTCGACGCAGGGCGGGGGTCTCGAGGAGGGTCATGGTGACTCCGGTGGGTAGATCGCGGCGAGCGCGGTATCGATGTTCTTCGATGCCGACTGTGCCACGCGGTATTGGTGGATGTCAATATCGACTATCATCGATGCCATGGCTGCGACCGAGCTCACCCTCACGCCCGTCGGCGAGGCATCCGCCTGCTGCGCCCCGCTCACGGCCGAGGTCATCACGAGTGACGACGCCGAACGCCTCGCCCGGCGCTTCAAGGCCCTCGGCGACCCGACGAGGCTGCGCCTGCTCTCGATCGTCGCGGCGTCTGCGGGGCAGGAGGCCTGCGTCTGCGATCTCGTCGACCCCGTGGGCCTCAGCCAGCCGACCGTCTCGCACCACCTGAAGCAGCTCATGGACGCCGGCTTCCTCACCCGCACCCGCCGCGGCTCCTGGGCGTACTACCGACTCGTGCCCGGCTCCCTCGACGGCGTCGCGAGCGCGTTGCTGCCCGCCGGCGCCGTGAGCGGCGCCGCTGCAGCCCTCGCTGGCGCACCGGCGGCCGTGTAGCGAATCCCGCCGACGCGCGTCAACGCCCGCCGCCCGCTGCGGGCTGCGCGTTACCGTGATGCCGTGGGGCTTCGGATCGGTCATGGCGCGCGCAGCGCGCGGTGGCCCGGTCGTCGGCGGATCACGACCGCCCTCGTCATGGGGGCGTGCGCCCTCGTCCTCGCCGGATGCGCGCCGCTGTCGCAGACGATGACGGATGCCGCGGCGCAGGGCCGCTCTGCGGTGGAGACCGCGAGCCTGGCGCTGGAACTCGAGCAGCACGGCCGCGCGCTCTTCGGCGTCTCCGCGACCGCGTTCGACGACGCGGAGCGCGAGCTGTCGGATGCCGCCCGCACCGTCTCGGAGGCCGACGTCGCCACCGACGAGGAGCGGACGCTCCGCGCGGAGACACGGGACGCGATCCGTGCGGGCCTCGACGCGGTCGACGCGGCGCGCGAGTCGATGCAGGGCCTCGTCGATGCGGATGCCGCGGCGGACGCCCTCGAGGCCGCGTCGGCGCGACTCAACGCGTTGGTGCAGGCGGGTGAGGGCTGATGGCGACGAAGTCGGGCGCCACCAAGATCTTCGCCGTCGCCCTCGGCATCCTCACCGCCATCGGCGGGTTCGTCGACATCGGCGACCTCGTGACGAACGCGGTGGTCGGCTCGCGCTTCGGTCTGGGGCTCGTGTGGGTCGTGATCGTCGGCGTCGTGGGCATCTGCGTGTACGCCCAGATGGCCGGCCGGGTCGCCGCGGTGAGCGGGCGGGCGACGTTCGAGATCGTGCGCGAACGGCTGGGGCCGCGCGCAGCGCTGGCGAACCTCACGGGCTCGTTCCTCATCAACCTGCTGACGGTGACGGCGGAGATCGGCGGCATCGCCCTCACGCTGCAGCTCGCGTCGAGCCTGCCGCCCGCGGTGTGGATCCCGCTGGCGATGTTCGGCGTCTGGATCGCCGTGTGGCGGGCGAAGTTCTCGTTCCTCGAGAACACCACCGGCCTGCTCGGGCTGACCCTCGTCGTCTTCCTCGTCGCCGTGTTCCTGCTCGGTCCGGACTGGGGCGACCTCGGCGGCCAGCTCGTGCCGCACGTGCCGCAGGGCGAGACCATCGCCACGTACGCGTTCTACGCCATCGCGCTCTTCGGCGCCGCGATGACGCCGTACGAGGTGTTCTTCTTCTCGTCGGGAGCGATCGAGGACGGCTGGACGGCGAAGGACCTCGCCCAGTCGAAGGCGAACGTCTTCGTCGGCTTCCCGCTCGGCGGCCTCCTCTCGATCGCGATCGCCGCGTGCGCGACGATCGTGCTGCTGCCGCGCGACATCGAGGTGACGAGCCCCCCCAGGTCGTCCTGCCCGTCGCCGACGCCGGCGGCGTGATCGCCCTCTGTTTCGTGCTCGTCGGCATCCTCGCCGCGACGTTCGGGGCGGCGCTCGAGACGACGCTGTCGTCGGGCTACACGCTCGCGCAGTTCTTCGGCTGGTCGTGGGGCAAGTTCCGCCGCCCGGCGGACGCGTCGCGCTTCCACCTGTCGATGATCGTGTGCATCCTCGTCGCGGGAGGCATCCTCGCCACGGGCGTCGACCCGATCCAGGTGACGGAGTTCTCGGTCGTCTTCTCCGCGGTGGCCCTGCCGCTGACGTACCTGCCGATCCTGCTCATCGCCAACGACCGGGAGTACATGGGCGAGCACGTGAACGGCCGGGGCATGAATGCGATCGCGCTCGTGTTGCTCGTGATCATCCTGATCGCGTCGCTCGCGGCGATCCCGCTCATGATCATCACGGGGGCGGGCGCATGAGCGGAACGGGCGAGCGCACGGGGGCCGGCCGCGGCGGGCAGGCCGGGCCCGGCCGGGTGCTCGACGCGACCCTGCACCTGCTCGACCGGCAGCTGCTCGACCGCGACGGCACCCCCATCACCACGGTCGACGACCTCGAGCTCTCCGACGACCTCGTGTTCGGCGAGCCCATCGATCACCGCCGGCCCGCTCCGGTGATCACGTCGATCCTCACCGGCCCCGTGCTCGCGACCCGCATCTTCGGCGGCCGGCCGCCGTCGTCCCGCTGGGCGCGCATCCCGTGGCGCCTGGTCGCCGAGGTCGGCGTGGTCCTCCGACTCGGCTCGGTCGGCACCGAACTGGATGCCGCGTGGACCGAGCGCTGGGTCCGCGACCGCATCATCGCCCGCATCCCGGGCGGCCGGCACGACCCGGAGGGCTCGTCATGATCCTCGGCGACCTGCTCGGACTGCCCGTGTTCGACGCCGCCGGCGAACGGCTCGGATTCCTCATCGACGTGCGCTTCGTGCTCGACGGGGCCGTCCGCCCCGACGCGGCCCTCGCGGAGGCGCGGATCGCGGGCTTCGTCGTCTCGCCTCGCACCCGTTCGTCGTACTGGGGCTACGAGCGCACCGAGCAGACGGCGCCCGCCCTGATCGCCCGGTTCCTGGCGAGACGCCACCGCGGCACCTTCCTCGTGCCATGGGCGTCGGTGGCCCGCGTCGATCGCGACGCGGTCCATCTCGTTCCGGAGCACGAGGCGCTCGACCCGGCGCTCTGACGGCGGCCGCTCAGCGCAGCTTTCCACGGCACGGCGCGTCCGCCTCACCCGCTCACCGCGGCGCGAAGGCGAGGTCGATCAGCTCCCGCGCCCGGTGTGCGGCGGTGAGCCGGTCGGGGTCGTCGGTGTGCGCGGCGAGCTCGGCGAGCATCGTGACCACGAGGAGCACATCGCGCGAGGTGATGTGCTCGCCCACCCGGCCGGCCGCGTGCTCGCGGGCGAGCACCCGGTCGGCGATCGCCGCGAGCCGCACGCCGAAGTGCTCGACGCGTACGTCGTGGCGTTCCGACCAGATCAGGTCGATGAGTGCGGTGGAGACGACGGCCTGGCCGATGATCGCGTCGAGCAGGTCGTCGAGGGTGGCCTCGGGCGATGCGACGGATGCCTCGAGCTCGTCGAGGTTCTCGTCGAACACGGCGATCGCGAGCGAGAGCCGGTCGGGGAAGTGCCGGTAGAGGCTGCCCTGCCCCACACCGGCTTTCTTCGCGATCGAGTTGAAGGGGGCCTGCAGCCCGTCGGCGGCGAACACCTCGCGCGCCGCGGCGATGAGGGCGCGCCGGTTCTCGGGGCCGGCGCTCGGCCCTCGGTTGGGTCTGCGGGGGGCCGCGGCACCCTTCCCACGCTCGGGCATGGGTGCTAGCGTACTACCGGACAATGATGTCCGGTGCAAGCCCCGAGGCCGCCACCGCGGCACCGCACCCCTGAAAGAAGAAGGAACCACCCGCATGACCCCGAAGACCCTCACCGGCGACGACTCGATCAAGACCTGGCTCGAGCACCCCGTCGGCGGCCCCATCGTCCGCGACCTGCTCGCCCAGGCGGGGCAGAGCCCCGACGCCCTGCGTCCGGTCAGCCGGCTGGCGCTGAAGCGCCTCATCAAGCTCAGCAAGGGCCAGTTCAGCCAGGAGATGGTCGACGACCTGGTCGCGCGCGCTGCGGCGGGCGACGTGCCGGCCGGCGCGGCGACGGATGCCTCGGCCGAGGCATCCGCGTCGACCGACGACGCCGCCGAGCCCGCTGCCACCGAGGAGGCCGCGCCCGCCGGGGTCGAGCGCCCCGAGTGGGTGGAGCGGCTCGACCAGGGCCGGTTCGCCGGCAAGACCGTCATCGTGACGGGCGCGGGGTCCGGCATCGGCCGCGCGACGGCCTCGCGCATCGCGCGCGAGGGCGGCCGCGTGATCGCGGTCGACGTGTCGCAGGAGCGCCTCGACGAGTTCGCCGCCGACCACGCCGGTGCCGAGGTCGTGACGCTCGTGGCCGACATCACCGACGACGCCGCGGTCGCCCGCATCGTCGAGGCGGCGGGCGAGCGCATCGACGGCCTCGCGAACATCGCCGGGATCATGGACGACATGACGCCCGTCGGCGAGCTCACCGACGCCGTCTGGCAGCGCGTCATGCGGGTGAACGTCGACGGCACGATGAAGCTCATGCGGGCGGTCGTGCCGACGATGGTCGCCCAGGGCACCGGCTCGATCGTGAACACCGCGTCCGAGGCCGCGCTCCGCGGCTCGGCCGCTGGCGTCGCGTACACCACGTCGAAGCACGCGGTGGTGGGGCTCACCAAGTCGACCGCGTTCATGTACGGGCCCAGCGGCCTGCGCGTGAACGCCGTCGCCCCCGGCCCGACGATCACCAACATCGAGGCGACGTTCGCGTCGCAGCTCGGCGCCGAGCGCGTGCAGCTCGCGATGACGATCCTGCCCGACGCCGCGGAGGCCGAGGCGCTCGCGGCATCCATCACCTTCCTGCTCTCCGACGACGGCGTGAACATCAACGGCGTGGTGCTCGCGTCCGATGGCGGGTGGTCGGCGGCGTAGCCTCCGACGCCTCCCGGCCGACTCCCGGGCGGGCCTGCTCATGTGAGCACGGCCCGCCCGTTCGTCACGTCCGGGGAGTAAGGTCGTCCCACCGCCGATCGATTTGGAGACTCGTGTCCCGTTTCCATCCCGACCTCGCCGTCGCCCGGTTCATCCCGAAGCTCTCGGTGTCGCGCGCCGTGCTGCCCCTCATGCGGCGCGAGCGGCCGAGGCTGCCCGAGCCCGCCGACGTGCGCATCCAGAACCTCACCGTGCCCGGCGCCCACGGCGGCGCCGACGTCGATCTCCGCATCTACGACCCCCGCGGCCGGAGCGAGGACTCCCCCGCGCTGCTGTGGCTCCACGGCGGCGGGTTCCTGCTCGGCGACCCCGAACAGGACGAGGCGTCGAGCATCGCGTTCGCACGCGAGCTCGGCATCCTCGTCGTGTCGGCCTGCTATCGGCTCGCGCCCGAGCACCCCGCACCCGCGGCCCTCGAAGACGCCTACTCCGCGCTCAGCTGGCTCTTCGCCGAGGCCGGTGCTCGCGGCGTCGATCCCGCGCGCATCGCCATCGGCGGCGCCTCCGCCGGCGGCGGGCTCGCGGCGGCGCTCGCCCAGGCCGCGCACGACCGCGGCGAGTTCCGACCGGCGTTCCAGCTGCTCGTCTACCCGATGCTCGACGACCGCACGGTGCTCCGCACCGACGTCGACACGCGCGGCGTCCGCGGCTGGACGCCGGCCAGCAACCGGTTCGCGTGGACCAGCTACCTCGGCGGCGCCCCCGGCCGACCCGAGGTACACCCGTACGCGGCACCCGCGCGCCGCGCCGACCTCACCGGCCTGCCGCCCGCCTGGATCGGCGTCGGCACGCTCGACCTGTTCCACGACGAGGACGTCGCCTACGCCCACCGCCTGCAGGACGCCGGGGTTCCGTGCGAACTCGTCATCGTCGACGGCGCATTCCACGGATTCGACGCGCTGCTCCGGAACGCCGGCGTCTCCCGGGCGTTCTGGAAGGCGCAGGCGGGCGCGCTCCGCGACGGGCTGCTCGCGGTGGGCTGACGGATGTCACCCGCCCGTGCCACGCTTGGCTGAGGCCCGACACGGAGGAGGCAGGCATGTGCGGCAGGTTCGTCGTCTCGCAGAAGGTCACCGACCTCACCGACGTCTTCGACGCCGAAGACGACTTCCCCGAGTGGGAGCCGAGCTTCAGCCTCGCCCCCACCGACGTCGTGCCGATCATCCGCGAGCGGCCGAAGGCCGAGACCGGCGAGTTCGTGCGGCGTCTCGAGCCGGCGGTGTGGAACTTCCGGCCCTCGTTCATGCGCGAGTCGAAGCGGCCGCAGTTCAACAGCCGCATCGAGACGGTCGCCACGAACGGCCTGTGGAAGAGCGCGTTCGCCTCCGGCCGGTGCATCGTGCCGATGCAGGGCTACTACGAGTGGACCGGCGAGCCCGGGCACAAGCAGGCGCACTTCCTGCACGGGCCCGACCAGCTCCTCGCGGCCGCCGGCATCGCCACGGCCCGCAAGCTTGAGGACGGCAGCTGGGAGGTCTCGACCTCGATCATCACGCGGGAAGCGAGGGATGCCTCCGGCGAGGTGCACGACCGCATGCCCGTCTACCTCCCGCTCGACGAGATCGACCGCTACCTCGACCCCGTGAAGCTCGACGCGGGCGGCATGCAGGCGATGGTCGACTTCCTGCTCGAGGCATCCGATCGCGTCGCGCCGACCATCACCGAGTACGAGGTCGATCCGCGGGTGAACAACCACCGCCGCATCGACCCCGGCGACCCGACGCTCATCGAGCCGCTCGAGCGCTGAGGCATCCATGAGCGACGGGACCCCGATGAGCTCACCCGTCTTCGTGCGGTCCGCACACGGCCGGTCGCACGGCCGGTTCCGGCGGGCGCGCCTCATCCCCCTGGAGGACGCCGCGAGTTGACGGCCGTCAGCGTCCGAGCGCCGCGAGGATGCGCGCGACGACCTCGCCCGGCTCGCCGAGGTTCTCCACCTGAACGCCCCGCTCCCCCTCGCCGAGCGGCTCGAGCGCGTCGAGCTGCGAGGTCAGCAGGCTCGCCGGCATGAAGTGCCCCCGTCGCGCGGCGAGCCGGTCGGCGAGCAGCTGCTCACTGCCCGACAGGTGCACGAACACGGGGTGCGCGTCGCCCGCCGCGGCCGCGATCCGGTCGCGATGCACGCGCTTCAGCGCGGAGCAGGCCATCACGACCGCGCGGCCGCCCGTGTGCTCCGCCCCGATCGACTCGCCGACGGCGTCGAGCCAGGGCCAGCGGTCGTCGTCGTCGAGCGGGACGCCGGCGGCCATCTTGCGGCGGTTGGCGTCGGGGTGCAGGTCGTCGGCGTCGAGGAACGCCGCGCCGATCGCGTCGGCGAGCGCGGCGCCGATGGTCGACTTGCCCGACCCCGAGACGCCCATGACGACGATCGCCTCCGGCCCGGCCATGCTCATCGCTCCTCCACGGGCCTCGCGCGGCCCCGTCCGATGCTGCCACATCCGCGGGCGGCTTCCGTCAACCCCTGTCACGACCCGATGCCCCGGCCTACGCTCGCAGCGATGAGGGGAGCCCGCCATGACCGCACGGGGAACCGGCCGATCGACGACCGAGGTCATCCACGACCATCTCGCCAGGCGGCTGGCCGGCGACATCGACGGAGACATCGAGGCGAACTACTCCGCCGACGTGGTGCTGCTCAGCCGTTCGGGTGAGTTCCGGGGGCCCGACGGGGTGCGCGACTCCGCGGCCGAACTCGCCGGCTGCTCGGGCCGGCCGAGTTCGCCTACCGGCACACCGTGATCTCGGGCGACTACGCCTTCCTCGTCTGGTCGGGCGACGCCGATGGCCGCAGCGCGATCGACGGCGCCGACAGCTTCGTCGTGCGCAACGGCCGCATCGTCATGCAGACGGTCCACTTCCGGATGACGGCCGAGGACGGCTGACCCGCGCCGCGAAGGCGAGCGACCGCGAGAGCAGCGCGTCGCGGTCGATGTCGCCTTCGAAGCGGTGCCCGGCTCCTTCGACGAGCACGAGCTCGACATCGCCGCCGACCGATTGGAGGGCATCGGCGAGCGCCCGGGCCTGCGACGGCGGCACGGTGTGGTCGGCCGTGCCGTTCACGATGAAGAACGGCGGCGGGGCATCCCCGGAGCGCCGGCGCGCCTGCCGCGCGGGGCTTGCGGCCTCCGCGAGGTCGGGCCGCTCCCCCACCGTCGCGCCGAACCATCTCGCCTCGCTGCAGTCGGGGTCGTCGGTTCGGCCGAGGAGCCGGGCGTGCTCGATGAAGTCCGTCGGGCCGTACCAGCTCACCACGCCCGCCGTCGCGGCGCCGTCGCGGAGGCCGGCGAGGGCGGCGAGCGTGGCGCCCGCGGACTCGCCCCAGAGCACGACACGCCCCGGGTCGATGCCGAGCTCCACCGCATGGTCCCGGAGCCAGGCGAGGGCCGCCACGATGTCGTCGACCTGGGCGGGGAACGTCGCCTCCCCGCTCAGCCGGTAGTCGACCGAGGCGACGGCGAAGCCGGCCGCGGCGATGCGGGCGAAGCCGTCGTCGATGTCGGGCCCGAACTCGCGCCGACTGCCCGACTGCCAGCCGCCGCCGTGGGCGTACACGACGAGCGGGAGCCGATCGCCGCCGGCCGGATCCGCCGGCAGGTGCAGGTCGAGCGCCAGCGGGCGGAAGCCCGGCCGCTCCGCGTAGACGAGGTCGCGCAGCACTCGCAGACCGGATGCCTCCGCGCCCGACGCCGGCCCGAGCACGGTGCTCACGAGCCGCTCGGCGGCACCGTCTTCGGCGGGCGCGCGGCTGAGCGCGCGGAGCACGAGCGGGCCGACCATGGCTTCGACGATCTCGGCGAGCGGCGCGTCGGGCCGGAGCTGGCCCGCCCGGCGTGCGGTCTCGAGACGAGCCGTGAGCAGCGATCCCGCGCCGATGCTGTCGCGCAGGCGGTCGCCGACCTCTTCGTTCTCGGTGGCCGCCGCGACGAGCGACCGGAGCAGGCTGGCGTTGCCGGGGTCGGCGAGGAAGTCGAAGAGCACGTCGAGCCACGCGGCGAGGTCGGCGCGCACGTCGCCGGTGTCTGCGGGCGTGAAGCGGTCGGGCAGGAGCATCCCCTCGAGGAGCGTCTCGGCCACGAGCGCGCTCTTCGACGGCCACCAGCGGTAGATCGTCTGCTTGCCGACGCCGGCCTCGGCGGCGATGCCCTCCATCGTGAGGTGGTCGTAGCCGCGGGCCGCGAACAGCGTGGCGGTCGCCCGGAGGATCGCGATCCGCGCCGCCTCGCTCCGCGCCGCACCGCGCCGTCCTGCCGCCATCCTCACATCCTACGTTCAGTCAACGAGACGCACCGTTGCGTATTCTTGGTCTGCCTTTCGGCGACGGCCGGAAGTAGGAAGGATCAGCACATGGCCGAACTGCTCTACCGGCTCGGGAAATTCGCGGCCCGCCGCGGCTGGGTGGTCGTCGCGTCGTGGGTCGTGGTCCTCGCCATCGCCGCCGGCGGCTTCCTCATCGGGTTCAAGGGACTCGCCACCAGCTTCGACATCCCCGGCACCGCCTCGGGCGAGGTCATCGAGGAGCTCGAGGGCGAGCTGCCCGACTTCGCCGGCGCCTCCGGCACCGTCGTCTTCGAGACGGTCGACGGCTCGCCGCTGTCCGACGAGCAGCAGGCGGCGATCAGCGATCTCGCAGACTCCGCGACCGGGCTTCCCGACGTCGCCGACGTCATCGACCCGTTCGAGACCGAGCAGGAGCGCGCCGACCGCCAGCAGGAGCTCGCCGACGGCCGCACCGAGCTGGAGAACGGTCGGGCCCAGCTCGACGCCGGGCAGGCGCAGCTCGACGCCGCTCGCGCCCAGGCCGCCGACGGGCAGGCCCAGCTCGACGCGGGTCAGGCGCAGCTCGACGCCGCGCGCGCCCAGGCCGAGGCGGCCGGCGCACCCGAGGAGCAGCTCGCCGCCCTCGACGCCCAGCAGGCCCAGCTCGACGCGCAGCAGGCCCAGCTCGACGCCGGTCAGGCGCAGCTCGACGCCGAGCAGGCGAAGCTCGACGAGGGCCGCGACGAGCTCGAGGCCAATGCCGAGCAGCTCGAACAGGGCGCCGAACTGCTCGCCCTCTCCGACGGCATCCGCGTCGTCTCCGAAGACGGCTCGACGGCCCTCGTGAACGTGGCCTTCACCGAGCCGAGACTCGAACTGCCCGAAGAGTCGAAGCAGGCCGTCATCGACCACTTCGAGTCCGAGCCGATCGACGGCGTCGAGGTCTCGTTCTCGACCGATATCGCCCAGGGCGTGCCGCAGATCGTCGGTGTCGGCGAGGTCGTCGGTGTGGTGTTCGCCGCGGTCGTGCTGCTCGTCATGCTCGGCTCGCTCATCGCCGCCTCGCTGCCGATCGTCACCGCCATCCTCGGCGTCGCGATCGCCGCACTCGGCACGCTCGCTTTCTCGGGTGTCGTGCAGATGGCCTCGGTCACGCCCATCCTCGGCGTGATGCTCGGCCTCGCGGTCGGCATCGACTACTCGCTGTTCATCATCAACCGGCATCGCAAGCAGCTGCTCCAGGGCGCCGAGCCGCACGAGTCGGTCGGGCTCGCCAACGGCACCGCCGGCAACGCCGTCGTGTTCGCCGGCGCCACCGTCATCGTCGCACTGCTCGCCCTGAACGTCACCGGCGTGCCGTTCCTCGGGCTCATGGGCACCGTCGGTGCCGTGGCCGTCGCGATCGCGGTGCTCATCGCGATCAGCCTCACCCCCGCCATCCTCGGTCTGCTCGGCACCCGGGTGCTCGGCCGGCGCGCCCGTGCGCGCATCGGCGAGGAACATCACGAAGACCTCGACGCGAAGCCGATGTCGACCTGGCGCGCCGTCGTCACCGTCGTCGCGACGGCCGCCGCGCTGCTCACCATCGCGATCCCGGCCCTGTCCATGCGAGTCGGCCTGCCCGACGGGTCATCCGAGCCGGTCGAGTCCGCGTCGTACCGGGCATTCGCCACCACCGAGGAGGCCCTCGGCGCGGGTGCCAACGGCCCGCTCCTCGTTGCGGCGACCCTGCCCGAGGACCTCGACGACGACGAGGTGCTCCAGGCGCAGCTCGACGTGGCGACGACCCTCGCCGACCTGGACGACGTGGTCGCGGTCGCCCCGATCGCCGTCTCCGACGACGGCACCCTCGCCGCGTTCCAGGTGGTACCGGCGGAGGGCCCGAACAGCCAGTCCACCGAACAGCTCGTCCGGGACATCCGCGCCCTGCCGCCGGTCGACGGCGATATCACGCTCGGCGTCGCAGGCCAGGCGGCGATCAACATCGACGTCTCGCAGAACCTCGCCGACGTCCTGCCGCTCTACCTCGTCGTGGTCGTGGGCCTGTCGCTGCTCATCATGATCCTGGTGTTCCGGTCGATCCTGGTGCCGCTCATCGCCACCGGCGGATTCATCCTGTCGCTGTTCGCCACCTTCGGCGCGGTGGTCGCCGTGTTCCAGTGGGGCTGGGGCGCCGACGCGCTCGGCATCCACACCGGGCCCATCCTGAGCTTCCTGCCGGTCATCCTCGTGGGCATCCTCTTCGGCCTCGCGATGGACTACCAGCTGTTCCTCGCCTCGGGCATGCGGGAGGCGTACGTGCACGGCGCGCCCGCCAGACTCGCGGTGGCCCGCGGCTTCCGCGCCGGCCGGTCGGTCGTGGTGGCCGCCGGGCTCATCATGATCTCGGTGTTCGGCGGATTCGTCTTCAGCGAGTCGACGATGATCCGGTCGATCGGCTTCGGCCTCGCGTTCGGCGTGCTGGTCGACGCGTTCGTCGTGCGGATGCTCCTCATGCCGGCCCTCATGCACCTGCTCGGCCGCTCGGCGTGGTGGCTGCCGAAGTGGCTCGACCGCATCATGCCCGACGTCGATGTGGAGGGCGCGGCGCTCGAGCGGCGCCACCACGTGGAGCCGACAGCTGCCCCCGCCGACGCCTCGACGGATGTCCCGCCGTCGGCCCGCCCCGGATTGTAGGCATCCCGGCGCCTGCGCGCCACCGGTTTCGCGGATCGAGCCCGCCCGGAAGCATTGAGCCGAGGGAAGGATTCACCGTGGGCGTCTTCGTGTACGAGAACCGCGACATCGAGGTCGACGACCGGGTGCTGGCGCACTTGCAGGTCGTGATCGTCGACAAGCTGCGCCGGAGGGAGTCGTTCCCCCTCACGCTCGACGACGATGGGCGCTCGGTGACGATGTGGCTGGCGCCGGCGACCGCGCTCCAGTTCGTGTTCCACGGCAACCGGGTGCCGAAGCTGAACCGGAACTGGCTCGAACGGCTCGCCGAGAGCGCCGGGTCGGCGAACGGGCTGCAGCAGGTGCCGGAGCCGCCGGATCTCGACGCGAGCTGAGGCGGCGCTGCGCGCCGCTGCTCAGAACCAGTGGCGGTGCTTGAAGCGCCAGTAGACGGCGAGGTCGATCGCGACGATCAGGGCGGTCACGACGAGCCATCCCCACTGCCACTGCACGAGCGGCAGGTTCTTGAAGTTCATGCCGTACACCCCGGCGATGAGCGTGGGGATCGCCAGCAGCGCGGCGAACGCGGAGATGGTGCGCATGTCCTGGTTCTGCCGCATCGCGACGTTCGACTCGTGGCTCGAGACGATCGCCTCGAGCGCGCGCGCCTGATCGGTGGCGAGCACCGTGGTGCCCGCGATGTCGTCGATGAGATCGCGGAGGTACGGCCCGAGCTTCTCGCGGTCGAGGGCGAGCTCCTCGAAATGGCCGAGGCTCGCCTCGAGGGCAGCCGAGAGGCTCGCCACGGCCCGTTCGAGGCGGCCGATGTTCTGGCGCACGAGGAGGATGCGCGCGACGTCGTCGGTGGTGTCGGGATCGAACACCTCGCCCTCGAGCCGTTCGAGCTCGGTCTCGACGTCGGCGGCCGCGGCCGTGTAGCGGCTCACGATGTCCCTGAGCAGCACAGCGGTCGCCGCGACGGGGCCTTCGCCGAGATCCCGGCCGTGGGTCTCCATGACCGAGCACAGGTCGGTCACCTCCTGGCCGTGCGCGTGCTGCACAGTGACGAGCCATCCGCTGCCGATGAAGAAGAACACCTCGCCGACGACCATGCGCTGATCGTCGCCCGGGAGCAGGTCCCACGCGACGACGAAGATGTGAGCGCCGAACCGCTGCACCTTCGGCTGCTGTCGGCCGACCGAGACGTCCTCGACCGCGAGCGGGTGGAGGTCGAGCTGCTCGCCCAGGCGCGCCAGGACCTCCTCATCGGGGTCGACGAGGCAGTACCAGGTGGTGCCGTGGCGTGAGCCTTTCGGCGGGGGCGGGAGGTCGGAGGGGTCGGGGTCGCCGTCGAGCTCGGTGACTTCCCCGCGATCGAGTTCGAGCACTCTCGCGTGCATCGCGTGCCTCCTTCGTGCCTCCATTCCGCCCGATCCGGACGCGGTGCGTCAACCCCGGGCGGCCGCCGCCGATCCGCGCTACGGTCACGGGATGGGGGATGCCTCGCACTCGGACGCGCACGCCGACGGCGCCGGGCCGGACGCCGGCGACGCCGTGCCCCCCATCGACACGATCGCCGCGCTGGCGCGCGCGCTCGGCGAGCAGCCCGCCTACATCCGCTACTCGGAGGGCCCGTCCGACGACCTGACCCGCGGCTCCATCGACACCGAGAGCGGGCTCGAACTGCCCGGCCTCTCGGTCAACCCGCTGGACCCCGAGCCGTGGTGGACCCGGCCCGTCGAGGACTGGCTCGCCCGGCAGCTGTGCCAGTACAAGCATCTGCACGACCGCAACCCCGACCGGCGCGCCTGGCTGGTGCGCGGCCGGGTCGTGGGTCGCGGCCCCGACTGCGAGCCGTTGCTCGCCGATGTCGAGTTCGAGGCCGAGCTCGACGAGACGCTGCTCGCCGAAGCGGAGGAGCGGTACCACGAGCGGTTCGACGCGGGCACGGGCCCCGAGGGCCCGGAGTAGGCGCCCCGCCTGCCGAACGCGTGTTCGGATCCTCGCGGGTTATACGCCCCGGTGTGGATCACCGCAAGTCCCTGTCCGCCCCGATTTCCCGCTCCTAGCCTGGCCACCTCATCGCACGACCGTTCGAGACTCGCACCCGGCGAGCCGAGTCGGTCGCGCGCTCAGGAGGGTGAGCCAGATGATCGATCCGAACCCCACGACCACCACGAGCGGCACCACCGGTAGCGATGCGGGCGACGCCGCCCGGCACGTCGCCGACACCGCGAAGCGCGAGACGGCGTCGGTCGCCGCGGAAGCGAAGGACCAGGTCCGCTCGTTCGCCGGCCGGGTCCGCGACGAGGTGCGTTCGCAGGCGTCTACCCAGCAGTCGCGCGCCGCGGACGGCCTGCGTTCGACGGCGTCGAGCTTCACGACGATGGCGGATGCCCCTGACGCGTCCGGCATCGGACCGCAGCTGGCACGCGCCGCGGGCGAGCGCGTGGAACGTGCCGCCGACTGGCTCGGCACGCGCGAGCCCGGCGACGTCGTCGACGAGGTGAAGGCGTTCGCCAGGCGCCGCCCCGGCGTGTTCATCGCGATCGCGGTCGGCGCCGGCGTCGTCGTCGGGCGCCTCGTGCGCGCGCTGTCGACCCAGGCCGACACGCCTTCCACCGGCGGCCGGCCATGACCACCGGTGACGACGGCCTCACGCCGTCGGAACGACAGGCCGAGCGCACCTCGCTCGGCGACCTGCTCGGCGAGGTCACGCGCGACCTTTCGACGCTCATGCGTCAGGAGGTGCAGCTCGCCAAAGCCGAGATCACCGAGAGCGGCAAACGCGCCGGACGAGCCGGCGGGCTGTTCGGCGGGGCCGGAGTCGCGGGCCTGCTCGCACTCGCGTTCCTCTCGGTGGCCCTGTGGTGGGCGCTCGGCTACCTGATCGGCAACGCCTGGTCGGCGGTCGTGGTCGCCGTCATCTGGGGCATCGTCGCGGCCGTGCTGGTCGCCGCGGGTCGCCGAGAGGCCAAGCGCATCGCCGGCATGCCCGAGACCGTCGACACGCTTCGGGAGATCCCCGACACGTTCAAGAGGAATGAGGAGAACCGATGAGCAATCCGGATGAGATCCGAGACGACATCGAGCGCACGCGGGCCGAGCTCGGCCAGGACGTCGACGCGCTCGCCGACAAGGTCAACCCCGGCAAGGCCGCGGCCCGCCAGGGCCGCCGGGTCAGGGAGGCGATGACCTCGCTGAAGGATCGCGTCATGGGCGCGGCATCCGATGCCGCCGACTCGACGCAGGGCGCATTGCACCACGCGGGCGACGCCGTCGCGCATGCGCCGGCGAAGCTGGCGTCGGGCACGCGCGGCAATCCGATCGCCGTGGGGCTGATCGCGTTCGGCGCGGGCCTGCTGGCGGCGTCGCTGATCCCGAGCTCCCGCCCGGAGCAGCGCGCGGCCGAGAAGGTGAAGGATGCCGCGGAGCCCATGGTCGACCAGGTGAAAGACGCGGTCGGCGAGTCGGCCGAACACCTCCGTGAACCGGCCGCCGAAGCGGTGGAGCACGTGAAGGAGCGTGCAGCGGACGCGGTCGGCGCGGTGAAGGCGGAGGCCGGCGGCCAGTCGGGCGACGGGTCGGGCGGAAGCCAGACCGGCGGCGGCCAGACGACCGGCGGATCCGGTGTGCCGACGCCGCCGACCGTGCCGCCGACCGGTGCGGCCCCCGTGGGGACGCAGCCGCAGGCACCGATGGGCACCGGCGGACCGCAGACCGGGACGCTGCCCGGCCAGCAGCCGCTGCCGTGAGCCCGCTGCCCTGAGCGCGACGCCCGGAACACGACGGAGGCGCGCGACCACCGGGGCGCGCGCCTCCGCTGCTTCGCTCAGGCGACGAGCGACTGCAGCGTCGTCTTCAGCTCCTCGCTCGTGTGGACCTCCTGGTCGAGGTTCGCCTGGAGGAGCGACACCGCGTCGACGAGGCCGAGCGCGGTCGCCGGCAGGATGAGTCCCTCGTACGCCGAGATCTCGTAGTGCTCGTTGCCGAGGGCGCTCGCGAGCGCCACCTGGTCGCGGAGCTTCGGAGCGCTGCGCTCCAGGAGCGACGCGGCCTGCTTCGAGATGCCCTTCGTGCTCGGCGAGGGCGCCGTCGTCTCCTTGTAGTCGAGCAGCTTGAACACCTGCTGCAGGTTCGCGATCTGCTCCTTTGTCTCGTCCGCGTGGTGACGGAAGAGCTGCTTGATCTCGGGGCTCTTGGCGGCGCTGGCGAGCTCGCCGAGCGCGGCGAGCGAGTCGTTCTCCATCGTCAGTGCGCTGCGCAGCTGGTAGTGGAGGAGTTCTTCCGCAGTCGTGAGCGTCTGCTGGACCATTGACCGTCCTTCCGTGACATCCGCGCCGTCGTCCACGGCACGGGTTCCCATCGTCGCGCCGGCCGCACCGGGGTGTCAGGGGGTTGCGAGGTCCGCGGGCCTCCGGCTATCCGGGCCCGCGTCCCCGGGCACGCGCGGGCACGCAGCGACCTCGTCCCGGGTCGGGCGCCCGCCGTCAACCCCCGCCCGGTTCGGGCCGGACGGCGAGAGGATCGGCGGAACGGAAGGACCGCCATGACCGCGAACGCACCATCCTCCCCTCGCCACGGCGAACCCGCGAGCGCCGTCCCACCCGGCACCGAGGCGATGCACCGGGCGAAGCATCCCCGCGCCGTCGTCGCCGGGCCCTACGGTCACCCGTTCCACCCCATCCTCGTGACGATCCCCATCGGATGCTGGGTCGCGAGCTTCGTCTTCGACATCGTGTCCTGGTTCTCCGACGACCCCGGGGCGTTCACGTCGGGCGCGAAGCTGCTGATCGCGATCGGACTCGTCGGCGCCGTGCTCGCCGCCGTGTTCGGGCTGCTCGACCTCTCGATGATCCAGGGCGGCACTCGGGCGCGTGCGACAGCACTGCTGCACCTCACACTGAACCTGGTCGTCGTGGCGCTCTTCCTCGGCAGTCTCATCGGCCGCTTCGCCGTGGGCTCCGACGTGAGTGTGATGGGCGTCGTCCTGAGCGTCGTCGGTCTCCTGGTGCTGGGAGTGTCCGGATGGCTCGGCGGCAAGCTGGCCTACCGGTACGGCGTGCGTGTGGCCGACGAGGGCGTGCAGTCCGAGGGCTACGCCTGAGCGCGAGTCCTCCGGGGCCGCTGCGCGGGAGTCATCCTGGTCGTCGGCCGCGCCGTGGATGCGCTGCTCGGTCGTTGCGCGCTCGGCGACGCCTCGCGCCGGCGCCGAGCCCGCCCACCAGCGCGGCGCCCGCCAGTGTCGCGACCACGCGCGCCGGGGTCGAACGCCATCCGCCGGTGACCCGCTCCGTCCCTGGCTGCGGGCCGAGCGCCGCGCCGTCGGTACTCGGAACCGCCCGGCGCCCGCGCCGGAGCGCCGCCGTGTCCATGACCCGGCGCATGAGCCGGGCGTACCCGCTCGGCCACAGCACGGCGAGCGGCACGGCCACCCGCTGGCCGAGCCCCACCGTGGTCTCCGGTCGCGGGCGCCCGGCGACGCGCACGATGACCCGCGCCACGCGCTCGGGCGTGATCGCCGGCGGCAGCGGGTGCACGCGCCTGCCCGTCACATTCGCCGCGCGCTGGTAGATCGGCGTGTCCACCGTCGCGGGCAGCACGAGTGCCACCCGGATGCCTCGCACGCCGACGAGCTCCTGCCGGAGCACCGCCGCGAGGCCGCGCAGGGCGAACTTGCTCGAGACGTACGGCGCGACGTAGGCCGACGCGACCTTGCCGTAGACCGAGCCGATGAGCACCAGCGTGCCTCGGCCCTGATGCCGGAAGGTCGGCAGCACCGCGCGGGCGCCGTGCACCTGTCCCCAGTAGTTCGTCTGCATCACCGCGCGGAACAGCTCGAGCGGGGTCTCCTCGATGCCGCCGTAGCTCATGACGGCCGCGGCACCGACCCACACGTCGATGCGGCCGAACTCCGCGAGTGCGGCGGCGGCGAGCGCCTGCACCTGCCGTTCGTCGCCCACGTCGGTCGGCACTGCGAGCACGCGAGCACCCGCCGACCGGCACTCGGCCGCGGCCTGCTCGAGGGCCTCGGGGCCGCGTGCGGCGAGCACCAGACGAGCGCCCCGGCGGGCGAACGCGTGGGCCGCGGCCCGGCCGATGCCGCTCGAGGCTCCGGTGATGACGACGACGTCCGCCCGCTCACGCATGCGGCATTGTCGCACCGGGGCGCAGACGCCGGAACCCCGTGGCGGATCTGACGGCTGGAGCATCCGAGGCGGGAGTTCGCGTGCCTCGGATGGGTCGGGGTGTCTCGCAGCGATCACGCGGCCGACGACGGGGCCCCGCCCCGTCGCGCACGACGGCGCAGAAGCGCCCAGGCGATGGCCGAGCCGATGAGGATGCCGGTGATGTCGGCCACGACGTCCCATACGTCGCCGGACCGATCCGGGAGCACCAGGTGCTGCACCGCCTCGGAGAGCACGGCGTGGGCGGCCAGCACGCCGGCGAGGGCGAGCGCCGGGATGCCGGCGAGCGTGCCGAGCAGCGCCGGCAGGAGGAAGATCGCCGCGTGCACGGCCTTGTCGGTGCCGGGGATACCTGGGCCCTCCGGGGCGGAGGGCAGGTAGAGCACGACGAGCTGCAGGAGCACCGCCAGCGCGAACCCCGCCCAGACCGCGGCGTGACGCGCCCGAATTCCCATGCCTCGATCGTCGCATCCGCCGCGGGGAACCGGTCACCCGGCGTGCGGTGCGAGGCCCGCCCCGCCCGAAGCGCCCGGCGAGGCGGCATCCGTCAGCTCTCCGCTGCGCCCCGCGCTCCACCGCGCGGTCGGCCCTTGGGCCGATAGGTCCGGCCGAAGCTCCGGGGACTCTCGGTGAAGATCTCGTCGAGCTCCCAGTCGATGCGCCGGCCGCCGGGTACGTCGAAGATGCGGGTCCCGTCCCCGAGGAACACCGGTGCGACGAACACCTGCAGCTCGTCGAGGAGGTCGTGCTCGAGCGCCTGCCGGGCGATGTCGGCGCTGATGATCTGCACGTCGAGATCGCCCGCGAGCTCCTTGGCGCGGCGCACCGCTTCGACGACGTCGCAGTCGAGCGCGATGACGGATGCATCCCCCGCGAGCTCCTCCGGACGGTGGGTGAGCACGATCTCGGTGCCGGACCAGGCGCCGCCGTAGGCCTCGGAGGTGAGCTCGTCGCGTTCTCCGCGCTGGGCGAGCGCGGCGTCGTAGCCGACTCGGCCGGAGATGATGACGCCGACGCGGGCGGCCAGCCGTTCGGTGGTGCCCTCGGCGAGCGCGTCGCCCGCCGAGAGCCAGCTCATGTCGTGGCCGGGGCCGGCGATGAAGCCGTCGATCGAGGAGGTGAATCCCCAGGCGACCTTGCCCATGGATGCCTCCTACTCCGTCACGCCCGCGGCGCGGCGGGTGAGGCCGAGGTGGACGACGCCGCTCGGCGAGGACACCTGCTCGATCTCGTAGTCCGCCTCGAGGCCCTCGAGTCCGTCCCACAGGCGCACGCCGCGACCGAGCACGATCGGCACGACGACGAGGTGGGCGACGTCGACGAGTCCGGCCGCGAAGAACTCGCGGATGCTGGTCGCGCCGCCGCCGAGTCGGATGTCCCGCCCGCCGGCGGCCTCGCGGGCGAGCGCGAGGGCTTCCTCGGGTGACGCGTCGACGAAGTGGAAGACGGTGCCTCCGGCCATCTCGATGGAGGGCCGCGGGTGGTGGGTGAGCACGAACACCGGTGTGTGGAAGGGCGGCTCGTCGCCCCACCAGCCGCGCCATTCGTCGTCCTGACCGAGGTCGGTCCAGGGCCCGGTCTGCGGGCCGAACTTGCCGCGGCCCATGATCTCGGCCCCGATGTCGAGGGTGTCGTGGCGCTGGGCGAACGCGTTGTCGACGCCGTCGGAACCGTCGCCGCCGCCGAACATGCCGCGTCCGAAGCGCGTGGCGAACATCCACTCGTGGAGCCGCTCCCCCGCGTGCCCGAACGGCTCCTCGAAGGTGAGCCCCTCGCCCGTGCCGAAGCCGTCGAGGGAGATGGAGAAGTTCTGGATGCGGATGAGAGACATGACGGCTCCAAGCGGTTGCAGATCGAGATCACCTGGACGCTAGCGAAACCGATTGCAGACCGCAACCACTAAACTCGGATGCATGGACTCCGCCCCGCGCTCCGGCTGTGCGATCAACGCCGCCGTCGAGGTGCTCGGCGACCCGTGGTCGATGCTCGTGCTGCGCGACATCATGTTCGGCGACCGCCGCCACTTCCGCGAGCTCCTCGCCGGCTCGGAGGAGGGCATCGCGTCCAATATCCTCGCCAACCGGCTGAAGCGCCTCGTCGACGGCGGACTGCTCACTCGCGACGACGCCCGCCGCGGTCAGCGCGCCGCGTACTCCCTCACCGAGGCCGGCATCCAGGTGCTGCCCATCATGGTCGCGCTCGGAACATGGGGTCTCGCCCACCGAGGCGGCGAGCGTCGCCTCCGGGTCCGCGCCGAGCTCCTGCGCGACGGCGGCCCGCAGCTCGTCGAGGCGATGATGGACGAGCTCCGCGAGGCGCACCTCGGCATCCCGCGCCCCGACCCAGCCGCACCCCGTCCGAGCGAGCTCCTCGCAGCCGCCTACGAGGACGCCATGCGCGAGACGGGCTGAGCCGGAGACCGCATCGCCCACGGCCGCGCATCTGATCCTGACATTTCCTCGCCTTTAGTCCACCCCGTGCGCTACCGTGAGCCCAGGACGACGACGTTCCCGGGGGGTCGAGATGGACATCGTTCTGGTCATCCTGCAGGCCTGCGTCGTGATCGGCGCCATCGTTCTCGGTGTCCGAACCGGCGGAATCGGGCTCGGATTGTGGGGAGTCGTCGGCACGGCAATCCTCGTGTTCGTCTTCCAGTTGCCGCCCGGCGCGGTCCCGATCGATGCGTTCTTCATCATCATCGCCGTGATCACCGCGTCATCGGCGATGCAGGCCGCCGGCGGCATCGACTACCTGGTCGGCATCGCCTCGAAGATCATCCAGCGCAACCCGAAGCGGCTGACCTACGTGGCGCCGATCGTCGCGTTCGTCTTCACGGTGCTGTCCGGCACGTCGAACATCTTCTTCGCCCTCATCCCGGTCATCTACGAGACGGCGTACCGCAACGGGCAACGGCCCGAGCGGGCGTTGGCGGCCTCGACCGTCACCTCTGGTCTCGGCATCACCGCGAGCCCCGTCTCTGCGGCGATGGCTGCCTACCTCGTCCTCATGGAGGGCACCGGCTACGGGCTGCCGCAGATCCTGCTGATCACCATTCCCTCCGCCCTCGTCGCCTGCATCGCCACCGCGGTGGTGCAGCAGCGCATCGGCCGAGACCTCCTCGACGACCCGGTCTTCCTGAAGCGCGTCGAGAACGGCACCGTCGAGGTGCCGGCCGCACTCAGCGCGCGGTACGCGGCGATGACGGCAGGCGGAACGGCGGTCGCAGCGCCCGCTGCGGAGACCGTCGCCGTCTCCGGCGACGCGGCGGTCACGACATCGCCGCCCCCGCCGCCGGCCGCGGCGACCCGACGCGGACGGACGGCGGCCGCGCGGAACCAGGACGTCGCGGTGATCGAGCACCCCGTTCCTCCGGGCGGCGCCACCGCCGCCTGGATCTTCGTCGCCGGCACGATGTTGATCGTCCTGCTCGGACTCTTCCCCGCCCTTCGTCCCGCCTTCCCGACCGAAGAGGGCGAGGTCGAGCCGATCCCGATGGCGACCGTCATCGAGATGGTCATGTTCACCGCGGCGCTCGTGATCATCCTCGTACGAAGGGTCAAGCCCAGCGCGGTCGTCGAGCAGCCCCTGCTCAAGGCGGGCTTCGTAGCGGCCGTCGCCCTCTTCGGCATCGCCTGGATGGCCGACACGTTCATCTCGGCGAACGAGGAGACGATCATCGAGCCGCTCGGCGCGATGATCGAGGCGAACCCCCTGCTGCTCGCGTTCGCGCTCTTCCTCGTCTGCGGCCTGACGACCAGCCAGTCCGCGACGACGAACACCATGATCCCGATCGCCCTCGCGGCCGGGCTCGCGCCGGGAGTCATCACCGCCATGTGGCCGTCGCTCATCGGCGTCTGGCTGTTCCCGGCGAACGGGTCGCAGATCGCGGCCGTCGAGACCGACCGCACCGGATCCACCAAGCTCACGCAGATCCCCGTGTGGCACTCGTTCACCATCCCGATGCTCGTGTCGTGGGTGGCGGTGGTGCTCTCGGGCCTGCTCATCCAACTCGTCGTCCCGGCCTGATCGCCGGGAGGCATCCGTTCGCCGCGCACCCGCGCGCGATCTCACGAAGGAGGCGTCATGACCGACGTGCAGCCCGACACCGCCGGCACGCGTGCGCAGGCCGGCGACCTGATGCCCGAGGTCCTGGAGCGACTGGACGGACTCGTGCGGATCCCGTCCGTCGCGTTCCCCGGGTTCGATCCCGAACCCGTGCACCGGATGGGCCGGGAGGTCGTCGCGCTCTTCGAGGCGGCGGGCGCGACGGGCGTCGAGCTCCTCGACGTCCCCGACGGCTACCCCTGCGTGTACGCGGACCTGCCCGGTCCGCACGGCTCGCCGACAGTCCTGCTCTACGCGCACTACGACGTGCAGCCGGCGCCCGAGAGCCAGGGCTGGACGAGCCCGCCGTTCGAGCCCACGACGAAGGACGACGGTCGGATCTACGGGCGGGGCGCCGCCGACGACAAATCGGGGCTGGTCATCCACTACGGCACGCTCAAGCTGCTGGGTCCCGACCGGCCCTGCCGCGTCAAACTGCTCGTGGAAGGCGAGGAGGAGACGATCTCGCATCTCGAGGCCTTCGTCGAGGCGAACCCCGAGCGCTTCGCCGCCGACGCGTACGTCATCGCGGACATCGGCCCGCAGGAGGTCGGCAAGCCTGGGCTGACGACGGCGCTCCGCGGCGATGTCGCGTGCACCATCACGGTCCGCTCGCTCGCCGCGCCGGTGCATTCCGGGCTCTTCGGAGGCGCCGCACCCGATGCGATGACGGCCATGATCCGCATCCTCGACACACTGCACGACGAGCACGGCGACACCGTCGTGCCCGGGGTCGACTCCGGCACCTGGGACGGCGCCGAGATGGACGAGCAGGTGTACCGCGACGGCTCGTCGATCCTGCCCGGCGTGGAGTTCCTCGGCACCGGGTCGCTCTCGGACCGGCTCTGGGCGAAGCCGTCGGTGACGGTGCTCGGCATGGATGTGCCGACCACGGCAGAGGCGTCGAACGTGCTCCTGCCCGAGGTCACGGCCAAGCTCTCGCTGCGCATCGCGCCGGGCTCCGACGGCGAGCAGCAGCTCGAGGCGCTGATGACGCACCTGCGGTCGCAGCGGCCCTGGAATGTGGAGGTCGACGTCGAGCGGGTGAAGGTCGGCCACGCGTTCGCGGTGGATGCCTCGCATCCCGCGATCGTCGCCGCAGAGGAAGCCATGCGCGAGGTGTACGGCAGCGAGGTCGAGCGGATCGGCAGCGGGGCCTCCATCCCGCTCGTGGCGTCGCTGCAGAAGGTCTCGCCCGGGGCCGCCATCGTGCTCTGGGGCGCCGAGGACACGGCGAAGGCGCGCATCCACGCGTCGGACGAGTCCGTGGACCCGGAGGAGATCGAACGCATGATCGCCGCGCAGACCGTGTTCATCCGCAAGCTCGCCGCGGCCTCGGCCGGGTAGCCCGCCATGGCCGATCGCCCGGCCGGGGCATCCACGACGCCGGATGCGCCGCCCCGCAAGCACATGACGGTGCTGCAGGCGACGTTCATCGGCGTCGGCTCGATGGTGGGTGCCGGCATCTTCGCGCTCCTCGGCGCCGCCGGCGCCGTCGCCGGCTCCGCGGTGTGGCTGTCGTTCCTGATCGCCGGGATCATCGCCGGCCTGCAGGGATACTCGTTCGCCAAGCTCGGCGCCGCATATCCGTCGGGCGGCGGGATCCTCACCTTCCTCTCACGCGGCTTCGGTGAGGGCCATCTCGCCGGCATCGGGTCGTGGCTGTTCTTCGTCGCCGGTGCGATCGTCGTCGCGATGATCGCGAGTTCCTTCGGCGGCTACGCGAGCTCCATCGTCGCTGACGGCGATGCGACGTGGGCGAAGATCCTCGCGGTGGCCCTCATCGTGGTCATGAGCGGGCTGAACACGATCGGATCGACTGCGGTGGCCCGAGTCCAGTCCGTGATCGTGGTCGTCGTGCTCGCGATCCTGGTCCTGTTCGCCGCCGTCACGATCGCGAACCTCGACCCGGCGCTGCTCGCACCGGCCGGCTACCCGGATCCCCGGCAGATCATCTCGAGCGTCGCCCTCACCTTCTTCGCCTTCCTCGGTTTCGGCGTCATCACGTTCACGGCGAAGGATCTCGCGAAGCCCGCGCGGGAACTGCCGATCGCGATCTACTCGGCACTGGCGGTGGCGACCGCGGTCTATGTCGCGGTCGCGCTCGGCGTCTTCGGCACCCTCACCTCCGAGGAGGTCGTCGAGTACGGGACGACCGCGTTGGCCGAGGCGGCCAAACCGGCGCTCGGCGACGCCGGATACGTGCTGATGGTGGTCACGGCGCTGTTCTCCACGACGGGCGCGGTGAACGCCGGTCTGTATCCATCGATCGGGATGACCCGGCACCTCGCGTCGGTGGGGCAGTTCCCGCCCGTGTTCGGTCGATCCATGGGGCCGTTCCCCGTGGGCCTCGTCGTCATGGCGGTGCTCGCGAGCGTGCTCGTCGCCGGCTTCGACCTGAACAAGATCGCCTCGATCGGCAGTGCCGTCGCCCTGCTGGTCTTCTCGGCCGTGTCGGTCGCGCACCTCCGGCTGTTCCGCACGACCGGCGCGAACGCCGTCGTGCTGGTCATCGGATTGCTCGCGACGCTCGGCACCTTCGTCGTCTTCTGCACGACCACGCTCGCCGCGGAGCCGGCGACCGCGATCGCCCTCGTCGTGATCATCGTGCTCTCGATCGCCGTGGACCTCGGCTGGAAGGCCGCGGCGCGGCGTCGCGGGGCGGCCGTCTGACCGACGGCAGGGACCGCATCCCGGATGGCCCTGGCACACTCGTTCCATGCCCACGTCGTCCGGTGACCGCCTCGGCGGCGCCCACCTCGATGGCGCCGCGGCTCGCACCACGGCCGGCGCCGACGCTCGGCCGACCGCTCGGCAGCAGCGCCTGGCGGCCCGTGACGCCGCCGTGTACGCCTGGCGGGCCCGTCCAGGCGAGCCGGCCGTGCTCGAACGCCTCGGCCATTCGCCCTGGCTGGCGCAGTTCCTGGTGCACCTGTTCGCGCTCGTGATGATGCTGGTGGTCGCCGCGAGCTGGCTCGTCCCGGCCGTGGCCGTGGGAATCGCGCTCGGCTGGGCGACGACGATGGAGGGCGGACCCGCCCGAGCCGTCGGGCTCACGGGGCCCGCCTGGATGTACGGGCTGTTCGGCCTCGCGTTCCTCGCGATCGCCATCAGCGGCATCCCGTACGTGGCGAGCCAGACGCGGAAGGACCGGAGACCGGCCGCGATCCTCGCGCTCTCGCCCGAGCACGTCCTGGTCGAGACCGTCCGGGCCGTGCCGCTCGGCGGCCGGTCGGCCGAGACGCGGCGGCGCGTCGCGCCCGCACACCTCAGGTGGCACGACATCCGAGCGGTCGCCCGCAGCTCCGACGCGGCTGACGAACGACCCGAGCTCCTGGTCAGACGCTCGGCGGTCGAGCATCTCGGCGTCCCGCTCGACGGCGCCGGCGACGAGGTCGCGATCCGCATCCGCGGCGACCGCCGTGACCTGCCCGTGCTCGCGCATTTCCTCCGTGAGCGGGACGAGCGACGTCGGCTCGGCTCGGCAGAGTCCCTCCGTGTGGCCCAGCGCCTGTCAGCGGCGACGTGACGCCGTTCGCCGAACGGTTCGATGCCGGCTCCGAACGACGCAAGCCCCGGCGATCCCGCCGGGGCTTGCTTCGTATGAATCCCGTCCTCGAGATCACTGGATCTCGCTGGACTTCTGTGCGCAAGGGGGGAGTTGAACCCCCACGCCCTCACGGGCACACGGACCTGAACCGTGCGCGTCTGCCTATTCCGCCACTTGCGCATACCGACGCACACAGGTGCGCATCAGCCAACCGAGACTAACATCTCGTCGCGGCAATCGCCATTCGGGCACCGGCGCCCTCACTCCCCCACCCGCCCCTCGCACCTCGCGCGGCATCCGGAATAGCATCGAACCCTGGGTTCGCCGTCCCCGGCCCCGACGCGAGGAAAGGACCGCCCCAGTGACCCATTCCCCCACCATCGACCCGGCCGAGGTCGACCTCTCCGGTATCCGCGGCTGGCTGTTCGATCTCGACGGCGTGCTCACGCCGACGGCGACGGTGCACATGCACGCGTGGGCGCGACTGTTCACGCCGTTCCTCGCCGCGCGCGGTGCCGAGCCGTACACCGACGCCGACTATTTCGCGTACATCGACGGCAAGCCGCGCTACGACGGCGTGCGGTCGCTGCTGGCGAGTCGGGGCATCCATCTGCCCGAGGGCGGCGTCACCGACGCGCCCGCCGAAGACACGGTCCACGGCCTCGGCAACCGCAAGAACCAGGCCTTCAACGCCACCCTCGCCGAGGAGGGTGTCGCCGCCTATCCGGCGTCCGTCGCGTTCCTCGACGCGGTGCAGGCGGCCGGATGCCTCGTCGCCGTGGTCTCCAGCTCGAAGAACGCCCCGGCCGTACTCGAGGCCGCCGGACTGGCCGACCGGTTCGAGGTCGTCGTCGACGGTCAGGTCGCCGCGCGCGATGGTCTGCCGGGCAAGCCGTTCCCCGATACGTTCGTGCGCGCCGCAGATCTGCTGCGCCTGCCGGTCGAGGCGTGCGCGGTCGTCGAAGATGCCGAGTCGGGCGTCCGGGCGGGCGCCGCGGCGGACTTCGGACTCGTCGTCGGCGTCGACCGGGGTGTCGGCCGCGACACGCTCGCGCGGCTCGGCGCCGAGGTCGTCGTCGACGAGCTCGACGAGCTCATCCCGGCCGTCGAGCGCGCGGCATCCGCACCCGCCGCACCGGCTGCACCCGCCGAATCCAACGAATCGAACGAACCCACCCGAGAGGACCAGGCATGAGGTTCGCCGACACCGACCCGCTGAACCGCACCCGGTTCCCGATCGACGAGTGGGCGCTCGTCGAGACCGAGTTCGGCATCGACGACCAGGGGCGCACCGAGACGCTCTTCGCCGTCGGCAACGGGTACCTCGGCCTCCGCGGCAACGTCGAGGAAGGCCGCGACGGCCACATGCACGGCACGTTCGTGAACGGCTTCCACGAGACGTGGCCGATCCGGCACGCCGAGGAGGCGTTCGGCTTCGCGCGCGTCGGGCAGACGATCGTGAACGCGCCCGACGCGAAGGTCATCCGCCTCTACGTCGACGACGAGCCGCTCGTCATGACCGAGGCCGAGATCCTCTCGTACGAGCGCCGGCTCGACTTCCGCACCGGGTCGCTCAGCCGCTCGGTGGAGTGGCGCACCCCGTCGGGCAAGCGCGTGCTCATCACGAGCCGTCGCATGACGAGTTTCACCGACCGGCACCTCGCACTCATCGACTACGAGGTCGAGTTGCTCGACGCCGACGCGGCGATCACCATCTCGAGCCAGATCCTGAACCGGCAGGACGGGCGCGACGAGTACCGCGCTGGCGTGCCCGAGGCGCCGGCCGGGTTCGACCCGCGGAAGGCCGAGACGTTCATCGACCGGGTCATGCAGCCGCGCGCGAAGCGCCACGGCGACGGCCGGTACATCCTCGGCTACCAGACCACGAACTCGGGCATGACGATCGCCGTGGGCGCACAGCACTCGATCGTCACCGACAACCCGTTCACGGAGTCGGGGTCGATCGGCGACGATCTCGCGAAGCACATCTACAAGGTGCAGGCCACGCAGGGCGTCCCGATCCGGGTCACCAAGGCCGTGAGCTACCACACGGCCCGGAAGGTGCCCGTGCGGGAGCTCGTCGATCGCGCCGACCGCACGCTCGACCGCGCCGCCGAGCTCGGCGTGGCCGAGATCTTCGCCCAGCAGCGCGCGTGGCTCGACGACTACTGGACGCGGTCGGATGTCGAGATCCCGGGTCAGCCGCTGCTGCAGCAGGCCACCCGCTGGAACCTGTTCCAGCTCGCGCAGGCGACCGCCCGCACCGACGGCGGCGGCGTCGCGGCCAAGGGCGTGTCCGGCTCGGGGTACGGCGGCCACTACTTCTGGGACTCCGAGATCTACGTGATGCCGTTCCTCACGTACACGGCCCCCATCGTGGCCAGGAACGTGCTGCGGTTCCGCCAGAAGATGCTCGACGCGGCGCGCGCGAGGGCGACCGAGCTCAACCAGCTCGGCGCGCTGTTCCCGTGGCGCACGATCAACGGGCAGGAGTCGAGCGCGTACTACGCGGCCGGCACGGCGCAGTACCACATCGACGCCGACATCTCCTATGCCCTCATGCAGTACGTCGCGGCGACCGGCGACGAGGACTTCCTCGCCCGCGGCGCGATCGACATCCTCGTCGAGACGGCGCGTATGTGGGAGGACCTCGGGTTCTGGCGTTCGAACGCCGACGACGTGTTCCACATCCACGGCGTGACCGGGCCCGACGAGTACACGACGGTCGTGAACGACAACCTGTACACGAACGTCATGGCCCGGGCGAACCTCGAGGCGGCCGCCAAGGCGGTCGACGATCTGCAGGTGCACCAGCCGACCGAGTACCGCCGGCTCGTCGAGCGGCTCTCGGTGACCCCGGCCGAGGTCGCGAGCTGGCGCCGGGCGGGCGCGCACATGCACATCCCGTTCGACCCGCAGCTCGGCGTGCACCCGCAGGACTCCGCCTTCCTCGAGAAGGAGCTGTGGGACCTCGAGCACACGCCCGAAGACCGCCGCCCGCTGCTGCTGCATTACCACCCGCTCGTCATCTACCGCTTCCAGGTGCTGAAGCAGGCCGACGTGGTGCTCGCCCTGTTCCTGCAGGGCAACCGGTTCACGACCGAGCAGAAGCTCGCCGACTTCGAGTACTACGACCCGCTGACCACGGGCGACTCGACGCTGTCGGCGGTCGTACAGTCGATCATCGCCGCCGAGGTGGGGTACCACGAGCTCGCGCTGCGCTACTTCCGTGCGGCCCTGTTCGTCGACCTCGCCGACCTGCACCACAACGCGGCCGACGGCGTGCACGTGGCATCCACCGGCGGGGTGTGGAGCGCGCTCGCGTTCGGCTTCGGCGGCTTCCGCGACCACGGCGGGAAGTTCTCGTTCGACCCGCGCCTGCCCGACGGCTGGACCGCGCTGACGTACCGGGTGACGCTCCGCGGCACGCGGCTGCGCGTCACGGTCGAGCACGATGCGATCACGTTCCAGGTCGAGGAGGGCGAGGGAGCCGAGGTCTCGGTCCGCGGTCAGTCGGTGCGGATCAGCGCGGGCGAGCCCGTCCGGGTGCCGCTCGACGGGCAGGGTCCGCGCATCCTCGGCGCCCCCACGATGCGCGACGTCACCGGCACGCGCCGGGCCGACGGCACCCTGCTGACGGCGTCGATCCCGACGCTGTCGCTCGATGTCGACGAGGACGATTCGCCCATCCCGGTGGACTGAGCGGGAGCGTTTTCAGCCCTTCGCGCTATCCTGTCGCGAAGTCACGGATACCGGATCGGGAGACCTGTGGGCCTACTGGACAACTTCGAGAAGGGTCTCGAGCGCGCCGTCAACGGCGCGTTCGCGAAGACCTTCCGCTCGGGGCTGCAGCCCGTGGAGATCACTTCCGCGCTGAAGCGCGAGATCGACACGAAGGCGGCGGTCGTCTCGCGCGACCGCGTGCTGGTGCCCAACAGCTTCACCGTGCGCATGTCGCCCGAAGACCACGATCGGATGACCCGCCTCGGGCCCGCCCTCATCGACGAGCTCGTCGACCTGGTGCAGAAGCACGCGGCGAGCCAGCGCTTCCAGTTCGCCGGCGGCGTCTCGATCGTGCTGCAGCCCGACGAGAGCCTCGCGGTCGGCCTGGTGCAGGTCGACTCGACGAACGTGAAGGGCCGGGTGGCCTGGACCCCGGTCCTCGACGTGAACGGCAAGCGGTACCCCATCATCAAGGGCCGCACCGTCATCGGTCGGGGCAGCGAGGCGGATGTCACGCTGGATGACACCGGCGCGAGCCGTCGTCATGCCGAGGTGCAGTGGGACGGCTCCCGCGCCCGGGTCCGCGACCTCGGCTCGACGAACGGCACCCAGCTGAACGGCGCCCCCGTGAAGGACGCCGTGCTCGAGCCCGACTCGGTCATCACGATCGGCCGGTCGCGCATCGTCTTCCGGGTGCTGGCGCAGGCGAGCGGCGGCGACGCTCGTCCGCCGGCGACTCAGCGGTCCGATCTCGGCGGGTTCTGGGGGCCTGCCTCGTGAGCGAACTGACCCTCCTCGTCCTCCAGCTCGGCTTCCTGCTCCTGCTCTGGGTGTTCGTGTTCGCGATCGTGTACGCGCTGCGGAGCGACCTGTTCGGCCAGCGGGTGCGGAAGCTTCCGGATGCCGCGGCCGCGTCGGCCGCTCCCGTGGCGGCGGCACCCGTGGCGGCGCCGGTCGCCTCGGCATTCCCGTCGTCACAGGTCTCGCAGGCGCCGACCGAGGCGGTTACCCGCCCGGGCGGGGCATCCGTCGCCGGCGATCACGCCTCGACCGAGAACGCCACCCGCCTCGTGATCACGTCTGGCCAGAAGACTGGCGCCGAGTTTCCGCTCGGCCGCGACGAGATCACGATCGGCCGGTCGAGCGACTCGGCGATCATCATCCGCGACGACTACACCTCCACCCACCACGCCCGCCTCATGCTGTGGAACGGCCGCTGGATGATCCAGGACCTCGATTCCACGAACGGCACGTTCCTCGACGGCTCCCGAGTGACCGTGCCCACCCCCGTGCCGCTCGGAGCCACGGTCAAGGTCGGGGCGACGACGTTCGAGCTGCGGCGGTAGGCCATGGCTGGAGTCAAGGCGAGCGCTGCGGTCTCGCACGTCGGCCGGATCCGCTCGAACAACCAGGATTCCGGCTACGCCGGCCGTCGCCTGTTCTTCGTGGCCGACGGCATGGGCGGGCACGCGGGCGGCGACGTGGCGAGCGCGATAGCCGCGCACCGCATCGCCGAGGCCGATGTCGACCACCAGAGCGCGACGGAGGCCGCGGCCGAGCTCGAGTCGGCACTGCTCGCCGCGAACCGGCGCATCACCGAGACCGTCGCCGACCACTCCGAGCTCACGGGCATGGGCACCACGGTCAGCGCCCTGCTCATCGAAGACAGCCGCGCCGTGATCGCCCATATCGGCGACTCCCGCATCTACCTCATGCGATCGGGCGAGCTCAGCCAGATCTCCACCGACCACACGTTCGTGCAGCGCCTCGTCGACGCCGGCCGCATCACCGCCGAGGAAGCCATGGTGCACCCGCGGCGGTCGGTGCTCATGCGGGTGCTCGGCGACGTGGAGTCCGCGCCCGAGGTCGACACCATGGTGCTCGACACCCGGCCCGGCGATCGCTGGCTGCTCTGCTCCGATGGCCTCTCGGGCGTCGTGTCCTTCGACGAGATCCACCAGCTGCTCGCCTCCGACGCCGGAGCGAAGCAGGTCGCCGACCGGCTCGTGAAGGCCTCGCTCGACGGCGGCGCCCCCGACAACGTCACGGTCGTGCTCGTCGACATCGGGGAGCCGCCCGCACCGGCCACTCCCCCGCTGATCGTCGGGTCCGCCGCGGCGCCGCTGGCCTTCGGCCAGCCCTCCGAGCCCGTGCGGCCGCGTGGCATCTTCCTCACGCCGTTCCGTCCGCACCCCGTGCAGGAGACGCACTTCGAACCCGACTCCGAGGAGTTCTTCGACGAGCTCATCGAGGAGGACGCGCGCCGTCGCCGTCGCCGCCGGTTCGTCTGGGGATTCTGGATCGTGCTCCTCGTCGCCGCGATCGTGGCGGTGTTCGTGCTCGGCTACCAGTGGACCCAGACCAGGTTCTACGTCGGCGAGTCGAACGGCCGGGTGGCGATCTTCCAGGGCATCCAGCAAGACCTGGGGCCGATCTCGCTGCACGAACTGCACACCGAGACCTCGCTCGAAGTGTCCGAACTGCGCACCTACGACCAGCAACGGGTCGAGCAGACCATCACCGCGGGCGACCTGGCCGAGGCGTACCGCATCGTGCAACGGCTGGAGGCGTCCCTTGAGTGACCGACGCGTTCAGACGCCGCCCCAGGGCAGCGCGGCGACGCCGCCCGGCGGCGTGCGCCGCATCCGGCTGCCGCAGAAGCTGCGCAACCTCGAGCTGTGGCTGCTCGCGTTCGCGTGCGCGATCAACGCGTGCTCGATCGTCCTCGTGCAGCTCGGCGCGCTCGGCACGATCGACACCCAGCTCGTACTGCTCGGAGCGGGCCTGTCGCTGCTCGTCTTCGGCCTGCACATCGCCATGCGCTTCGTCGCCCGCGACGCCGATCCGTTCCTGCTGCCCATCGCGACCGTGCTGAACGGGCTCGGCATCGCGATGATCTACCGCATCGACATCGCCGAGGGCGACGCGGGCTGGGAGTCGGCCGCGGTGCGGCAGATCGCGTGGAGCGCGATCGCCATCGTCTGCGCCATCGCCACGATCCTGCTGATCCGCAACCACCGGATGCTGTTCCGCTACACCTACGTCGCCGGGTTCCTCGCGATCGTGCTGCTGCTGCTGCCGCTCGTGCCGGGTCTCGGGCGCGAGGTGTACGGCGCGCGGGTGTGGATCTCGTTCGGTGAGTTCGCCTCGTTCCAGCCTGGTGAGATCGCGAAGATCGCCCTCGCGGTGTTCTTCGCGGGCTACCTCGTCCGCAACCGCGACTCGCTGTCGATGGTCGGCAGGAAGTTCCTCGGCATGCAGTTCCCGCGCGCTCGCGACCTCGGGCCGCTGCTCATCGTGTGGGCGCTGTCGATGGGCGTCATCGTGTTCCAGCGCGACCTCGGCACGGCACTGCTGTACTTCGGCCTGTTCCTCGTCATGCTCTACGTCGCCACGAGCCGGCTGTCGTGGGTGGTGCTCGGCCTCAGCCTGTTCCTCGCGGGTGCGCTCATCGCCAGTCAGACCCTCGACTACGTCGGCAACCGCTTCGCGAACTGGCTCGACCCGTTCAACCCCGAGCGCTACGACGCGGAGACGGGCGGCAGCTACCAGCTCGTCCAGGGCCTGTTCGGCCTCTCGAACGGCGGTCTCATCGGCACCGGCTGGGGTCAGGGACGTCCCGACATCACCCCGGTGCCGCAGTCGGACTACATCATCGCGAGCCTCGGCGAGGAGCTCGGGCTCGCGGGCGTGTTCGCCATCCTCGCGCTCTACGTGCTCTTCGTGGCGCGCGGCTTCCGCATCGGGTTCGCCGGCCAGGACGACTTCGGCAAGCTCCTCGGCGTGGGCCTGTCGTTCACGCTCGCCCTGCAGGTCTTCATCGTGGTCGGCGGCGTGATGCGGGTCATCCCGCTCACCGGTCTGACGACGCCGTTCCTCGCCGCCGGCGGGTCCTCGCTGGTCGCGAACTGGATCATCGTCGCGCTGCTGCTGCGCCTGTCCGACACGATCCGCAACCATCCGAGGCTGGTGATCGACGGATGAATCGCGAACTGAAGCGGGTCACCCTGCTCGTGCTGGTCATGTTCCTGACGCTGTTCGTGGCGTCGTCGGTGATCCAGTACGCGCAGGCCGAGACCCTCGCGCAAGACCCCCGCAACTCCCGGACCCTCTACGAGAGCTACTCGGTTGAGCGCGGGCCGATCCTCGTCGGCGGCGAGCCGATCGCGTACTCGCAGCCGTCGGGCGACGACTACAAGTTCCAGCGCGTGTACGCGAACGGCCCGCTCTACGCGCCCGTGACCGGCTTCATCCCGGTGAACGGGGAGGCGACCGGGCTCGAGCGGTCGGCGAACTCGTATCTGTCAGGGCAGTCCTCGACCCAGTTCTTCGACCAGCTCAACCGCATCATCTCCGGGCAGGACCCGATGGGGGCATCCGTCGAGGTTTCGATCGACGCGCAGGTGCAGCAGGCCGCGTGGGACGCCCTCGGCGACTACACCGGCGCGGTCATCGTGACCGAGCCGGCGACCGGTCGCATCCTCGCGATGGTGAGCAAGCCCACCTACGACCCCAATACGCTCGCCGTGCACGACGGCGCCCAGGTCGAGGCGACGTACCAGGCGCTTGTCGACGACCCCATGGACCCCCTCTACAACCGCGCGACGGGCGGCGACATGAACCCGCCCGGCTCGGTGTTCAAGCTCGTCGTCACCGCCGCCGCGCTCGAGTCGGGCCGGTACACCCCCGACAGCACGTTCCCGAACCCGGCGACGTACACCCTCCCCGGCAGCAGCTCGATCGTGCGCAACTCCAGCGGCGGCACGTGCGGCCCGGGCGCAGAGGTCACCCTCGCCGATGCGCTGCGTCTCTCGTGCAACATCCCGTTCGCCGAGCTCGGCGTCGAGCTGGGCGACACCGCGATCCGTGAGCAGGCCGAGAAGTTCGGCTTCAACTCCGAGTTCGAGATCCCGACGGCCACCGAGCCGAACATCTACCCCCGCGGACTGGATGACGCGCAGACCGCGCTGTCCGCCTTCGGCCAAGGTCCGGTGCGCGCGACGCCGCTGCAGATGGCCATGGTCTCGGCCGCGATCGCGAACGGCGGCATCGTGATGAACCCCACCGTCGTCGACCAGATCACGGCCCCCGACTTCAGCCCGCTGCAGGAGTTCGAGGCGACCGAGTTCGGCCGGGCGATCAGCGAGGAGACGGCCGCGACCATGGTGCAGATGATGGTCAACGGCGTCGAAAACGGTGCCGCCGATAATGCAAGAATAGACGGCGTCAGCGTGGCCGGTAAGACGGGTACAGCGGAGAACGGCGAGAGTGACCCGTACACTCTCTGGTTCACCGGTTTTGCCCCCGCCGACGACCCTCAGTATGCGATCACGGTACTCGTGGAGGATGGCGGGGGACTTGGTCAGGAGGGGTTCGGCAACGGAATTGCCGCTCCCGTCGCACAACAGGTACTAGAGGCGGTGCTGAACAAATGAGACCGAGCGCTGGGCTCACCTTCGGAGGACGGTACGAGCTGCAGTCCCGGATCGCCATCGGCGGTATGGGAGAAGTGTGGCAGGCCACCGACCTCGTGATCGGGCGACAGGTCGCCATCAAGATCCTGAAGGACGAGTACCTCGGCGACCCCGGCTTCCTCGAGCGGTTCCGCGCCGAGGCCCGTCACGCCGCGCTCGTGAACCACGAGGGCATCGCCAACGTGTTCGACTACGGCGAGGAGGACGGCAGCGCCTACCTCGTGATGGAGCTCGTGCCCGGTGAGGCGCTGTCCACCATCCTCGAGCGCGAGCACGTCCTGTCGACCGACAAGGTGCTCGACATCGTCGCGCAGACGGCAGCCGCGCTGCAGGCCGCGCACGCGGCGGGCCTTGTGCACCGCGACATCAAGCCCGGCAATCTGCTCATCACGCCTGACGGCCGGGTCAAGATCACCGACTTCGGCATCGCCCGCATCGCCGACCAGGTGCCGCTCACGGCGACCGGTCAGGTCATGGGCACGGTGCAGTACCTCTCGCCTGAGCAGGCCTCGGGCCACCCGGCGTCCCCGACGACCGACATCTACTCGCTCGGCATCGTGGCCTACGAGTGCCTCGCCGGCCGTCGGCCGTTCACGGGCGAGTCGCAGGTGGCGATCGCCATGGCGCAGATCAACGAGACGCCGCCCGAGCTGCCCGTGACCGTCTCCGAGCCGGTGCGCAATCTCGTGTACGCCTGCATCGCGAAGAACCCGGCCGACCGGCCCCAGTCGGCAGCGCACCTCGCGCGTGCCGCGCAGGCGCTGCGCCGCGGCGACGTGCAGGCGGCTGCCGCAGCCGTGCCCGCCGTGCTCGGTGCCGCGGGCGCCACCGCCGCGACGATGCTCATGCCGCAGCAGGGGCAGACGGCCGCGACGACGGTCCTGCCGAGCGCCGCGGGAGCCTCGACCACGACGGTCACCGATGAGGAGGGCGTCGAGGAGGAGCCGAAGAAGCGCAGCCCCTGGACGTGGCCGCTGATCATCCTCATCGCGATCCTCGCGATCGTGCTCATCGGCACGATCATCGCGCTGCTCACCAACCAGGGCGGCGGCGGCGAGGAGCCGTCCCGGAGCACGCCGCGCACCACGGCGGCATCCACGCCGGCCACGACCCCGACCACGCCGCCGACGAGCGAGGCGCCGCAGACCGTGCAGGTCGACCGGGCCGCCTACCTGGGCATGAACGTCGACGACGCCGCGGCCGCCATCGAGGCGCTCGGCCTCCCGACGAGTCGCGTCGAGGGCGGTCCCGCGACCGACCCCGGCCAGACCAACACCGTCACCGACGTGAACCCGTCGGGCCCGGTGCAGCCCGGCACGACGATCACGCTCACCTACCTCACCGCGCCGGAGGAGCCGGCTGCGCCGAGCGGGCCTCCGACCGTGAACAACGACGAGGTCAAGCCCGGTGCCACCGTTCAGGTCAGCTGGCCCGCCCAGACCTGCCCGTCGGGTCAGCAGCTGAGCGGCTACCAGCTCACGGCCTCGAACGGCGCGACGCCCGCGTCGTCGGTGCTGCCGGCCGGCACGACGAACACGGTCGTGACCGCTCCGAACGCCGAGGGCACGTTCGACCTCTCGTTCTCGTACTTCTGCGGCCAGCTCCAGTCGCCGGCCTCCTCCGCGACCACGGTGACGGTGAGCAACTCGGCATCCTGACCCCGAGGAGCCGCCCTCACCCGCCCAGCCACCCGAGGAACCAGACGACAGGAGCAGATGCACCGTGAACGATGAAGGACGTGTCCTCGCGGGTCGCTACCGCGTCGGCGCCCTCATCGGGCGCGGCGGCATGTCGGACGTGCACGTCGGCACGGACTCGCGGCTCGGCCGTCAGGTGGCGATCAAGCTCCTGAAGCCGCAGCTCGCGACCGACCCGGCCTTCCGCATGCGCTTCCGCCAGGAGGCGCAGTCCGCGGCCCGCATGGCGCACCCGACGATCGTGCGGGTGTTCGACGCGGGCGAGGAGACCGTGGTCGACGCGTCCGGCCACGAGGTGCAGCTGCCCTTCATCGTCATGGAGTACGTCGAGGGCCGGCTGCTCAAAGACATCATCCACGACGGTCCGCTCGAGGCGCAGGCCGCGGTCCGGGTGATCGACGGCGTGCTCACCGCGCTCGAGTACTCGCATCGCGCCGGTGTCGTGCACCGCGACATCAAGCCGGGCAACATCATGATCACCACCGCCGGCCAGGTGAAGGTGATGGACTTCGGCATCGCCCGGGCCGTCTCCGACTCCGCGACGACGGTCGCGCAGACGACCGCGATCCTCGGCACCGCCGCCTATTTCTCGCCCGAGCAGGCGAAGGGCGAGACGGTGGATGCCCGTACCGACCTGTATTCGGCGGGCGTGGTGCTGTTCGAGATGCTGACCGGCCGGCCGCCGTTCCGCGGCGACACGCCGGTCGCGGTCGCGTACCAGCACGTCAGCGAGCGTCCGGTGAAGCCGAGCGTGATCAACCCGCGGGTCTCCCCGGCACTCGACGCCGTCGTGATGCGGGCGCTCACGAAGGACCGCACGAAGCGGTACCAGACGGCCGCCGAGTTCCGCGAGGACGTCGAGATCGCGGCATCCGGTCGCGTGCCGGTGCACCGCGAAGCCGAGGGGGCCGCAGCCCTGTTCGGCACCACGCCGACGGGCTCGCTCTCGTTGTCGACCTCGGAGCTCGCGCTCCGGCAGCTCACTGAAGACGACACCATGGTGCGCACCCAGCGGCGCCCGCCGGCGGTGTGGATCTGGTCGGGCATCGTCGCGGTCGTCGTCATCGTCATCGCGGTCATGTACTGGGCGTTCAACCTGCAGCCGGCCGATCAGCTCCCGTCCAACGTGCGCGAGGTCCCAGCCCTCGCCGGGATGACCTACGAGGAAGCCGCCGACCAGCTCGAGCAGCTCACCCTCCCGCCGACGAAAGTCGACGAGACCAGCGAGACCGTCCCGAGCGGCCAGGTCATCCGCACCGATCCGCCCGCGGGCGAGAAGGTCGCGACGGAGACCGAGATCACGGTCTACGTGTCGAGCGGTCGGGTGCCGGTCGCCGTGCCGCCCGTGACGAACATGACCGTCGACCAGGCCAAGGAGGCGCTCACCGCGGCCGGCCTCGTGCCGGGCGCCGAGACGCGCCAGAGCTCGCCGACCGTCGCCGCGGAGACCGTGCTGGGCACGACGCCCGAGGCGGGCGCGACGGTGCAGGCCGGGTCATCCGTCGATCTGCTGATCTCGAGCGGCAAGGTGACGCTCACCGACCTCACGGGTCAGACGCTGGCCGCGGCATCCGACTTCCTGCGGGCCGCCGACCTGCAGCTCACGCCCGTGCCGAAGCCCGACGGGTCGTGCAAGGCGCAGCCCGGTTCGCCGGTGACGCGTCAGTCGCCCGCGCCGGGCGAGGTGGCCCAGAAGTCGAGCGTCGAGCTCACCTACTGCGCCGGCTGAGCACAGCCGGCCGCCGCGCCGCCGGCAGGGTCTCGCCCGTCAGGCCGTCGCGCGCACGAGCGGGTTCAGCTTCGCCGCGCGCTCACGCGCACCCGGCAGGCCGACGACGTCGAGCCAGTTGCCGAGCATCCGGTAGCCGCCCTCGGTGAGCACCGACTCGGGGTGGAACTGCACGCCGAAGAGCGGAGCCGCCTCGTGGCGGAGCCCCATGATCACACCGCCCTGGGTCCGGCTCGTGACGACGAGCTCGCTCGGCACCGTGTCGTCGACGACCGCGAGCGAGTGGTACCTCGTGGCGGTGAAGGGCTGCGGCACGCCGTCGTAGAAGTCGCTGCCGTCGTGCTCGATGCGCGACGTCTTGCCGTGCATCAGCTCTTCGGCGTTCGTGACGACGGCGCCGAACGCCTCGGCGATGGCCTGGTGTCCGAGGCAGACGCCGAGCAGCGGCTGCCCGCTCGCGAGCGCCGCCTCGACCACCGGGATCGAGACGCCCGCGTCGGCCGGCTTGCCGGGCCCGGGCGAGATGAGCACGCCGTCGTACTCGGCGATGCGAGCCGGCACCTCGGATGCCTCGAACGCGTCGTTTCTGAGCACGTCGGTCTCCGCGCCGAGCTCCTGCAGGTAGCCGTTCAGCGTGTAGACGAAGCTGTCGTAGTTGTCGATGACGAGGATGCGGGTCATTGGTCCACCGTGACGTTGATCGGGTTGAGAATGCCGTCGACCCAGGGGAAGACCCAGGTGAAGAGGGCGTAGACGACGGCCGCCGCCAGGATGAGGAGGATGAGGAGCCGGACCCACCAGGGGCCGGGCAGGACTCGCCAGAGCGCTCCGTACATATCAGCTCTCCCAGCTCGCGACGGCGTCGGCGATCTCCGCCGGCGGGTTGGCGGCACCTGGCTGCCACGACTCGAGGACCCCGTACGCGATGATGCGCTCGGCGGTCGAGTACAGCGGGTTGCAGCTGGTGAGCGTGATGATGCGGTCGGTCGGCTGCAGGTCGGGATGGTGCGGCACCGGAGCCAGGACATCGACGGTCTCGGGCGTCACGTACTCGAAGTCGCGGAACCGGTAGGTGTACCAGCCGTCCTTCGTCTGGATGTAGATCGCGTCGCCGAGCTGCAGCTGTTCGATCTCGTGCATGCCACCGCCGTAGGCGCTGCGGTGCGCCGCGATCGCGAAGTTGCCGACGGCACCGGGCATCGCAGTGCCCGGGTAGTGGCCGACGCCGAGGCTGAAGCTGTTGAGCACGTCGAGACCGGTGCCCTCGGCGATGTTGCGGACCGAGTCGAACGTGCCCTCGGCGTTGAAGCGCGGGACGTACATCACGGCGAACGCGTCGCCGTTGCCGTACTTCGTCTGATCGACCACGGGCTCGCCCGGATCGGCGGGCGGCGGGGTCGCGGCGGGGTCGCCGTGCTCCGCCCGGTCCTGCTCGGCCCACGACGTACTGCGATCGGACGCGGCATCCGACTGCTGACCTGCCATGATCGCGTCGTTCCACCAGAGCTGCCAGCCGAGGAACAGCAGGATCAGGACGCCCGCCGTCAGCAGCAGCTCGCCCAGCACGCCGACGACGCTGACCCGACGGCGCGGGCGAGCGGTGGCGGACTCGGACATACCGGCGATTCTAGCCGCGCAGCCCGGCCGCCCCGCTGGGAGTCCGGCGGCGCCTCGGCTAGAATCGCCCGCATGGCACGTACGAAGTCCCCCAAGCCCGCGCGCGCGGAGGTCGCTCCCGGCGAGGACGCCCCGAACCCCGTCTGGTTCAAGCCGGTCATGTTCGGCTTCATGCTGGTGGGGCTCGCCTGGATCATCGTGTTCTACGTCTCCGGCGGCGCGTTCCCCATCCCCGACCTCGGGTCGTGGAACATCCTCATCGGGTTCGGCATCGCGTTCATCGGGTTCCTCATGACCACGAGGTGGCGATAGCCGCTGCGGCACGGTCGCCGCATCGACACGAGAAAAGGGCGGATGCTTCGGCATCCGCCCTTTTCCCATACTTGTCCCCAGTTCTGCACACACTGTGGAAACCGGGAAAGCCCGGTTTTCCGCGGATCTGGGGAATGACACCGATGTGATTCTCCCCAGGGTGTGGAGAACCTGTGGATAACTAGCCGAGCAGTGGGAAGTACACGTACCGGAGGCTCGCGACCAGCAGGAGCGCCGTCAGGCCCACGAGGAGTCCGATCTGCAGGCCCCGCTGATCGCGCTTGCGGGTCTCCACGAAGATCCACCCGACCAGAGCGCCGACCGCCAAGCCGCCGAGATGCGCCTGCCAGGCGATGTTCCAGCCGGGTACGAACCCGATCACCAGGTTGATCGCGAGCAGCACGAACAGCTGCGTGGTCTGCCCGCCGAGGCGGCGCTGGATGACGAGGAACGCGCCCATCAGGCCGAAGATGGCACCGGATGCCCCGACGACCGACGTATTCGGGTCGGACAGCCAGACCACGCCGACCGATCCGCCGAGTCCGGCGATGAGGTAGAGCGCGAGGAAACGCCAGCGCCCGAGCAGCCCTTCGAGCAACTGCCCGAAGATCCACAGGGTGTACATGTTCAGCAGGACGTGGAAGATCAACGCCGTCGAATGCACGAACACCGTCGTGATGAGCCGCCACGGCTCCAGGTGGATGTCGCTCACGGCGAGCGGCGTGAAATACAGCCAGTTCGTCACGCCGAGCCCCGGGACCAGCTGCAGCAGGAACACCGCCACCGTCACCCCGATGAGGGAGTAGGTCACGACCGGCGCACCCCGACCGCTCGCCGAACGCATGCGCGTGAGCACCGCCGGCTTGGTCTTCGGCGCCTGCGCGCGCTGCTCCTTCATGCACTCGGGGCAGATCACGCCGACCGGGGCCGGCGTCTGGCACTCACCGCAGATGGTGCGGCCGCACCGCTGGCACAGCACGAAGCTCTGCCGATCGGGATGCCGATAGCAGAATCCGTTGCGGTCGCCGGCCGCGTCGCTCACGCGAGTCAGCGCGGCTCGACGGTGATGCGCTCGATGACGACGTCCTCGAGCGGCTTGTCGCGGCCGTCGGTCGGGACGGTCGCGAGCTTGTCGACGACCGCCTGGCTCGCGGCATCCGTCACCTTGCCGAAGATCGTGTGCTTGCCCTGCAGCCAGGTGGTGGGGCCGACGGTGATGAAGAACTGCGAGCCGTTGGTGCCGCCGCCCGTGATGCGGTCCTTGCCGGCGTTGGCCATGGCGAGGACGTAGGGCTCGGTGAAGTCGAGCTCGGGGTTGATCTCGTCGTCGAACTGGTAGCCGGGGCCGCCGACGCCCTGTCCGAGCGGGTCGCCGCCCTGGATCATGAATCCGGGGATGATGCGGTGGAAGATGACGCCGTCGTAGAGCGGGTCGGTGCTCTTCTGACCGGTGGCAGGGTGCGTCCACTCGATCTCGCCGGTCGCGAGGCCGACGAAGTTCTTGATGGTCTTCGGGGCGTGGTGGCCGTAGAGCTCGACCTCGATGGGGCCGTGGTTGGTGTGGAGCGTCGCGACAGCGGTGGGAATCGGCATTCCCATATTCTCTCACGCGCCCATTCGTCAACCGGCAGGCCGCATCTGGACTCCCACCCCATTTCCAGGCGGCTCGGTGGCAAGATGGAGGAACTCGCTGCACAACGATGGAGGTCGGTATGAGCCTGTCACGCAAGCGCAAGAAGGAACTCAAGCGGCTGCGCAGGAGTGCGGAGGAGCTGTGGGGGAACCAGCAGGCGGTGCTCGAGCACGCGAACGCCGTGGCGCGTGAGGCGAGCCACCAGCTCGGCAACCTCACCCGCGAAGAGGTCGTTCCGCGCGTGCGCAGCGGCTACGAGACGTACGTCCGCCCGGGCATGGAGCAGGCGAAGGGCTTCGCCCGCACCGCCGGCTCGACCGCCGAGCGCACGCTCGGCAACGTGCTCGGATCGGTGCTCTCGATCGGCGACATCGCCAACGACGCCCGGGTGCGTCGGGCGGTCGAGCGCGTCTCGCCGCGGGCGGTCGCGATCGTCGACAAGAAGAAGGGTCCGGGCGTCGGCACGTACCTCGCGATCGGCGCGGCCGTCGTCGCGGCCGCCGGCGTCGCCTACGCGGTCTGGCAGACGTTCCGCGCCGATGACGAGCTCTGGGTCGCCGACGACGAGCCGTCCGGCACGGCCGGGTCCGACTCCCCCGCGCTCTGACGCGCATCTGAGACACCCGAACGGCCCCGTCGCATCGCGGCGGGGCCGTTCGTCGTCTCAGGGCTGACCCTGATTTCCAGCCGATTTCCATATTCGTGTGCATGGGAGCTTGCGCCCGCGTTCCGAAGCCCGATAGTGTCATGAACCGATCCGCTGAAATCTGAGAGGAGTGATGACCGATGATGCGTATTCAGAATCGACGGCACGGCTTCACCCTCGTCGGCGGCCACGCCTGCTGAGCCTTCCCGGCATCGCCTGCCGCGCGTGAAGCCTCACCGCCCCGCGTGAACACGGTCTGACCCGTCACGCACTGCGTCATCCGACGCCGTCGCCCTGCGACCGCCGGAACACACGCCATCTCCGGATGCCCCGCCGACACCTGCCGGCCTCGTTCGAGGCTCGGCCCGCGGCGGTCCGCTTCGACTCCGGCCGCACCAGCGGCCGAGGTCGCGGCCCGAGCATCCGCGCCATTCCCTCACGTCACCTCAGACGAGTGCGCGCCCGCGCGCTCGACCTCTCTCCACCGAAGAAGAAGGAACCACCGTGAACACCACGCTCACCGCAGTCCGCTCCTCCTCCGGGAGCACCGACCGCGTCCGCCAGCAGGCACGACTCGCCCGCGAACGCACGGTCACCCGCGTCGGCCTGGCCCTGGTCGCCTGGGGCCGCCGGCTCGACGCCCGTCTCACCACCGAGGCGGTCACGATGAGTCGCCGCAACGCCGAGCTCGCCAACGCCCTGCGCGACGGCACCTATGCCGGCGTCTCGACGCTCACCCGGCCCTCCCTCTGACGATCATGTTCGCCGCAGGGACGCCACTCGAACGGCCCCGTCCGCACTGGACGGGGCCGTTCCGCGTTGCCGGCGAGGGCCGCTACGCCTGGGGCGGCACGCCGTCGGCGGGCTCGGCCCGGTTCAGCCGGAGCGCGATGTCGACGAGCGCGACCCGCTTCAACCGCGGCACTTCGGCGAGGGGGAACCAGTGCGCCTCGTCGCTCGAACCGCCCACCTCGTTCCTGAGCTCGCCACCGAGAACGCTCGCGCGGTAGACGACACGCATCGCGTAGAGCGGATCCGCTCCGCGATGCCGCTTCGCCGCAGGGATCACCATCGTGTCGATACCGAGCAGTCGGTCGACGGATGCCTCGTACCCCGTCTCCTCGAAGATCTCGCGCTTCGCCGCGACGGTGGGGTGCTCGTCGCCCTCGACCCCGCCGCCGGGGAGGGTCCATCCGGAGCGGCCGTGCTCGTTCCAGTGCGCGAGCAGGATGCGATCGCCGTCGATGATGACCCCGTAGGCCGCGATGCGGATGTCCATCCCGTCACTGTACTTGCGAGGCCTCCAAGGCCCTGAGTCCGGTCAGGCTCGCCAGCCGGCGGCCCGAGCGCTCCGCGATGACCACGAGCACCGCATCGCAGTGCCCGCAGCGGCCGACCGATCCCATCGCCGTGCGGTACACCATGAGCCCGGCCACCGGCGCGCGCGCACCGCATTCGGCGCAGGAGGCGAGCATCCCGGTGAGGTCGGCCCCGAAGAGGTCGGCGAACGCTCCGGCGAGCGCGTTGCCGTCGACGTGCTGCATCAGGCACCTCCGAATCGCTCGGTGCGGATGGATGACGCGGGATGCCCGGCGGCGACCAGCCAGTCGGCGACGGACTCGACGAACGGCGTCGGTCCGCAGACGAAGATCCTCGGCTCGCGCTCGACCGGCCACACGAGTTCGCCCAGCACGTCGGCCGTGAGGCGCCCCGGTGCACGCGTCGCGCCGGCTGGCGCCTGCCGGGTGTAGACGACGTCGAGCGCGAGCCGCGTCGGCTCCGGGGCGGCGGCGAGCGCCGCGAGGTCGTCGGCGAAGAAGAGGTCCTCGGGGGTGCGCACCGAGTAGAGGAGACGGAAGGGCGTGGCATCCGCCGCCGCCGCGTGCGCCGACGCCATCGCGAACAGCGGCACGACGCCCGATCCCCCGGCGATGAGCTGGACCGGTCGCGGCATCGCGGCCGCGTCGGCGCCCGCTGAGCTGTCGGCCGCGTCGCCGGGTGCGCCGTCGCGGGCCGGCCGCCAGACGAAGAACGCGCCGAGCGGGCCGTGCACCTCGATCTGATCGCCGACCTGCAGATCGTGCACCAGGAACGGCGACACCTCGCCGCCGTCGACCTCCGCGATCGCGAGCACGACCCGGGTGCCCGGGCCGGACGACGCGATCGAGTAGGACCGGCTCGCCTGGTAGCCGTCCTCGGCCGTCAGCCGCAGGTCGAGATGGGCGCCGGCCTCGTTGCCGGGCCAGGTCGGAATGTCGAGGGCGATCCGACGCGAGGTCGGCGTCTCCTGGCGCGCCTCCGCGACGGTGGCGACATGCCAGGCGGCGCGGGTCACCAATAGCGCTCCTCGCGCCAGGGATCGCCGTGCAGGTGGTAGCCGTTCTGCTCCCAGAACCCCGGGTCGTCGGTCGGCATCGTGACGAGCCCCCGGATCCACTTCGCGCTCTTCCAGAAGTAGAGGTGCGGGACGAGTAGCCGCGCAGGGCCGCCGTGCTCGGGGTCGAGCGGCTCTCCGTCGGCTTCGAACGCGATCCAGGCCTGCCCGTCGAGGAGCTCATCGAGCGGCACGTTCGTCGTGTATCCGCCGTAGCTGTGGGCCATGACGTAGTCGTGGCTCGTCTCGACCTCCTCGAAGATCTTGTCGAGCGGCACACCCCGCCAGGCCATGCCGAGCTTCGACCAGTGGGTCACGCAGTGGATGTCGACCGTGACATCCTCGACCCCGAGGGCCTGCATTTCGTCCCAGGTCCACTCCTTCCGACCGGCCTCGGTACGCACCTCGAACCGCCACTCGTCGGTCGAGATCTCGGGCGTCGGCCCGGCCGAGAGCACGGGCCAGTCTTCGACGAGCGTCTGCCCCGGTGGGAGCCGCTCGTCGCGATCCCGTCCCCGACCTGAGAACCCGCGTGTGATGAACGACATCCTCCACCCCTTCCGACCCTGCTCACGTTAGTGAGCGCAGCGGCGGATGTCACCGATCGGCGCGCACGGGTTCTCCCTCGGCGCCGCGCGGCCGACTCATCGGGTCATCCGCTACCGTGGTCGAGTCCACGACGGAAGGGTGCGGCTGATGAAGACCGGTCTCGTCGCGATGGGGATCGGCGCAGGGGTACTCGCGCTCCTCGGCCTCGTGCTCACGCTGTTTCCGGGCCCGTCGGCCACGTTCGGCTGGTTCGCGTACCAACCCATGGGCGACTTCGGCTTCGTCGGCGGAATGCCGTTCGTGCCCACGACACGCCTGTGGGGTCTCGGGCTCATCGCCGTCGCACTGGTCATCGGCGCCTTCGTGGCGGGGTGGGCAGTGGGAACCGCGCACGCCAGCCGAGTTCGGCGCTAGGTACCGGGTTCACTCCTGCACGGCGCCGCGCAGGACGTCCGAGGTGAGTGCATCCATGGGGTAGAACGCCTCGAGCCGCAGTTCGTCGATGGTGACGTCGAGCGCGGACTCGACGGCCGAGGAGATGCTGAACATGCGGAGGGTGCGTCCATCGATGTCGACCTCCAGCGGGACGACCACATCGGTCGGGAGTGGCCGCCCGGCGAGCTCGCCCGGGTAGGACTCGGCCTCTTCGAGCAGGTCGCGCAGTCTCCGATCCCCCGTGCGTTCGGCGCGGTTGCCGAGCTGACCGAGGAGATGTGAGCGCCATTGCCCGAGGTTCCGGATGCGCGGCGCGAGCCCTTCGGGGTGCAGCGAAAGGCGTATGGCGTTGACCGGCGGCTCGAGCAGGTGGTCTGCGCAGCCGTGGAGCAGGAGGTCGGTCGCCGTGTTGCGGTCGACGATGTCCCACCACCGATCGACCAACAGGGCGGGGTGCGGGACGTGCGCATCGAGGATCTGCTGGAAGGCCGCGCTCACCGCGAGCAGCTCCGGTGCGGCGAGCGACCGTTGCGGATGCCGCGGAGCGAACCCGCCGGCGTGGAGGAGCTGGTTCCGCTCACGAAGCGGGAGCTCCAGGTTGGCGGCCAGCCGGTTGATCATGTCCCGGCTCGGCGCGGATTTGCCGGTCTCGACGAAGCTCAGATGCCGAGCGGAGATCCCCGTGAGCGAGGAGAGCTGGAGCTGACTCAGGCGCCGCCGCTCACGCCAACTGCGGAGCAGGCTCCCGACCTCCGGGCTGTCGACACTGGTCATGCTCCGACCCTATGGCCGGCCCGGCGAGGCGCGCGATGACCTCCCAGGTCATCGACACGGTGACGTCTCCGATCGGAGCATGGGTGCAGCGACGCACCAGTCGCCACGACCGAAGGGACATCCGATGACCACCATCACCGATCGCTACCTCACGGCTTGGAACTCCACCGACCCGTCCGAGCGAGCCCGCCTGCTCGCCGAGCACTGGCGTGACGACGCCACCTACACCGATCCGCTCGTCGAAGTCACCGGTCGTGATGCGATCGCGGCCACAATGGCCGCCGTGCAGACCCAGTTCCCGGGCTTCGTATTCTCACTCATCGGCACGCCCGACACCCACCACCGGCAGACGAGATTCCAGTGGGGACTCGGGCCGGAGGGTGCGGAGCCGCCCATCGTCGGCTTCGACGTCATCGTTGCCGACGAGGACGGCCGCATCCAGCAAGTCCTCGGCTTCCTCGACCGGGTGCCCGCCTGACGACCGCTGCTGCTAGTTTCCTGGCCATGACGTCTCTCAGTGCCACGGTCTCCCCGACGTCCTCCCCGGTGACCGCGCGGAGCGGTCGACGCTGGGTCATCACGGCAGGGATCGCTGTGCTCGTTCTCGCCACGGCGTATCTCCTGGCCGTCTGGACCATCGGTGGTCAGGAGCTCGAGAACGCGGCGCTGCGCGGAGCCGACCAGGTACGCGCAGATGAACGCACCGCCGCCGACGAGGCGCTCGGAGCGATCACGATCTGGTCGCTGGGCGTCGCGATCGTGATCGTGGCCGCGATCGCTCTGGTACGTCGGCGGGTCGACCTCGCGGTGGCGGCGGTGGGGGTGATCGTGCTGGGCCAGCTCATCACCCAGTCCCTCAAGCGCTTCATCCTCCCCCGTCCCCCGCTCGTGGAGGTCGTCGGGGACTACGCCGGCAACAGCTTCCCGAGCGGCCACACCACCATCGCGATGACGGTCCTGTTCGCGATGCTCATCGTGGTCCCGTATCGGTGGCGCGGACTGACCATGTTCCTCGTGCTGAGCTGGGCGATCGGCATCGGGGCGTACACCGTCACCGCGAAGTGGCACCGATTCAGCGACACCCTCGGTGCTGACGCCGTGGCGCTGCTGTGCGCCAGCCTGGCCAGCCTGTGGCTCGCCCGCCGTGGGGCCGTCGCACGGTACGAGGGTCGGCCGCATCGGGCGCGCGTCGTCCTTGTGGTCCTCGTCGCCATCGCCACCGCCACGCTTCTCGCCGTGGGGGCCCTGCTGTGGGGCATCCCCCTTGCGCGCGGAACCGATCTCGCGCTGCGCGATCCGGTCCAGGACTACACGGCCTACCTGGGCGCGCACTCGCTCGCCGCCGGCGCATCGGGAACAGCCGCGCTCGCCTTCTGGCGGCTGTGGTATCGCCGCGAGGTCACCAGCGGCAGGCGAACCCCTGCCGGCCCGGAACTCGAGCACAGCACCGGTCACCGGTGAACACCGGCGGCTGGGCTCAACGCGAAGATGTCGAAACTGTGGAGCCTAGGAGATTCGAACTCCTGACATCCTGCTTGCAAAGCAGGCGCTCTACCAACTGAGCTAAGGCCCCGAACGAGCCGAACGGCTCGTGGTGTGGAGTTGTGGAGTGGGGATACGAGGACTTGAACCTCGGACCTCTTCGTTATCAGCGAAGCGCTCTAACCGCCTGAGCTATATCCCCGAGAGGTGCCGGCCGTTTCAGGCCGAAGGACAGCCTACCCGACCCGTGACGAAAGTCCGAATCGAGCGAGGCCGTCCTTCGGCCGAACGGTCAGTTGTTGGTGAAGCCGACCAGCAGGCCGCCGGTGATCCGCACGCTGAGGTTGTACAGCACCGCGATGACCGCGCCGAGCACCGTCGTCACGACGAGGTTGATCAGCGAGCCCACGACGGCGAAGCCCATCACGTTGCCGAGGGACAGGAAGGCCGTCAGGTCGGTGCCCGACCCCGCGACATCCTGAACCAGGTTGTTCACGAGCGTGAAGATGCCGGTCGAGTTGAGCACCGTCCACACCAGGAACGACGCGACGATGTTGACGACCGCGAGGCAGATCGCCACGAGGAACGACAGCTTCACCGTCGACCAGAAGTCGATGTAGACCAGGCGCAGCCGCACCTGCTTCGCCGGAGGGCGACGGGTCGACTTGCGAGCCAGCTTGTCGGCGACGCTACTCATGAAAACGCTCACTCCTCTTCCGCGACCTGCGTCGCTTCGGCCTCGGTGGCCTCCTCGGCGGCGTCCTCCACGAGATTCCGCTCGGAGTTCTTCGCGACGGCGATGATGCGGTCTTCCTGCGCGAACTTCGCGAAGACGACCCCCATCGTGTCACGGCCCTTGGCGGGCACCTCGGCGACGTCAGAGCGTACCACCTTGCCACTGGCAAGAACCACAAGGACCTCGTCGCTCCGGGAGACGATGAGCGCACCGGCGAGGTCGCCGCGTTCGTCGTTCAGCTTGGCCACCTTGATGCCCAGGCCGCCGCGCTGCTGCTTGCGGTACTCCTCGATACGGGTGCGCTTGGCGTAGCCGCCCTCGGTCACGACGAAGACGTAGGTGTCGGTGTCGCTGAGCTTCTGGCCGGCGATCTCCTCGCCGGCGTCGTCGGTGGAAGCATCCGTCTCATCGGAGGACCCGACGACGGATGCCTCGAGCAGCGAATCGTCACCGCGGAACGACATGCCCTTCACCCCGGACGTCGCACGGCCCATCGGGCGGAGCGCGTCGTCGTTGGCCTCGAACCGCAGCGACATGCCCTTGCGCGAGACGAGGAGGATCTCGTCGTCCTCGTCGGCGAGCATCGCCGAGACGAGCTCGTCGCCCTCGCGCAGGTTGATCGCGATGACGCCGCGCGACCGGTTGGTGTCGTACGCCGTCAGCTCGGTCTTCTTCACCAGGCCGTCGCGGGTCGCGAGCACGAGGTACTTCGCCACCTCGTAGTCGCGGATGTCGAGGATCTCCGCGATCTGCTCGTCGGGCTGCAGCTCGAGCAGGTTCGCGACGTGCTGGCCCTTCGAGTCGCGGCCGCCTTCCTGCAGCTCGTACGTCTTCGCCCGGTACACCCGGCCCTGGTTCGTGAAGAACAGCAGCCAGTGGTGCGTGGTGGTGACGAAGAAGTGCTCGACGACGTCGTCGGCGCGGAGCGCCGCGCCCTTCACGCCGCGGCCGCCGCGGTGCTGCGACCGATAGTTGTCGCTCCGGGTGCGCTTCACGTAGCCGCCGCGGGTGACGGTGACGACCATCTCCTCCTCGGGGATGAGGTCTTCGATCGACATGTCGCCGTCGAACCCGGGGACGATGTGCGTGCGGCGCTCGTCGCCGTATCTGTCGGCGATCTCGCGGAGCTCGTCGGCGATGATCGAACGCTGGCGCGACGGAGTCGCGAGGATGTCGCGGTAGTCGGCGATCTCCCGCTCGAGGTCGGCGGCCTCGTCCATGATCTTCTGCCGCTCGAGGGCTGCGAGGCGGCGCAGCTGCAGCTCGAGGATGGCGCGGGCCTGGATCTCGTCGATGTCGAGCAGCTCGATCAGGCCGTCGCGGGCCTCCTCGACCGTCGGCGAACGGCGGATGAGTGCGATGACCTCGTCGAGCGCGTCGAGCGCCTTGAGGTAGCCGCGCAGGATGTGCATCCGCTCTTCGGCCTTGCGCAGCCGGAACTCGGTGCGCCGCACGATGACGTCGATCTGGTGGTCGACCCAGTGCGCGATGAAGCCGTCGATCGAGAGCGTGCGGGGCACGCCGTCGACGATGGCGAGCATGTTGGCGCCGAAGTTCTCCTGCAGCGACGTGTGCTTGTACAGGTTGTTCAGCACGACCTTCGCCACCGCATCGCGCTTCAGCACGATCACGAGACGCTGGCCCGTGCGGCCCGAAGACTCGTCGCGGATGTCGGCGATGCCCTGGATCTTGCCGTCCTTCACCAGGTCGGCGATCTTGATGGCGAGGTTGTCGGGGTTCACCTGGTACGGCAGCTCGGTGACCACGAGCGAGGTGCGGCCCTGGATCTCCTCGACGCTCACGACCGCGCGCATCGTGATCGACCCGCGACCGGTGCGGTACGCGTCGATGATGCCCTTCTGGCCGAGGATCTGCGCTCCGGTCGGGAAGTCGGGCCCCTTGATCCGCTGGATCAGCGCTTCCTGCAGCTCCTCGCGCGAGGCATCCGGATGCTCCAGCGCCCACAGGGCGCCCTCGGCGACCTCGCGCAGGTTGTGCGGCGGGATGTTGGTCGCCATGCCGACCGCGATGCCGACCGATCCGTTGACCAGCAGGTTCGGGAACCGCGCCGGCAGCACTGTGGGCTCCTGGGTGCGGCCGTCGTAGTTGTCCTGGAAGTCGACGGTCTCTTCCTCGATGTCCCGCACCATCTCCATGGCGAGCGGGGCCATCTTGGTCTCGGTGTACCGGTGGGCCGCGGCGCCGTCGTTGCCGGGCGAGCCGAAGTTGCCCTGGCCGAGCGCGAGCGGGTACCGCAGCGACCACGGCTGCACCAAGCGGACGAGCGCGTCGTAGACCGACGAGTCGCCGTGCGGGTGGAACTGACCCATGACGTCGCCGATGACGCGCGTGCACTTCGAGAACGAGCGGTCGGGACGGTACCCGCCGTCGTACATGGTGTAGACGACCCGGCGGTGCACGGGCTTCAGGCCGTCGCGCACGTCGGGCAGCGCGCGCTGGATGATCACGCTCATCGCGTAGTCGAGGAAGGAGCGCTGCATCTCCAGGTTCAGGTCGACCTGGTCGATGCGGCCGTGGATGCCGTAGCCGCCGTTCTCGCCCTCGCCCGCGGTGCCGGGCTCGATCACGTCAGATGTCAAGGAAACGCACGTCCTTCGCGTTCTTCTGGATGAAGGTCCGTCGGCTCTCGACGTCGTCGCCCATCAGCGTCGAGAAGATCTCGTCGGCTGCGGCGGCGTCCTCCATGGTCACCTGGAGCAGGGTGCGGGTCTCGGGGTTCATCGTGGTGTCCCACAGCTCCTGGTGGTTCATCTCGCCGAGACCCTTGTAGCGCTGGATGCCGTTTTCCTTCGGCATCCGCTTGCCCTCGGCGGCGCCCGCGGCGAGCAGCGCGTCGCGCTCGCGGTCGGAGTACACGTACTCGTGCTCGGCGTTGGTCCACTTCAGGCGGTACAGCGGCGGCTGCGCGAGGTACACGTAGCCCATGTCGATGAGCGGCCGCATGTAGCGGAACAGGAGCGTGAGCAGCAGCGTCGTGATGTGCTGGCCGTCGACGTCGGCGTCGGCCATGAGCACGATCTTGTGGTACCTGGCCTTCTCGGGGTTGAAGTCCTCCCCGATGCCGGTGCCGAACGCGGTGATCATCGCCTGGATCTCGGCGTTGCCGAGCGCTCGGTCGAGGCGCGCCTTCTCGACGTTCAGAATCTTCCCGCGAAGCGGCAGGATCGCCTGGGTCTCGGGGTTGCGCCCGGTCTTCGCCGAGCCGCCGGCCGAGTCGCCCTCGACGATGAAGATCTCGGACACCGTCGGGTCTTTCGAGGTGCAGTCGGAGAGCTTGCCCGGCATGCCGCTGGACTCGAGGAAGCCCTTCCGGCGGGTGGCCTCGCGCGCCTTGCGGGCGGCGATGCGCGCCGTCGCGGCCTGGATCGCCTTGCGGATGATCTCGCGGGCCTGCGTCGGGTTGCGGTCGAACCAGTCGCCGAGCTGGTCGCCGGTCACGCGCTGCACGAACGACTTCGCCTCGGTGTTGCCGAGCTTGGTCTTCGTCTGACCCTCGAACTGCGGCTCGGACAGCTTCACCGAGATGACGGCGGTGAGGCCCTCGCGCACGTCCTCGCCGGAGAGGTTGTCGTCCTTCTCCTTGAGAATGCCCTTCTCGCGGGCGTACCGGTTCACGAGCGTGGTGAGCGCCGCACGGAACCCCTCTTCGTGGGTGCCGCCCTCGTGCGTGTTGATGGTGTTCGCGTAGGTGTGCACCGACTCGGTGTACGCCGTCGTCCACTGCATGGCGACCTCGAGCGCGATCTTCCGCTCGGTGTCCTCCGACTCGAAGGAGATGACCTCGTCGTTGACGAGCTCGGCCTTCTTCGACTTGTTGAGGTATTCGACGTAGTCGACGAGCCCGCGCTCGTAGAGGAAGGTGTCGGTGCGCGGCGCCTCGACCGTGGCATCCGTGACGTTCTCGACGTCGGCCGGGTCGGCGGGCTCGCCCGCGTGGCGCAGGTCGGTGAGGCTGATGCGCAGGCCCTTGTTGAGGAAGGCCATCTGCTGCAGGCGTGCCCGGAGCGTCTCGTAGTCGTACTCGACGGTCTCGAAGATGTCGGGGCTCGCCCAGAACGTGGTGGTCGTGCCGGTCTCGTCGCTGGCCTCGTCTTGCGAGAGGGGGGCGAGCGGCACGCCGATCTCGTACGCCTGACGCCAGACGTGGCCCTCACGACGGACCTCGACCTCGAACCGCGTGGAGAGCGCGTTGACGACGGAGGCGCCGACGCCGTGCAGACCGCCGGAGACGGCATACCCGCCGCCGCCGAACTTGCCGCCGGCATGCAGCACGGTGTGCACGACCTCGACCGTCGAGCGGCCCTCGGTCTTGTGCATGCCCACGGGGATACCGCGGCCGTTGTCGACGACCTTGATGCCGCCGTCGGCGAGGATCGTCACATCGATGCCGGTGGCGTAGCCCGCGAGCGCCTCGTCGACGGAGTTGTCCACGATCTCGTAGACCAGGTGGTGGAGTCCGCGCGGCCCCGTGGAGCCGATGTACATGCCTGGCCGCTTGCGTACCGCTTCGAGGCCCTCGAGAACCTGGATCGCGTCTGCGCCGTATTCAGGCGCACTCTGGGCCTTCGTCGGTTCCGCTGTCATGGGTGAATCGGGCTCCAAACCGTCGTTGTGGCGACATCCGATCCTATCAAACGGAGCCTCCCGCCCAACCCGCGACGGGCCATCTGAGGGCATTTCACGCGTGGAGCGACCGTTTTCGTCACCTCAGCCGTAGGTATCGCGCGGACCGCGCCCTGGAACCGATCTGGGACCCCATTTCCAGGTGGGGGCGTCCGGCCCCTGGAAGCGGATCGTCTCGACACCCGCCCCCGGGTACCGTTCGACGATGCGCGTGACGAGCTCGGCACGCATCATCCGCAGCTGCGTCGCCCATGCCGTGGAGTCGCACCGCACCTGCAGCACGCCGCCCTCGATCGCGATGGGCTCGGAGTGCTTCGCCGTCTCTTCGCCCGCGACCTCGGTCCAGGACGCGAGCAGATCGTGCTGCGACAGCGGGCCCGACCAGCCGAGCTGGGAGGAGAGCTGATCGATGGCGTCGCCGAGCGGCTTCGGGTCGCGGCCGGGCGTGAACGGCTCGCTGCCGGTGCGCGGCGTCGCCCGCCGCGACGACCGCGGACGCGGGCGGTCGTCGCCGAACAGCTCGCGGAAGTGCTGATAGACGCGGGCCGCCTCAGACATGCGCGCTCCGATCAGGTGCATCGGATGCCTCGGATGCCTCGCCGGCGGCGGGCTCTTCCGCGTCGCCCGCCCCGTCCTCGTGCTCAGCGCCCGCGTCGACGATGCGGCCGGACTCGATGTGCACGATGCGCGCCGTGAGCGGCTCGGGCACGTCCTCGAGCACCGCGGCCGTGACGAGCACCTGCTCGAACCCGCCGATCGCCGCGGCGAGACGCTCGCGACGAAGCCGGTCGAGCTCGGCGAACACGTCGTCGAGCACGAGCACCGGATCGCCCGTCGACGAATCGCGGCGCAGCAGCTCGGCCGACGCGAGCCGCAGCGCGAGGGCGAACGACCACGACTCGCCATGGCTCGCATACCCCTTCGCCGGCAGGCCGTTCAGCAGCAGCAGCACGTCGTCGCGGTGCGGACCTGAGAGCGTGAGCCCTCGCTCGAGCTCCTTGCTGCGCCGCGAACGGAGGGCCGCCGCGAAGCGCTCGGCGGTCGAGACCCGGTCGACGGATGCCTCGGCCGAGGCATCCGCCATCGCGTCGTCGTCTTCGGGGTCGGCGCCGTCGATCGAGAGCACCGGCCGGAGCGACGGCGCATGGTCGGCATCGACGATCGCGCGGTACGCGTCGGCGAGCGGCTGAGCCAGCTCCGTGACGAGCGCGAGCCGCTGATCGATGAGCTCCGAGCCGAGCTCGACGAGGCGCTCGTCCCAGATGTCGAGCGTGGGCAGCGCGTCGGGCCGGAGTCCCCGTGCCCTGGCGCTCTTCAGCAGGGTGTTGCGCTGCTTCAGCACGCGCTCGTAGTCGGAGAGCACGCCGGCGAGACGCGGAGTGCGCTGCACCAGCAGCTCGTCGAGGAGCCGTCGGCGCACGGACGGCTCGCCCCGCACGATCGCGAGGTCTTCGGGGGCGAAGAGCACCGAGTGCGCGTAGCGCGGCAGCTCGCGCGGCTTCACCTGCGAGCGGTTGAGCTGCGCCTTGTTCGCACCCTGCCGGTTCAGCTGCAGCTCGACGAGCACGCGCCGGTCGCCGTGGGCGAGCAGCGCCCGCACGATGGCCGCGTCGGCGCCGGCGCGGATGAGCGCCTGATCACCGGAGACCCGGTGCGAGCCGAGCGTCGCGAGATAGCCGATCGACTCGACGAGGTTCGTCTTGCCCTGACCGTTGCGGCCGACGAGCACCGTGGCGCCCGGACCGAGCTCCAGCTCGGCGCGCGCGTAGTTGCGGTAGTCGGTGAGGGAGAGGCGTTCGACGTGCACGCTGGACTCCCTTCCCCTCGATCGACCGGAACCACGCTACCCTCGGCCGCCGACGGGCGGCCTCGCTACCGGAGCAGCAGGTTCGGCTGCAGCAGGTACCGGTAGCTGTCGTTGCCGGCCTGCTCGCGCGAGGTCTGGCTCGTGATGAGCACCGGCCCCGGCTTGTTCGGGTTCTCGGTCTTCGTGAACCCGATCCGCACGAACTCGCTCGGCACCGCCGAGAGGCCGTCGAGCAGGAACTGCGGCTTCAGCGAGACGACGGTCTCGTCGCCGGTGAGGATCGCGTCGATCGACTCCGACGCCTGCGCCTGCTCGCTGCCGATGGCCTCGAGGGTCAGCCCGTCGGCCGTGAAGCTGTAGCGGAGCGCGGCCTCGCGCTCCAGAACGAGGGCGACACGACGGGTCGCCTCGATGAGCTCGGCCGTGTTCATCACCGCGTAGTTGTCGACGGTGTCGGGGAACAGCCGGCGCACGGGCGGGAAGTTGCCCTTGATGAGCAGGCTGGTCACGGTCTTCTTGTCGGCGCTGAACGCGATGAGCTCGCGGTCGTCGCGGCTGGTGATCGCGACCTGAATGGTGCCCGAGTGCCCGAAGGTCTTGCCGACCTCCTGCAGGGTGCGGGCCGGCACGAGGGCGGTGTGGGTCTCCTCGGAGGCGACGCTGCCGCCGTCCCAGGCGATCTCGCGGATCGCGACGCGGTACCGGTCGGTGGCGACGAGGCTCAGGCTGTTCTCGCGCACCTCGAGCTGCACGCCGGTGATGACGGGGGTCACGTCGTCGCGCGAGGCCGCGACGGCGACCTGGGCGACGGCGCCCGCGAACTCGTCGGCCGGAACGACGCCGGTCTGCTCGCCGATCTCGGGGATCGAGGGATATTCCTCGACGGGCATCGACAGGAGCGTGAAGCTCGCGGAGCCGCAGGTGACGGAGATGCGGGACTCCTCGGTCGCGATCCGCACCGGGGCGTTCGGCAGGCGGCCGGCGATCTCGGCGAGGAGGCGGCCTGAGACCAGGACGGTGCCGGGCTCCTCGACGTCGGCCTGGATCTCGGTCTGGCTCGAGACCTCGTAGTCGAACGAGGAGAGCACGAGGCCGTCGTCGTTCGCTTGGATGAGCACGCCCGACAGGATCGGCAGCGTGGTGCGCTGGGGCAGCAGCTTGACGGCGAAGGAGACGGCCTCACTGAAGACGTCGCGATTGACCTGGAACTTCACGGTTCTCCCGTCGTGGAGGTGCTGAATCGAACCCATGCTAGCGGCTGGGCCGCGCGGCGACCCGGGCGGAGCCGGGCGCGACGCGCGGAATCGAGCCGATCGCGCGCCGATCGCGGAGCGATCGCGACCTGTCGGAGAGACCGCGACCCGCCACCGATCGACGCTCGTCGACCAGGTTGCCGAGCGCCCATCTTGAATCACTAATTCTCTTAACGGTGTTAACCGTTGTGGAAACTGTGGATGGTGTCAGGTGTTCCGCACGACCACGCCGATCGCGGCCGATCACGACTGTGCACGGTGTGTGGAATCCGTGCCGACAGCGGGAGGCCGCGCGTCAGCGGCCGCGGGCGTCTTCCACAGCCGGTCGTCGCGTCTCAACAGCCGTC